>JANYDD010000036.1 GCA_025359945.1 Bdellovibrio sp. | reverse complement strand
ACAAGAAATTCAAAAAAATTGTAGATAAAATTATCGATTTATCGATCCAATTATCTAAAGAAAAAATTGAAATCGCTAAAAAATCATTAAATTCAACTGCTTAAACTGGTTTTAAAGCTCAATTGTGAAAGAGATCTAATGGATCGCATATGTAAACTCCCTATACGATTCTTATCGGAATATTTACATCTGGACTTTAGTCGATAGTGAATACGTGACTCGAAATGAGTCACAAACCAGGCGAATTTTGAACTACAGGCTTAAAAAAAACTCATTTGACGAACGTCGGGAAGAAAGTCAGCCTAGACCTATGACAAATTCAAGGCCCCCGTTTTTTAAACGTAAATATTTTTTAGGATCGCCCGTTCAAAAGATTTTTTTGATTTATTCATTAGCGATGGGATTTTTATCCATTCTGCTGATGCGGGTTTCGGACGCAGTGTTAATTCGAGCCCAGGAAAATGGAACTCTTGTGACTGTGACAGCCGGTGTGTTTTTGATTTTTTCGATTTATATCGGAATTGGGTTGTTGATTTCAAATCGCATCGCTGGTCCTTTATTTCGCATTGAAAATGAACTTCGCGAATACATCAAGAGTGGCGACCTTAAATCGATTCGCATTCGCAAGGGCGATCTTTTTTCTGACCTCAATCAGCTGATCAATGAAGCCTTGAATAAAAGTCAGAAAAAATAATCTTTCTATTTCTTGGATTGAAACTCGAAAGGATATTTAACCACTGTCGGATTTCCGTTTTTGGATGATGGCCAGCGGATACTTTTAATCACGTCCTGCACACATCTCGCTAGTGTTGGTGATTCAGTCGTTGCTTTTACTGTGGCGATACCGGCGGTGGCGCCTTTTGGAGTGATCGTCCATTTGTAAGAAACACGACCCCGAATCTTTGGTTTGATATTCAATGCACGTTCGTAACAAGTTCGAATTTCTTTTTTATAAGTCGCTAAGGTTCGTCGAACGGTTTCTTTGTTCAAACCCCCTTCAACAATTTCTTCAGGGTCGGATCCTGGATCTAGTTCGGATCCTACATTGGAATAGCCGATCGAAAATTGGTTTCCACCACCAACGTCGACTAGTTTTCCAACTGAACTTCCCGAAGAACTATCTCCGCCCGAAACGGTTGAAGACGCTTTTGATAGGCTTAGATCCTTGCCCTGAACAGTTTGCTTTGCCAAAGTTCCCGTGGGCGGCTGCTTCACGACGAACTGCCCTTCGGTGCCTGCGATCGGCTGCTGCACGACGCCTTCGTCTATGACTTGGTCAGCGCGTACGGTGTTTCTGGATTGCGTTTTCTTTAACGACCCTAAAAGGCCTACTTGATTGACATTTGTCGGAGGAAGTTTGGTGTTCAGCGCTGGGGCAGGGGCTTTGTTTTTAACCGAGCCCTTAACTTGGGATTTGGGTGTTGTCTCCGGCTTCTTAACTTGGGCTTTTTGTGCTTCGTCGTTTTTAACAGGAGTTTTTCGCTCCTGCTTTTTTTCCTCTTTTTTGGCCTCAATATTTTTAGGAGGCTCGGCAGTGGGTTCTTCTTTGAACTCTTCAATTTTTTTCGGCTTAGGCGCCGCTTTTTGAATTTCAACCTTCGCAATTCTTGGAGGTTCCTTAACAACGACTTCTTGTTTGAAATCTCCAAACCAAAGGATCCAAAAAACTAATAGAAATAAAATTAACGAGAAAATTAAATATCGATAAAACGAGTCCTTCCAAATGGCCAGCGGAGTCTCTGCGGCCTTTACTGCTGGCACCAATCTGAAAAAATAATCTTCTAGTCGCCAGTGGATCTGAACCAAATCCCCTTGAACCATCGAAATTTTGAGCTTGTCGCTGGGATTTAGCTGAATCCCTTTTTGAAAAACCTTTAGGTCACTGGGAGAATCGTTGATCTCCACTTTTAGTGAATCCCCAGAACTGACCAATTCCCAAACCAAACTCATTGGGGGTAGATCTCGCAAAACTTCACTGTGTGGCTTGGAACTTTTTAAGTTAATATGAGAAATATTGGTCACACGGTCGGCTTCGGCGTTAATTTTAATCACTTCCAAAACCGAAAAGTCTATCCCCTTCGAGCCCTGTTGATTTTCAATGCCTTTGACTTGCTGACGAAGGGCTCCGCCATCAAGAATCGTTTCGCTAAGTCGGTCGTCAATCCAACTGAATTCAAAATCCCCAACTTTGACCGACTTCTGATCTAAAATAAATCCCTGACCAATACTTGTGCCTTGCAAATCCTTTTCTAAAATTCCCATTTGCGCCGAAACATCGGTGATCGACCATTCACCTGATGTTGCAGAAAATGTTCCCGATCCAATCCACTCCATTAAAAAATGAACGGGTCTAATCCCAAAAGCCCTAACGACAAAATCACAAGCGGGCGAACGGCCAATCAGAATGGTTGGCGAACCCGGGTAGTACCTTCCCAGCTCTTTACCTTTGTATGAGAAAACTAACTTTTTCATAGGGCTCCTTACTTGTCGGGTCTCTTGTACAAGGGTTTACGATCGACTTCGACCAAATGAAAATCGTTAAAGTTTCGGCGCTTGTACATGACAGAATCCAAACTGGGCGAATCGATCTCTAACTGCAAAAATAAATTTGGAGTTTTTCGCTCGCCTTCGATGACCTCGGCCTCAAAATCCAAAACTTGAGGTCTGGAGCGAACATTCTTCGATGGCTTTTCCTGCGATAACTTATCAAGTTCAGCGCTGTCATCAGTCTGGGCATAGACTTGGGTAAAGGCATGGAACCCTAAAATCAAAACCAAAAAAATCCTGAAATTATTTTTTTTCATCGGCAAAAAGTCCTCTCCATTTTTCAACAAGAGCGCTCTGGCCATTGGATTCAAGTTCCTGCTTCAAATACTCAATCATCATTTCATTATTGGAAATACTTAGTAAAATTTCTGTGCGCAAGATAAAGTACTCGTCGGGCTTAATTTCGTTTAAGCTCTTCATCTGATCTAAAATTAGAATACAAGCACCCCAACGCTTTTCAGTCTTACACTTTTCCAAGTCCTTTTTCTGGGAAATTCCTGAAGAGAACCAGCGATCCATCGGCGGAGCCTTAAGCTTTTGCGTCTGCATCGTCGACAAATCGGTTTCCACTTTTACTTTGATTTTTATAAATTCATTGGATTGATTTTTAAACTCCTGAGCCAATTCAGCAAGACCCGTTTTATATTGAGTCACCTGTGCCGGGGTTAGACTGGATGGCGAAGGAGCTGCCAGCAAAGACTCGTAGCCTTTCAGCTCTTTTTCGATGGCCAGATTCAACAGGCTAAGTTGGGTTTCTGCAGATCTGTTTTCAAGATCTTTGACAACTTTTTTTCGAAGGCCGCGCAAACGGTTTAAGGCATCTTGCGCAAAACGGTCGTATTTCGCAGCCGACATTTTCAAGTTAGGAAAAACGATTTCTTGGTAGCTTTTTTCATACTGACTATTGATACGCCTGACCACTTTTAGCGATTCTAAATTTTTCAACATTCCGGCCACGTGCGGATCAACCTGAATCTGACTTTTTCCTTGCTGAAGCTGGTAGGCCAAATTTAGAAAACGAGCCTCGGAAACAGACAATGCTTTTTGATTTTTTAACTGTTCAATCAAAACGCCTGGTGACGTCAAAGTCAAAACGCTCAGCAGGTAGTCACGATGTTCTTCGATCGAATCCGATAACAAATTCCATTTCTTCGCTAATTTTTGAGGATCTTGCCCCAAGCTTGAAATCAAATAAATCAGTTCAACATCTTTTTTGATATTATCGGAAGAAACGGGCGTCTTCTTTTTCTTAGTTTTCACGGGGGTTTGCCAAGAAGGATCTTCTAAAAGCTTTTCCACTTTGCCGAATTGATCGGTCTTAATATAAATCTGGGAAAGTTGTAGCGAAATTCCTAAAAAATCGCCCTTCAGCCTTTTTGTATAATTCAAACCCAAAAGCTCGGTGTTGGCATGATCAAACATTTTACGATCCATAAGCTGCAGTAGATAATTTTTTTGCGCGATATCTTTTTTCACGGGATCATCACTTAAAGCTAAAAATTTCTTTAGATTTTTTTCGTAATTCGGAAAATCATTTTTTTCTAACTGCACAGCCGCAAGCTTTAAGAATGATTCGCGCTGTAGCTTTAAAATATCTTTGGAAAACGAATTGCCGTCCGTAGGCACTTGAGCTTTAGAAATAGCTTCAAAATCCCCCATTTCAAAATTCACCCAAAGTAATCGGTACAAGTTTTCAGTGGTCTTTTCACGTTCATAGATTTGCTTCAGCCACGGAATAGCCTGTGGATACTTTTTATCCTGATTTAGCAAAAACGTTAGACGCTTTGAAAGTGGTAACCAGTTTTTGTCGTCTTTGCGCTTTTCCAAAAAATCGGACAGTGTTTTTAAAAGCTCGGGCTTAAGACTTGCATTTTTTTGCGATAATTCGTCCAAAGCTTTTATTAAATCCAGTTCCGCACGCAGCTGAAATTCTGGGGTTCCCACTTTTTCTTTAATCACCTGATGCGAAATTTGATACAGGCATTGGTAGTTCTTTTGTTCACTGCAAACATTTAACCAAACTTGAAATGTTTGAGGCCGTTCCACTGATTTTGGAAAGTAATTGACGTGAAAGGCTAGAAGCTCCAAAAGATTTTTTGAAATCACGATGGGAGTTAAGTTTTCATTTGTCTTCACTTTTCCAAAGAAAGTTTCGGCGTACGCTTTGATCATCACCAAAAGCTCGATCTCAAGGTCAGATTCAAATTCTTTAAAGAGCGGTGATTCAACATTTAGTTTTTTTTCTTTAAGCTCTGCCTGAATTCTTTGGAAGTCCTGTATTGGTTCTAGCGATGCAAAACCTTTTTGCGAACTTCTCAAGGTTAAAATCAAAACTTTTAAACGCTTCACGATATCGGTTTCAAGGGCTAAAATCTCATTCAGCAGCAGCGGCTTCTTTTTGTTTCCGCTTTGATTCTGAAAATAAATATAAAGTTCGGTCAGGTACTGAATTCGCACCGGCAACTGATTCGCAAACTGAGTTTTTGCGAATTGAATGGACTCGGGCTCGGTTCTAAAAAAACTAGAGATATAAGCCAGATCTTTAATAGCGTCATCTGCAAAGGAACCCGCCCACTTTTGACCAGCCAAAAGCACAAACATTTTTTCAGCACTTTGGGGTTTTTCTAAATTCAGCTGACACCACCCCATTTTGTAAATGGCTAATGCTTTTTGCTGATTGGTATATTGTTTGTAGAACAAGCCATACTGTCGAAGTGATTCCGAAAACTTTTCTTTCTCGAATAAATTTTCGGCAATAAACAAATTCATACCGGGCGCATAGGCCGATTTGGGCTGCACTTCGATGGATTGCAGAAAGCTTTTTCTGGCGCCTTCGTAGTCTCCTAGATTGATCAGCGCCATTCCACCGTAATAAAGGGATTTCCCTTGTTGGTCGGCACTGGATTTTGAATCCTGAAAGACTTCGGACGTATTTTTTAAGGCCCGACGATTTGAATTTTTCTCTCGCTCTTTATCTTTTTCAGTCATCTCTCGTTTTACTCGATAGATTTTTGAAAGCGCTAAATATCCGCTGGATTCTGCTAACAAGTAATTATTTCGCTGAACTCCTGGCTTCTCTTGATTGATCAACAAACGAAATCCCTTGATCATATCGATCAATTCGCTTTCGGATTTACCTTCGGCTGTTCCTTGGGATTCTAAAAATCCTAATGACCCGGTATTTCTGGGCTTTAATTTCTTAAGCTCTTGAAAGCGATTGGCGACCACTACAGCCCGTTGTGAATTTTTAGAAAATCCTGTTTGTGAGGTCAGCAACGAAATGGCTAAGGGAAAAATTAAATTTCTCATTTGGGTTTTCCGGCGCATTGGCTGGATCCAATATAAAGATGCCCGCCTTGTTCATCGATCCAGTCTTCGGCAGATTCGGTAGGCCAAAATTCTTTATTGCTTTTTAAAAGCGTGGCGCGATCGGGAACCACTTCGATGTTTATTTTGGATTGATCCATCGAAACTGATAAGTTTGAAAGTCCTAGGACCATATCCAGTTGTTTAGAGATTCGTTCTCGTTCAGCTTGAAATCTTTTTTCAAGCATTTGACGAATTCGAGTTTGTTCTAATTTCTTTCTATTGACGAAAGCGTCCTGAGGATCAATGACAATGGATAACATGCGATAAAGTGATAAAATCTCGACATCTGATTTGACCCAATCCGCCAAGGAATAATTCCCCTTAGTAGGATCTACTTTCGATCGAATGCCTTTAATCAGCTGGCGAATAGAATCTAGTTCCTGGACGCGACAAAGTTTTTTAAAGATATAAACTTGGATCAAATAAGTTTCAGGCTCTAAAAAATCAGAATAAAAGGACGACTGTTGCGAAGCTATCGCCCCCATCGCGATATCAAATCGATTGGCCCTAAAGGCCGCCCACATTTTTTCAAACAATGATTGCCTAAATTTATAGTAATCGCGACTGATCCAACCATAAACTTGCAAAGATTCTTTGTATCTACCGGCTCCGTACAAAGCTCGGGCCATTGAATGGATGCTTGACCAATAAAGATAATAATTGTCTTTTTGTCCTTTAACGATTTCTTGTTTTAGAATTTTCCCAAGCAATTGGTAGTAGCGGAAAGATTTATCGAAATCCTCTTCCAACATGGCGGCATCAGCTTGGGCCATTAGGTTATTGATTTTATTCTCTCGACTTTTTAGGTCTATAGTTCCGGGGCGCAATTGATCCCATTTAAAAATAATGTCAAAACCAACTGTAGGCCTCGAATGCAAAACTCGGCGAATAAAATTCCATTCAGGTACCGTCACTGGGTAGGTGGCGAAAAGCTTGATCAGTACACGAAGCTGAAGGTCATCTTTTTTTTCAAATCCGTTTCTAATTTCACGCAAAACTCGAATTTTGGTTTCTTGGGCCTTGGCATCCAGTTTTCTGGTTTGATTCAGCAGGATTTTCTCTGATGAGAATTTTTCCTGAAACTTCTCTTCCACATTTTGGCTAGTTTGTTGCCTGGGTTGTTGATTTGAGCTCTGTTTTGGGATCTGATTTACAGCTAAGGCAATTGTCGAACTAAGTCCCAGCCAAAAAAACAAAAGTGGTTTCATTTTCATTACTCACCCTGAGCCACGAAAAGGATTGACTGAAAACCCGCTTCGCGAAAAAAACGAATCACGTCAAAGAGTTCTTTGTACGGCTTTTTTTTGTCGGCAATCACATTAAGCAAGGCTCCGGATTTTTTACTTCGTTCGGGCATGTCCCGGATATAGGCCTGAACCATTTGCTTTAGACTTTTAAGCTTTTCAGAGTCCTCGAAGTTCGCTAAAGGTATTTTTTGGTTCACAAAAGACACCTGAACTTCTTTCTGAAGCAGAATAATTTGCGGTGCCGCTTCGACCAATTCCTTGTTTTCAGATTTGGGGATTTGTAATGGGTTTGGAATCACGATCGAGGATTCTCCGAAAATCGATCCCATGATCAAAAAGATAATAATCAAAGCGGTCACGTCGATCAGTGCGGTTAGATTTAAAGAAATCAAATATTTTCGGGCTGGTTTTCGTAAAAACATTTACAAGGCCTCCAACGCAAGACCCTCGTAAGAAATTAAAACTACGTCGGGGGTTTTTTCGCGAACGGCATCCATGGCATCGACCAAAACTTGAAAAGGCACCATCGTTTCAAGGCCAATTTGAATTGTTTTTTCTTGAGGAAATTTTTTCGCAAAGTTTTCCATCATTGACTTAATTCTTAGGACCATCACTTTGTGTTGAGTTTCAAAATCAGCAATTGCAATCCGCGAAATTTGCGCAGCGGGATCGGTTCCCTTCCAACTCAACTGGATGACATACTGATTGTCTTTCTCAAAAATCATCAACTGTGGATTTAAAGGTGGAATCGGCGGAGATTCCGTCATCGCGCTGATCGAAGATGGTGGCACCTGAAGCTTTGTGTAACCAATAAAAGAAGTCGACAACAGTAGGAAAAAAATTACCGCCACCAACATGTCCAAGACTGGAACGATATTCAGGTCATGAATATAATTTTTCTTTGATGGTTGAAACTCGTAGTCCCACATTCCGAAGTATCTCCTAAATTATTTGCTGCGTTCTGATTCTTCAATCCATGTTACTAAGTTGTAAGCTGCTGACTGACTTTCGCCGACGATTTCATCGCCCTTTGAAGTGCAAAGAGTATGAATCACCATCGCGACAATCCCTAAAACTAGGCCTGTAGCAGTCGCGTACATGGCTTCCGAAATTCCTCGCCCTAAGAGTTCGCCCTTTTGAGCCGCATCCGCTTCAGCCAAAGCCGCAAAAGTTTTAATCAATCCACTAATAGTTCCCAGCAGTCCCAAAAGGGTCGACGTGGCAGCAATCAAAGCAATCAATGGAACTCTTTTTTCTACTTTTTTAGAGATCTCGACGATCGAAGCACCCAAAGCAGACTTGATGGCTTCGCGACCGTGCTCGGCAGCTAAAAGTCCAGACTTCACAACCGCCAAATCAGGAGACTTTGTATTTGAATTACAAATCTGAATCGCTTTTGTGTAATCGCGCTTTAAAACAGCCTGCCGAATTTGATTCAAAGAATCTTGCGCCCTAAATGAATATTGCAGAAACAAGAAAGAAAGTCTTTCGACTGAAATCACCGCCAGAATCATCGCAGAAAGAAAAATAAACCACGCAGCCGCGCCGCCATTTTCCATCAAAAATCTCAAAGTTTGAAACACGCCCACAAAAACCTCCTGATTAAAATTTAAAAATAGAACACTAAACCTGATTCAATGATCGCTACGGTGGTTGCCGATTTTTTAGAATCAACAAAGCTTTCCACCGAGCTCATCCCCGCCGAAAATCGAAAATTTAAGGCTTTGGAGATAAAATAAGTTTTTCCGAGAAGAAGCGAATACCGCATGCCCGATTTGGCTTCGTAGTTGATCTGCGCGACACCCAGTTTAAAAAAAGTATCACTTCGTACGATGGAATAAGGACCCCAGCTGTCTTTTCCGTAAGCGGGCATCCACAAAACTTCTAAACCATATTGAGATTTCGGTTTTGAATAAACAATTTCAGCAAAACAGGGCGGTGTGCCGGTGCACTGACTGGAATCAAGTTGATATTCGCGAACTTTTTTAACGATAGATCTTTCTTGCGTCAAAAAGGTCGGAACCACGTTCAAGTAAACTTCCCAAAAATCGGAAATCGCATATCCGATGTTAGTGTTCATTCCGTACATGGTGACTGGTCCATCCGAAAAATCAAAAGAACCAAATGGGTTAAACACAAAGTGCCCACCCTTTTCTTTGGCTTTTCTTTGAACCACGACGATGTCTTTAAAAATAGTCGGCACTTGATCTTGCGCAATTTGGATCGAAGGATCCAATGGCGTCTGAGAAGTCTTGTCTTGCGTCTGGCAAAATCCTACAGATCCAAACAAAGTGTTTAGAAAAAAGAAATGACCGAGAGAAAGAATAGAAAGTTTAATCAAAGGTGTTTTCATCTCTTTTTGAGACTAATGGCAATCCCTCGAGTGAACAAACCAGTGCCGATAAACCTGGACTAAAGACTTGGCTCAGAACGAAGCCGTTAAGTTAAAAATTTCGACTAAGGGCTAGAATTTAAAAGACTGAAGCTGCCAAGACACACTGTCATTTAGCCCAGGAAAAAGTTATAATGAGAGATCAGCCCCACTTCGGAGACAAGGATTTCTCTCACAACCCGATCAAAGATGATCACTGCAGTATCAAAAAAAAAGCGGACATAGGATGTCCGCTTTGTATTTTTGGATATGGCAAAAAACTACCGTTTCGAGAACTGGCAGCTTCTCCGAGCGCCGTGTTTTCCGTATTTTTTACGTTCCACTTCGCGAGGATCTCGAGTTAAATACCCAGCTTTTTTTAAACCAGGTCGCAAATTTGGATCAAAAGCAGTCAACGCACGAGCAATTCCTAAACGGATCGCACCTGTTTGACCTGATTCGCCACCACCTAAAACGGTAATGTCGCAATCAAATTTATTCACTTGATCAGCGGTTTCGAAAGGCTGCTGAATCACCATTTTAGACTGTCTTCGTTTTAGAATTTTATCGGGGCTTTCGCCATTGATGATCATTTTGCCAGTCCCGACTTTTAGAAAAATGCGGGCCGAGCTGGTTTTTCGTCTTCCGGTGGCATAAAAAACTTTTTCAGGGGTCATCTAATATATTCCTTTTATTAAACAGTTTATAACTAAATTAAACTCAACTACTATTTTTTTAACTGATAAATTTGCGGTTTCTGCGCATCGTGGGGATGATCAGTCCCTTTGAAAACCTTCAATTTATTTATCACATGAAATGACATTCGATTCACTGGCAACATGCCTTTAACGGCAGCGCGCAAAAGATCCTCAGGCTTATCGTCCAAAACTTCTGCAGCTGTTTTTGCTTTTAACGAGCCAAAAAATCTTGAATGTCGAAAGTATTTTTTATCAGTCCATTTAGTGCCAGACATTTTTACTTTTTCAGCGTTCACAACCACAACAAAATCCCCTGAATCCGTATGAGGAGTAAATTGTGGTTTGTCTTTTCCGCGAAGTAATCCAGCGATTTGAGTCGCCAATCGGCCCAAAGTTTGGTCCTTGGCGTCGATAATCCACCAGTTTTTTTCAGCTTCATCGTTCTTTAAAAATCGAGTTTCAAACATTTACTTTTTTCCCTTTATACTGTTTTCAAACTTTGACGAGCTCTCACATCTAAATTTCTACACACTTCTTGTCAAGTTCCGACGGATAATAAACGCGCGATAAAAAAAGTCCCTGAGGCTCGACGGTCACCCCGGCCTTGGTTCGATCTTTTTGTGCGATGATCCACTGAATTCGATTCGCAGAATCCCCTCGGAAATCGCCTTCCATCAACGTTCCTACGATATTTCGGACCATTTGTTTTAAAAATCCGCTTCCCGAAACTTGAAATTGCACCAAACTGGAATTTTTCTGAACCCAGTGGGCTTCAAAAATCCTTCGGACAGTATGTTTGACTGGTGTTCCCACGCTTTGAAACGAGGCAAAGTCGTGCTCGCCCACCAAATTTTGTGAGGCTTGATTCAAGTCGTCTATATTTAACTTTTTTCGCCACCAATAAGTGTACCTATCCATCAAGGCCGAAGCTCTTTTCGCATTCCATACTTGATATATATAAGTTTTCCTTACAGCGGACAAAGTAGCGTGAAACTCATCCGGGGCCTGAAAGGCCTGTTTGGCGACTATCGAACGAGGTAAATACGGTCGCAGGGCCCAACATATATCCTTGGGCATCTTCCCCGAAGCTTCGAAGTGAATCACTTGATTAATCGCGTGCACACCAGCGTCGGTGCGACCGCTAGCGCAAACTTTGATGTTTTGCTGCAGGATTTTTGAAAGTGAGTTTTCCACACTTTCTTGCACACTAGGAAGACTGGGCCCTTGATCGTGATCTTTTTGTTTTTGCCATCCACAAAAGTCAGTTCCATCATATGAAATCACTAACTTATATCTCATCTTTTAAACACCGCCCCTTTCTATCCGAAGTGATCTCTTCTAGTCTTTTTGGATGATAACAAGCAAGGTCACAAGCAAAGCCACCAAAAAACCACCGGCATCTGGTCCACCCAATCCGACAACAGATCAGGCCTTTTCTGAAAAACCCGCGACTGAAATTGCATTTTCAAAAGGCCTTCGAAAGCGGTCTGAAATCCATTGGGCAAGAAAAATTTGGCATTCCTTGGCAGTCAGTTTAATGGCGGCGATTTTTGCCTTTGCACCTTATTTTTGGTCGGTTTTGTTATTAGCTACTTTTTGGGCTGCCAGTTTAGCTTTTGATTTCTATAGGTTGCGACGCCCGGCCGTAAATGACCTGGTTTTGCATATTTTTGGTCCCTTGATGCGAGATTCCGAGAAAGGCTCGCTGGCAGGTACGTCTTATTTATTGACGGGGACATTAATCTCGGTTTTGGTCTTTAAGTTTGATGTCGTCTTACTTTCCCTTCTCTTTTTAGCGTTTGCTGATCCTACCGCAAGCCTTGTCGGAATCCGGTTTGGAAAAGACCGAATTTTTGGCCACAAAACTCTTCAAGGAACGTTGGCTGCTTTTTTTGTCTGTTTTTTGATTTCGCTCACTTTCTTGAACAGCTGGGATTTGAATTTTTACCGCTGGATTTTTTTAAGCCTGTTGGCGGGCATGAGTGGCGCCCTATCAGAAGCCATCCCTTTCGGAAAATGGGATGATAATTTGACCTTTCCGATTTTAAACGGCATTTTTTTAACTGGCTTGTTCTCGCTATTTAGCATGATGTCGTTTATCTAAAGTTAGGGGCCCCGCAAATGATGATTCCCACTGCAGAATCTGCCGACGGCAGAAAAGTTTCAATGCACATCTATTTGCTTCCTAATTTAATCACGACCGCTAATATTTTTTTTGGTTTCTTTTCAATTATATATTCGATCAAGGGTCAGTTTATTATTTCGGCATATGCCATTGTTGCTGCCGCGGTCTTTGATCTTTTGGATGGACGATTGGCACGATTGACCAGGTCGACTTCAAAATTTGGCGCAGAATATGACTCGCTTTGTGATTTGGTCAGCTTTGGCATGGCGCCTAGTTTAATGCTTTTTTTGTGGGCGCTGGGTCCCTTTGGGCGGCTGGGTTGGTTGGCGGCTTTCTTATACGTTACTTGTGGGGCGCTTCGCTTGGCCCGGTTTAATGTTCAAGTGGGGATTGTTGAAAAAGCCTATTTTCAAGGGCTTCCGATTCCAATGGCTGCGGGGATTGTCGCAAGCTCGGTTTTAGCTTTTGATGATCTAGGATGGGACCCTTCGGGCCACCGGGGTTTGCTGTTTATGACCTTTTTGCTTGCGATCGTGATGGTTTCTACTTTTCGTTATCGTAGCTTTAAGGATTTAGAATTGCGCGAAAGACTTCCGTTTAAATATTTGGTGGTTGGCGTTTTATTGATCGTTGTGATCGCCTACCGACCCGAAGTTAATTTATTTATTTTATTTTTAAGCTATGCCGTTTTGGGAGCTTTATCTGGCATTTTTAGCTGGGGCAAACATCGCAAAGAAAAAAACTTCTACACGACGATGCACGTTCAGGAAGAAAAAGATTTAGTTGAAGACAAAGAATGATGACTGAAAATAAAAAAATAGGACTTTTGGGCGCCACCGGCCTGGTGGGACAAACCTTTCTTGAAATTCTGATCGAAGAAAATTTGATTTTTGCTGAAATTCGATTGTTTGCCAGCGCAAATTCAGCGGGAAAGGAAATCAATCATATGGGAAAATCTTTGCGGGTAGAAGAAACCCACGAAGATCGCCTTAAAGATTTGGACGTCGTCTTTATTTGCACCGGGGATTCCGTCAGCCAGACTTGGGCGCCGATTTTAAAAAAACATTCTGTAAAAGTCGTAGATAATTCAGCCCACTTTCGAATGGATCCTGAAATTCCCTTGGTGATTCCTGAAATCAACGCCCACCTAATTTCAAAATCCGGATGGATCGCCAGTCCGAATTGCACGACTTCGCAATTGGTTCTAGCCCTTCACCCTTTGCAAATGGAATTTGGATTAGAATCAGTGATCGCTGCCACTTACCAATCCCTGAGCGGAGCAGGTCGCGAATGGATCGACGAGCACGAACTACAAAAAAAACAAGGGCCACGGCCTTCTGCCGATTTTACTTTTTCACTGGCAGATAATTGTTTTCCACAGATTGGATCCATCGATCCAAAAGGTTGCAGCAGTGAAGAAACAAAGGTTCGCCAAGAGACTAGAAAAATTCTGGGCGTTCCCAATTTAAAAGTTTCAACTCTTGCGGTCCGAGTTCCGGTTCCCTATTCGCACTCGATGGCCGTTTGGGTGAAGCTGCAAAAGGAAGTCTCGCGCGCGGATTTTTTAAACTGTCTGCGATCGTCGCCAGGTCCGCAA
>JANYDD010000005.1 GCA_025359945.1 Bdellovibrio sp. | reverse complement strand
TTTTACAGCGCGTACTCTCATATCTTCTAGGGTTTGATGGTCTAATTTTCTGCCGTCAGTTTTTTTCATAACCAATTAAAACATATCTGAAAATTAAATCAATGTTTATGTATACTATCTAACGCACTTATTAATAATATCCCTAGATCGTGAACCATAGGAAAAGAAACTCCTTTCCAGATCAGAACGGATTTTAGTGCCTTTTCCACCGATTGCTGAATCATATATAAAATATTTTCTTTTCGGCCAGAGCTTGCCGAAGCCAGCAAGATTTCAGCTGATTGCAAATCCCCTTTGGCAATGGCCAACAATTGCTTTGCGTAGTCCTTTTGGAATAAAAGGTTTTTTTTAGGAGTCACTGGCCTGAACTTTTGGAAATAATTGAATTCCGGTCAGCCAAGCAATTCTAGCGACTCCGCCAATTTCTTTTTGCTGTTCAAATTCGGTTTGATTTAAAATCAACCAATCAACGGCTACGGTTGAAAAAAAAGGTTGGTTCACAAAAGAAAAATAAGTTTTTTTATCAGCGTCGTCAGGGATCACTAATAAAAAATCCAAATCGGAATGCGCCGTATTTTTTCCTTCGGCCGCCGACCCAAAAAGAAATGCACGCAGAACCAAATGCTCTGCCTGAATTTTGAGTAAAAGACCACCCGCTAACTTGGGACCGTCAAAGGCGGCGACAAAATTTGGATTTAACTTCGATAATCCCGACATGCTCTCAATATTGCACGAATCTAACAGAAGCTCAACAGAGCGATCATACTAAACCAGTTCAAGACTTTTTTTAATTTGTTCGGTCAAAAGCTGAATCGTTTTGACGGTTTTATTTTCATACCTATATACGACGGCAATTTCGTCTTTATAACTTGGAAAACCTTTGGCCTTTTCAAGTTGGGATCCCAATCTGGTTGCAACTCTTGAAGGTAAAATTCCAAGTCCGGCACCTTTGGCGGTCAATTCAGCAATCAGTTCTAAATTCGATGAATGAATAATGCGTTTAATTAAAGGCTTTAATCCTGCGGCCCGCTGGCGACATTTTTTAAGTAAGTTTTGAGTTTGAGTCAAAGAAGGGTCACAGATCAATACATCTTCGCTTTTTAAACCTGATTTGGAATTGAAGAAAGTGACTTCGTCCTGGCAGATTTTTTGAATAACCAAGTCCGGATGTCGATAAGGATTTACAACGATTCCTAAATCGATTCGTACGGAAACGACTTCTTCCAAAATTTTTCGCGAAAGCTCGTGCACTAATGTAAATTCAACATCAGGGTGTTGGCGCAAAAACTTAGGTAAAAATCCTGGCAATGTGTAAAGGGCCACAGAAGGGTGACAACCGATCACAAAATTTCCGTGAACGTTGGCATGTGTCGACGAAACCTTCTGATGAGTCTCGTCCCAAGTTTGAATCAATAAATGCGCTTTGGACAAAAGACTTCGCCCTGAAGGGGTCAGAGCAACCCCTTTTTTACTTCGCATCAATAGCTGTGTTCCTACGGCGGTCTCAAGCCTTTGAATGGCGACTGAAAGTGATGGCTGACTAATACCTAGTCGAAGCGCTGCCTGAGACAGGCTTTTGTTCAAAGCAATTTCGACGAAATACTTTAAATCTGAATAATTAGGCGTCATAGTTTTTAACTATCATAGCAATAGAAAAAGTATAATTTATTTATCTTATCTTTGCGGTTAAGTTAGAAATCAACAAAGGGAGAAAAAATGACAGAGACCAATAAGAATCGACGACAGGCTTTAAAGTTACGACTGATTTCGATGGGGGCGCTGATAGGCGCCAAGGCTACGGGAAATGGATTGAGTTGCCAGCAGACCACTCCGCCGCAAACCAAAGGGCCTTTTTATCCCGTGGTCGATCAAGCCGACAAAGACACCGATTTAACGACTGTGGCCGGAAGCCCAACGGTTGCGGCGGGAAAAATTATTTTAGTCACCGGGCAGGTCACTGACCTGAATTGCAGGCCAGTACCAAATGCTTTGGTCGAAATCTGGCAAGCTTGCTCGACGGGAAAGTATAACCACCCCGCTGATACAAACTCTGCCGCACTAGATCCCCATTTTCAGTACTGGGGCAAAGGGGTTTCAGCCTCCAATGGAAGTTATTTGTTTAAAACGATCATCCCTGGCGCTTATCCTGCAGACGTTGGATGGATCCGCCCGCCACATATTCATTTTAAGATTCAATGTTTGGGTTATCCCGAGCTCATCACGCAACTGTATTTTGCCGGTGACCCTTTGAACGACAAAGATTTTATCTTGCAAAAACTCAAACCCGCCGAGCAATCAAAAGTGGTCATTCCGTTAGTTGCTGGAACGCGTGGATTCCCAGAAGCTAGATTTGATATTACTTTGACGTCTGTAAAGTAGCTCTAATTGGCGCCTCGAACATCAAGTTCCTGGCTAATTAGAATTTCAAGAAAGTCGTCGGCGGTGTTGACCATTTCACAAAGGGCGTCCATTTTCTGGGCGTCCACACCTTTTTGAAACTCAATTTGAGTTTGCTGAAAGTCGTTGATCCGGGATCGAAGTTTTTTAAGCATGACTTGCTCGCGCGATCGCAACACCTGAGCAATGACTTTGATGACCTCGGGGTTAGATTCAAAATAAACGGTTCGCTTCAGTCCTTTTCCCGCTAATTGTATGACCTGATATTGAAGTAAATCTTTAATAGCTAAGCTGACTAGGGCCTTCGAAACCTTCAAGCGCTTGACCAATGTGGTCGCGTCGATGGGTTCTTGAGATAAAAAAATATGGGACCAAATTAAGCCATGAATTTTTTTAAATCCCCAATACTGAATAAAATCGCCGATTCCTTCCACGACATCGCTAAATTCTTTGCATCCGCAAAAGGTCGAATTTTTTTCCTGTTTTCTAAGAGCGTAAGGCATGGTTTTGTTTTTTAGTGTGTATCGACCTGGCAGGTTCGATGGACCCTATCCTTTCAAAACTCATAACCAATGCGGCCGCCAGAATCAATCGAAGGCTTAAGAAACTAAAGCTATTGGTACCTAAAGTGTCGGGTGAAATAAGTCCAAGTCCGGCGCGTAGATATCACCTTTTCTTTTTCACAAACGATCGCAATGACGACGAAGCCTTAATTTTACTTAGGTCGAACGAGTATTTAGACGCTTGTTTGGGTGCCACCGGCTGTGCTTTTACTTCTTCCTCACGTTTTGACACTACCCTTTGATCCTTGGCGTCCTTGTTTTTAGAGGCCTGTTTATTTTTGCCTTCAGGATGGTGGCGATTTTTGCGGTTATTTTTTTCATTCCTTTTCGGATGGTCTTTTCGATTCTGATGCTGAGAGCTTTGGGACGCTACATTTTTTTGAGGGCTTTTGTTAAAGTTTGATTGAGAGGTTCCATGAGACGTTCCATTTGAGGTTCCTTGAGAGTTCGCTTGCGGGTTTCTTTGGCCGTTTCTTTGGCCGCTTTTCTGAGTTCTTGAGTTAGCATTTCGTGCCGCTCTTTGGGGTCTTTGATCGGGTCTTATTGCGACAGTTTTTATGACCTTTTCAGCTAACTCAAATTTAATTTGTCCCTGGTAGAGATCAACTTCAAGGACTCGGATTCGAATGGGATCCCCGATCGAAAAGCTCTGCCCAGATCTGGGGGCTACCAATTTCAAATGTTCTTCATCGAATTCCAAAAACTGAGCTGATAAATCTTCAAGTCTAACTAATCCATCAATTTCATAGGTTCGTAACAAAACAAAAACTCCAAACCTAGTGACCGAGCTAATGAATCCATCCATTTCTTGGCCCAGAAACTGCGCCATAAATCGAGCTTTCTTTATGGCCTGGATCTGCCGTTCCGCTTTGACTGATCGTTGCTCGCAAGCCGAAAGATGGACTGCTGCTTGAACAAGTTCTTCTTCGGGACTCACATGATAATCAGATTTTTTCATGATCTGACTTTTCAAAAGCCGATGTACAATTAAATCCGGGTACCTACGAATCGGCGAGGTAAAATGACTGTAATGCGAAAACCCTAGTCCAAAATGCCCCTTGTTGTCGGCAGAATAACGCGCCTGACTCATTGATCGAAGGGTTAAAATATTCAAGATCTGGGCCTCGGGACGACCCGCAAAAAACTCTAACGCTTGCGTCAGCTTTTTTTGCAGAATTCCTGTTTTAGACAATTGCGCGCCGTAGGTTTCCAAATATTTTTCCAAGAATGCCAAGGCGTCGGGTCTGGGTGGTTCGTGAATGCGGTACAAAGCCGGAATCTCTTGCGCGTCTAAAAACCGAGCCACCGAAATATTTGCCGCAAGCATCAGCTCTTCAATCAATCGATGTGAAAAAAGTCTTTCGGTTTTCGTAATGTCAACGGGGTTTCCCGCTGCGTCTATAATGAGTTCAGTTTCAGGAATTTCTAAGTCCAGGGATCCGTCGCGAAATCTTTTAGCCATTAAAATATTTGCTAAATCACGAGCTTCTAAAATATTTTTTTTCACTTGCGCCAGTTTTTCGACAGGGTTGCCCTCGATCACTTCCTGGGCTTCTCCGTAAGTGACGCGCGCGCAGCTGACGATGATGGCCTCGTAAAAAGAACTTTGCTGAATGGTCCCATCGAAACCAATTTGCATTTCACTCACTAGAACTAGCCGGGGAACATGAGGATTCAGTGAACACAAATCGTTACTTAATTTTTCGGGCAGCATAGGTACAACAAAATTTGGAAAGTAGCAGCTGGTGCCTCGCAAGTAGGCTTCGCGATCCACCGCTGTGCCTGGGCGAACGTAATGAGAAACGTCGGCAATAGCGACAAACAACTTAAAACCTTGTGAACCCACCTCGACAAAAATAGCATCATCAAAGTCTTTTGCGGTGGCGCCATCAATAGTAATAAAATTCTTGTTGGACAAATCTTTTCGTTGGGGAAAATTTTTTAAATCCACCTTATCCGGTAGACGCAGCACTTCTTGCTCGACCTGTTCGTCAAACTGATCTGGAATCTGATGCTGATGGATGACCCTTTTTATATCATTAAGGGGGTCTTCAATATCGCCCAGTACTTCGATGATTTTCCCTTGAAAACCTACCGGTGAATCCGGATATTCGGTAATCATCGCCGCGACAAAACTTCCCGCTAAAGCATTGGGCGGGGCCAAAGGAATTTTCAGATCGACTCCCCAAGCGTGCGCATCATCTTTAATCAGGCCACCCCCTTGGGGCAACGGAGTGAAGATACCGACCACTTTGGTTTGTGCTCGTGAAATAATCTCTAGAACTTCGCCGCGAAATCGGTGCGTGCCGGGCTCGGGGGATGCTCGAACAATGACTTTGTCGCCTGATAAAACTCCATCCATCGTGTGGCGGGGCAAGTAAACATCGGGCTGTTCTATTTCATCCGGAATAAAAAAACCAAAACCATCGGGATGCCGCTTGACGGTACCCGAAAGTTTAGATTCCGCCTGATTTGTTTTTATTTTATGGCCAGAATTTTTTTTAAATTTTTTGTTTGTAGGCTTCATACTTTATCTATTTGTACTTTCATGTTTTGGACGAAGGCGATTTTTGGTACCTTCGGTTTGATGTCGCAATTATTTTGGATTGATTTTGTCGTGGATGTTACTTTCAAAGTGCTGATCCCGATGGTTTAAAATGGGTCGTTGGTTGATTTTTGGGCCAAACGTTTGATTCAATGTTCACTGTTTAACTTTTTATGATTCTCTAACTGGTTTTATGCTTATCGGAAGACATTTTTATTTAGCTTCAATCAGCAAAAATAATTTTCGAAACCAAAAATTGTTTTCGATTGAGTGATTTTAACAACAAAAAGGGGCTTAAGATACTAAAACTTGTCTGGTTTTATTTATTGACAAAAAAAATCGTCAGTTTAAGCTTTTAAGGTAATCATTTAATAAACAAAACAAAACACGAAAGGACAACAAATGAATACACAACAATTTTTTACGGGGGCTAGAACCGATCTAGTCAAGGGGCTTTCGAGCGCAACGAGCGCAACGAGCGCAACAATTGCAATGTGCGCACTGATCGCTGGGACATCTTTACTTTCTGCGACAGTTTTTGCATCAGAAGCCCGGGTGGCTGCTCTTCAAAATGCGGTAACTGTAGCTAACGACGTGCAAGACACTTTCGAAAAACCGGGACGTCTGACTTCAATCCCAGACATGGTAACTCTCGAATTCGGTACTACCGGAATGGCTTACACAGCCTCTTCAACTGGATATACAGGCACGGTGGCCTCGGCACCAAATGCTGAAGGCGGTATTGTTCGCAGCATGGGAGATTCTAAGCTGGCGTTTTATGTAGGTCGCCAAAGCAGCACTTTTACA
Source organism: Bdellovibrio sp. (assembly GCA_025359945.1). Classification (GTDB taxonomy): domain Bacteria; phylum Bdellovibrionota; class Bdellovibrionia; order Bdellovibrionales; family Bdellovibrionaceae; genus JANYDD01. The sequence goes on along the minus strand of JANYDD010000005.1, from coordinate 38,367 downwards.
TACTTGATTAACGGCGGTGTAGGAAAAACCTATTCCTCAGCGGTCATTGGAACACCGTACTCTTCGGCTGAAGGTCGTCGATTAGACAATCCATTATCTTTGCTTTATGCAATGAAAATGGGGGATATCAGCTTAGGTGGTCATTTGTATTATGCCGCTTCATCTAAAAAATCGGGCACTAATAACTTTGATAAGTCAGCAACAGGTCTTTCACTTTCAGCCAATACCGATGTGTGGGAAGGTTATGTCAACGCGGGTCTTGGTTCTTCTGTGAAAAATACGACTTCAGGTTCGTCTGAAACGTTTACTGGCGATTCAAGCTTCACGGTCGGTGGATTCTACAATTTAAGCAGCATGCAAATATTTGCAAACTACGGTAGTGCTGGTGGTACATTGAAGAACGCTGCAGGTAATGAAGCTTCAAAACTTGCCATATCCAATTATACTCTAGGTGTTGAGTCTAAAGTAAAAGGCGACATGTCACATGTTTTCTACGGTATTTCTTACGCAGCCGTTGCGGAAGAACAAAAGACTGCTGCTTCAGCTGCTAAAGTTGAAACAACTGCTTTGCCAATCATCGTTGGTCTAGAAGCTGATGCTGCTTCTTGGTTAGTATTGCGAGCTTCTTTGACTCAGCCAATCCTGATCGCTACTCAAAAATTCACTGCCAGTGGAACTAGCAACACAGACAGCATGTTAGATAAAACGGTTATTGCTGCCGGTGCAGGCTTAAAAATGAACAAGCTTTTATTGGATATGGTTCTTAGCGCCGGAACAACTGGTGTTTTAAGCACTACCAATTTCGGAAGCCAAGCTTCTTTAACTTATAATTTCTAATAAGTTTTAATTGAAAGAAAGTTGATCGTTAAAAAGGCCAACATCAGTTGGCCTTTTTTTTGGTTTTGCAGATGACCCAAATCTTGCTTAAGCCGCAATTCTGGCGCCTTAAAATTTGTTAGCGTGTTAACAGCGATTGAAGACGGGGCAGAAAGCTTAGAATCGGGCGCCTCAAAGCTACCGCAAACAAAGTCACTGCATAAGGAATTAATTGGATCCAGTTAAGCGACACTTGCCAGCCACTGGACTGAATAAAAATTTGAATTGCCTCCATGGACCCAAAAAATAGACAGCTGAAAAGCAATCCCAACGGCGTCCAGTTACCCAGAATCACACACGCCAAAGCAATATAACCCCGGCCTGCACTGATCATCGGCGAATAGCCCGACGATAGAGAAATCGACAAAGTGGCGCCTCCAAGACTTGCGATCAATCCTGAAATAAATATCGAAGCCCATTGAACGAGCGCAGGAGAAAAACCCTTTACAACAAGAACTTCCGGTTTCTGCCCGCAAAATTGGATCAGCAATCCCCACAAAGTGTGGCGATAGATAATATAGAAAACAAAAAGTAAAAAATACGCCAAAATTAAAGGACTGTGGCGAAGAATTTGTTCAGCTGGCAAAGACGGAGTCGATCCTGTGGAATCAAACAAGGCTTTCGTGATCAGTGGGCATAAGCCTAAAATTAAAATGTTCATCGCAATCCCAGTCATCACGGGCTCGCTTTTAAGTCTAATAATAAAAAATCCCTGTACCGCAGCTAATAAGAGTCCTGAAAATGCCGCTGCGAAAAGTCCAAAAAAAGGATGACCTGTCCAATACGTTACTATCGCTGCGACCAGGGCCCCGGCCAATAAATAAGCCTCCAGCGCCAACTGAACAATTCCCGATTTTTCGCAAATTAAACCGCCTAAACCAGCCAGTAGTAGTGGAGTCGACAAACGTAAGGTGGAAAATAAAATCAGCAGAAACGCGCTATTTTCCACTTTTAAATCCTGGAAGCTTGAATGGAAACTGAGTAAACCCAATGACTGACAAAAGTACCAAGGCCTGAATCACCCGCGCAAAATCTTTTGTAATGGTTTGAGTTTCCAGGTCCAAATCCAGAGAACCTTTCAATAGAAACGCAAAAAGAAAACTTGAAGCCAGAATGCCAATCGGATGACCCGAAGCCATCATTGCCACTGCTACGCCTAAAAATCCTAGGTCAGATGAAAACCCCAATCGAAGGCGCCCCGAAAAACCAAGCACTTCATTTACTCCAACGAAGGCAGCTAAAAATCCTGCCAAGACAAAAGCTTGAATTTGAATTTTTTGATATGGCACGCCGTAAAACTTGGAAGCTTCGGGATTTTTTCCCACTGATCGCAGCTGAAATCCCCATCGGGTGTGGTAAATCAAGACATAAAACAAAAAACAAAATAGAACGGCAAATAAGAACGATGCGTTGACCGGTGTTCTGGGGAAAATTCCGTGGGTGAAAGAAGAAAGTAAAAATTCTTTCGTCAGCGGAATGGTCTCAGGAGTTTGCACTTCGCGGTTTTGAAAAACGTCGATGACAAAGTAATTCACGATTCCAGCCGCAATAAAATTTAACATCATGGTGACGATCACTTCATGACCGCCCCAACGCGATTTAAGATAGCCTGGAATAAATCCCCAAAATCCACCTAGGCAAAGACCTAAAACCAAAGCCCATAAAAACGAATACGGCAAAATTAAATTGGGTAAAAGTAAACCACTGATGGCCATTCCTAAAGAACCCATCAGCAGTTGTCCTTCGGCTCCAATATTAAATAGTCCCGCGTGAAAGGCTACGGCTACAGAAAGCCCCGTAAAAATTAACGAGGTCATGGTGAACAGGGTGGTCGCTAAATCATACTGGGTGGCAAAGACGCTATTATAAAAGATTTGTAAAATATGAATTGGGTTTTCTCCCAAAACGGAAACCAAAATCAGTGATAGCCCCAATCCAAAAATAAAACCCAACAAACCCTTCATTTGACTCCTCCACTCATGAGTCGTCCTAATTTTTTTTCGTCCCAATCGGGATTCTTTAACTCTCCGACGATTTGACGATTAAAAATCACTAAAATTCGATTGGAAAGTTTCATTAACTCCTCAAGGTCAGATGAAATTACTAAAACACTGCCACCTGCATTTTTAAAATCGTAAAAAGAGCTATGAATTTTTTCGGCGGACTGCAAATCGACCCCGCGAGTGGGGTGGGGAGCGACCAACAATTGAATTTTTTTTTGAAGTTCTTTGGCCACAAGAAATTTTTGTTGGTTGCCGCCAGAAAAAGAACTTAAAGGTAATTTCCAATTTGCCGGCACTATTTGAAATTCGTAAAAGATTTTTTTTAAAAATTCGCGGACATTCTTTCGCCGAAGAAAACCAAAACTAAAAAAATTCCAGCTGCGATCATCTGCCAGTAAAGCATTTTCAATGACGTCGGCAGAAAGAATCAGCCCCTGTTTTAGCCTATCCGACGGCAGGTAACCGATTCCCAGATCCCGGCGTTGATCATTATTCAAAGACTGGATCGAGATCTTTTTCCAGGTGAGTGCCATATTTCTGTTGGATTCCACAAGGTCAGTTAAAATTTCTTCTTGGCCGTTCCCCTCGACGCCGCAGACACCGACAATCTGGCCTGCAAATATTTGAAATTTTAAATCCCCAGATTTGGAAAATTCGCGCTTGTAAGTCAGCAGAGGCCTAGTGTCCAGATCGGAACACAAGGATTCGGCGCGGTCGATTTTAACATTTTTCAACAGCTTCGCCGAAAGCGAATCAAAGTTTTCTAAATTTGTGGGCCCGGATTGGACCATTTGACCCTGAGACAGCAAACTATATTCATCACACCATTTTAAAACTTCTTTCAGCTTGTGAGTGACCAAAATTATAGTTTTCCCAGCGTTTTTTAACTTCAAGATTTGTTGGAAAAAAATTTCCGAGTCCTCTGGAGAAAGTACAGCAGTGGGTTCATCAAAAATAAAAACGCTGACATTCTGAATTAACAATCCTAAAAGTTCGACTTTTTGCTGTTCTCCGACGGAAAGTTCACCCACTTTTTTCAAGAACGGTACTTTCAGTTCCCATTGACCAGCCAGCATTTCAAACTTATTTAAAATTTTTGGCCGTGACAGAAAAACAGAACCAGGCGGACGGGTTAAGATAAGATGATCCAGCACCGACATTTCGGGGCTTAGGGTGAAATGCTGCTGAACCATCCCCAGACCCATTTTCAAGGCCAGATCAGGATTCATAGATTGCAGCGCTTGTTGTTGAAAAACAATTTCGCCTTGGTCGGGATAATAAAATCCAAATAAAATTTTTAACAGTGTCGATTTCCCCGCGCCGTTTTCACCAATTAAGGCGTGAATCGAATTTTTCTTAATCTTTAAAGAAATATTTTTGCATGCCCAAAGATCGCCAAATTTTTTGTGAATATTTTTAAATTCCAATTCGTAAGTTAAATCGGGGGTCCGCCCAGGCTGAGGCGAGATCAAATGTTTTTCTTTTTTGGAATTTTATAATAGTCGGGGACCACGATTTCCCCACGAATAATTTTTTGTTTTAATTCTTCCAGCCGCTTTCGATATTCAGTACTGACTAGTTTTTCGTTAAATTGGTCCATGGAATAATCAATCCCATGATCTTTCAAACCAAAACGACCTAGTCCTGGAACAAAATGGCCGTTCTTTGCTTCGCGTGCGGCTTCGAAAACAGCAACGTCCACCCGCTTCAACATACTGGTTAGGATAAACCCAGGTTTTAAGTAATTTTGGTTGGAATCGACTCCGATTGCCAATTTCTTTTTCTCTTCGGCAGCATCAAAAACGCCTGTGCCAGATGCACCCGCCGCTGCAAAGATAATTTCCGCACCCACATTGTACTGAGATAAAGCTTGTTCCTTAGCCTTGGGAGGATTGTTCCAGGATTCTTGAGTCACGCCCAAAAAATTGACTAGAACCTTAGCTTTGGGATTAACGTTTTTCACACCGGCTTCAAAACCCATATGAAATCTGCGAATCAACGGGACATCCATGGCGCCAATAAAACCAATGATTGTACTTTTAGATTTCATCGCGGCCAATGCGCCCACCAAAAAACTGCCTTCATGATCTTCAAAGACTAGCGATCGAACGTTGGGAAGATTGACTTCACCATCCACCAGTATCCATTTTTTTTGAGGAAAATCCGCGGCCACTTTTTTAATCGCATCCGCCTGCACAAAGCCAATGCCGATGATGAGATCAAAATCTTTCTTAGCAAAGGATCGGTGCAGATTTTCCAACGAGTTCAAATCGGTTGCTTCGACAAATTTGAAACTGATTCCAAGCTCTTTTTGGGCCTTGGAAATTCCTTGAAAAGCGTTCGAGTTGAAGGATTTGTCGTCTTTTCCGCCTTTGTCTAAAATCAAACCAATATTTGTTGATGCTAGTGAGGCTGAAATTGCCATGACCAGACCAATCAAAACCGAAAAAGGCTTTAATTTTTTTAAAAATAGTATGAGTTGTCGCATTGTTACAGCTTTTAAGGATTTTCCTGGAGCCCGTCAATAATTGAAATTCAATAAAATTAAGGCACTTGTTGTCACATGGTCTGATTGGGCCTGGCTTTAAAGTTTAAAGTTTAGTAAACTATGCCAAATGGAGGTTCATATGAACTTAATTAGTCCCAACCATCATCAACCGATCACCCAAGATTCTGCTTTACCCCATTCTCAGTCACATAGTTTTGCTGCAGCCACGGTTTCAGCAACCAATCAAAATGACTTGGGCAGCGGGCGAGCGTTTCAAGTCCAAAATTTCTCAGAAGGCGATTTTTTATTTCGCGAAGGTGAGACTCCGAAAGGTCTTTACTTTGTGCATTCCGGATGTGTGAAAATGATCAGTAAGCGGCAAAAAAGTCGCGGCCGATTGCCGGCTCCAGAGTTTATCAATAAAATCGTTGGCGCAGGTGATTTCTTTGGTTTCAAGGCCCTAGTTAAAAATTCGACCTACAATTTTTCTGCCAAAGCTGTAAAGCCGTCAGTTGTTTACATTTATCCAATGGAAGTAATTTCTGATTTTTTCAAAAGTTCTAACCCGATAGTCCAATCAGTATTTAAGCAAACTATCAAGGATCTAGAGGACTATGAAGCCATTTCGCAGCTTCATTACTTGGCTTCAGTACACGAAAGAATTGCTTACCAACTAGCGCTTTTAACCGAAAAATTTGGCGTAGTAACACCCCAAGGGTTGTCGCTTAATTTGAAGCTGACCCGAAATGAACTTGCGCAGATGGCCGGAACCATCAACGAGTCTTTGTCTCGACACCTCACTGAACTTAAAAATGAAGGTTTGGTAGAAATCCGAGGCAAAGAAATTATCGTTAAAAATTTAGAAGCACTTAAAAAGCGTTCTGGAAATTTTATTGGTGTTTGACCAAAGCATTTATTAAAGCTTTAAGGCCTTATGGAATTAAGGCCCATAGGCTACTTTCGTTCGTGTTATTTGGATAAATTTGGCACCCCTAGACAACCGCATCTGGTTCCTCAGTCTAGGGGTTCGATTGTTTTTCAACCCTGGGTTCAGCCCGAAATCTCTTTATTTGGTCTTTCTGAATTTTCTCACATTTGGGTGATTTTTTGGTTTCATAAAAATCAAAATCAATTTCACGCCAAAGTGCACCCTCCGCGATTGGAGGGTCATTCCCGCGGAGTTTTTTCGACCAGGTCCCCGCATCGCCCCAACCCTTTGGGCCTCTCTGCCCTTAAAATTGAAAGCATCGCTGACCAAGAGATTTTTGTTTCGGGTTTAGATTTGGTGGATGGAACGCCGGTTTTGGATATTAAGCCCTATATTAATGCAGCGGACTCAATCCAAGCGGATCAACCCGATTGGGTGCTACAAAGTGAACACGATGAAGTAATTGTAAATTGGGACCCACTAGCTTTAGAGCAGCTGTCCGTGATGGACAATTTTGAACTTAAAATTCTGATCGAAAATACTTTGAAATTGGATCCGCGCCCGACCGTTTATAAAACTAACCCGCAGCTAGCCTCAAAGTTGGAACACGCGGTAAGAATAATGAATGCAGACATTCATTTTCAGTTTTTAAATCCAAAGCTGATATGGATTTTACGTGTCGTCAAAATAGATATTGAATAAAAACGCATCCGATCATTAGATAAACTTCCGGGGGGTCAAAAATGGAAACTAGCCCAGAAACGCACGCCGTAAAAAATGTTGAAGTGCCAATTCGAAAAGTGCCTACATTAAGTTTAAATTCTTACACTGAAGGAACGCCGGCAGAACAGATCCGCTTTATAGACCAGCTTTTTTTGGGTCTGAAGGATTATGGATTTATTATTTTAAAAAACCATCAAGTTTCAGGTTCACTATTAGAAAAAGCGTACGAGAACTTGAAGCAGTTTTATTCTCTGCCGGAACGTTTAAAATTAAAATATTCAGGCGCCTCGGGTGGTATGCGGGGTTACACGCCTTTTGGTTCAGAGCACGCAAAAGATTCTGCCGTTATGGATTTAAAAGAGTTCTGGCACATTGGACGTCAGGTGGGCCATGGGCACCCGCACGCCAGTTTTTACAAAGATAATATTTGGCCCGACGAGCTTCCGGCGTTTAGGGAAGTGTTCGAACCTTTTTATTTTTCGTTGGATCAGGCCGGTAGAACGCTTTTGCAAGCGCTGACTTTTCCGCTGGGCGTTCCGCAACATTATTTTGAAAATATGGTCGATGAGGGAAGTTCTATCTTGCGACTTCTTCATTATCCACCGGTGCCCCAGGGGGTTGATGCTCGTTGCGTTCGAGCTGCCGCCCACGAGGACATTAATTTGATCACGATTTTGCCAGCGGCCACGGCTTCGGGGCTACAGCTTAAAGATCGCGATGGACGATGGCTAGATATTGAAAGTGATCCGGGATGTTTGATCGTGGACGCTGGTGATATGTTGGCGCGAATCACTAATGACGTGATCCCTTCAACGACTCATCGAGTGATCAACCCGGCGGACGGTGAAAACGTTAGTCGTTATTCAATGCCGTTTTTTCTTCACCCAAATCCTACGGCGATCCTTTCGTGCATTCCATCTTGCGCTGAGGGTGGTGCTAAATATCCTGATATTTCTGCCAATGATTTCTTGATGCAACGACTTCGTGAGATAGGACTAGTCAAATGAATACACCGCAAAACCTACCGCCCAAAAAATATTCGCGAAAAAAATGGGTCATTTTGATTTTGATACTCTTACTTGTTTTTGCAGGCCTATTCTTTTTGAAAAGGGGATTTTTTAAATCTGCTGAAAAAATCGAACCTGGGCAAAATGGGGCTTTAGTTGAATCGGGCTCGGGCAGCGGTCCTGAAAGCTACGGTGAAGTTTTAGAAGATGACGTTCCAGATAACTTAAAATCTTCGCATACTGATAATCGCGCAGATCCCAATGTTATTAAAAAGCTGAATGCTCAAATCCTAAAAGATTTGATCGCTTGTTTAGATTTTACTGCGGTCGATGTTGAAGGCGTTGAAGTATTGACCATCGACAAAGTTTTGAACCTGATCAAAGCGAATTTAGGAAGTTTTAATTTAGTCGATCGATTTGAGGCCTGGAGCTTGAAAACTAAATCTGGGGGCGAGCGACGCGTGCGCCTGGAAATGACCGAATCCGATACCGGAGACTTAGCGCAGGAGCTTCATTTTTTTGGAGTTGATCAGCAGGGGCAGACTTACCCCATTGAGCTTGATCCTGAAGACACGAAAAACCCGAACGCAGAAAAGATCGCGGACCTGTTGAAACAGGGTCAAGTTTATTTTCACGAGAAAGCTAATTCAGCTCTTTTTCCCACGGGAGAGCGTTTAGAGTATCTGGAACGAAACGGAAAACTTGCCGAGATAGAATTGTTAAAATCTGATCGCATTTTCAAATGCACCGATGTAAGTAAACTCAGCTCGTGCCAATGTGTGCAGTAAGTAAACGTTTTTTTTGGAGTTTAATTTATGGGTTGCAGAGGCTTCTGGCGAAATAAACTTCTTAGCCAGTTCTTTTTTGTTAGCTTTATTTTTACCGCAATTCATGGAACGCCGGCGCGGGCTCGAGTCCTGGATCAAAAGCCCCAGATTGATATTCACATCGGACGCCTTTCAGAATCAGATCAAAAATCATTGTTTGAAAGTTTTTTGATCCCTTTGGCGACAAAGGTGGCAAATTTAGATTCAAGCAAAATTTGCAATGGGGCTAGACATTTTAAGTTGTCGGTAGGTCAGGTAGATCTACGGATTTTTTGCCGTAGTCATCTAGTCGATATTGAAAACTCGCTTCAAGACCCTAAAACATTGGGCTTTGTATTTGCCGGAAATTTAGAAACTGCCCGCGGCCGGCTTGAGACTTCTGAATCTGAATTTTTGCCGTTCTCAATGTTTTCTATGGCAAATAAAAATTTGAAATATTTGTCGGTTGTAGATTTCGGCCCTAGCTTAGGGAAAAAAATGACTTCTGAGAATTACGCTAGCGCGTTGGATCCACAAATAGGTCTTCAGACATTTCAAGTTAAGGACCTCTCGAATTTTGAAATGTTGTTAAAAACTGTGCTGGCTCAAATGTCCGTTTTGCAAAAGTTCGAAATCAGCCCGATACCTAGTCGAGAAGTTTCGTCGTTTCTTTTTGTTAAGATTAATTTTCGTAATCTGTCTTCCAGAAAATATGCATACGAAGTTCTTATCGACAACAAACTAGTGGCGCTGCTTAAGCCCACCTTTGATTCCGAAGGTCATTTAAAAAACCAAGGAAGTACAGAGTTCAAAATTTCTTTTGAAGCGATCAAGAAGCAATCAGTCCTTACTTTAAGGACTGACACTTCGGCTGCGGATTTGGATGATCTTTTGGTGGATCAAATCTTCTTTCAGGACGTTAATTTTAGTCTGCAGATTGTAGGGCACGACAACCAACCGATAATCCATTTGGGGCCGCCGCGGCTGGATAGGATGGATCTAAAAACGGCATTTCCGGAAAATCAGGACGATCTTTCTGAAGGCAATTCCGGCAAAGAAATCAAAATTTCCCTTGAAAAAGTTTTTGGTTTTTTTTTACAGCCCCAGTAGTTTCGGACATGAGTTAAATTTTAATTAAATCGAATCAATGATTCAGAAATTGAAACCTGCAAATTTTTAGCTTTTTCCAGAAGAAGCTGATCTTGTTGAACTAAATCTTTGTCCGCGTTCTTGAGATAGTTTTCATTGCTTAATTTTTTGCTTAAAATTTCGATGTCTTTATGGGCTTTTTCCAAGTTTTTTTGCAGGCGTTTAATTTCTTCGTTGAAGTCCACCAAACCCTCGAGAGGAATCACAACAACGCAATTAAAACCGTGAGCCTGGACCGAGCTGACGGCGCACTTTGCGAAGTTTTTCTCAGGCTCGATTTTTAGTTCAGATAAACGTGCAAGGCTGCTGATCGTAGCTTTGTGAAGCCCTAAAACCTTCTGAGTGATATCGTCCACTGGGCTTAGCGTGACTTTTAGTTTTTCAGCGGGGCTTATTCTATTTTCACCACGGATATTGCGAATCGCAGAAATAACTTCTTTCAGAAGATCAATTTCGTAAGACGATTTTTCATCACGCAATGACAAAAAGGCAGCCTCATTTAAAGTTGTGGGAAAAACTTCAATAACCAAGGCCTCTTTTTTAATGGGCAGTTTTTGATAAATTTCTTCAGAAATAAACGGTGCAAAAGGATGCAAAAGTTTTAAAGTTCTATCTAAGACTTGAATTAAAACTTTTTGGGTGATGTTTTTTTCAGAGGTCTGCAGATAAGGTTTTGCAAACTCGATATACCAATCACAGTATTCGTACCAAATAAAATGGTAAATAGCCTGAGCCGCTTCGGAAAACCGATTTTGTTCCAAAGACTCTTCGACGATTTGGATAACGTGCGAAAGCTTTTGAATGATCCACTGATCATAAGCGCTAAGCTGTTGGCGCTGAAGGGGTTCAATTAGGTCGTTCGCGGTCAAAGTCAAATTTTGCAGGACGAAGCGGCTGGCATTCCAAATTTTATTCATAAAATTTCGATAGCCTTCGATGCGTTGTTCACTCATTTTCAAATCTTTGCCTGAATGAATATGAGCCAACATCGAAAATCGAAGAGCATCCAATCCATATTTTTCGATCATTTCAACAGGGTCGATGGAATTTCCAAGGCTCTTGGACATCTTGCGACCTTGCTGATCGCGAACCAATCCGTGCAAGATCACTGTTCTAAAAGGAACGTCTTTTTCAAACTCCAATCCCAGGATGATCATTCTGGCTACCCAAAAAAAGATAATATCGTGACCCGTAACCAATGTGGACGTGGGATAAAAAGTTTTAAGACTTTCGGTTTTCTCGGGCCAACCCAAAGTCGTCATCGGCCACAATGCTGAACTAAACCAGGTGTCCAAAACATCCGGATCTTGTTTCAGTTCCGTGCTTTGACATTTTTCACACGTGGTTGGCGCGGACTCTGCGGACATCTGATGATCGCACTGAGCGCACGTCCACACCGGGATGCGATGACCCCACCACAATTGGCGCGAAATACACCAATCTTCGATATTATTTAGCCAGTGTAAGTAAACTTTGGTCCACGAATCGGGTTCAAATCGGATTGTGCCGGTCTCGACAACGCGACGTGCAGGCACCACCAACGCCGACATTTTCATAAACCATTGGTCTGACATCAAGGGTTCCATGACCGTGCCCGATTTTTCGCAGTGGCCGACAGAGTGGGTGTAGGGTTCTTCTTTTTCAAGAAAGTTTTCTTTCTTAAGGTCCTCGATCATTCGTTTGCGAGCTTCTTGCGTTTTTAGACCCGCGTACTTCAAGCCATTTTCATTGAGCGTTCCGTTTTTATTAAGAATATTAATTAAAGGCAGCTGATGTTTTTTGCCGATTTGAAAATCATTGAAATCATGGGCCGGTGTTATTTTGAGGACACCTGTTCCAAAAGTTTTATCGACATACGCATCAGCGATCACAGGAATCCATCGATCGGTCAGCGGCAATTTAACGCGGCTACCGATATAACTTTGATAGCGTTCGTCTTCGGGGTGCACACACACAGCCACATCCCCCAACAAAGTTTCGGGTCGTGTGGTTGCGACAACCAAATAGTTTTCGGAATTATCCAAGTAATAGCGCAAATAGGTGAGAGTACCTTTAATTTCTTTGTATTCGACTTCTAAATCCGAGATAGCTGTTTCTAAACCGGTGCTCCAGTTGACTAATCTTTTGCCTCGATAAATCAAGCCGCGCTTAAACAGTGAAACGAAAACTTTTCGAACGGCTTGGGATGGTTTCTCGTCCAGGGTGAATAGCGTTCGGCTCCAGTCACACGAGTCGCCTAACCTTTTCATTTGATTGTAGATGCGATCGCCGTATTCTTTTTTCCAGTCCCAAATCTTTTCTTCGAATTTTTCTCGGCCTAAATCACGCCGTGAGATGTTTTTTTTTTTGAGTTCTTTTTCCACGACACTTTGGGTGGCAATTCCGGCGTGGTCAGTTCCCGGCAGCCAAACGGTGTTGAATCCGCTCATTCGCTTCCATCGGATCAAGCAGTCTTGAATCGCATGATCCAAGGCATGGCCCAGATGTAAAAATCCTGTCACGTTAGGAGGTGGTAGCAAAATCGAAAAGGGTGGCTTCGTCGATACATCCTGAGCTTTGAAATAGGCTTTTTCTTCCCAAAAAGCGTAGAGTTTTTTTTCGACTTCTTGCGGGTTATATCGGTCTGATGTTGTTGGGTCAGTTTTGGGTTCAGTCATAAGAAAACTTTACCTGAATCAAATCAAAAGGGCTAGTGCTGCGGATCAGATTAGGGGCGGCGCTCTCCTCGCGGTATTTTTTGCGCAGCTTCGGTTTGATCTAGCTCGTCTTGCAGGACGGACTTAAGTTTTTTGGGAGACTCAGAATATTCACTGGTCGGGTGGAACAGATTTTGGTCAACGCCATCTTCTGTATCGGCACGGAAACGCTGCACTTCGCTAGATGCCCGAACCGCGGTATCGGACGTTTTAAATCGCCACTGAATTTGCCCAAAGGCTTCCCAACCACTGGCGGTGCTGGATCCATTCAGTGTCATCCCCGCTCCTATTTTTAGCCAAAATCTAGGGTCGACTAAAAAGGTCGTCCAGAATCGAGACTCCAAAGAGCTGGGATTGACCGAGTAAAATTTGTAGCTTCCGGCGTTGACTCGGTTGGACCAATTGACTCGATCAGTATCTGACGAAGTGTTTTTATCAAAGCCGATACTGCGATATCCTGAAATCTCGCCACCCAATAAAACGGATCCCAGTTTGACTTCGGCCGCAGTCCCATAGGGTACCAAAGACGATCGTCCTTGGTCCCGATAGTTGAACCCTGAAAATAAACCCCACCGAACTTTTGCAAAGCTAGTTTGTAAACGAACTAAGCTTCCAAGTTCTATGGCCCCTTCTGAGATCGCCATGGCATCGGTGGTCAAATCATTCCTAACCCAAGGATAGGTGACGAAGGGTTCCAAAATAAAATTAAATTTTCCATCAAACACAACAAAGTCAGAAAAAAATTTAGACTGAGTTACGGCACTATTGGTTCGCTTTAAAGAAAGCGTCTGACTTTCTCCAGCGGCGATCTGATTGCTAAACCCCAATGACCATTTGGATGAAAAAATTTTTCGAATTCCTACATCAAACAAGGTCAGCCGATAGTAATTGTCTTTGGTTAAATTCTGGTAAGAATCCCCCGTGCTGAGATAGTTGGCCGTTGAGTTAAAAAAAGAACTTTGAAACTGCAATTCCCAGCTTTCTAGGGGATAACTTTTTAAGTGGTTTTGGGATTGGGCTAAGGCGCTGAACGAAAGTAATACAGATAAAATAAAAAACGGGGCCAGCACTGTCCTTTTACAGAATATTTTTTTCATTTTTTTATCTTTTGAGTTTTTTTTGTAAAGGGTCCTATAAATTCGATCATATTTCTATCGGGATCAAGAACAAAAAGCTGGCGACTTTGAGTCGGCGAGGATTCGAACTTGAAAAACCGATATTTGGATTTTTTTAATTTTTTAAGTGCCTGCTCGGTATCCTTTACCGCTAAAGCTAAGTGGGGATATATTAAGTCTAAAGATTTAGGAGCTTTCCATCGATGGGTCATTGGTTCGCAAAGAATCAAATGAAGCTCGGCTTTGCCACCTAAAGAATACCAGATTCCGGGAAACTCGAAATTCGGTCGCCGAATAGGCTTTAGCCCTAAAAAGTCGCTGTAAAACTTTTCTGACTTTTCTAGGTTAGATATAATAATTGAAACATGGCTGATACTTGTAAATTGGATGGACATAGAATTGCACCTTTGAAATTAGGTTTGAGATGGCAGAGGCATGGTAATTGTAAATTTAGCTCCGTGATTTATTTTGCTTTCAATTTCTATTTCAGCGCCGATTTCATTGAGCTGCTTTTGAACAAAGTCTAAACCGATTCCGCGGCCCGACAGATCAGTGACAATTTCTTTCGAAGAAAATCCGGGTAGAAAAATCAAATGCCTTCTTTGATAGTCGTTCATTTTTTTTACTTCTGGCACCGAAACAAGATGCCGTTTCAAAGCGACGCAGGCCATTTTCTCGGGATCGATACCCCTTCCATCATCGGTTAAAGTAATGATCGCCTGATCGTGATTTTGCTGACAATGAATTTTTAAGAGCCCGATTTCTTTTTTCCCTGACTGAATTCTTTCTTGGGGGTGTTCGATTCCATGATCAATCGCGTTTCTAATTAAGTGCAAAATAGCGTCTTGAAGGACATCTATTTTTTTTCGGTCTAAGCGCAGATCATTATCGTGGGCCTGAAATTCGATTTTCTTACCTAAACTCAAGGCGATTTCTTCCGCCATCGGTTGAAACCTGTGAAGCGCATCTTTGACAGGAAAACTGAGCAATTGTTTTAGTGCTCTTTGGATTTTGATTTGGTCTGGTGTCGGAGCAGAAACTTTTTGAAGGATATTTTCTAAATCCTTAAAACTTTTTGCGTCGACTTCAATGGTTTGGGCACTTGCTATTTGTTCTTGCTCATTCGACCCAAGAGAAAAGAAGGGATTTTTTAAGCCAAAAACCGTTCGCGCGACTTGCCCATAAGTTTCGAGGCTCTTAAACACCAATTGCAGTTGTAGTGGAAGTAGGCTGGATATTTGAGATTCTTTCATTTCCAGAACTTGGCTTTCGACCATGTGGATTTGCTTTGATAAAAAAGAAAAGCCCTGCATTCGGGCATTGCCCTTGAGAGTGTGCAAGTTTCCCAGAAGTTCGTCAAAAACTTCGGATTGAACAAGTTGAGTTTTAGCGATTTTTAAAGATTCTGAGTACAGCGAATAAGCGCGATCAAAAAAATTTCTGTTCAGACTTAGGATGTCATTACGGGCGATCTCTTGGATTATTTGTAGGCGCGTTTGCTCCAGGAGGACTTGTTTTTCTAATTTTTGCAGAGCCGAAATATCCTCGACAACGAACATAATCTTTTCCAGTAAACCGGCTTTGTCCCAAATGGGCGAATAGGCTACTTTAAGAATTTTAGGCGCGGCTGATGAATCTTTGGTCACAAAAGGAATTTGCTTAGGCAACGAAGACTCCATTAGTTCCCATTGCAAGTCAGACTCGCCAAAAACAGTCGTTAATGCAGTCTTTAGAACGGAATTGCTTTCCAGGTCTTTGCAAAAATCAAAAAAAACTGTCGACACTACATTTTTTCCGACCAGCGACTCTCCGAAGATACTTTCGGTGAAATTGGAGACTGGTTCAACTACAAGGCAATTTGAATCAATGCTAAACACGGCCTGACGCATATTATTTAGAAGTCGTCTGACTTGAGCGGATTCCTGTTGAACCGCTTGCGTGAACTTCACGGTATTTTGCGCCGCCACGATTTGGCTGGTGATATTAGAAAATAGAGCATTGTTTTCCTGGTCGACTTCAACTCGATAATGGTGTTGGAAGTGGGCCCTTGAAGTTCCCATGCACAACAACCCTAAACTTTTTCCGTCCGCGCCATTTCCTAAAGACGAGGCAATAAATTCATCCATCAGAAGCTGAGAAGCCCATGTCTTCATTTCTGCCGTTGGTAAATTCTCGTTAAAAATAATTTGGGTCACCCCTGAATCAAAAAGCTTAAAAATAGGATCAGAAAAATCCATAACCAGTTGGTTGATTTTTTCTTGGGTTTTAGGGTCGTAATATCCGCCCATCATTTTTACTTTTAATTTTTCGTCATTGGAACATGGAAAAAAAAGTACGACCCGCTCAAAGTTAAGATGATCGATAATAAATCTTTGCAGGCCCTCTAAAATACGACCAAAGTCTAAATCCCGATTAAATTGATGCCCGATTTCTGCAATCTGCGCATAAATAGTTCGTTGCCGTTCGACCTTTTCCTGAAATCGGTAAAGGTTCCCTTGAGCTTTGGACATATTGCTTAGTTCAACGCTTAACTTTTTATTCTCGTCTGCCAAAAAACGAAGCTGTTGATCAAAAGTTTTAGCCGCGAATGAATTCATCTGTGAAAATTCTATCAAACATGGACTTACTTCCAAAACAAAATGTGCCGATACCCAAAAATATGGTCCCTATAAAAATTGGCGTTCCTATTCCATTGACCGGTGTTTACGGAGTCGAAGCTGCAGAGCAAGCCCGATGTATTGAGTTAGCTGTCGAGGAATTTAATTTCAACGGAGGTCTGGCCGGACGAAAGGCGCAAGCCTTGATCCGAGACACTCAAATGAATTCTGAATTAGCAGAAAAACTCACGATTGAATTGATTGAAAAAGACAAAGTGGATTTTGTAGCGGGAGCTCTCTCGGCACTAGAGATGATCAAAATGGGCCAGATCTGTTCAGAAAGAAAAATAGTTTATAGTGGCCTTAGCGTTGGCGATGGAGTCGTCGCAAAAAAAAACCGAAGTCGCTACGTTTTTCACGAGGGCCCTGCGGCTTTTGGAACAGCTGAAACGATGGCCAGATACGCCTTTTGTCACTACGGATTCAAAGTAGCATTATTAATCGTCAATCATCCCTTTGGCTTGGATTCGTTGCTTGGATTCTACAACGTTGGAAATCAGATTGGTGTGGAATTTATCCAACTAGAGATGCACGCGTTTGGAGAAACAAATTACCGCCAACATTTGGAGCGCATTTTAAAAACCGAAGCGGATGTTTTAATGACCGTCAATTTTGGCTCTGATCAATACAATATGCTTAAGGATATTAACGAAATGGGAATAAAAAATAAAATGCAAGTGGTCTGCACATATCTTTCCATTCCGCAACGATTGAAAGCCGGATCTGAAATGTTCGAAAGCATCGTGGGTACCAGTGGCTACTACTGGCGACTTCAAGAATATTTCGCCAGCGCAAAAAAATTCAATCAAGCTTTTCATACGAAGTACGGCGAAACTCCGCCCGCGGCACATGGAACCTATGCTTACTGCGCCGTCAAAGCACTGCTGGAAGCGGCTTTGGTGAGCGGAGCCGTCGATTCGGAAAGTCTAATTTGGGGCTTAGAATCTTTGAGATTTGATTTTGCACGTGGGCCACAGTTCTACCGACATCTTAATCATCAGGCCGTCCAGCCAGTCATAGTAGTGAAATGCAATTCTGAATCGGAAATGGAAAATCCTTATGATGTTTTCAAAATTTTAGAAATTTCCGAGTTTACCGGAGCCAGAGCTTTTCATATTTCATCGGATAAAATTTAATTGCCAATTTCGAAGTTGGAAAGAATTCCTAGACTATTGTCTTAGCCTAAAATACCTGTTAAACACTGCGGACTAATCAAGTAGGCTGTCGATAATGCTGCTTTGTACTGCGGAGTGTTCTTTTGGAAATCGGTTTTTTTCAGTTCGACAATTTAGTTCGGGCGCGTGTGCCCTTTCGCTTGTTTCTTTTCGAAGATTTTGATTTTTCTTTTTATCAGGGTCCCGATCAAAAGCATTTAACTTCGGTCACCACACAGATTCAAAATAAAAAATCGGATCAAATAATTTTTGAAGAAATTTTGGAGATGGAGCTGTCTCATGAAACTCCGATCGTGTTAATTTGTCGAAACGGCTTAAACTCAGGTTTAGTGGCTGAAATGTTAGCTGAAGAAGGTTATTTGAATTTATTTTTTGTCGAAGGTGGATATCAACAATTGATCAGGAGGCAGTAACGTGTGGGTTCTTTTTTTTATTCTATTTAATTTTCAGGTCGATGCTAAAAAACGAGTTCCTCGCGAGGCTCCTGTCAGAAGCGAAATTCGCTGTGCTGTAGACGTTGGATCCGGCGAAACTAAGTACGTGATAGGGCAAGTTGTACTGCAGGGCCATGTGGTCAAGGAAGTGAAAAAAATTATTTTGAATCGCCGCGATCAGGTTAAAATTAAAGCCGAAGTGAAAGACGAAGTCCTTTCCACTACGGCGGTGGAAAATTTGAGAAAAAGTTTAGTGCAGTTTAAAAAAGAATGTGAAGTTGAAAAAGGCGTAAAAATTTCTGGAGTTGCAACCAGTGGATTTCGTGCAGCGAAGAAGAATGGCAGTGAAGTGCTTAAAAAAATCAAAGTGGACTTAGGTATTCCTATTTTGATTTTGACTGGAGAAGAAGAGGGTCTGATCGGCTTGCAGTCGCTGCAGGGCTTAGTCGACGAAAAAATTAAAAATTGGATCGTATGGGACATGGGCGGGGGCAGTCAGCAATTGGGCGCCAAAATAGATGATCGACAAATTGTGGACTCGATCAACATGGGTGCCGACGCTTATCGCGACGAATTGATTAAGTTTTTGGGACGTAAAAATAAAGAAAGTCTGTATCCCATTACTGCCGCCGAAGTGGAAAAAATCGCCGCTTGGACCAAAGATTTTTCAAAGCTTTACGGGCAAGAACTTCGACTGCAGATCGGTAAAATTGGAAGCCCTGTTTATGCTGTGGGCGGTCCTTTTGCGGGAATAAGCGAAACCTTAGGAACGGAATCCCTAACCATTGAAGCTTTGCAAACTCATTTGATCGAATTGACCGGCTTGACCTTTGAAGAACTTTCGAAAAAAGTTCCAGACAACAAATATCCTTACAATCTTTTCTCAAACCTTTTGCTGGTCAAGAATTTGGCTGACGCGTTTGGATTTAAAAAAATCAATTTCATAAAGGACGTCCACTTGGGAACAGGACTTTTGAAGAGTGATTTGTACTGGAATTAAATCCAGACCTGACGATTCGCACGTTTTCGAAGTAATGTAAAATTATGAACCGAAATAAAAATTGCCGCTGGTTAGTGGTGTTGATTTTTTTTGCTGTTAGAATTTCCCAGGCGCAAGAGCCTGTTGAGAACGTCGACACTTCTTTTTTAGACGCTCCGGCCGCATCAGTTGCGCAAACACCTGCGTCTAAGGCAACCGAGGCGGTAAAAGTAGAGCAGAAATCCGCTTCTGATTTGCCCCAAGTTAAGAAATTTCAAGATCCCAGGGGTTCTAACGAGCAAGTCCAAAAAATGGATCAAGTTCTAAAACAAGAAGCTCAAAGAAAAGAAAATAAAACTTCGGATTTCGATTTTTTAAAAAATCTGAATTACCCCGAACTGCAAGTGGTTCCCCGGGCCAGCGAAAGACTTGTTTTGGAAGTCAAAGAAGAAAGTGACAATTGGTGGCGAGTCAACTGGACGTATATTGCGCCCGGATTGCTGACGATGGGCTTGGGAAGTGTTGGAAAAGGTTATTTAAGCACCGACTTAATCGAGGGGCAATCAAAGGACTACGCGCAACTGGCACAGGCCGGCCAACTGATCGGCGGAATCTGGGTGATCAGTGGCATTTGGGTGTCGCTGATGTCTCCGTATCGATCTGCAGTTCAAAAAATTAATGTGACCAAAAAAACAGATCAGCGCTCGGAACTTCTGCGTGAACGCTTGGCGGAAGAGGCCCTTGAAAAGCAGGCGAGCATGGTGCGATCTACACGGGCAATTGCCGTCTGGTCTATGGTCGGGATCAATGCGGCTCAGTATTATTATTTAAATAAAGACGGGCGTTTGTTCACTACGGTTGCGACTTTGGTCTCGTTTTTTCCGTATTTTTTTGAACATAGGTACATCGAAACTTATGAGCGGCACCAGGACTATAAAAGGCGAATCTACACGCCGATAACGTCTTACATCGTGGTGCCAACCCAGAAAGAAACAGTCTCGTTGCTGTCTTTGAACTGGTCGTTTTAGCACTCCGATTTGCGAGGGTGTGAAAACAATGAAAAAAATTTTTGTTAGTGGTGTTGCGAAGTTCATTTGCGCCGTCATTTGTACTGTCATTTGCACTTTCGCTTGCGCGCAAGAGGACATTCATTTTGATTTTTGCGACTCTACCCCAGAGCTGATTCGAACCTATGAATTCCTTAAACAGCAAAAAGAAGTTCCCACGACCGAAGAACAAAATTTGCGCGTGGCCGAAATCGTTTCGGAAGGATGCAATGGCGCTGGCGAGCGCTTTATAGAAGTGATTCTCTTGTTAAAGAAGGCGGGCTTAAGCTCAGCCGGTAGTCTTCGCTTTGGCTTAGACTTTTCAAAATTACCAAAAGACGTTCAAAAGAATTTTGTCGAAATTTTTCAAGGGATTTATTCGCCTGAAACATACAATCAGGATTATAAATTTGCTGTCGAGATGGCTCTGAAGCTTTCCAAAGAGTTTAAAGGGTCGACCCGAACAGTTCGAGAAGATTTTAAAAATTTTTTGGATTTTTGTTTAGGTGCTAAAAAAGACCAACTTCCAATGAATCTTTGTTTTAAGGTTTCTTTAGAAGCAATTCAGTACAATATTTATTTTGAATCAGGAGTTTTTTCATCCTTTCGAGAGCTCTATGAAAAACTTCGTAACGACAACGAATATTTTTTATCCATCCGCGATGCCTTGCAGATTTCTCTGCGGGTCATTCAGTTTGGCCCGCGAGCGTCGCAAAATTTCTTAACCGCATATCAATTTGCCCTGAGCCAGAAAGGTTTAAAGATGGGGCGGCCGCAGGCTTTCGAAATCGCCTTGAAGATGGCCTCGAATTCGGTGACACTTTCGACCCTTGAGATCAAGCCTAGGCCATGATCCTTTTATATTTAATCTTTAATATTTTTGCCTCTGCAGAGATGACGTCAAAGATCGAGATGGAGTGGGATGCCGTTCCGATGAGTGCTGGTTACGACGTGGAATTGAAAGATGAATCCGGAAAAATTTTGAACTTTAAAAAAACCGAGCCTTCGCTGACTGAAGAAGTTCCGATCGGCTTGTATAAAGTCCGTATAAGATCCATTCGAAAGGATCAGAAAGTCGGAAAGTGGAGTGCACCGATGGCCGTCGAGGCCCTGCCCCTGGATTTAGTGATCGAAGAACCTGGTAATGAAGCTCAACTGATTGCAGGCACCGAGCGTGGTCGCATCGTTAAGTTCCGATGGAAAGCGCGAGCGGGATTAAAAAAATTCTATTTTCGGTTGTGGACGTCCGAGGGCGAAGTAAAAACCGCCTTGTTGGATAAAAAAGAGATCGATTTAGAATTAAAACCGGGGATCACTTATTATTGGATCGTTACTGCTCGAAGTGAATCTGGCGTAGTTTACGACAATAGCGATCAAGCATTTAGTTTTATGATTATCGGCGATCGTTTGCCGCCGCCTTTTGAGATTGATTTACAGGACTCTATCTTTTCCTGGACACTTGTTGAAAAAGCGGCCTCGTACAAGATTCAGATCGATTATCGCTACCTAGATGAAGTTGAATGGACGACTTTTTATCAGGGAAAGCAAAAAGCGACCGAGATCCCTTTTGATTTTCTTCCCACTCGCGAATATCGAATCAGGGTGATTTCAGAGTCACCCACGCGTCTGCCCAGTTTGCCGGCGGACCGTCAGTTTTTTGTGAAACCGAAAAGCTGAAATTGAATCGGACTCGAAAATTCTTGATTAGCTAAAAAATGCTCGCTTCACTAAATGAGTGAAAAAAATATTTCGCTAAAGGCAAAATCAAAAAAGCAGATATCGCAAGCCGCGTTTTCCCATTAGCTGCTCATCAGGTGCTCAGCGGTGAAATGCCCGTTGATTTCTCGAGCGTTCTTTCGGAGTTGGCGGGTCGCTTGGTGTCGACGAAAACAGCTTCGGGAAGTTTAATTGATGGCATCAGCTTTTCACCCTGGTCGATCATGGCGATATGGGCTTCGGCCAAAGCTTTTAAATTAACTTCAAATTGCATTCTGGCTTTTTTCAATTCGGCCATTTCTTGATACAGTTTTTTTAACGAATCACGCGCGTCTCGGCCCAGCATCTCGGCTTTTTGTTGAGCATCCGCAACAATCAATCGGGCTTCGCGTTCCGAGTCCTGTCTTAATCTTTCGGACATCTGGCTTGCGGTTTGAATTGTGGTCTGGAGCATATGATCTTTTTCTTTGTAATCATGTAGACGCAATTCTTTTTCGCGCAAAGCTTCGCGAAAAGTATTTCGCTCGTGAATCATGCTTTCCAGTTGTTGGGAAATGGTTTGAAGAAAATCAAAAACTTCTGATTCATCCAAACCAAACATTTTTTTGCCGAATGTTTTTTGAGAAATATCGATCGGGGTCAGTTTCATTGGCTTCCTCCATGAAGCTAAAGATTTAAGACATCCACTTTTAGAATAAGGACGCTAACTCAGTTTCGCAAGCTCTTGGTTGCGAAGCACTGACTTTCCGAAACTTATTCTCAAAAGACGCTCGATTTCGGACTCGCGCATGGACTCAAGTCCAGCTGCTGTGACTCCTTTTCGCGAGGCCACTTTATTTTGCAATTCTTCAAGCGAAGTTTCGGGATGCTGAGATGCCAACTGACTAGCACCTAAAAAAGTATCGACAACCATCTTTCTGGCGGTGGGCGTGTCAAAGCCACGTTCCTCGATCCAATCGGCGAAGTACATCATCAGCTCGTAGACAAAGCCTACCCCGCTAGAAGTGGAAATCATTAAGGCTTCCAACTGCTCTTCGTTTTCCATCTTGAAAACAGAGCCTAAAGGCTGAAACAAATCCTCGACCACCAAATCAATCGAGTTTTCATTCTCGGAAGAAAAATATCCAATCACACCATTTTTTATTTGAGTCGGAATGTTTGGAATTACTCGCACGACTCGGGCTTGTGGGATTTTTTTTTGAAGCGCCTGCAAAGTGATCCCAGCAGCCAAACTAAGGACAATGTGATGAGGCAAAAACGAAGAAATCACTGGATCTATCGCCGAAGCAAAGTCTTGAGGTTTGGTTGCAAGAATAATGACATCAGCCGCGTCGATCACTTCTTCATTGGTCTTTAACCCTTGAATCTTCCAGTGGTCGACCACTTTCTGAAGTTTTCCCGGGCTGCGATTAGAACCAAAAACCTGCTGAGGAGTAGCCACGTTTTGCTCTAACAATCCTTGAATAATATTTTGCGCCATATTTCCTAAACCGATAAATCCAATTTTTAAATGATTTTTCATTTTTCTCTTTCTCCAAAAAGTAAAGTTCCGATCCGAATGCAATTGCTACCTTGTTCAAGAGCCACTTGATAATCATGGCTTGTGCCCATCGACAAAATACTTAAAGCTGGGTGTGTCTTTTTATAATTATTTAAAAGCGCAGAAAGCCAAGAAAAATAAGGGCGCACTTTTTCGGGTTCTTGATCCAATGGGGGCATCGTCATAAAGCCCCCAACCAAAATGGAAGCTAAAGGTTTTAAAGCCATCAAGAACGCTTCAAGATCGGATTCAAAAATTCCCGACTTGGTGGTTTCGTTAGACAGGTTAATCTGAACTAAGATTTTTTGTTGGAGGCCCAAGCTTTCAGCCAGGCCATTTATTTTTACCGCGTGATCAAGCGAATCTACTGAGTGAATTAATTGGACAGCGCCAACTAAAAACTTCAGCTTTTTTGATTGAAGACTACCAATAAAATGCCAGCGAATATCTTTTGGCAGCAAATCTTTTTTCTGAATAAACTCCTGCACGTAATTTTCGCCAAAATCGCGATGCCCCAAATCGTACAGGGCCTTTATTTTTTCTATGGGCTGAAGTTTGCTGACCGCAACCACTGTGACCAAAGAAGGAATAGCTTTTAATATTTCTTGAGCTTTCGAAGAAATAATCATGTGTTTAAGCTTTCTGTTTTTTTGATAAGGGCCAACGTTTGCGGCAAAGGCAATCCGATCACGTTGGATACGCTTCCGCAAAGGGCGGCGACGAACGAATGATTTTGGTCCTGAATTCCGTAGCTACCAGCTTTATCAAAGGGTTTGTCTAGAAAAAGATAATTTTTGATCTGACTTTCGCTCAACCGATGAAACCAGACTTCGGTCGTGCTTACAAAACTATGAAACTGCAGATTTTGAGATTCAAGCACTCCGACGGCTGTTTTTACCAAGTGTTTTCGGTTCGACAATTTCTCGAGGGTTCTAAAAGCGTCATCCTGGTCGACGGGTTTCCCCAAAATTTCGAATCGGAGATTTGCTTTTTGCAAAACCACGACCGTGTCTGCCGCAAGAATAAAATGGGTTTCTTTTTTTAGCTGGGCACTGGACTGAAGACAAGCTTCGGCCTTTTGTCTAGTTAATGCCATTAAAGCATCATCCAAATTTAAATTTTCATCAATCTTTTCCGATACATTGATTGGAAGAACCGAAAACAAAATTCCTGCATCTTGCAAAATTTTTTTTCGGCGCGGTGATGATGAAGCCAGGATCCATTTTTCCACACGGACAATTCATCACAAAGGAGCGAAGTTGGGAAGCGCAGAATTTATTTTGATCGGCGGACTGCTGCTGGCCGCTTTCGCCGTATATTCTTTTGTCACGGTCTTACTTAATCAAAGTGCTGACCAAGAGGTTCTGTCGTGGGCCAGCGGATCTCAGCCAGTGAAGTCCAAATCATTTTTGATTAATTTTTCTAGGCCATTGGTGTACCAGCTGACACTTCAACATTCGCAAAAAGTCAAAAGTGCGTCGTATCGAAAGAACATTGAAAAACTGATCATGACCTCTGGCCTTTCCCAGGAACTTAATGTGGACGAATTTATTGGCCTGCAAATTTTTTGGGGCTTAGTGTTTCCGGCTCTGGTGGTGCTGCTGAATTTTACACTTGAAATGGGCTTGCCCATTTTTCTGGTGCTAGCTATTTTTCCTGGCGGCGCTTACTTTCCATTTTTGTATGCACGAGGCGAAAAAAAATCTCGCGAGTTATCGGTGCGTTCGGATCTTCCCTTTTTTGCTGATCTTCTGGCGTTATCGACCGAGGCCGGTTTGGATTTTATTTCTGCGATTCAGCGAATTGCCGAAAAAGCCGACGGTCGTGTTTTAGCCGACGAACTGAACATTGTGTTGAAAGATATTAAACTAGGAGCTTCTCGCGCCGACGCTCTTCGAGGTCTGAGCCGCCGACTAGACACGGGCGAGATCACAAGTTTTGTGGCTGTTCTGATTGATGCCGATGCCACCGGAGCTAGCATTTCGCAAGTACTAAAAGATCAATCCGTGCAAATCCGCCAACAGCGTTTTGTCAATGCCGAGAAAGCTGGTGCAAGGGCTTCGCAATTGATGTTGGTGCCAATGATTTTATTTATTTTGCCCGCTGTTTTCATCGTGGTCTTTGGACCGGTGGCCATCCAATTTATGACCGGTGGCAAATAATGAAACTTTTTAAAGGTGGGGAAAATCTTTTATTGATTGAAGAACTTTGCAAAGCTTCAAGCTTGTTATCCAGGATGCAAGGTCTGTTGGGCAGTTCCTCATTGTCTGCCAATGCGGGGTTATGGATTCTGAGATGCAATAGCATTCACACTTTTTTTATGAAGTACCCGATTGATTGCGTCTTCGTCGATAAATCCATGAAGGTGACTTCTATAAAAAGTGACGTCGAACCTTTTCGCATGGTGTGGCCGCAGAGAAAGGCAGACTCAGTGATCGAGCTCGCGGCGGGCACAGTTCAAAAGTTGCAAATTAAAATTGGAGATCAGTTGCATGTGGGCCATTAGAATTTTGACCGGTCAACAGGCCGGCCAAATATATCCATTAAAAAACGGCAAAAATAAATTGGGTCGCAGCACCCAGTGTGACATTCAATTGCCAGACAATGGAATTTCTAAGGAGCATCTTGAAATCAATGTTCTTTCCGACAAGGTTTTGCTTGCGGACTTGAATTCATCCAATGGTACTTTCCTGAACGGAATTCGAATCCAAGGCGGCCTGCTTAAATTTGGTGATAAGTTTAGCGTCTATCAAGTCATTTGCGATTTGATTCAAGTGCAGGAAAGTCTGCTGCAGGGACTTTTGAGTTCTGCACGAGACGCCGCTCAACGGCCGCGTCAAATCGGCGTGCCAGTGCCTATGTCTGTGCCATTGTCTGCGCCTTTGTCTTCTGGTGGGACTGGATTGTCTTCGTCGATGCCAGTACCTAAATCTTTTTCGCTGGAAACGTCTTTAGAGAAACTTCAACTTTATTTTGACCAAGTGGTGATGCCAGGCGTTTACAAGCTAACACTGACTTTCGAATTTAAAATGATCGTGATGGGATTTATCGGGATTTTTATTTTAATGATGACCTTTTTGTCGGTCATCCCGATGAAGCAAATTACTTCTGAAAGTATTTCGAACGAAAGTCGCAGGCGAGCGTTGACCGTGGCCCGATCGCTGGCATTGGCTAACGAAAAAATAATTCGATCGAATGAAATCGCATCCTTCGACACCCAGATGGTCTTGCGCGAAGAGGGTATCGACGACGTTTATATTGTCTCGCGAGAAGGCAAAATTATCTCGCCTCCCGAGCGCGCCGGAATGCAGCCCAAAGAAATCGGCTTTGTAAAAAAATTAAAAGGCCAAACCAAAGAAGTGACCGACGAATTTTCGGGGCTGATCGGCGCCGGAGTGCCGATTTTAGTTTACGATGCTGAAATTCAACAAAATATTGCTAAAGCGTATGCGGTGATAATTTATAATCCGGGCACGTTAGCTTTTGACGAGGGTCGTGCGCTAAGCCTTTACATCCAAATGCTTTCGCTGGGCGTGATTTTAGGTCTGGTCATCTTTTTTGTATTGAACCGACTTATTGAATACCCAATGTTAAAATTAAATTCGGAACTGGATCAGGCTTTAAAAGAAAACAAAGACCACATTGAAATTCCGATTCGATTTCCCGCATTCCAACAAATGATGACGGGTTTAAATAGTCTTTTGGTGCGCGCCGCTCAAGGCGTTAAAAGTGCCGAGCCCATAGGAAATTTTTCGCGCGAGGTCGAGATGGGTTTGCTGTCAGAAATGATCGGCTATCCTTGCTTGATCCTAACCGCCGAGGGCCGAATGATTAAATGCAATCGACCCTTTCAGGATTTACTAAATGTTTCAGCGGGACAAATCGAGAACCAACCGGTCCAACAGTTCCCGGATCAAGCCGTTCAAAAAAATATTACTGAATTGATGGAACAAGCTAGATCGCCTCAGGAAAATATTTTCTTTGATCAGATTGAAGTGGGTGGCCATAACTTAAAAGTCAGTTGCCATTCTCTACGAAATCCTCACGGACAGGCTGAATATTTTATTATCACTTTCTCGCAAGATGAAGAGGCACAAGCCGCATGAGTGCTGCTCCGGTATTAACTTCTTTAAAAAACTTCAAACTTGAGATCCTGAAGGGCCCTCATCAGGGCGAAGTTTTTCAATTTCAAAAACCCGTGATCACGGCAGGTCGGGGCGACGACAATGATTTGTGTTTGCGAAATGATCCGAAGGTTTCGCGATTTCATTTCGAGATTAAGCAAGAAGACGGTCTACTCACCATTCATAACATTAGCCAAAAAAATTTCCTGTACGTGAATGGCTTGAAAATTCAAAATGCCCCGTTGGAAAATAATTCCAGACTTCAGGTGGGCGATACAGAATTTATTTTCAAATTGATTTCTGTTCGCTTGGCGACAGCAGAAATGGACCAGGCCACAGTTCGGATCAGCGCTGCGAATTCTGCTGGGCCGTCGAATTCTCAGCCGACTGTTGCTTCCACAGTCTCTTATGCAGTTGCGATTAAAACCGATCCAAAACCTAGGCCCCTTAATGTGGCGTTTCCGGAACAACCCAGTTTTCAGAATCAACAGCAAAGTTATAGACCCCTACCTTCGGCTTCTGCTGGTCAAAGTCGGGTTCGCTTTTATTCAATTGTTGGCGCGGTTTTGCTAGTCGTGGGTTATTTGTTTTTAATGCCCGACACTAAAAAGGAAAAATCGACATTGCGGCAAAGTGAAGCGGCTTTTAAAGAGATGGCTGCTGCCGAAAGTAATATTCAAACGATTCAAAAAGACCAACAAAAATCAGGGGCTGACACGCCTCAGTTGCAGCTGGCTCTGCAGCATTATTTGAAGGGATTTCGCGATTATCGGCAGGGGCAGTATGGTCGATCCATTCTTTCCTTTCAAGCGGCACTTTCATTTTATCCGCAACACGATCTTTCTAAAAAATACTTGGTTCTGGCCAGAAAGCGGTTTGATGAGATCGTCAAATTCAATATGAATCAGGGCCGGCTCTACAAATCGAAGGATAACTATAGACTTTGCGCGGACGCTTTTTCAAAAGTGATCGTGATGCTAAAAGATCCCAGCGATCCTACATATAAAGAGGCCAAACTTTATTTCGACGAGTGCTCTATGAAAGTGCAGGGACGGTACTGATGGCACTGATAAAAGTAATCAAAGGAAATCAAGAGGTTCAGCAATTAGAACTCTCAAGAAAAAAAATCTATAAGGTCGGTCGAGGATCAGAAAACGATATTGTTTTAGATCAAGAACCTGGTATTTCGCGACTGCATTTTGAACTTAAATTTGAAGACGGCGGGTGGCAGCTCAAGAGTGAATCTCGCTATGGACTTTTATATTTAGAGGATCAAGTCATCGATAAAATGAATCTGCGGGATTCGGCGCGATTTCGAGTTCCACCCTATGAATTCGAGTTTACGGATTCAACCTATTCAGCCCATTCGCAGACCACCGATAACTTGGATGCTGGCGAAAAAACCATGGTTGGCGGACAAAATTTGAAGGCCTATCTAAAATTTTTAGATCACCGAGGGCTGGCCCGGAACTTGTACAAGTTAGAAGGCGATTCCTGGGTCGCGGGCAGGGACACGCCTTGTTCCATTTTTGTAGATCACCAAAAAATGAGTCGTCGTCATTTTGAAATCAAACTTCAAAACGGCCAGTATCTTATTCGCGATTTGCAATCGTCCAACGGAACCCATTTGAACGGACGGCCTTTAAGCTCTGAAGATTGGACTCCTTTGCAAAGCTACGATTCCATTTCAGTCAGCGATCTTTTGTTTCAGTTTGAGCTTCGAGATCCCAATTTTGAAAAAAAAGTTCAACAGATTGATCCAGGAGTCATTCAACCCGTTGCTTTTTCCGATCGAGGTTCTGATATTCCTGTAGAAAATTTTGAGCCCCATCTGCAAAATCAATTCCCGCCCTTGGTCTTAAAATTTAAAGAAAACAAAAATTTTAAACTAGCGGTTTATGCAATGGCGGGAATTTTAGTTTTAGGTGGCCTTTTTTTAATCCCCGCCGAAAAGCCTGAAAAAAGTATCGATTCTGCGAACACAGAAACAAAAAAAGAAAAATCCTTCGCAGCCCTTCCTGCTAACCAAAAAGAATATGTCCAACAAACTTACATCACCGGCCAGCAACTTTTGATGCAGGGAAAGTATGAAATGGCCCGTCAGGAAATGATAAAGATTCATCAAGTTTTGCCATTTTACGAGGAGTCTAAACAAATCGAGGAAATGTCCGAGCTTGCCTTGAAAACCCTGCGCGACAAGGAAGATCTTGAAAGAAAAGAAAAAGATCGTATTCAGATCGAGGAAAAAGTTCAACGGCAAGTTCAATCGTGCCGAAAAAATATGAGTGCCAATTGGGTGCTCGCCGATTTGGATCAGTGCTTGTCCAGTGTGATGGCTTTGAATCCCGACCATCCAGATATCAGCAATCTGAAAGGTGAGCTTGAACGAAACAGGATTCAGAAATCCATGCTTGAGGCCAAAAACAAAGACTACCGCGAGCAGGTTCAAAAACTAAAAAATCAATTTCAAAAAGCGAGTTCCCAATTAGAAAAAGAAAATTTCGCACTAGCTTTGAAAGAGTTCAAGCAAGTTTCAGAACTTTCGCTTCCGGACCCAGAAGGATTAAAATCAAAGGCCAAGCGTCAAGTCAGTTCTATCCAAAGCAAAATGTCTGAAAGAGTTGCTTCCCTAGATAAAAAAGCAGATCAAGCTTTAAAATCGGGCGATTTAAAAACCGCGATTGTTAGCTTAAAAAGTGGCCTTGAAATAGCGCCTCAGGATGAAAAAATAAAAACTAAACTAGAAATGGCACAGAAAGATCACAAGAAATTGATGCAAAATCTTTATCAAGAAGGAATTCTTGAGGAAAGTGTCGGCGAAGTCGACGCAGCCAAAGGAAAGTGGAAGAAAATTTTAGATCAAAGTTATGCTGGTGAAGACTATTATCAAAAATCTCAACTGAAACTGAAAAAATATGGACTCTGAACAAAGCGTAAATTTTCTTTCGTATCAGATTGGCAATCAAATGCGGCCTCACCCCCAGTTAATTAAAGGGAATGATCCGCAAGAGTTTTTTGTCCTGACGGATTGGTCAGCTGAAGGTCAAAAAAATGAAATCGCAGAGATTCTGAACACGCCGTCGGAGTCGTTGACTGAAAAAATTTTTAAGCTCAATCAATTTTTAGAAATGAAGAATGAAAAAAAATATTCTAGCCTTGCTGAAGTGTTGATCGTCAGAATTCAAGGTCGAAATTTTTCTTGGGCCCAATGCGGTTCACCCCATTTGGTTTTAAAAAGGGGTAATAAGTTTTTTCTCATCAGTGTATCGGCGGCGGATTCGCTTTTGTTTTCGTCGCCGGTACCCTTAGCTTTAGCAGGTCTTGGGCTGCAGTCGGAAATTTTTCCCAATACGGGGCAGCTTGAAATTCAAAGTAATGATCAAATTTTCTTCCTTTTTCATTCGCAATTTCAATCCGATTATTTTAATCCCTCGACGGAATCCCTAAAAGAAATTTTTAACCAGATTGTACACTTGAATCCCGAGATCCCTTTCACCTTAGGACATTTGTCGCTTTGAGGTTATTCCAAAGATGCTGCGTCCCGATCCAGACTTTGGCGCAGCTTTAAATTTTGGGGCAAGGATAAGATAATCTCAAAATTTGAAACCAAGTTTTTTTCTGCGATATTGGGGTCTAGCGGCAGCCCCAGTCCCCAATTATTTTCCAATATCCGCCGGTCCAACGATGCGAAATAAAAATTTTTGACCAGCTGTCGATATAAACCATTTCTAGGAGAAGGCTCTTCCTGCGATGCCAGAAACGCAGCCAAAGACCAGATGTTCTTTTCGTCGCAAAGCTTTTTAACTTCAGAAAGACGGGGTCGCTGAAAAAACAGATTCAGGCAGGCCGACGCGAATCGCGCGTTATGGTTGGGGCGAACAAAAAGAAAGGCCAATTGTCGAAGCTCGCCCGAATGATGTTTTGCTAGCCATTCCCATTTTTTGCTTTGCAAAAGATAGTACTCCTGCATGTGCCTAATCAGCGGCAGATTTGATTTCAAGCTTGTTAAAAAGTCCGCTTTTTTTGCCGCAGAAAAAAAATTCCAAACTTCAAAATTAAACGCCCTAGCCAATACAGGATTAAAAGCATTCTGCCTGACCGGGGCTAAAAAAGGCGTTTGCCAATCCGCCAACCATTGCGCCACTTGATTTCGGAACAACTGAATTGAAAGATCGTTCTCGGGGACGGGAACGGTTTCGGACAAGTCAGTCAGGGTGTTAAAGAAAGTTTCAAGCGTGCCTTGAATATAAACCTGATCCTGAGCCCGCACCGAGAAAAGAAGTGCCGAACCAAGACGAGATCTGCCCCAGGCGCTTTCGGTCAAAATCCAGCGCTTTTCGTTTTGCTCACGCTCTGCGGGATCGGTTAGTGAAATTATTTTAAATCGTTGATCCACTGGGTTTTCCCGAGCGGCTTCTTTTTTTTGGCCAGCCATTTTAGCCAACGTCGATCCAACATCCACCAGCGAGAAATTTTCATTGGACATGCTATCTAGCGCAGGCAGCGCAGTATCTGATGATTTTTTCCAAAGCAAAGTAATATGTGACATCGAACTTCTAAGATCCAGCCAAGGAATACTATTTTGTCCCGCCGAGTTTCGGCCCTGAAGACCCATCAATATAAGATCTGTTTTTTTCCAGGAACTGGTTTTTTGAAGATCGGTCATCAAATTTCCCAGCGATAGACTAATGGTCTCGAGCTGACTGTCGATCGTAAGATTGCGAATTTCGCCCAATTCATTTTTAGTCGCCACTTCGGGGTGATTCAAATCGGATAGATAAATTACTGAAAAAGTATTGTCGCCCCAGTTTTCTTTTCTCCATTGCCAATATTGACTTAGGATTTTTTCAACGGGCAAAAATTGACGCTGAAGCGTGGGTCGAAAGCTTTCGTCAAAGACCTCGAAGCCTTGCTGCAAACCCGATGTTCTAAAAATTGGTGGGCCGCTGGTAAAAAAAGATGTGCGGTATCCAAGTTCGGAAAAGCCCTCAGCAACAGTGAACTCGGAAGCTTTTAAAAAATGACTTTTGTGATCACGAACCAAATGTTGAAAGGGGTATAGACCCGTTAAAACTGAAGCTAGTGCAGATCTGGACTGCAAAGACGGTGTGTACGCATGTGTAAATCGAGTTGCCTGCTGACATAAAAACTGAAATCCAGAACTGCCTTGGGTTTCGTCTTGGTTGCAGTGAAGATCCTGAAATCCCAATCGGTCCACAGCCACGATCAGAACGTGGTTTTTTTCGGATGAGCTCCACTGACACCCACACAAGAAAAGAAAAAGCATCACCGACGAAAGTCCAAAAACAGTTGGTGACTGACATTTGACCTTAGCAAAATTAGTAATTCGAGGGAAAAGCATGAGAACCTTTTGACCTAAACGATTTCGTTTGAACATAATAACATGTGAATGAATAGTTTGAGGAGTCCATAAAATGCTTCAAGAAAAAATTTTCGCTTTTGCCGCCGTTGCCGACCAGGCCATTCTTATTATTCTAGTGGTACTTAGTGTGCTTAGTATTGGAATGATTTTAGAAAGATTTTTTTCGCTGAGAAAAGTCGCTAGCGAAAGTCGACTTGTTCGACTAAAAGTTAAATCGGCATTGTTGAGTTACAGCTTGGACGACGTCGAAAACCTCTCGCGCAACCCCGATACGGTCGAGGGTCGCGCTTTAGCATTTGCCCTAAGACACATTAAAGATCACGGATCAAAAGGCCTAGAGGAAGTTTTTAATACTTTTGCTTTGACCGAGCGACCCGAACTTGACCGTTATTTAAATTTTTTGGCGACCGTTGGTTCGAATGCACCCTATATTGGTTTGTTAGGAACCGTCATGGGCATTATGAAAGCATTTAATGACTTAGCGATCAGCTCCGAGGCCGGTCAGCAAACGGTGATGGCCGGAATTTCCTTGGCGTTGGTGGCCACCGCAGCGGGACTTTTCGTCGCCATTCCTGCAACTATTTTTTATAACTACTTCCAAAAGCAGGTAAAATCGATTCTTAGTAATCTTGAGGGGCTAAAGGAAATTTGTTTGGCCTACGCGAAAAAGAAAGGTCTGTGATCTGAAATGAAAAATTTCGGCGATCAAGAAGATCCGATATCAGAGATTAACGTTGTCCCGTTGGTTGATATTATTTTGGTGGTTTTAATTATTTTTATGGTGACGGCTCCGATGTTTATGAAGCCCGCGATAAAAGTGAATTTGCCCAAAGCTTCTAGCGGCGAATCCCAGGAAGAAACCCAACTGTCGATCACCTTGGGTTCCGACGGCCGGGCTTTTTTTAACGGAAGCCTAGCCACCGATGACGACATTCGAATTAAATCAGCAGAAAAATTGGCGAAAAATCCAGAGATCCAAGCGGTCATCGCAGCCGACAAAGATGTTCCCCACGGCCGAGTGGTCTCGGTGATGGATATTATCAAAACCGTCGGCGTAAAAAAATTCGCGATTAGCATCGATAAAAAATAAAAACTACATTCGGTAAGTTAATCCCAGATCTTCGCAGGTCAAAGTGTACATAACTATATCGACCCATTTCTTTTTGATCCACAAGGCTTTTCTTTTCACGCCTTCTCGACGCATTTTCAGAGATTTCGCCAAGGCCAAAGATCTTTTATTGCCGGGTTCAATGCCGGCTTCAATTCGATGAAGATGAAGTTCTTTAAATCCTAGTTTAATCACGGCGGCAACGGCTTCTTTGGCGAAGCCCTGACCCCAATGCGGATTAAAAATATAATAACCCAAGTAGGCAGATTGAAATTTACCCCTTGATACATCCATCAGCGACACTTCACCCATCATTTCGCCGCTTGGGTTAAAGACTGCAAAAGCATAAGTCAGATCAGATTTTCTAACCTGCCCAAGACTTTTGATATGGATTGAGAATTTTTTTTTGTTCAATTCGGTTTTAGTCTTTGGATCTGAATCCCAATTGTTTTTGGGTTTTTGTTTGCCCAGGTGGGCTTGTTTCCACGCCACAAAATCCTTGACTGTCAGCGGACGAATATCCAGACGAGTTGTTTTTATTTTTAAGTTCATTGCTAAAAAGTTTATAAACGAATTTGAAAAAAGTCGAATAGAATTCGGACCTAAAATTTACTTCTCAGTGCTGCTGGATCTGACCAGTCTAAGGGTTTTTGATTCCCACTGCTGATCTTTGGTTTTGGTAGAAATTAAAATTTCGTTGTCGCCCTCGATAAGGTCGATAAAATCAGTGGTGAAAATCCTTTGGTTTATTGGAAAAACCGTTGCGGTGTACTGATTGGTTTTGTTTTCGACTTTAAATTCCTCGCGTTCACAATCCGAAATTTCTATACGCACTTTTGCCAAGTGAGTGTTTTGAGGGCGCCATTCTTTTTGGCAGGAAACGAAAACCGAGTTGCCTTTTTTAATCGCCTTGG
The DNA here is from genome assembly GCA_025359945.1 of Bdellovibrio sp. Lineage (GTDB taxonomy): Bacteria > Bdellovibrionota > Bdellovibrionia > Bdellovibrionales > Bdellovibrionaceae > JANYDD01. The sequence continues at coordinate 3,500 of JANYDD010000005.1, read as the reverse complement.
CTAACCAGAGTTCTTTTTTAACGGTCGCTGGAAGGCGATTTGATGTCCCACCGTTAGTCTGTAAATCTTGGATTTCGGTGGGCTCTTGAATAAACTGATTGAAAGCCGGTATGCCAATCAATGCGACCACGAAAGCAATTCCTGCGAGTATCTGATTCTCTCGGTTTTCTTGACTGTTTTTGCTGGTCATTCAAAATGAAATCGGCATTTTTTTGACTGGACTTGATCTGAATTGATGATTGGGCAATCAAACTGGCCATCAGACTAGGCCCTTCTTTTCGATTGTGATCTGGTTGCGATTTGGGACGGCGTCAGTTAGATAAAGAAATGGTTTTAGTTGGCGCTCAAAATATTTCTAAAGAATTCGCTAGTCGTTTATTGTTCAAAGATTTATCGCTCTCGATTCACGAAGATGATCGGGTTGGCTTGATTGGCCCCAACGGAGCTGGAAAATCGACTCTTCTAAAAATCTTGGCTCGAAAAATTACGCCCGACCAAGGTCAAGTTTCGTTTCGAAGAAACCTTCGCATTGGGTATCTGGAACAAACTCCGATATTTAAGGCGGGTGATTCTATTTTTCAGTCGATCATGACTTACCTGGATCCAGAAAATTGGGAACATATGGTTCGTGCTCAAGGCATTATCGAAGATCTTAGTCTTACGATTTTTGATACATCCTCTCAAGCCGTGCACGAGCTTTCCGGGGGTTGGCAAAAGCGTGTAGCGTTAGCTCGCGAACTTGCGGCCGAGCCCGAAGTTTTACTGTTGGACGAGCCCACCAATCACTTGGATGTTGAATCCATTTTATGGCTAGAAGATTTTCTTCGAACGGCTCCTTTTGCCGTTTTAGTCATTACTCATGACCGGGTTTTTTTGCAGAATGTGACCAACCGAATGATGGAGCTGAACCGCCGATATCCCAATGGGCTTTTGCAAACCAAAGGCGATTACGCAAGCTTTCTGGAAAGCAAAGAGCTTCTGCTTTCTGGCCAAGAAAAAAGTCAAGAGAGGCTGACCAATACTTTTCGTCGTGAAACCGAATGGCTTCGTCGAGGAGCTCAAGCTAGGCAAACAAAACAACAAGCTAGAATTAAATCCGCCAATGCAATGGGTGACGAAGTTCAAGATTTAAAATCTAGAAATCAAAATTTGAAAGTTCGATTGGATTTTGCTTCGCCCGAAAGATCACCCAAAGTCTTGGTTGACGCTGAAGGAATCTCAAAATCTTTTAATGGTCGCAGTGTGGTGCCGTTGATTGATATAAAGCTGACTCCGACCAGTCGAATTGGCCTGATGGGTCCCAACGGTTGTGGAAAATCGACGCTGATTCAAATGCTGACCAAAAATCTTGAACCCGACACCGGTAAAGTTTTTCATTCTGAAAAGCTTAAAGTTTCTTTTTTTGATCAGCACCGAGGATCGCTTAACCCCGAGCTATCTGTGCAAGAAACGATTTCTCCGGGAGGCGAGCAGGTGGTGTTTCAAGGGCAGCTGACGCATGTGAAAAGCTACCTTTCGCGATTTCTATTTAACTTTGAACAAATGAAGGCTCAAGTTTCAAAACTATCTGGTGGTGAGCAAAGCCGATTGGTGTTGGCGCAGCTGATGTTGAAAGAAACAAACTTTTTGGTTTTGGATGAACCCACAAATGATTTAGACATGGAAACATTAGCCGTTCTAAAAGAAATGATTGAAGAGTTTAAAGGCGCGGTACTGATCGTCACGCATGATCGATATTTTTTGGATCAAGTCAGCAATCAAATTTTAACTTTCGGAATCAACGAATCTGGCGAAAAAGAAATCACTAAGTTGGTGGGCTTGGATCAGTGGAATGATTGGTATGATGATCAGATTATTTTGAAAAAGAAATTAGCGGACCAACAACAAAGAATTTTGAAACAACAAAAAAACCAATCCACCACAAAACCCCCAGAGAAAAAACAAAATCAAAAATCCGCGCAACTTGAAAACCAAATTGCAAAAGCGGAAAATGAAATTAAAAAAATAGAACTGGAAATATCTGATCCGCAATTGGCTTCGAATGCTCAAAAACTTGATGAGTTGTCGCGGCAGTTGGTGCTTCGGCAGGATGAATTGGAAAAGCTTTTACAAAGCTGGAATGGCTGATCTGCGAAGGGCCACACCGTGGAATCTGGTTAACTCAGGTTTCGCTGCGGGGCCAGTCTTTTAGAAAATTATTTTTCGACCAAACTATTTTTTGAGCTGCGGCTGTGGTTTTAAATGCTTTCGAAAGTTCGGTGACAGCGTCGGTCCATTTGACTTCGATCGCCCAATTGTTTTGCTTCGAAAAAAAATCAATTTCTCCGGAATTTTGCGACTGAACAAAACCAATCCTCTCAAATTTTGTATGCAGGGATTCATGGGCCACCATTTCGGCTAATTCGGATGATCGCGTTTTTTTAATCTTTTCACCCGACCACGCGACAGCGGCCCAATATATAAGGGGATCTGTAAAATAGAACTTTTTGTTGGTCCGAAAACGATAACTTCCACTGTTGGGGTCCATCGCATACAAAATCCGAACTGCAAAACAGTTCTCTAATATCTGCACATAATCCTGAACCGTATGGTGTGAGCCCATTTGCGTTTTTTTTGCCAGTGTTTGCAGGCTGACAGGATTTTGAATCGCCTGAGCCAAAGCGACCATGAGCTCTTTCAGATAAACGACCTGTTTGTTTAATTTCAATAAGTCACCCTCAAGCCAGTTTTGATAAGTCCGAATGGCTTTTTGCGGAAACAATCCCGCGGACCCAGATTCCAGCAGCGCAAAGGGAAAACCCCCAACTTTGAAATACAGCTCTAGCTCATCCACGGGGCTCAAAATAGGCCATCCTGCTTGCTTTCGCATATTCTGAAACTCGCCAAAGTCCATCGGCAGCAAAAGAAATTCGCCGCCAAAACCAAAACGCCCCGGCATACGATCAGCACCTTTTAAAAGGTCGACACTGTTTGAGCCCGTGACAACAAGAATTCGTTGGTCTCCAGAATCTAAAGTTTTCTTAATGGACCTATACCAATCTGAAATAAAACTGATTTCATCCAGAATAACTACCTTTCGATCCTCTGTACTTTTCAGCAACGCAGTTAAGGCCTGATGGTCTTCGATGTCCTCGCAGCTTTGAAAGTAACAGGAATTATTTTTTTCCACGTGATGTTTTAGAATCAACTTAAGCCAGGTAGTTTTTCCGATTTGTCGTGGCCCACGTATGACGTACAATCCTGATTTTTCGGGAATAAAAGGTGGCGATCGGAAAAAGGGGCTAATGCTCAAGGCTTTGAGGTGTTTATCGTCAAGTTCCCAGTCTGACTTTTCCCAGTAATTCAGCATATTTATATTGGTAACTACTCACCTAAATTCCGCAGTTTCTTAGTTTTTCAGAAGCGGTACTCATAAAATTTCGGTTATTTCTTTTGGCAGTAGCGATGATGCTCATAAGGATGGCTTGATTGTTTTTTCCAGCTTCCGATCGGTTACAATA
>JANYDD010000004.1 GCA_025359945.1 Bdellovibrio sp. | reverse complement strand
TTTTACAGCGCGTACTCTCATATCTTCTAGGGTTTGATGGTCTAATTTTCTGCCGTCAGTTTTTTTCATAACCAATTAAAACATATCTGAAAATTAAATCAATGTTTATGTATACTATCTAACGCACTTATTAATAATATCGTATTTTTCAAACTTTTCGACCGACCGCAAACTATCGGCGGCAGAAAATCCCAAATGGACCAGACACGAATAAGCCATGTCCATTGCTGTTCCAAAAGTCTCGCGATGCACTTCGATGCCCTTGTTGATCAGCTGATAGGCCTCAACACGATTGCGAACCCTGGCTAAAATCTTAAGATTTGGGTACAGGCGCTGGCAATATTCCACCACTTTTAAAGAAGCTTGAGCATCGTCTACCGCTAGGATCAAAAGCCGCGCCTGATGCAGACCTGCGGACTCTAACAGATCAAATCTAGTCACATCGCCGTAATAAGCTTTAAAGCCAAACCTGGTCACCAGATCAATTTGATTCGGATCCAAATCGATAACCGTTGAAGAAATCCCCTTCGCACGAAGCAATCGATTAACCATTTGCCCGACCCGCCCAAAACCCGCGACGATCACTGGGTGAGATTCTTGAATCTGATCAAATTCTTTTTTCTCTGATTTTTCTAAGCGATAAAATATTTTTTCAAAGCATGTAAACAAAATAGGGGTAGTCACCATCGACAGTGCCAAAATTAAATTTAGGTCTACCACCATTGGCCCTGCCAAAATTTCCAAGCGCTGAGAGGTGCTAAAAAGAACAAATGCAAACTCGCCACCTTGAGAAAGGGCAATCGAAAAAATCATCGACTCTTTGACATCCATCTTAAAGCGACGAGCCAAAAAATAAAGAATTAACAACTTCACACCCACCAAAGCAAAAACTGAAACTAAAATCAAAACGGGATTTTCAACCACGCGTTCCAAATTAATTTCCATTCCGACCGACACAAAGAAAAGACCCACCAATAAACCTTTAAAGGGTTCAAGATCGATTTCAAGTTCATGACGATATTCCGAATTAGCCAAAAGAACGCCCGCTAAAAAAGTTCCCAATGGCATCGACAAACCCAACGAATCCATCATCAATGAAATCCCAAGTACAATTAAAAGCGAAAATGCGGTGAAAACCTCTCGCAAGCGTGAATGGGCCACGAACCTAAACACCGGTTTTAAAATAAATCGACCCAGCAAAAAAACGACAAAAACCGCCAATGCCAGTCGAGCGAGTATAAAATAAAAAGGCTCAAGTTTTGTATTCTGCAGGGGCGATAATAGGGGTATTAAAATCAGCATGGGAATAACCGCCAGATCCTGGAATAATAGAACTGAAAACGAGTTCTGTCCCGATTCCCGACTCAAAAGATTTTTTTCTTTAAGAATTTGAAGCCCGATGGCTGTGGATGAAAGCGAAAACCCCAGTGCTGCGATCAGCGAAGTGTGAAAATTTTGATTCCACAGAAAAACTAGGCCACAAAATGCCAAGGTAGTAAAAACAATCTGCAACGTACCTAAACCAAAAATCGCAGCTCGCAATCGCCACAATTTTTGGGGGTCTAATTCCAGACCGATCAAAAAAAGTAAAATGACGACGCCCATTTCTGAAAAATGCTGAACATCTTGAACGCCCGTCACCAACCAAAATCCGTGGGGACCAACCAACAAACCCGCAGCTAAATACCCAATCACCGAACCCAACCCGATTTTTTTTGAAAGTGGAACAAAAACTACCGAGAGCAGAAGAAAAAGACAGACTTGAAGCAAAAGTTCATGGCTCATTAAATGTAAATTTCCTACGCACGTTTTTTTCTTTCTTGGACTATCGGCAATTGTAAAACAAATGTGGTGTTTTTCAAACCGGGAATATATTTAAAAGTCCCGCCATGAATTTCAGCAATTCCTTTCGAGATGCTCAAGCCCAAGCCTGTGCCTTTGCCAACTTCCTTAGTAGTGAAAAAAGGATTCATAATTTTATCTAGAATTTCAACTGGTAAACCGGGCCCGCTGTCGGTGACAACTGTGATCAATGAATTCTGTTCTTGCGAGACCTCTATGCGAACCCAACGTTCCGGAAGTTCAAAAATCGCGTCATACGAATTTGTCAGAAGATTCATCATCAATTGCGACAACTGAGCTGCCCGGCATTCGACCGTCAGGTTTGGATCGCAGGTCACCTGAATTTCGATCGAAGCCGCTCTGAATCGCATTTTGCACAGGTCCAAAGTCTCACTCAATAGGGTGGCCACATTTTGAATTTCAAAGGGGTCATTTTCGGCACTGCGAGCATACAATCTCAGACCCTTAATTATTTTTGCCACTCGGTGAACAGCGTCTTCGATGATCTGAAAATCTTTTCCCCAATTTTTAAAATCTAGGTGGGATTCTAATTTACTTTTCAGCAAATTGGCTTTGCCCAAGATAATCGCTAATGGATTATTAATTTCATGAGCGATTCCTGAAGCCATGTCACCCAAAGTAGCTAGTCTTGCGGCTTCGCTAAGCTTCATTTCAACCGCTCGACGATGAGCTTCGGCCCGACGAAAACTAGTTATGTCATAAAGACTAGTGACCACATGGCTGACAGCGTTTGTTCCAATCGTAAACAGGGGGACAGACCTAGCTCGAAGCCAACGCAATTGATTGGCTTTGATATAGACACCCATTTCAATTTCACTCTGGATTTTTCCTGTTTGCAGACAAGCCATGGCCGGATGTTCTGCACCTGGCAATGGGCTACCGTCAGCTCTTACGATTCGCCATGACGAATCTAAAAAAGTCTTTCCACGAAGTTGATTCGCGGACATACCCAAAAGTTCGGCCGCTGCGGGGTTAAAATCACAAATCGTACCCGTACTGTCCTGAAGCACTATCCCTTCAGAAATATTTTCGATGGCGACGTTCTTAATTTCTAATTTTTTTTGGGACTCTTGCAGTTTTTTAAGTTGAACTTTTAATTCCAAAAGTCGACCGACTTGATTGGACAGGGCGCTCAAGGCATTCATCTGAGCATCCGTTAAATCGCGTGACTTGGAATCAATCACACACAAAGTTCCAATGGGCATTCCCTCCGGAGACTTCAGCGGGACTCCGGCGTAAAAGCGAACGTGGGGGGCTGCCGCCACTAAAGGATTATCAGCAAAACGATCATCACTAAGTGCGTCTTTAACGACAAACGGCTGATCTTGCAAAATCGCATAAGCACAAAAAGCCCATTCTCGCGGAGTCTGCTGGGCGGCCACGCCTACGGCTGACTTAAACCATTGGCGATCTTCGTCCACCAATGAAATTAATGAAACCGGCGTCGAGCAAATCTGCGACGCGATCAAAGTAATATCGTCAAAATCTTTTTCGGGTAACGTATCTAGAATTTCAAGAGCCTTTAAAGACTCTAAGCGAGCTTTTTCTTGGGGATGCAGAGGTGCTGATTTCATCCCCTCATTATGTAGGAAATAAAAACCGAAGTTAAATAAAACAAATATTTTATGGTCTAGGTTTTTTACTTCTGTAACTAATCTGCACAAAGAATTAGCAAGCGCATAACTTGAGCCATCAGAAGCTCGAAAAGCAAATTTATTTCTTAGGCGACAAGCTTTCTTCAAAACTTTTTTGAATTCCGTCAACTGCGGCTTCATTCGTCAAAAACTTATGCTTAAGTAATTCCTGAAATCTCAATGACGTAAAGTCGTCTTCTGGAGAAATCGCGATCCATTGAATCAAAAATTGATAAAAAATTCCAGCGGCTAAATATCTGTATTCAGAGTTAGGCAAAATCCGCGGGTTAAATTGAAGATTTTGCGAATCACCAAAAATTTGATCAACTTCCGCTGGAGTGCTTGCAGAAGCAGCCTGATCAAGAACTCTGATCAAATTTTTCCCCAATGATTTAGCCTCATCGGACGGTTCGCGGTCCATCGCAGGTTTCATTTTCGTGATATCAGGGTTTTCATTTCGGAATTGAATCCAAGCTTTTTTCATTTGTGCGTCTTCGGCCAAGCCCACAGCGAAACCCCACATATGAAAAAGCAATTCGCCAGCGGGGCCTTGGGCCAAATCCAATTTATAAGAGTAACTAAAACCAGCCTCAAGTCCGCGATACGCTTTTAATCCAAGCATCGCGTGCCATGCCCGAAGAACCGGCGCCGAATTTTGTTCAGCCATTGAAGATGTACCGAGCATCGAAATCCCAGTGAATATTGTAACGAAAAATAAAGATGTCTTCATAAAAAAACTCCTTTGAAGTCCAGCAGCTCTACTACAAAAGCGAAGAAGGCGGCGACCAAAATTCACTGAGCATGCAGATTCTACAATAGAAAAGGGACCAACAAGAAAAGGCAAACCAAAAAATGGGAATATTTTCGATTTTAGGTTACTCGATTGAGCCCACTAAATCCGCAAAGGAGTTTTTTAAACATGAAACCCATCTTTTTAAAGTCACTTTTGACCGTATGCTCGCTTTCGTCATCGGCGCAGAGTCACACCCACAGTCACTCACAGCCACTTATAGTCAGTCACCGCCTCGCTTAAAATTTTGGTCTGCGCGACTGGATTTGAACCAGCGACCCCCAGCACCCCAAGCTGGTGCTCTACCAAGCTGAGCCACGCGCAGTTTTTTTTTAATTAACTAAATAAACTTTTCAGACGGGATACTTGACGGCTTAGCTCTAAAATTTTTTCACCCAAGTGGTCAAGTTTACTTTGGGCTTGCGAATAGTCTTTTTCTTTTTTGACATAGAATTTCAAATCTTTTACCGCCGCGCGAGCACCTTCGATGGAAAACCGGTCGCGATGTAAAAGCTTTCGAATCAAAAAAGCATTTTCCACATCTTTTTTAGTGAAATATCTTTGGTTGTTGGAAGCTTTTTTTGGTTTTAAAAGGTCGAACTCGGATTCCCAATAGCGCAAGACATATTGTTTGATTCCTAAAAGTTCTGCGACCTCACCGATTTTAAATCCCATTTTTGGCGGGATTTGCGAAATTTCGCGAATCAATTCATCGTCGCACAAAGCTGCTGGCAGAGTGAGATCAACGATCTCTAGCTGAGCGGTTTTTTCTGTAAAGTGATCTTGAAGATCGATTTCATTCGATGTCGAATTCATATCATTCATGTTTCGTCGTCTTCGCTATCGTCTTTTAAATGTGCGAAGTCTTCGCCGTTCAACATCGCTTTTAGGACTTGGCTGGGGCGGAAAGTTAAAACTCGTCTGGCGCTGATTTTAATTTGCTCGCCCGTTTGGGGGTTTCGACCGACCCGTTCTTTTTTCTCTCGAACCACAAAATTTCCAAAGCCTGAGATTTTTACTTTTTGGCCAGCGGAAAGTTGATCTTTTAAGGAACCAAAAACCAGTTCCACCAGTTCACTGGCCTCTTTTTTAGAAAAACCAATTTTGTCGTAAACTTTGTGGACAATGTCCGCTTTCGTGATGGTGGAGTTTCCGATATTTTGGCTAGGCATGATCACCTTTCGCTGCAAAAAAATTTAAGCAACACTCACAACAAGGCTAGCAACTTACCGATAACTTTCAAGAATTTATCTGGAAAAAAATTTCACAGCGGTAAATTATTGCGCCGTTCCTTAAGCGAGCCTATCTTTCTCCAAAAGTATGGGTTTCTTTCATTTTCTTTTGGATGGTGGTTATCAGCTGGTTGATTTCTTCATCAAGTAAAGATCCGTCCGACTTTTGAAAATAAAGATGGAATGCTAAAGATTTTTGGCCCGGGGCCAAATTTTCGCCCTGATAAAGATCAAAGACCTCGACGGCCTTCAAGTTTTCGCCTGCCAAGGCTGTTATTTCTGTAGCTACTGCGGCTGACGGCAGCGACTTCTTCACCACTAACGCTAAATCCCTAACGATCATTGGAAACTTTGAAATAGGTTGAACTTTTATTTTTTTCACCGGGGCTTTGATCCATTTTTCAAGATGGATTTCGGCAAAGACGGCATCGGACCTAATTTTAAAATTCTCGCGGATCTGCGGGTGCAAGGATCCAAAAGTTCCGATCACACCCAAATCTGCAGACTGGATAGTGCCTAGCTGTCCCGAATGATAAAATGGAAAAACTTCTGAACTATCACTCCATGGCGTTAATTCAAATGGCCTTCGAACTTGGTGACCCAGATTTTCAAGGCTTTTTTTAAGTTTCATCAACAAGGGCGCTTGCGGATTTTTTCCTTTCCATAAATTTTCTCGGTCGCCAAACAGACAAAGCCCTAAATTCCAATGCTCATCGTAAACGCTTTCGTTTTTTGAAAATACTTTTCCAACCTCGAATAAAAAGCCCTGATTCTGGCCTTGGGCCGAATGATAAACCAAGTTTTCAAAAAGCGAATAAAGTAAAGTCCTGCGCAGGGCAGATCCATCGGCGCTTAATGGATTTTTTATTTTCACGGCTTTTTCCGAAGATAATAATTTTAAATTTTCAAGGTACGCCAGATTGGGCAAGATCTGGTTCTCTTGACTTTCAGAAACAAAGACCTGATTGCAGGCTTCGCTGGCACCCGCGGCCTGCAGTGGAGCACGAAGACTTTCTAAAAATAAAAACATCGGACTCTGCGGCTGAGGTGACTCGACCATGGCGGGCAAGGTTTCAGAAAACTGCGCATAGCCGCGAAGTCTTGCGTATTCTTCTACAAAATCGATTTCACTTTCCAGATCAAATCGAAATGACGGCGGCGTCACAATGTACATGTTGCTGTACAAGTTGCTGTGCAATTCGTTTTTTTTCTTAAATTCACACGAAAGATTTTTCAGATCTTCTTCAAATGTTTTTTCTTCTGCCGTGTAGCCTAAACGCTGACTGATATTGTGAAGATTCACGTCCACTGGTTTTGAAATTTTGGGCTGCGGATAGAAATCAAAGGCTTGCGAAAACGCGACTCCACCTGCGATTTTTAAAATTAGCTCGGTGACTCGATCTAACGCTAGCAAAGTCCCCGACGAATCGACCCCACGACTAAAACGATAGCCAGATTCTGTTTGCAGGCCATGAGTTCGCATGGTTTTGCGAACGCTGTCGGCCTGAAAGTGAGCGGACTCGATCAAAAGATCTTGGGTGTTGGCGGTCACACCGCTGTTGGGATTGCCGATAACTCCGGCCAAGCAAACCGATTTGGTTTGGTCTTTGATCACTAATTCAAAACCCTTCAGAGTTAAATCCGAACCATCAAAGGTTTTAAAACTTTCGCCATTATCAGCAAGACTCACTTGAATTGTCGGGCCAGCCAGCTGCTGCAAATCAAACGCGTGCAGCGGTTGCCCAAGCTCCAGCATCACATAATTGGTAGCGTCAACCACGTTGTTGATTGGTTTCATTCCGCAAGCTTCAAGTCTTTGCTGCAGCCATTGAGGCGATGGTTTGATTTGTACACCTTTGATCACTCGGGCCGAGTACCGCGTGCACGGTGAATCCTGAAGTACCTCAATAGAAACCACCGACGCCGTTGCAGACTGAGCGGTTTGAGCGGACGCAAGCACGGGTTCAATTTTTTTTAAAGGTTTCTTCAGCAGTGTTGAAAGCTCGCGCGCCAATCCGTACTGACTTAAAACATCCGCCCGGTTGGGAGTCACTTTCAAGTCAAAAGTGATATCGTTTTTTCCCAACAAATCCGCAACCTGCATTCCAACCTCGACGGCTGGATCCAAAATCATCAGACCCGCACTTGTTTCAGCCAAACCTAGTTCTTTTTCCGAGCATAACATTCCATTGGATTCAACACCGCGAAGAATCGATTTTTGAATCATCACCCCGTTGGGTAAAATGGCTCCGGGCAACGCAACAACAATTTTATCACCCACCTTGTGATTGGTGGCACCGCAAACAATTTGATGAACCAATCCGCCTTGCGCGCCTGAAGTCGTAGAAACCTGGCAGACCGTCAAACGGTCAGCTTGCGGATGTTTATCAATTTTTAAAATTAAACCAACGACCACAAAACGAAAAGCCTGCGAAAGATCTTTCAGCTCTTCGACCTCAAGCCCCGCTTGAGTCAATTGATCAGCAAGCTTTTGAGGAGCCTCGAAATATTCTTTAATGTCGATAAATTCTTGAATCCAAGAAAGACTAATTTTCATTTAAGCCCCAAACTGAGTTAAAAAACGCAAATCGTTTTCGGGAAAAAGTCGAATATCCGGAATGCCGTACTTGATAATGGCCATGCGCTCGATCCCAAATCCAAAAGCAAATCCCTGCCATTCTTCCGACGAAACTTTAGCTTCGGAAAACACGTTTGGATGAATCAAGCCACAACCGCCGATCTCGATCCAACCAGATTGTTTGCACAGGCTACAACCCTTGCCATGGCAAATGGGGCAAGTGCAATCGACTTCGGCAGAGGGCTCGGTGAAGGGAAAAAAGCTTGGGCGAAATCGCGTCTGCAGACCCTGCCCAAAGAACTCGCGAACGACAAAACTAATTGTTCCCTTGAGATCGCTCATCGAAACTTTGCGATCCACAAGTGCGGCCTCGAACTGATGAAAATGCGGCAGATGAGAAATATCACTGTCACATCTAAAAACCGGGCCAGTCCCCAAAATTCGAAACGGCGGCTTATTGGATTCTAAATATCGCGACCACACCGGCGACGTATGCGTGCGAAGCACTAAATTATCATCGACGAAAAAAGTATCCTGCATATCTCTAGCAGGATGGTGCTGCGGAATATTCAACGCTTGGAAATTATAGTGATCGGACTCGATACAAGGACCCATGTTTAAAGAATATCCCAGCCTAGACATAATCTGAAAAAACTCGCGAGTGACCAATGTCACCGGATGAGACGTCCCCAAGGGTTCACCAGCCGATGGCAAGGTCACGTCAATTTTTTCACTTTGAATTTTTTGATCGAGCTCTTTTTTCTGCAGCTTGGTTTCAACTTCTGCGTGCCTACTTTCCAACTGAACCTTGATTTGATTCAGCAATTGACCCCACTTTGGCCGTTCTTCTTTGGGAACGCCTGAAAGCTTTTTCATAAAATCCGTAAGTAGGCCTTGCTTTCCAAGAAAGCGAACTTTTTGATCGTAAAGTTCTTGGCGTTGCGTGGAATTCTGAAAGCTTTCCAGAGCTTGATTTTTAAGTTGCTCTAGAGCTTGCGACAGATTATGGTGCGGATCTTTAATTTGTGACATAAGCTGTTGATTATTCTAATTTTTATCAAAATGATCAAGAAAATAAAATATGGCCCATAAAAACATAAGCAACTGGAGCCCCTATACGGCTCGAAAAAAATCCAAAAGCGGCGCCGGCGTCATCTTTAATTACCCCGGAACTTTAGCCAAAAAAAATTCGACTCTTGCGCAAACCTTGGAGGAAAAACCTAAAGCTGAAAATTTCGCAAACGCCGGCCGCCACCGCCGCCCTAGCGAAACTTTCTCGTTCGAAGAAATCAACTCGCGCTTGCAAGATATTTTTAAAAATCACCAATTTGGGCATATCACTCACGAGCAGCGAAAGCAGCTAGCCCAGTTTTATCTGTTGTTGATGGAAAAACAAAAAGTGCTCAATATCACTCGGCTAGTGACGTTGCGCGAGACCGCGATCAAACATTTTATCGATTGCCTGATTATCCCGCGATTGGTGAAGTTAGAATTTCCGCTGCTGGATTTAGGTTCGGGCGCAGGGTTTCCAGGGATTCCATTAAAAATATTATTTTCTGAAGAAAAAATCGTTTTAACAGAAGGGGTTCAAAAACGTGTCGATTTTTTAAAATCGGTGCGCGAGAGTTTGGATTTAAAATATCTAGATATCATCGGACGAAATGTGAAAGCCGATTTCTTTTATCCCACCCAATCGGTGATTTCACGCGCGGTCGAAGATATTTCGAACACCCTTTACAACGTGGGATCGTGTCTAAAAATGGGCGGCTGTGTTTATTTTATGAAGGGTCCAGGCGTGGATCCCGAAATCGAGCGTGCGAAGGACTTAAAAGAATTTTATTCTTTAGAATTGGACCAGGCCTATGTGTTGCCAGGCACACCTCAAAATCGCAGGCTTTTAGTTTACCGAAAAATCAAACAGCTTCCGATTCCGGAACTTTGAGCCAAGCGTTTTTGTATGAAGTTTATTTCTAGCCCCCACAATCCGTTTTACCGCCGCCTAAAAACCTTGGGTACCAATAAGGGAATCCGCGAAGAGAAATTGATTTTACTGAGCGGGGAAAAATTAGTTCATGAATTTCTGAAAAGCCCCAACTTGGAAATTTTAGGCGAGATCTTTCCGCCGGATTTGAAGCCCCTTTCTGGAATTGAAAACGCGTTAGAGCTTTCCAATAGTTTATTTGATGCTGTCGACGAACTGGGGACAGGGTTTAATATTTTGATTTTAAAAAAACCAAATCAGATAAAATGGGATCCTTTGTCCGAACCGCACGGACTTGAAGTGATCTGCCCTTTAGGGGACCCACAAAATGTGGGCGCATTACTTAGAACCTGCGAGGGGTTTGGCGTTCGAAAAATTATTCTGACCTCGGAAAGCGCTTCACCCTTTCTACCAAAAGCAATTAAGGCCTCGGCTGGAAGCGCGTTAAGAGTACTGACTGAGCGCGCCGATTCGTTGAGAAAGACTATCGAGACTTTAGAGACTTCTCCGTTTGCTGAATCTACATTTATCTTGGCCCAAAATGGAAAGAACATTCAAAATGTCCGCTGGCCCAAAAACCTGCGCCTGGTGATTGGCGAAGAGGGCCCCGGATTTTCCCAGCAAGAGCTATTTCAAAGCGTCTCAATTCCCACAGAAAAAATCGAAAGCCTTAACGCCACGGTAGCGGCAAGCCTTGCGATCTACAGCTGTCAGACCGCTAGATCAGCCCACTCCAAATAAAAAACTATTCTGTGGATTGAGGCCGATTGATCGATTTTTTAGAAAGTTCTTTTCGGCCTTTTGGTCCCTTGAGTTTCGGCCTTTTGGGCGCTTGAGCTCTTCAATCATGGCGCCTCATCTATGATCCTATCGAGTGGGGAGATTGGCATTTTGGCTCTGATTCTGGCCAACGATTTCCTTTAAAGGGGGCAATCTAAAGTAATCCGTGACGCCTTCTTTCAGCACATATTCTTCGGACCGCAAACTGCACCGACCAGGTTTACAATCTCTCAACTTCAGTTAGCGGTTTTGCGTAGTTTTGTGATAGAGATCGGTCTCCAAGATTAACAAAGGAGGAATGATGAGAGTTTTAGACTTAAATTCAGGGGTTTCGTTTTTAGTCAGTTTGTTATTTTTGACGGGTGCTTTTTCGTCGATGGCCCAAAGTGCTACGTTAGAAGAGATTTACCATTCAAATCAAAAGGCTCAAACACAAAGGACAGCCGAATTCCAGAAGCAACTAGACGCCTGGCATTTTCAGATTCCAACGGCGCCAATGTCACAGCAACTAGCGGTTACCCGAGAATACATTGGCGAAAATAAAGCCAAGTCATGTATGACAGATAATTTTCAAAAGATTTCTGAAATGGCACCTTTTTTAGATACATTAGGCTACGTGGCTTGTGGGGTTAGCATTGTTTGCGGAGTGCCGGCGGCAGCGCTTGCTTTAGGAACTTTTCTACCGCCGGCACTGAAACGAGATAGCGTCGAGGCCAGCTTTGAAAAGGAAACTAAAAGTGTGTGCTTAGAGGGTTCTCGGTCGCCAGCTGTTGCCGAATCTGATCGGATTCACTGGCGCTATGTTTGCGAGAAACTGTTAAATCAGTTCAACGCCAATGCTGTGCTTGAATCGAATCCAAAAGAAAAACTCCAGCCTGTGGAACCCCCGCCCTACAATTTGTCTTCGCGAGTTTTAGCCTGGAAGCTTTATGATCAAGAATTTACGAATGTTTCTTCTTTATTGAAGGCTCAAGCCGACATGCGCGAACGAAGAATGTTTTCGTGCGTTTCTTCTTTAACGGTAGTGCAGCCGATCGAAAACGACGCCGATATTAACCTTGGCAATTTAGTTTCGCTGGTGCTTCAAAGTTTAAAAGAAGTTTATGGAGAAGGAAAAGTGCCATCCAGATCTTGCATGAAAAAAGATCGCTTTTGTTTGCACGCCGATCCTCAGAACTGGGATTAGATCTTTTTAGAGGCATTTTTAAAAAAGCGCTGGTCTTGGGCGCTTTTTTATCGGCTTTTGTTGAATCTTTCTTTTTCCGTGGGTAGTCCCAAAACCTCACGTTGAAAATCAATTGAAAGCTCCGCCAAGTGCGGGTTGCTTGCAAACAATTTTTGGGTCGCCCACCAGTTCTCAAAAGCACCCCGCTCCTCTTTAGTGGCTTCGGGAGATGGACGTGAAAAAAAATATTTTTTATCACCCGAATTTTTCAGATGCTTTTTGATTTCATTTTTAAAAATAATAAAATCTGGGAAAAAAACTTTTATTGGCCCACCAACATTTTCCGGTACCGCCTGATTGAATTCCCACGCGACATCAAGTTCCTTCAGCAGGTCCTTTTCCAAGACTTCAAATTTACTAAGGATTGTTTCGCTATCCGAGGCCAAGATGATCCCATGATTTTTTAAAATATAAATCTGATCGCCAGCGCCGACTTCTAAAAAAAGTGAAAGCTGAAAACCTGGCAAAAAAAGATCAACCCAATGGCAAGAAATTTGGTACTTTGCTCGCAGCAGTTTTTGAACTTGAGCCATTAAAGCGGGATCAGCCGAAGTGAGTTCGTGAATCAGGATAAAGCTCAATGCATGAAAGTGTAAAACGTACTTCTGCGGTAGTTTAATATGAAATGCAGTCTCCATAGAAGCCTTACCAAATTCTGGGTCTGAAAATACTTTCAGCATTTCGGAGTATTTTTTTTCCTTTTCAAAAAGACCGCCAGATGGATCGAAGCCCACTGAAGACTGTTTGATCTTCGTTCGGTCGATTCCTTGTTGCAGGATTTGAAACTCTTGAGCGAACTTCACACAATCCAGTCGAGCAAACCTATTTCGCTCTGCGGGCCCAGCTATATCAGACAGTCTTTCCCCGGACGCTTTGATCCAAAGGCTATTTTTCGATTTAACGGAAATATTGCCGCCGGCTCCTTGAGTCCAATCTGGAATCCGACGGCCGACATTCTCAGATAATGTGAAAAGTTCTTGGGGCGGAAATGATTCAGAGACTTTCAAAGACATAAATTACCGTTAGCTAAAATTCCGTGTATTGACAAGCCAAGGAAATTTCTTGACGAATCTTCACTGCATCCCCTTATCATGCCAACAGATGCGCTCAAGCTCTGCCGTTTTCTATTTTATTCGCGATCTTCAATGGGAGAAAATTTTTGCCGCGGTTTTGATTTTCGCGCTGTGGACTCAGTATCAAAAATTCTCGGGGCGATTGTTTGGAATGACTAGCGATTTAGCCGTGGTTTCGGCTAACGACAATGATTCTGGCGCCGCCGTCGAGGTAACTCTAAGAACAAATCTTATTAACGACAATGGCTGGCGAATTTACGGACCGATATATTACAAATTAGCATCGCTGATGCGTTTTTTTAGCGCCACCTCCAACTCCATCACCAAGGACATCACCAAGGACATCACCAAAGAAACTCTAGACGACCGGAAGGCACTTGAGAAAAATACTCATTATCAGTTGCTTAGTCTCAATCTCATTTCGCTTTATTTTGTGGGATTTATTTTAGCTTCCTTTTTTTTGAATTCACTTCATTGGTCGCTGCTGATGACTTACCTTTTTGTGCCACTGACCCTCTTGAACCCAAACCGTCTAGAGCTTCTATTGACCGCGAAACCTGATTTTTTGTTTTGCTTATTTTTAACTGCAAGTCTTATTTTCTTGGTGCGTTTCCTAGCTGACCGCCGGAAAGAATCCCTAAATAGATTTTCATTTTTGTGGGGAGTGACTTCGGCGACTAAATTGGCCGTTCTGTTCTACATCCCAAGCTTTTTATTTCTTGCCTGGCATTTACGAAAAAGATCCAAAATCGGTTTTCAGTTTCTGATTTTTTTTTCCGTAGGGTATTTTGTTTTGGGTTTGCCGCAAACTTGGGATTTGCCCGGCGGAATTCAATACCTGGTTGATCAACATAAAAACAGCAGTTGGGGCCATTTCTCTTTTTTTAAAGAGTGGATCAAATTGTTCCAACTAGAACTGCTTTGGATTCCCTGGCTAATATTATTTTTTTACTTGTTAGGACCGGTGAGAAAGATCAACATCCCGCTGAAAACTTTTTTTTCTTTTACTTGGTTTGTTGCCTTGGCGTTTCTTTTCTTAGTACTACGTAAGCTAAATCCGCCTTATCATTGGTACACTTTTCCTATCACTCAAGGAATTTTGGTTTGGTGGATTCTACTTTTCGAAAGTTTGAATACCTATTTCGGAATTAAGTATTCTCTAGCTTCATTTCTGCGAAGAGGTCGATTTTTTTTTCAGCGTTTGCAAAGTTCTCGCTGGTTTTTTGGAATTCTTTTGGGCCTAGCGCCCCAGATTGGTGGGTTATGGCCAACCCATTTCGAGACCCAAGCCCACATCCGAGTTCGCTGTTCTGAGGAAGTTCACGCTGTCGAGAAAATTCTAAATCAAGCGGCTGCCTTGCCTGAAGCGCAAATTTTAGTCGATCCTGTTTTGCCGTATGATCGCCAGTTTCACGACAAAACCATCTTTTCCCATTGGGATATGGACTTAAACCGAATTTCAGAATCAACCACTTGGATCGCGTTAAAAAAAGATTACTACCAAACCTACTTGAATCAAGGCCCAGGCAATACCGGCCAAGTGGCCATGCATTTACGAGATATTGAACAAACAAAATTGTTTTACCGTTTGTTCAACGGCCAGACCCAAGCCTTAGACCCCCTTGGGCAGCGTTGGAGCTTGGCGCACAAAGATTCGTGCGGTTTTGAACTTTGGGAAAAACAAACACGAAAGAAATAAGGATTAAAAGAAATGCATATTGTTATTCCGATGACGGGAAAGGGATCCCGCTTTAAAAAAGCTGGTTACGCTGATCCCAAACCATTGGTTCGGGTGAATGGCGTTCCAATCATCGAACGCTTGTTGAAAACAATGCCCTTGGATTGGGAATATACTTTTATTATTAACCAGGACCACAGGCATTCAGGACTGGCGGAACTTTTGAATCACTTAGTTCCCCATGGCCGCCAAATATTTCAGGCGCACACAGGTCAGGGGCCTTCGCAGTCTGTGGCGTTGGCACGCGACGAAATCAAAAGCTCTGCAAAAAATCCAAACGATGGGGTTTTGGTTTCTTACTGCGACTATGGGCTTTCTTGGGATGCTAGGCACTTTGAAGAATTTGTGCAAAATGCAGATCCCGATTTGGCGGTGATTTCCTACCGTGGGTTTCATGCTCATTACACTCATCCGCAGATGTATGCTTATTCAAAAGTTCAACACCAACAAATTGTCGAGATCAAAGAAAAAAGTTGTTTCACCGATAATCGCGAAAACGAATTTGCTTCCGCTGGAGCCTATTATTTCAAAAATCTGGACACACTTTTTAGTGCCATTGATCATCAGAAAAAACTAAATCTAACGGCTGGCCAAAATGAATTCTACTTAAGCTTGGCGCAAGAAGCCTTGCTGCGAAAACAAAAATCAAAAGCGCTTATTTACGAAATTCCGTATTTTTACCAATGGGGAACACCCGAAGACCTGCAAGAATTTGAGTACTGGGAAAAAACTTTTAAAAGCCACTTAAAGTATTCCAAAGATTTTTGCAAGAGTGGCTGTTCGACCACTGAACAAGTGTTGATTCCAATGGCCGGCTTTGGATCGCGATTTAAAAATATTTTTCAAACTCCCAAGCCGTTTTTAAATTTACAAGGATTGCCGATGTACGAAAAAGCAATTCGATCATTGCCTGACAGCCCCAAAACCGTATGTGTCACAACTGACGAACACCGAAAATTTCTTAAGCCTGCTGATGGAATTGAATACGTGTATTTAAAATCCACTCCGGAGGGTCAGGCTCTGACTACTTTTGAGGGGTTAAAGAGATTACACCCTGACAAATCAGTTTTTATTTCGGCATGCGATCACGGGATTGTTTTAAAACCCAAAGATTGGCAGCATTTTCTGGCTTTAAAAGCGGATGCGGGCGTGATGACCATTCAGGGTTTTCCTTCGGTAGTGCAATCGCCAAAATCATTTTCCTTTGTACCCGTCGTTAACGAAGCAGATCCATTTTCCCATGCTGAATCAGTTTCTCTGAAAAAGCCAACGACGACAAACGCCCGAACTGAAAATCTTTTGGTCGGCACCTTTTGGTTTCGTTCGGTCCGCCAATTGATGGAACTGATCCAAGAGTTAGTGCAAAGAGACCTTCGAATTAATAATGAGATTTATTTGGACTCGGTTCTCAACCTGTATTTAGAAAAAAATTTAATCGTCCGTCGAGTTCCTTTGTCGGGGTATATGGGCTGGGGGGATCCAGATTCCTTGGCTTCCACGCTTTACTGGGAAGAAGTTTTCGGCGGACATAAATTAGCCCCGCGACAACGATTTGAAGGCGTTTTGGAAAGCTCGCTGGTTGGAGAAAACAATGCTTGAATTTGAATTGGTCTTGCCCTGCTACAATGAATCGAAAAGTTTGCATTCAATTGTGACCCGAGCTTCCATGGAAGCAGAAAAATCGGGATTAACGCCGGACCAATTCAAACTAGTGTTGGTCGAAAACGGAAGCAAAGATGATTCGCTTCAACGAATGCATGAACTTTCAAAAACCGAACTGGGGGCATGGTTTAGAATTGTCCCGGTCCCGGTCAATCAAGGTTATGGATTTGGACTTTTTTCGGGACTTAGCACTTGTCAGGCCCCTTTTGTGGGTTGGTCCCATGCGGACGAACAGACCGATCCCGCCGATGCCTTTCGCGCTTTTCAAGTTATTAAAAAATCGGCGGACCCACAAAAAACTTTTGTGAAAGGCGTTCGCGTTGGGCGGGATCCGAAAGATGCTTTTGTTTCGCAAGTTTTCGAAACTTTGGCGTGGATTATTTTGAACGTTCGTTTTCACGAAATCAATGCTCAGCCCAAAGTTTTTCATCAAAGTTTTTTGAAAAAAATGATTCAACCACCATGGAATTTTGCATTCGATCTTTACATGCTTTATCAAGCCGGCAAAAATCATTTTAAAATTAGTGAGATCGAAGTGCTTTTTCCACCAAGAAAATTCGGAACATCAAACTGGGCCTCGACTTTTCTGGGAAGATATAAAACAATTTTAGGTATGATCGCCTACATGTGGAGATTACGAAAGGAAAAGCAATGATGATCGTCAAACATCGCTGTAATACTTTAGAAAGTTTGGATGAAGCTGGATTTCAGGGTGTCGAGATTGACTTACGTTCCGACTTTTCGAAAAAAGGAAAAATTCATTTAGCTCACGATGCCTGGGCAACCGGACCAGACTTTGAGGTGTGGTTAGAAAAATACGCCATTAAAAAATTTACTGGACCTTTAATTTTAAATACAAAAGAAGATGGTCTAGAGCCAGTTTGCCTGGAATTGTTAAGAAAATTTAAAATCGCGAACTTTTTTTTCTTAGATACGACGATTCCGACAATGGTTCAGTGGTCCGAAAAAGGAATTAAGAATTTTGCAGTTCGATATTCTCAATTTGAAAACTTAGATTTTGTTTTAGGTTTTCAAGGGCGATGTCATTGGCTGTGGGCCGATTGTTTTTTTGGACTTCCACCCGATCTTTTGCAAATCCAAAGATTGAACAAATCTTTTAAAATTTGTTTGGTCAGTCCCGAGCTGCAGGGAAAAACTTTAGAAAGTGGTTCGCCCTTCTTAGAATTAAAATCCCAAGTTCACGCCATCTGCACTAAATCGCCAGCAGATTGGTTGTCAAAGTAGTTTCCTTCACCCGTTCTTTACAAAACCTGCTCGAAAAATTGAATGAATCCAGTTCAAATCCGGAACATTTTTTTTACAGAAACTGGCCTACTTGAAGACCTTAAGAAATCTTCCATCGAGGTTTCGGGCCACCTACAGATTCGCTCGCTATCGCTTTGGATTGATCGTCCCTTCAATCGTTTGGTTTCGTGGGCAAGCGCGCCGTCGTTGCTCAAGATAAAGAACGTTATTCAGGTTGCGGAACATGCTTTTTTTCATGGCAAGGAATACGTCATCAGCGCGCGAAAGCGTTACGCAAAACTTAAAAAATCGGCTTAACAAGGTATCAATCCCAAATCAGTAGGCGGGTCCTGCAGCCAGACACTTAAAACGTATCCACCAGCACCAGAACCCGTAGGCTTCACGGCCAGAGCTCCCCTTTTTACCAAATCATCCATATGATTTTGCAAAGCCCCTGCCGTCAAACCCCAACCTTCAAAACAAGAGCCAGCCAATTGAATCGATTCAATCAGGAACCTCATTCCAGTTTCCACATTCGAAGATAAAGCCTTCTCAGCTAGTTGCTCTGATTGCCCCATTTGCAAGTCTAACTTTTTGCCTAAAGTCGGATTTTCCAAAAATAACTTTTTAACTTTGTTCACACATTCCATCGTGACGCCTCTTTGCCCAGAATAAGAAATAAACCATTTCGGCTGCCATTGCGGTTTGAAAATCTGTGGTGTTTCTTGGCGCACAAATCGCAAAGGAAGCTGGCTTAGCACAACCGCGATATCCACGCCCGAGCTTTCACCATGAAAAATATTTTCTAAAATCCTTGAGAACTCTGCAAGCTGGGACGATGGGACGAATCCCCGACTTTCAAACCATCTGCCAACGGCAACACATAAAGCTGCCGAAGCACCAAGGCCAGCACCCACAGGTAGAGACGACGCGATACTAATTTCGCCCTCTAGATCTGACCTGCGGACGTTTCGAAGTTCACACGCTCGTTCTAAAACACCCCAAAATAAAATCGACAAATCTTGGCCATGCTCGCCAGATAGAATTAATTTTAATTGTTTTGAACCCGCAATTGAAACAAATGAGAAGTTTAAACTTCGACTGGCTAAAGGGAAAACCAATGCCGGAAATCCCCTTAAAACCGCGTGCTCACCACATAGAATCCATTTGCCGGGGACGTGAATTTCAAAGTTCATTAAACCAATAAACAAAAAATTAACTTTTCCAACAAGTTATAAAATGACTTTTATGCGATGTCCCCGCGCTAAAACACTAGGGGACCAGCACTTGGCCGTCAAAAATCTTTTTGTACTCAGTTAAAAGTGGTTCCTGATCAGGGCGAAACAATAGATGGATATTCGCGCCAGCATCCATGGTGACCAAGGGGCCATCTTGGTCCGCTTTCCATTTGTCAGTTAAAATTTCAAGGGCTTGAAGTGACCCAGAACTTAAATATCGAAAAGGCGGACTGGCGGTTTCAAACAGCCCATGCATATCCCAAAATTCGGTCCAACAAATCTCAAATGCATTTCGCCAATTTTGCTGATCCAACGCCGTTAGCAGTTGCCGCAATCTTACCTCGGCCCTTTCCGGGCGGCCAAGAAAAAGCAAGCTTGTAGGAACTCGTCGATGGGCTTCGCTGGATGAAACTTCCTTTTTTTTATTCTCGACTAAAATAACCAAATGGTGAAGTTTCGGATAGGGAGTTTCAACCGCTTGAATACCTTCCCGGGTCCATAAAACCCAGGGCCCCGTCACCGATCGACACGATGACCCCGACCCAGCTTGAGACAATCGCGCTAACTGGGCAGTCCCCACCTTGGCTTGCAGTCCCATTTCTGAGAATGTCCGAACAGCTGTTTTAGTTAAGGCCGCAAAGCTAGATGCCGATGAAGCCAATCCGCAATCCGATGGAAAAGAATTCCCAGATCGAACCAAAAAAGATCCTGCAAACTTAAATTGATCTTTTAAAAACTGCAGATGTTTTAAAAATCGCGCTTGCCCTGATTCAGACAATTGAATCGGCATTAAAGAAATTCCACTTTCGGTCTGCTGCAAAGGCAACCACGAATCTTCTTTTGCCTCCGGCCTAAATTCCAAGCTCACGAATGTTCTTAAAGACTCTAGCACATAAGAAAAAGAAGAATTGGCCGGTCCATTTCCGCTGGCATCGGTTTTTCCCATGTATTTGATTAAAGCAATATTGGCGGGGGCGCTGTCTTCGAAAAATAACTCGCTCATCATTTGCTCCGTTTGGCTCAATCACTCGCTCGACCTATTGATCTTTGTGATTTTAGTCCAATTAATCCTTCCTTAAACTTTTCCGTGATCCCGTTCTTATTACTTACACATTGATCTTTGCGTGATCACGTTCTGTTTTCTCACCCACTGAGTTTTGCGTGATCCCATTCCTATTATTTCGTAATTCAAAATCGCTAAATCTTACTCATGTCTTTCTTGGTTTACAGCTGACCAAAGGATTTTATAAATCCTACCTTTTATCCTTTTTATCCTTTTTATCCCTTCTAACACTTGGCCCTACGGTGGCTACATAATGTAAATTATTTTTGAAGAACAGTTCTTTGACCAACTGGTCACAACCACTTTCTGCGAAGACAGCCACAACATCCGCACCCAAAGCCCCGCAGCCTTTTAAAAATAAATTTTCTGAAGCAAAAACTTTTTGGGAAAGCAAAGTCTGCGGGTGAATTAAATCTAGGCGCTGAAGCTCTTGCCGCCAAAGCTTTAGGTCTTCTAAAAAGGGCTGGGGTTCATTGCGCGCGCCTTGAAAATAAGTAGAAAGTTTCGCTGACAGCTGGGTCATTGGCTTTAATTTCTTTCGATCCAAAGTCGCCAAATGTTCGTGGGTTTTAATTTTTGTCTTAGATTTTGCAATCCAAAGGCAATGATCGGCGAACGGCCAACCCACATTTTTGATTATTTTTTCTTCGGCATTGATAGAGCAAATCCCGCCGAACGCCTGCGCCAACAAATCATAACCGCTAGGACGGCCATCAGAAAAATGGCTCAAAAATCTTTCGCGCAATTCCCATAAGTCTGTTGAAGCGCTTTCCAACTGCAAGTGCTGCAAAGCTCGGTAGCAAAGAAGATATTCTGCTGTGGATCCGCCAAAGCCCCCGCCCCCCAAAAAAGGATCGCGCCAAGTCCATTCGGTTTCAGACAAAGAACTGAAGTGTTTTGAAATCAGCTGGCCCGCTGGGCTGTCCGGGTGAAAAGGAGATTTGAATTTCTGTGGTCCGATGGCGGCAACCTCAAGTTCAAAGTTGGGCTTGGTGCCAATGACCACTCCTGCAGCGCCTTCCAGGATCGCGTACTCACCAAAAAAAATCACTTTGCTTGGGCAGGAAAAAACCGTCAAAGGCATCTCACTTAGGGAGGGCTGTTCTGCGATCGAAGCTCTTGCAAAACCTCAACCGCTTGAGACATTGAAATTCTCTTATTTAATCCCAAAATTTCTTCCAATCGTTTGACGACGTAAGGGATTTCGGGTTCTTCAGCTCCGGCGCCCAAAGTTAAATTTTTGATATGAAGTTTCATATGACCCTCAATTATTCCCACCGTTGTCAGCGCTTTCAAAGCACCTAAATTTTGCACCAGTCCAACGGCCGCACAAATACGTGACAAATGATTGGCGCCTGAAACTCCTAAAATCCTTAAAGCTAACTGCGCAGTGGGATGCAAATTAGTGACACCACCCACGGTCCCTACGACGATAGGAGCTTCAAAACTTCCTACTAAACCTTGACCCGTTTTTTTCCATCGAGTCACCGATCTATACTGGCCCGACCGGGCGGCATAGGCATGAACCCCGGCCTCGACGGCGCGCCAGTCATTTCCTGTAGCGATCAAAATGGGATCAATGCCATTCATAACACCTTTATTGTTTGTCGCCGCACGGTAGGGATCAAGCTCAGAAAACAGCGAGGCCTCTTCGATTTTATGAGCCAAATCCTGATCGATTTTTTCTAAAACAATTTGTGCATGGGTAATTTTTGTATCGACCAAATTCGAAAGTATACACATTGTTACTTTTTCTTGAGTCGCTTGTTCGATTGGAAATTTTAAGTATTCGCAAACTTGATTGACAATGTTGGCACCCATCGCATCTTTGGGATCCATTAAAACGTGGATCACAGCCATGCAACCGCCCTCGGGGCGAATTAGCTCTCGGACTAAAATATCGGTAACGCCACCGCCTCGGCGGACCATGCTTGCTGCCACGTCACGATTTGCTAACGAAATAAATTCTGATTTTTTTTCTAGAATAAGCGCTTTAAATTTTTCAAAATTGGCCACTTTAGCCAATTGAATCTGACCAATAATTTGAGCGCCCGAAACAGACGTTGTGATTCGCCCACACTCGCGAACCCATTTCGCTGTTTTACATGCCGCGGCCACAATCGAGGTTTCTTCCACCGCCATCGGGATTACAAAATCTTTTTGATCAATTCGAAATTGAGTCGCAACCCCAAGGGGCAATTGAAAATACCCGATCACATTTTCGATAAATTTTTCGCCCAGCCGAAAATCTTTTAGCCCGCCCCCGGCTAAAAAAAGAGAATCTTCGTGCCTGATAAAACCGGCTTCTTCTAACTTGGACAGACGCTCTAGGTACGAGAGTTTAGAAAATCCAGAAAGTATTTGCTCAAAATTTGATTTCAATGCCATTTCAAAAAGATCCTACGCTAATTTTACCCGGGTGGCTTAGCTCTTTTATATTTTTGCTGCCTGTACAGAAAAGGGTAATCTTTAGTTCCGTTTCAAATTGTTCCATGACTTCATCCAAACTATCAGGGCCGGCCATAACCGCCTGCATTAGCGGCTGAGCCACGCCAATTCGTAGCGCTCCCAAAGCCAAAAACTTGGCCGCAATCAATCCATTTCTAACGCCACCGGAAGCCCAAACTTCAAAAGAAAAAACCCGTTCGCGGGCTGCCAATAAACATCCAGTCGTGGATAGGCCCCAATTATCAAACGTTTTCGCGATCTTCGCTGGTAGACTGTCATTTGGCCAACGAGCACCCTCGACCCGACCCCAATGTGTTCCGCCCAAACCCGCCAAATCTACGGCAAAAACCCCTGTGGAATCCAATTTGCTCAAAGTCTTTAGACTGATTCCGCAACCGACTTCTTTAACAATCACCGGAATTTTCAATCGCTTCACCAACTGCTCTAGTTTTTTTAAGACTCCCGAAAATTCGGTGGTGCCCTCTTTTTGCAGCACTTCCTGCAAGGGGTTTGTGTGAATAATAAATCCATTGGCCAGCATTCGTTCGGCCATATCTACGATTTTATCCACAGAAATTTCAGACAATTGCGAAGCCCCTAGGTTCCCTAACAAAACTAAATCAGGCACCTGCGCCCGAATTCTTTGCCACTCGCTGCCTGCCTTAACGTCGTTGATCTCGCGGCGTTGTGATCCCACACCCATTATCCAACCCCTGCGGGAAGCCGCTTTAGCCAAATTCAGGTTAAGGTTTTCAGATTTGGCATGACCCGCGGTCATTGAGCTTATTAAAAACGGAGTTTTTATTTTGTGTTTAAGAAAACTAGATTGAATCGAAACACCCGAGTAATTAATTTCCGGAAAAGCTTCGTGCTGAAAATGAAGCCTTTCCAGATCCGACAGTGAAGCGGTTTGCTGATGGGCCTCCAAAGCAATTCGAATATGATCCAATTTGCGACGTTCAAATTGCTCTGGAGTTTCGACCATCGATTTCTATGGGTTTCTATGGTTTAGGAATGGCGTGCTGGCAAAGTGCCGAGAAAGACTTGGCATCTGAATACGCTAGATCCGCCAAAACCTTTCGATTGATTTCGATTCCAGCTTTGATCAATCCACCAATCAAACGCGAATAAGTTGTGCCGTTCAATCGAGCTGCCGCGTTGATCCGCTGATTCCAAAGCGCTCGGAAATCTCGCTTCTTCATCTTTCGATGTTTGTAAGCATAAGCTAACGCGCGATCGTTCTTTTCAACCGCGTGAATATAGGCCCGACCATTGGCTGCATAGTAACCCTTGGCGCGTTTTAGGACCTTTTTATGTCGTCTTCGATTTGTAAATCCGCCTTTTACTCTCATTTAAATTCTCCTTAAAAAATCTTTTTTCTCTGATGAGTTCTTTTGACCTAGTTAAAACACCAAACAACGTCGCACCTGTAGATAATTGGCATCATCTACATACACAACATCACCAAGATGTCTTTTGGTTTTGGAACTCATATGAGAATTTAAATGTCTCATGCGTGTTTGTTTTCGTTTTACTTTTCCGCTTTTAAGGAGCGTCAAGCGCTTCTTGGCACCCGAATGGGTTTTGATCTTAGACATTTTCGTCCTCGTTTGTTGGCCTGAATTACCGAGGTTTCACCCCGTACATCAGATTTTTTTTCCGATTTTTCAATCGGTTTTTAACAGCGGCGGATCGGCACAAAACCAATCACTTCATGAGCTCGAACTGTTTTACGAAATTTGTTTGTATGATTAACCTAATTGAAGAGCAAGTGTTTTTAATCTTCACCTGATTCTTCATCGGCCTGATCTTCTAAGCCCTCAGGTTTAGGATTTTTCTTAAGGTACTCTTTAATCTTCATGGCATCGGGGGCAATGATTGTGAACAGCTGCTTACCTTCCATCTTCGGGTTGACCTCTGGAGATCCAATTTCTTTCAACAGCTCGACCACTTTTTTAAGCAAAGCAAAACCTTGTTCTTGATGGGCCATCTCGCGACCCATAAAACGCACATTCACCTTCACTTTGTCGCCGTCCAACAAGAATCTTTTCGAATGTTTCATCTTGGTTTCAAGGTCGTGCAAATCCGTTCGCGGCCGTAGTTGGATTTCTTTGACCTGTACGATCACTTGTTTTTTTCGGGCCACGGCCTGCTTTTTTTTATTTTCATACTTCCATTTGCCGTAATCCATAATTCGGCAGGTGGGAGGGGTCGCGGTCGGAGCAATTTCCAACAAATCTAACCCACGGTCTTCAGCCATTTTTAGCCCCTCGGGGACGGTCATCACGCCAAGCATCGTTCCGGCATCGTCGATCACCCTAATTTGTGGGGCACGGATCTCGCGATTGACTCGAAGTCCATCTTTGTCTTTTTTGCGAAAGTCTTTAACTGGAAAGCGGCTGGGCCTGGGCTGAAAAGGGCCGTTGTTAATGGGAAACCTCCTGGTTTGGGTTAGTAAACAAAGACTCTAGCAGTCGATGTTCTTTTTCTTGGGTCCATTTCTGAACCACGGATTCTATACTTAAAAAATTAAAATTCTGGCCACTACGGTGCCGAACAGAGATTTGTTTTTGCTCGACTTCCTTGTCACCTAAAATCACCATATAAGGAATTTTTTCTAGTTGAGCTTCGCGGATTTTAAAGTTCAATTTCTCGTTGCGAAGATCCAATTCCACCCTAAATCCCAAAGCTTTCCAGTGACTTTGAAGTCGCTGACCCATTTCCAGGGCCCGATCGGTGACGATCAGTATTTTAATTTGAACCGGGTGCAGCCAAAAGGGCAAATGCCCGCCCGTATGTTCTAAATAGACCCCGATAAAACGCTCTAAGCTTCCTAAAATCGCCCGATGAAGCATGACCGGGCGATGTTCCGTATTATCTTCGCCGACATATTTTAAATTAAATCGCTCGGGCAAATTAAGATCCAGTTGCAAGGTCCCCAATTGCCACGACCTGCGAATCGCGTCGACAAACATCACGTCCAGCTTGGGTCCATAAAAAGCGCCATCCCCTTCGTTCAGGTGTACGGGAATATTGTTTTTTTCCGAGGCCTTTTTAAGCGCTGATTCCGCCTGATCCCATAGGCTGTCCGAACCCATTCTCTTTTCAGGCCGGGTCGATAAAAAGACTTTATATTCGTTCATTCCCAGAGTTTTATACACCAAATGCAACAACTCTAAAAAATTTGAAATTTCCACTTCGACCTGATCTTGAGTGCAAAAAATATGTCCGTCATCCTGGCAAAAAGTGCGAACACGGGTCAGCCCGTGCATGGCCCCGCTTTTTTCAAAGCGATGCAAACGTCCAAAATCGGCCATCCGCAAAGGCAAATCACGGTACGAATGCCAATCTTGAGAATACAAAACGCAATGGCCGGGGCAATTCATGGGCTTTACAGAAAAATCTCGCTCGTCGATTTTGGTGAAGTACATATTTTCGCGATAGTTCTCAAGATGACCTGAGGTTTGAAATAACTGGGTGTCAAAAATTTGCGGAGTGATCACTTCTTGGTAATTAAATTTTCGGTAAAGCTCGCGCAAAAACGACTGCAGTTCGTTGTAGATAACCGTGCCCTTGCCTGTGAAAAACGGCGACCCAGGCGACAGTTCATGAAAATGAAACAGGCCCAATTCTTTGCCCAATTTCCGGTGGTCTCTTTTTTTGGCCTCTTCAAGATTTTTCAGGTGCAGTTCAAGTTCTTTGGGATCGCGAAAAGCGGTGGCGTAAATCCTCTGCAGCATGGGATTTTTTTCGTTACCGCGCCAATAAGCGCCGGCGACCGAAAGAACCTTGACTGCTTTCACTTGACCGGTCGATTGCACGTGTGGGCCCCGACACAGATCAAACCAAGGGCCTTGATGATAAATACTGACCACGGGTTCATTGAGGTCGCGGATAATTTCAACTTTAAAACGCTCGCCTAATTTTGAGAATGTTTCGATAGCTTTTTCTTTGGGCCATTCTTCCCTAACCAAGGGGTAATTGGCATGAATAATTTCGCGCATTTTCTTTTCAATTTTTTCAAAGTCTTCTTCAGAAAAATTTCTAGGTGAATCAAAATCGTAGAAAAATCCATCTTGAATCACCGGTCCGATGGTCACTTTAACTTCAGGCCACAAAGCTTGTACCGCCTGAGCTAAAATATGCGCCGCCGAATGCCGGATCACTTCGTTGGCGTCTGCACTTTTTGTGGTGATCAGTTCGATCTTACTTCTGTGCGCCAACGGCCGGCGCAAATCCTGAATTTCAGGTTGGCCGTTAATTCGCACACCCAGGGTATCTTGCGCCAATCTGGAGCCAATCGATTGCGCCACTTCCAAAGCCGTGGGTTCGTGGTCAAAACTTTTGATCGATTGATCCGGAAGTATGATTTCTATTGTTGCCATGATGCCATTGAAGATCGAATAAATGAAAAATAATTTATGGGGTCAACTCGAAGTGAAAATGGTAAAGGCAAATTTAGAGCAAATAATTTTGGTAGCCACTTTGGCAAAGTGAAATTTGCCAATAAGTCCCTTTGAATGGTAATTTGAAAAGGGATCTTTCGAATAAATAACTTCAGAAAGGACTTTGAGGAAGTGTACTTTTTGAAAATAGGCCAAGAAATAAGAGGATTAGAAAAAATGAAAATCATTAAAAGGAAATAATAGACGGGGCTATAAAAGCTGATTTACAAACCATATTCAGACCGTAAATATAAATTCGCGACCCGTCAAAGAATAAATTACCGCCGCATAAGCCGCGCCGGAGGCTTACTAGCTCAGATCGGCTTTTAGTCTGCGCTTTTGGTCAGCGCTTTTGGTCTGAGAATTTAGTTTGAGCATTTGGTTTTAGCCTATGCTCAATTCCTCTATGACCTTAGAGCTATTTAGAAGTTCCAAGTTAGACTGACTGCTCGTTGGACTTAGAACGATTTTTTCAGGTTGGTATCGATGGCCGACAGAAAGTCTTCGGTGAAAAGATAGTCTTTATCGGTCACTTTTTCCCCGTGCACACAAAAAGCCAGATCTTTGGTCATCTTTCCGCTCTCGACTGTTTCGATACAAACTCGCTCAAGAGTTTCCGCAAAATTCTTTAATTCTTTGTTCTGATCTAAATCAGCTCGGAAACTTAAACCCCTTGTCCATGCAAAGATCGAAGCTATTGGGTTTGTCGAAGTTCTCTCGCCCTTCTGGTGCTGGCGATAATGCCTGGTCACGGTTCCATGCGCGGCCTCGGATTCCATCACTTTGCCATCAGGAGTAATTAAAACGCTAGTCATTAGTCCCAAGGATCCGAAACCTTGCGCCACGATATCGCTTTGCACGTCGCCGTCGTAGTTCTTGCAGGCCCAAATAAACTCACCGTGCATTTTCAAAGCACTGGCTACCATGTCATCGATCAAACGATGTTCGTAGGTGATTCCCGCTTCTTTAAATTTACCGGCGTAATCATTGTCATAAAGTTTTTGAAAAATATCTTTAAAGTGTCCGTCGTAAGCTTTTAAAATCGTGTTCTTACTTGAAAAATAAAGCGGCCACTTTTTCATCAGCGCAAAGTTAAAACAGCTGCGCGCAAAACCTTCTATAGATTTTGTTGTATTGTACATGGCCATGGCCACTCCACCCTGAGAATCATAATCAAACACTTCCCAAGTTTGAGGTGCGCCCTGTTGCGGGGTAAAGGTCATAGTTAGCTTACCCGATGTCGTAATCTTGGTGTCAGTAGCTCGGTATTGATCACCAAAAGCATGCCGACCCACAACAATTGGGTGGGTCCAGTTGGGAATTAATCGAGGGACGTTTTTACACAAGATCGGTTCTCGAAAAACGGTACCGTCCAAAATATTTCTGATCGTCCCGTTCGGAGACTTCCACATTTTTTTTAGTTTAAATTCTTTCACTCGATTTTCATCCGGAGTGATAGTGGCGCACTTGATTCCCACTTGAAATTTTTTTGTGGCTTCCGCCGATTCAACGGTAACACGGTCTTCAGTTTTGTCCCGGTTTTCAATTCCTAAATCAAAATACTTAATATCTACGTCTAAATAGGGAAGAATTAATTTTTGTTTAATAAACGCCCAAATTACTCGGGTCATTTCATCGCCGTCCATTTCGACAACGGGATTGGAAACTTTAATTTTTTTCACAAAGGTCCCCCTAATAGGTTACGTGGTGAGAAAGCGCTTCCTGCATCCTAGGATCTTTTATGGCCACCAATGAATTTTTCTGGAAAAACTTCATCATTGATAAAACAAATAGACCTAAAAATCCCAGTAGAAGCGCTACTTCATAAAATCCAAAGACTAAATGATTGTCATTAAAGTTGGGGTAGACGATCCAGTAAATATCCACGTATTGCATGGCCAAGATCAACATACAAACAGCCACCAAATGATTTTCAGTCCGCTTAGCCCATCTTGGAAGTAGCGCCAAAAATGGAACGATAAATTTAAAAATCAGTAATCCTATCGAGATCGACATCCAACCAAAATGAGATCTCATCAGATAAAATTCAGTTTCTTCTGGAATGTTCGCATACCAAATCAACATAAATTGAGAAAAGGCGATGTACGCCCAAAAAACCGTAAACCCTTTCAAAAACTTGGCGCAGTCGTGAATGTGCTCGATGGTGATGTAACCAGAAACCAGATTATTTCTTTTCACGTAAATTAATAAAAGAATTAGAAATGCTAGCGACGACTGAAAAAGCCCAGAAAAGGCGTAAATTCCAAAAATCGTCGAATACCACATGGGCATCAAGCTCATCAGCAAATCCACCGAGAACAATGAAAAAGTGATCGCGAAAAATAAAATAAATGCGATCGATGGTTTTACCGACTTAGCTGTTAATCCGTCGTCACCCGTCTTGTCTTGTTTTAGCGAGTTGCCAACCATAATATTTCTAAAGATCCACATCCCACAGGCAAAAACTAGAATTCGAATCACCATAAAAGGAATATTCAAATAAGCGGATTTTCCAGCTAAAACTTCGTTATCCGCAACCACATCGGCGTTCATCCAAGGATAAAGATTTTTCGCACCAAATAATAAAATTAAACTGCCCACCAGAATCATCGGAACAAACGATGTCATACCTTCAGACATGCGGCGAATACTGGCGCTCCAACCCGCATTGGTCAGATGATTAATCGCCGTAAAAAAAAGCCCGCCCAAACTTAGGCAAGAAACAAAGAAAAAGGCCGTTAAATATGCGGGCCAAACGCGCTCGGGATTTTGTAACAATCCGATGCATAGTCCTATCAGACCAATTCCGATGGCCGAAAAAGCAAAAGTTTTTAGCCCTTGTGATGGGATGAATGGGGCAACTTGCAAATCAGTCTTAGCGTGTTGATTGGCCATTATTTTTTCCGTCCTTAATTGGTCACTTGTTACTTTGTCTCTTGTTGAATTTTTCTAATATAGTTTACAACTTGCCATCTATATTTTTGCGGTACATGGGAAGCGTATGGCCCCATCTGGCCCTGACCCATGGTGATCACGTGGTAAATACTGCCGTCTTTCCAATTTCTAACTTTGTCTGAAACCAAAGCTGGGATTTTGGTGGGATATTTTGAAGAGATCGGTCCATCACCTTTGCCGCTGTAACCGTGGCAAACAGCGCAATTGGTTTCAAAAAACTTTTTTCCAACGGCCAAAGTTTCTTCGTCAAGACGGCCCTGAAGGGGGTTCAGATTTTTCAAACCCGCGGCTTCGGGATCGGCCTTAAATTTGTAGGGTTTAAATCCCACCGGTACTGTATTTTCAGGAGGCACCAGTTCTGAAATCCCATTTTTAAAAAATTTTTCCTCTTTTTGCGCTTTAACTGCAGGTTGCTCCATCATGTCCTGGATCAGTTCGATATTGGGCTTTGATTTATCGGTGCAAGAGACCAATCCAAAAGCGGATAAAATTAAAACCAAAATCCGCATTCTTGAAATAAAAGATAAAAATTCCATCAATTAAAACTCCGTCTTTTTGATCGATTCTGCACCTGTCGATTTCATTAAAGCTTCGACTTTCTGAAATTCAAAACCAAAATCTTCTTCCGGCACAAAAATAGCAAATTTATGACAAGTAAGATCCAGGTCGATCACTGGCGGTTGTTTTTTGGGCAGACCACAAAGAACAAATAGGGCCGCCACGCTTGAATGCGCCGCAAACAAAATCGTTAATTCAAAAACTATCGGAATAAAAGCCGGCAGAGAAAAATAAGGTTTTCCCCCAACGTTGATGGGCCAATTCACTGCTGACGTCCACCATGTTAAAAGTAAACCGCAGGTCAAACCAACCGCGCCTGCACCAAAAGTCACCCAAGGAATCATCGATCGTTTAATCCCGCAGGCTTCTTCCATTCCGTGTATGGGATACGGAGAAATAGCATCGAATTTTCTAAAACCTTGTGCATAAAAACTTTTTGCTGCGTGAAGAACTTTTTCTTCGCTGTCATAAATTGCGGCAACGCCCATTTTAAATTTTGAAGGTCCTGAAGCATTAGCCATGATGAGCCCCCTCTTTCCCCACACCCAATACCGGTTTGATTTCGGCGATCGAGATGGCTGGAAAAACACGAAGATAAAGTAAGAAAAGGGTTAGAAACATCCCAAAGCTTCCCAATAAAATTGCCGAATCAAAAAAAGTCCAATTGTACATGCCCCAATTTGACGGCAGGTAATCGCGGTGCAACGACGTCACAGTGATCACGAATCGCTCAAACCACATTCCGATATTGACGAAGATCGATATCACAAACATCACCGGAATACTTCGACGGAAATTCCTGACCCAAAAAAGCTGCGGGATAACGACGTTACACACAATCATCGTCCAGTAAGCCCATGCATAAGGGCCCATGGCTCGATTAATAAAAACATACTGCTCGTAAGGGTTTCCAGAATACCAAGCCACAAAAAATTCGGATCCATACGCGTAACCAACCATCAGGCCAGTGGCCATAATGATCTTGTTCATAACTTCCATATGATCGATTGTGATATAATTTTTAAATTCAGGAAACCCGATGCGGACCAACGTCATCAGAGTCACAACCATCCCAAAACCAGAAAAAATCGCTCCCGCTACGAAATAAGGCGGAAAAATAGTCGCGTGCCAACCCGGCAAACCTGAAACAGCAAAGTCAAAACTGACGATAGTATGTACCGACAAAACTAGCGGCGTCGAAAGACCAGCTAAAATTAAATACAGCATTTCGTAATGGCTCCAATTTCTGGCTGTTCCCCGCCATCCCAACGAAAGCGCTCCGTAAACCAAATATCGAATTTTATTTTTTGAGCGATCCCTTAGCGTCGCAAAATCAGGCACCATCCCGATATACCAAAATACCATGGACACAGTCGCATACGTTGAAACCGCGAAAACGTCCCACAACAATGGCGAACGAAAGTTAACCCACAAAGGTCCGCGCTGGTTGGGATAAGGAAAAAGCCAAAAATCTAACCAAGGTCGTCCTGTATGGATCAGTGGAAAAATTCCTGCCGTCATTACCGCAAAAACGGTCATGGCTTCGGCGGTCCTAGCCACCGAAGTTCTCCACTTTTGACGGAATAAAAAAAGAATCGCCGAAATTAAAGTTCCAGCGTGTCCAATCCCGATCCAAAAGACGAACGTGATAATCATCGTTCCCCAACCAACGGGATGGCTAACTCCTAAAAGTCCCATTCCCACGGAAACAACAATCCCAATACAAGTGATATAAAAAATAAATAGCGTTTTGGCCCCTAAGAATAAGCCGACCCAACCTTTTGAGGGCCAACGTTCGACAGGCGCAACAATATCTTCAGTGACCTGATGTAGTGATTTATCTCCTAAAACCAGAGGCTTTCGTTGTATCATGCATGACCTCCCTTCTTATGATGAGTGATCTCGGATTGAGGTCGGTGTTCTTCGTGATTATTTCTAATTTTTGTTAGGTATCGCACCGTCGGAGCCGCATGGAACTCCTCGAGCAGGGCGTAGTTTCGAGGATCTTCTTTGTAGATTTTCGAAACCGCGCTTTCTGGGTTATTAAGATCTCCGAAAACAATGGCGCCTGTGGGGCACGAACTTTGGCAAGAAGTTTTAATTTCTCCGTCCACCAGATCCCGTTTCTCAAGTTTAGCTTTATTTTTTCCGGCTTTAATTTTATGAACGCAAAAAGTACATTTTTCCATGACTCCACGAGACCTTACAGTGACCTCGGGATTCAGCGCCAAATTCAAAGGTTTTTCAATATTACCGGTCAGATTAAACCAATTAAATCTGCGTACTTTGTAAGGGCAGTTGTTCGAGCAATACCTAGTTCCAACGCAGCGGTTGTACACCATGTCGTTCAGGCCTTCGCTATTATGAACAGTCGCCAAAACCGGACACACGGTTTCGCATGGGGCATTGTCGCACTGTTGGCACATCAAAGGTTGAAACACGGCCTCTGCAGTTTCAGCGTCTCCGATAAAATAACGATCCACACGGATCCAGTGCATTTCACGTCCCTGCAAAACGTATTTCTTTCCCACTACCGGAATATTATTTTCGGACTGGCACGCGATCACGCAAGCACTGCAGCCGGTGCAAGTGTTCAAATCCACTGTCATGGCCCATTTATGGCCTTTGTACTCGTGGCCTTCCCAAATGCTAAAAATCTTGTGTTTGTGATTATTTGCCGCGGGATTCTCTTCAAATTCTTTAAGAGTAGCCTCGACAACAATTTTTCTTTTTCCATCATTTTTACTATCCAAAACATGATGCGATTGAGTGCTAGCAAGTTCATAGAAATTGCTAGTTGGAATCACTTCAACAGAAATACCGGAAAGCTGCAGGAATTGATTTTTATCAGATTTTGAAGCTTGCGCTAATTTATACGAATTAAACCCAATTCCGTTTCCAACTTTTCCCGCATGAGTTCTACCGTAGCCTAATCCAAGGGCCACAACTTCAGAATGCAAACCTGGTTGAATATGTACGGGAACTTCCAAAGTCGCCGAGCCCACTTTCAATTGAACCATTTGCCCCTCTTTAACTTTTAAAGTCTCAGAGAGTTTCAAAGAAATACTTGCGTAGTTGTCCCAAACAATTTTGGTGACTGGATCAGGAAGTTCCTGCAGCCAAGCCACATTGGACAAGGATCCATCACCCATTTGCACGGTAGGATACAAATGAAGTTGAAGGCCTTTCACTGCTTTTGCTGGCGAACCAGCTTTTAATGAATCTAATTTTAAACTTCTGCCGCTGCTTTCTTTTGGAGTTCCAACAAAACCTTTTTGCAAAGCCTCGTCCCAGAAATCGTCAAATCCCTGACCCTTTCCAAGTTTGGGATAAAGTTCTTCTTTCCAAGCGTTTCGCAAATAATCATAATAGGTTTCAAAAGTCGTTAGTCGCTTTGGACCGCGATCACCTAAATAGGCCCAAGTCATTAAACTTAAATGAATCGATCTGGTTTCATAAAGAGGCCGAATCGTTGGTTGTTGAAGACTGACAACCCCATTGCCAAAATCCAAGTCGTTCCATGATTCAAGCACATGATTATCCGGCAAAATGTAATGGGCCAGCGTCGCGGTTTCATCTTGGCGATCCGCCGTCGAAATTAAAAGCTCTACTTTTTTAAAAGCGTCTTTTGCATTTAAACTTTCGGGCAACGTGTACAATGGATTTACGCCGTGAACGACCAAAGTTGAAATCTTGCCCGCGTTCAAATCTGCTAAAAGCTGCAAAATTTCAGAAGGTGATCCATACGAAGATGCAGTGCCCGAATGCACTCCAGCCACAATGGTTTTACCTTCGTTTTCTAAAACTGAATTTAAAAAGTTTGCGGCCACTTGAGCTTCAAAACTGACGTCCGATTGAGTGTCACCCACCAAAACTAAAGATTCACCCTTAGCGTTCCATAAATCTTGCGCCACCCTGGAAAAAAGTTCTGGCGAAACACCAATTTCCTGAGCCACGTTGGCGTAATTTCCAAGATAAGATTTAACTTGTGCATTCGCAGCGTACGAACTCTTCGCGCCCCTAACGACGATCTCGTAAGCAAGTCCCAAAATGACCGAAGCCCCTTCAGAAGGCTTAATTTTATATCGCAGATCACTGTTGGCACCAGTTAAGCTGTACTGAGAATCAAATGAAATCAGCCGATTCATTTTTTTATAATTTCGGCGACCCACCGCAAACTGTTTCGCAAAAGTGGTGGGCTTTAAATAAGTCCCCAAAAAGTCCGCATCAACGCTGACAATCACTTGCGCTTTTTCAATATGGTACTGAGGCAAAGTGGCCGTTCCGTAGGATACTTTCTGAGCCTCGACAAGATGAGCAATGCTTAATGGACTCCAAGCATAATGCTTAGCTTTAAATCCCTGGCAGAAATCATTAATTAACATTTGTGTCGTTGGTGACAAGACCGGACCGGTAAGAATGGCGACATTTCCTTTTTTTAACTGCGCGGTAATCGCCTTGTCGGCGTCTTCCCAAGAGGTGCTTACCGTGTCGAAATTAGATCTAGTTTTATTCAGAAGGTTTTTGACCGGACCCTTCATGCGTTCGGGATCGTACAAAGATAAAATATGCGCTTGTGCTTTTGCAGAAAGGCCACCCTGATTCATAGGATGTTCAGGATTTCCGTCCACTTTTAGCGGGCGACCTTCGCGCGTTTTCACCAAAAGCCCCAACGGCTCAATGCCATCAAGGTAAGTCGAGGTATAAAAATTGGGGACAGCAAAAGTGATTTCTTCGGGCTGTTTATTATAAGGAATAATTTTTTGAACCGGGCGACGGATGCAACTGGTCGTTGCTAGCGCCACCGAAGCCCCCATTAATTTTAAAAAATCTCGGCGCTCCAAAGAACCCTGGGTGAATTCAGCATCTGCCACTTTTTTAACTTCGGCACTGGCATTCGCACTGGGACTCACCTTTTCGGAAAGCTCGTCTAAAGATCTCCAGTAAGTCGAATTTAAATTTTCTTGATCGGGGCTGGAAGAATGATTGTCAGACATGAGCAAAGACCTCTTCTAAAGTAAAAAAATTTAATGATGGCATGTGGAACAATTTAAAGGTGCACTGTATTGAGGTTCACGATGGCAATTCACACACCATCCCATTGACAAGGTTGAATGTTGGTAAACCACTTTCATCGTTTCAATGGGTCCGTGACAAGTTTTGCACGCGATCTCGCCCGTATGCTTTTCAATTTTTTCCAAATGCGCCGAGTGATTAAACTTTACGTGATCGGGAAGCATATGGACCTTCACCCACGGAATTGAATCACCTTTGTCGTAAGCTTCGCGCATTTTTTGGATCAGCGGCGAATCCGTTTTGACGACCAAATGACAATTCATGCAGGTGGAAAGCGCCGGAATATTGGAGTGTGTCGAACGTTCGACCTGATTATGACAATACTTACACTGAATTTGATTTTGCCCGGCGTGCAACGAGTGATCAAAAGGAATCGGCTGTTCCGGCTGGTAACCCTGGTTGTATCCGATACCGGGCTGATGATTGCAGCCTTTCGAAAATGAAAATAAAATTAAACCGCCAAGGGCAAGAGCAACCACTCCCAAGACAGCTTTGACAACCACAGAACCAGAATTATTTCTAAATACGTTGCTCACCTGGGAATGAGATTGGAATTGGGCTTGAGACTTCGACCGGAAACGCGAATTGGAATCGGAATCAAAAATGGAACTCGACATGGTTGGCCTTTTTTTTGAAAATAAATGTAGATCCTTATTTAAAAACCTAAACATATAAAGAATCAATAATCTTTTTGAAAATTAAGAGCGTGTTTAAGAAGTGTTGTGTCGAGCAAGTCTGTGCAGCATGAGCTGTATCATGGCGATATAAATCATCGATTCACTTGAATCGGTGAAGTGTTCGTAGTCTTTGCTAAGTCTTCCCCACCTATGCACATGACGCCAGCAAATTCGCCTTGTCGAATATTGTCGACTTGAATGCGCTCCAGTCGAACACGACAGGTAGGTGGCGTCATGTGCATACGTAAGAAGTCTTCTATATTTACAAATCCAGCCAAATG
>JANYDD010000003.1 GCA_025359945.1 Bdellovibrio sp. | reverse complement strand
CAAGAAATTCAAAAAAATTGTAGATAAAATTATCGATTTATCGATCCAATTATCTAAAGAAAAAATTGAAATCGCTAAAAAATCATTAAATTCAACTGCTTAAACTGGTTTTAAAGCTCAATTGTGAAAGAGATCTATTATGCTTTGCTCATGTTGTTTTCCGTGGCAGTTGCGCAGTTAGCCCGTTCAAAAAAACTATTTGAGGTTTTGAAGCCGCAGTTTTGGTTTGTCCATGGTTTGGCTTTTATTGGCGGCTTTGCAGCTTCTAATCCTTTTGCAGTTGTCGAGCCCACGCGATTTCTGGCGGATTTCAAAACAAATATTCTTAATTACGAAGCTGGTCTTGCGGGGGGCACTTCCGATTTTGGAATTGGAATGTACGCTCAATATGTTCTTTTCACTTCGTTTGGAGTTTTGGGGGCTTTTGTGATTTTGATAGGTGTTTGGAGGTCCCTAAATTGGGATCGATGGAAAGCATGGCTGCTGTTTGTAACGCCACTAATTTTTATTTTTTTACTAGGAAGATACCGCACCAACCTTGCCAGAAATATGACGGCGACCTTGCCTTATTTATTTTTGCTGCAAGGGTTAGGTTTTTCTTTTTTACTTGAGAAGTACAATCTAACGAAAGGCCGATCAAAAAGATATTTAGCGCTATTGATTTTTTTAATCCTGGTTGAACCCCTGGCAAAGACCACGGCCCAAGTTTACACCAATTTTCTTCCGGATTCTCGAGTCGCGGCAGAACATTGGATCCGTCAGCAGATTCCATTGGGTTCAACTATCGGATGGGGAAAAGGGGGCTGGGGAAATCCTGTCGACCCTAATCACTTTGAAATTATCCCTATGGCTTTCGGAGAGGAATGGCTTCAGCCTAAATGTCTTGATTATTACGTGATTGACCAATGGTTTCAGGATTCTTACGGCCCAGGAAAATCAATGTATTTAGAACCAATTTATTCTAATATTCATTTTATAAACTCCACAGGTTTTTACCCTTTTGAAATTCCACATGACCCAAAAACCAGAAATCAGGAATTTTTAAAAAAATTTGATTTGTTAAAAGAATTTTCAAATGGATTTTATGGGCCGGCGGTAAGAATTTACAAAAGCAAACAAAGCTGCACAGTCGCTTCTTAAAGCTTTTTGCAGGCAGGATCCTGTG
The DNA here is from genome assembly GCA_025359945.1 of Bdellovibrio sp. Classification (GTDB taxonomy): domain Bacteria; phylum Bdellovibrionota; class Bdellovibrionia; order Bdellovibrionales; family Bdellovibrionaceae; genus JANYDD01. The sequence goes on along the minus strand of JANYDD010000003.1, from coordinate 39,791 downwards.
CACCTGCCGAGCAAGCCGAGATTTTCAGCGAAGGATTTCCCGAACCACAATACCCCAGGAACAAAGGATAGACCTCGATGTCGACAGGGTTTGGACAATTTAAAACTTCGAAATCAAAAGAAGGTCCTAGTTTTGTAATACCAGCTTGGCCTAACGCTAAAGGTTTACCATCAATCCCAAACGGGCAATTAAAATTGACAATCGTTTCTTGAAAGGGCGGTTGAAATTCGCGATGCCCGGGCAAAAAGAATTTAAAATTAACATGGCATCGACCCTGACTGCACTGGTGTTCGGCCTGAACAGATTCCAAGGTGTATGAGGGCATATTCAGTTTCCACATGTTGGTAAATACAACTTGTCCCAAAAGAACTGGTAAAAGAAGAATGCCCGCCAACGGATAAGCCCATTTTTTCCAGCCAGAATCTTCTTTAAAAACAACAAGGGCCAGTCCTGGCCCCGCGGCTACAAGAAGAGCAAGACTAGCGAACAAAAATTCTCGGACCGATCCGTTTTGAAGGTGAGTGCCTCCCCAAACTGCCGTCGCCAAATAACCGCAGGTGATCACTGAGTACGTTGAAAATCCTAAAACCAAAGCTAAAAGCGCCGGAGACAGGGGGTCGCTCCAAGTTTTTTTTCTGAAAAAAAGAGAAATCAATGCAAACAAAACCGCAGGTAGCAAATAGAGGAGTATCGGAATCTGATAGATCATGGGCATCTTGAAAGACTCGAAACTAAAACTGTGATCCATCACAGTTGTAATTTCATACTTGTTGTTGAGGCTGTAAAAATTGGGATCAACAAAAGTTTGAACAATACGCAATGGGATCATGTGCGGGTAAACTCTCATGTACTGGTCAATATAAGAATTTTCAGCCCGCAGTTGAGCGTAGTGAGAGTTCATTGGCATGTTATTTGAGAAGTACTTTACAAATCCGTAAGCCGGTAAAAGTGCCACTAACAAGACGCCAATTTTAAAAACCCACCGAGGGTCCCATTTAATTTTTTTTCTTAAAAAACTATGGCCCACAAGAAACGAGGCCGTTAATAACATGGCAACCAACACTGCCGAGGCCTCGTGTCGGCGAGTGGTAATAAATAAAAATCCAAAAAAACCTAAAATAAAAAACCACTTCGTCTTCTGAGATTGCAGAATTTCGTAGAAAGACCAAATACATAAAATGCCCATACATGCCGAAGCGTAATGGGACCAAGGGATCCAAGCGAACCTTAAAAGGGTACTGAGTTTAAAGAAAGAAAAAATTAATATCGCGCTTGAAATAGCAATCACTATCGGATCTGTCGCCGGAGATTGATGTCTAGCGATTCGAAACATCATCAGACTTAGGATTTGCACAGCTAGGACAATATAAAAAATTCCGTTAAAAACAAAACTTTCGTCAAGGTTTGGTGTCATCCATAGGGCTGAAAGCTTGTGGTAAAATCCCATCAGCGAAATGTATCCAACGCCCAACCAGCCGTTTTTTATTCCTTGCGGAACGGTACCAATTCCGATGGCTTCTTTAAATGTGACGTAAATTCCGTTTTGATCGCCCAACGTTAATTTCTGGGGCCAATGATCGTCGACCATAGCGCGGCCAACCGAAACGTTTTCGTGGTAAACAATCGCAGCCGGGAGAACCAATAAAAGAACTAAGACAATTTTTCGAAAGACCTTCAAAGTGTTTTCCTCTCGGTTTTTAAAAAACGGCATTCACGCCCAACAGTTGCTTCAACTCTAATTTTCGATTCTCGGTTAATGGCCCGACTCTCGGATAATCCCTCAAAAATTGTTGGTCATCGATGGTTCCAGAATTATTCTTTATCCGGGCATTTGCCAACCACAACCGAAATAATTTGTCGTTAGGGGCCAGGGTCGAAGCTTTTTCGAAAGACTTTATTGCTATTTGCAGCGAGCTTTGCAAAATCAAAAAAACTTCGAAACCAAGAGACACCGCTAAGACTAGCCAAATCAAATTCCATTCGACCGCGAAAGGCAAAAAGCTCGGGCAAATTTGGATTTAGTGCAATGGCGCTATCAATGTCCTTAACATATGCCACCACTAAACTATTTCGCCATCCTAAACCAGAGAACCTTAAAAGTCCTTTTGAAATTATCGTTGCCCACATTTTAGTGTTGGCCGCCCCAAAAACTTGGTCGGCTTCGCTGATATGCTTTGCCGCAGACTGAATGTAGCCTTCGCCTTCGGGATTTTCTACCCCCCCCCGGCATCCATTTTCAATTTGAAATAGTAATAATAATAAAAACGCGCCAGTCGCCAATGAATTTCGGAATCTTCGGCAGGAGAGTTTGCTTTGGTTTTTGAGGCCCGCGGCGCTAAATGAAAAAGCGCTTCTGCGTGTGCTCCCATAGCGTTTTCAGCAACTTTTAGCCATTTGAAAGTTTGCAAAAGTTGTCCAGCGTTAAAGGCATTGTCCGCAAGTTCTAACAGTTCTTTACCAGTCCGATTGTTGTAAGGAGAATAATTAGAAAAATATTCTGGTGGGGCCGTTTCGAAGGGATTTGCCAATAGCCGAACCCCTGCCAAGTCGATATCAACTGAACCCTTGGAATTTTGAAAAAAAATCGTCCTAATGACTAAGTAACTTAAAGGATTTGTCCCCGCCGCTGGCAATGCGGGTGCATTTAAAAATAAAGTGTGTGGCTGCCAGCGACCATCAATAATAAAAGTGTCATTGTCAGACCCTCCAAAATGAAGGGTAGAACTGTCTAAAAATCCATTCGGCAATAAATAACCGTGGCTATTTGCCTTTAGGTTCCCATTTAACGATCTCGCCCAAAAACTTAAGACCAAACTTTTTCCTGCAACAGATTCGATTTTCTCAAATTTTTTTTCAAGAAAAGCAAAATCCACTGAATTTAAAACCTTCCATCGTAAAAAATATTCAGAATTCATTCCTGAAGGATCTTTCTCATTTTGAAAGGATATATTTTCCAAAGTATTTGCACTTGAATAAGCACGATTTGTGGGAAGCGAAAATGCCGGGTTGACGGTCTCAGAAGGAATGCGATCCGCAGTGGATGAAAAGGCTGTGGTTTCCCAAGTGCCAAGATTCAGGACATCTACCCCAGTTGGACTTTGATTTCGCAGAGACCGAAAGTACTGTTCTACATTGTAGCCCAGTACCCCGTTTAGTTTTTGTTTTTGCTGGTCAAGATAAAGATAAAATCCGGTACTTCCACAAAAAAATATTTCCGTGGGAGGGCCGACATTGGAAACTAATTTTTTTAAAGATTCATCGACGGTATCGACTGCGATAAAATCATATTTAAGGGGTTCGCGACTTTCGGAATCCAAATACCAATTCAGATTATTCATCCAGTGATTGATCTGAAATTGGTTATTAAACTGATTGACCCAAATTCCGGATGTGTTGCTTTCAGTCAAGGGCTTTGCATTCCAATATTCACTGGCACCATTTTTTATAGGGTAAATTTTCTTACGTATGCACATGACGCCACCTACCTGTCTTGTTCGACTGGAGCGCATTCAAGTCGACAATATTCGACAAGGCGAATTTGCTGGCGTCATGTGCATAGGTAGGTAAATTTTAGCAGCAACATCTAAACAGGTAGCCGCTGCAAGGAGAGGAGTTTTTAGTAGATGTACGTGGGGTTGATTTCTATTCCAAAAAAATCCAATTGTTATCAGAAAAGGCATTAACAAAGTAATTTTTCGAAAAACATCCGAGTTCCAAATTTTTATTTGCAGTCCTACGAGTACCCAAGGAAATACTAACAGAGGAACCGTGTATCTAAAGTTCAAACGACTCCACAACGCGATCACAATTATTGCTACAAAAGGAACAAGCACGGAAAATAAAACGAACGACTGCAATCCTGCTTGAGCGCTGTTCTCTGGAGCTAAAGAGCGGCTGTTTTTTTTCAGGCGATACCATTTTACGACCCGAAAAATCCAACCCGCAACAAGAGTTAAAGTCAGAAGACCTAAAATCGGCGATGCCCAATAAAGTTGACCAAAATCATTCACTATCAAATGGAACTGTGTTTCTGGCTTCGATGACCCGTCGCCAAGTGGAGCTTTTGAGAAATAGAGCCACTTCCGATGTTCAATAAACATCGGTAATAAAAAGCCGATGATCGTGCCCAAAGCGACAGCCGAGACAAATGGAAGAATTCTTCTGAGAGATCTTTTTTTTCTAATGAAAAAAACAAACTCCGTTAAAAATAATGGGGCTGCGAACCAGAGGGCCCACCACTGGTCTGAGACCATTGAAACGGCGCTTACTGCTGATGTTAAGAAGAGAATTATTTTATTTTGATTTCGTCGCAGCGAAACAAGCCACAGCCCGATGAAAAAAAGTCCATTTAAAAATGCTCCCGAATGGTAGACCGGGAAAATAAATGTCTGGGAGCTCATTCCCTTTGGGCACATTATTATTATCGGAATGAGCAATGTTCCCCATCCTAAACTTAATCTTAAATCTAGCCATTTTGAATCTGGAAAAAAATAGCGAATAAGAAAGTAAAAAAATCCGATCAAGGCAAAAAAGTTAGCAAAAACGTAAAAGATCCAGGCGGTGCCATAGTCCCCTGTCAGCTTTCTTAGAAAAAAATAAAGAAACCAATCTGGGAAAAAATACGGGGCTCGGCTTACCAGCCATCCATTTAATGGAAAATCTCGCACGAACAAATCTCTGTAAAGAGACTCTATATAGATAAGATCGCTGTTGAGAATTTCATAGATGACCCCAGAAAGAATTAATTCCGAAAAACACAATACGATGAAAGAAAAAAAAATTACGCAGATGAAGAAATGGCCTAGGGGACTTCGAAAAAAATTATGCGATAAACGAAATTTCTCATTTTTTTTCAAGGGACTAAAGCTTTCTCAGAGAATCAAGAATTCTTAGCAGGCCAACAGAAAGGCTTACGCTTCTAGAATAACCTAAATTTTTCAATTTAGAAATGTCCGCAACTAGTCTTTGATCATCTCCTGCGCGAAACTTACTGGTGTCTAATTTCAAAGGCAATTCAGTCTGCAAAAGTTCAGCGGTCAAATGGATAAGTTCAGCAAAAGACACCGCAACTCCGTTGGCTACATTGTAGGATTCTCCCGGCTGCCCTTGTTCGATCAAAAGTTCACAAGCAAGGCAAAAGTCTTCAATGTCGATGAAGTCTCGTTCGCGCTGGGTGTCGCCCATTTCTAATGTGACCTGAGTGCCATTTTTTATTTTCAAGCTTTGGGTTAAAAGATCAGAAACAAAATCGCCCCTTTTTTCAGGACCGATAACTGCAAATGGCCGGATATGAACAATCGACATCCCAAACACGCGATAAAAATACTGCACTAACTGAGACTGCGCCGATTTTGAAAGTGCATAAGGGCTTGAAGGTTGAGGGTCCAGATTTTCGTTCAGAAAAGCATGATATTTTGCTTGGGCTCCGTACTCGGCACTCGAGCCCACGGAAACAACTTTGCAAGCAGTCCCGCGATTTCTAATGGCCTCGAACAAGGCAAAACTTCCTTCATGATTAGCGCGAAAAGTTTTCTGCCATTCAGTAAATGAATCTTTCACTGAAGATTGCGCCGCCAAGTGAAACACCACTTGGGGATTTGAAATTTCCAAAGCTTTCAGGATTGACGAAGAATCGCCGAGATCAAGCTGTAGTTTGGGTTTGCTTGCACGGGCGCCCGCTTTTTCGCTGAATCGCGAAGTCCAAAAAACTTGATGGTTTTTGGATCTTAGATATTCAACCAGAGAACGGCCAATAAATCCGCCACCACCAGTCACCAAGTAATTCATAATTTTTGCGTTTGCAGACTTTTATTTGAAAGATACGCCATTTCGACAAGGCGCACGGCTTGTGCGCCATCTGCACCGCTTCCAATGGGCTGACGGTGATCGGCAATACTTGAAAGAAACTCGTCCCATTCCTGCGTCCAAGAAGAATCGCCACCGCGATACTCGATGGTTTCATAGTTAAAGGGCTTGCCGGGAGTGTTGATACCAAATTTTAATTTTTCAATTCCGTAACTTGCACCTAAACCTTCGACCGCCAGAAATCCTTTTTCTCCATATATTTCAAATTCAAATTCGTTAATCCATTGGCAAAGGGTCGAGTGCACCGAGCTTAATGTTCCGGACTTACTTCTTAAGGTTACAAAAGCGTTGTCCTCCAATGGAGCAATTGGGAATACCGCGGTCGAAGTCATACACGACACTTCGCTAACTCCACCCGTGAACCAAGAAATCAAATCTAAAAGATGAATCCCTTGCTCCATCAATTGGCCGCCAGCAACGATTTCGGGATTAGCTCGCCATTCTGTCTTTATGTCCGTGCGACCACCAATGCCGTATTTCCCACGAATAAAAACGGGTTTCCCGATTTGGCCCTCTTTAAGCCTTTTGTAGGCTTCAAGAACAGCCGGGTGATGGCGATGATTAAATCCACATTTCAAAATAACTTTATTTTCTTTAGCTAAATCGACAAGCTTTTCGGCATCCACAGAATTTCTCGTCATCGGTTTTTCACACAAAACGTGAATACCTTTTTTTAAGAGCGCGGACGTGATTTCAAAATGACTATCCGGAGGCGTAAGAACCAACGCCAATTGCACATTTGGGTCTTCTAAAACCGCTTGAAAACTTTGCGCGGTAGTGGCTTGAGTTCCAGCCGCTAACGATTGCGCGCGTTCTAAATTACGGTCAATAACCCAACTTAGATTGCAATTTTTATTTGCTAAAACGGGTGCGACTCGTCGTCTTCCCTGAAGACCGGCTCCGATCAGTGCCACATTTAACATGATTAAATCCTTATTCGTCCAAAGCCTTCGTACTTAAAGCCGGCTTTTCTAATTTTTTTCGGATCCAAAAAGTTTTTTGAATCAATCAGCAAAGGGGTTTTCACAATCGAAGCAAATCGACTGAAATTTAACTTTTGAAACTCTGGCCATTCGGTCACAACAATAATTCCATCCACATTCGCCAAAGCTAGCTCGAGAGTTTTTGACCTTGTGAAAAGATGTTTGTGTGTAGAAGTCTCGGCGTCGTCGGCCATCGGATCAAACGCGACGCAGGTCACATTTCTAGATTTCAGCATTTCCGCCAACCTCACGGCCGGAGATCTTCGAAGCGTCGAAGTATTGGGCTTATAAGTGATTCCCAACAAGGCAATTTTTTTCAAGTTTAAGTCGCCTAAGTGATCCGTCAATTTGCTGATAATACTTTCAAAACTCTGATCATTAATTTCGGTGACCGCCTGAACCAGCGGCGCCTTTATTCCAAATTCCTTCGATTTCTGGGACAAAAGACGAACGTCCCGCGCCAAAGTGCCCCCCGAATAGCCCAGCCCTGGAAATAGTGGCGAGCGCTTTCCTATCCTAGGGTCCAATCGTATCATTTCTGTCACTTCCACAGAATCCGCGCCAACAGCTTCAGACAATTGTGCCAGTTGATTACCATAAGCAATGGACACGGCCAGATGGAAATTAATCGCATGCTTCACCATTTCTGCGTTTCGCAACGAGGTAAACCTTTTCTCACATTCCATTTTTTCAAAGAAGTGCGCCGCTTTCAGGCCGATTTTTAAATCTCTAGACCCAAAAACCAAAAAATCCGGTTTTAAAAAACGATCAATAGCCATGCCCAGACGAAGATTTTCAGGCATACAAACGATTCCTGATTGCCATTTTGCATTGGCCTGCTGGATCAATTTTTCAAATTGCTCGCATGTCCCCACTGGGGTCTGGCTGGCGACGACCACTGGGGTCGAAGGTTTCAAAAATGCCGCAAGATTTTTTAAACTTTCTTTTAAAGGATCAAGGTCGACATCGTCTTCTGGGGTCAATGGAGTGTCGTAAGCCAGGATGGCTAAATCTGAATTTTTCGCCAATGAAAAATCAGAGGTGAACTGAATTTGTCCACTTTTTCTATAAGCCTTAAGAAGTTCTGCCATTCCAGGTTCAAAAAGCCTGACTTTATCTGCATTCAATTCTTGAATAATCGTTTGATCAGGATCAATCGCGACAATATTAAAACCAAGTTTAGCCAAAGAAGCGGTATGAACCAAACCTAGATGCCACAAACCAATCACCGTGATTGTTTGAGACTGGGCCTTGGACAAAACTTTCAAGGTTTGTTGCTTTTGAGTTTTTGGACGAATTGCTTTTTTTGTTGGTTTAGCTTTTGTTTTTTTCATGTGCATTTAGTATTGATAAATTCACGATATGTTTGTCAACTTGAAAGCTAGATCGAAGAGTTTTGATACTGGTTAAGATTTTGGTGACCATCTTCGGTTGCAAACGTTTGTCACAAAAGGGATTGCAAAGTTTTTAGTAATTTTGAGATGAAACTTTGAAGCGACAGTTATTGAAACGTTGCTGAAATACTAGTGGGAAATATTAATGGAAAATCTTTAATCAGGAGGCCCCTTGCCAGTTCAACAAAAAGCTTTAGTTACCGGTGCTGCCGGTTTTGTCGGGTCAAATTTAGTCGATCACTTGCTCGAGACCGGTTGGGAAGTCGTTGCTTTGGATAACTTTTCGTCCGGCCAGCGCGAATTTCTGGTCGACGCCGCTCGCCACCCGCAATTTAAACTGATCGAGGGGGACGTTCTTGATCGACCGACCTTGGATCGCGCCGTTCAAGGGTGTCAGTGGGTATTTCATTTCTCGGCAAATGCAGATGTTCGCTTTGGGCTGAACCATCCGTTTCGCGATTTAGAACAAAACACCATAGCGACATATCATCTGCTAGAGGCCATGCGGGCGCAGAATGTGAAAAACATCGCCTTTTCTTCAACCAGTGCCATGTACGGAGAAGCCGAAGTGATTCCGACTCCGGAAAACTGTCCTTTACCGATACAAACTTCACTTTATGGAGCTTCCAAGCTAGCCGCGGAGGGTCTTATTAGCTCGTACGCCGAAGGCTTTGGGTTTAATGCTTGTGTTTTTCGCTTCGCCTCTGTTGTCGGAAAAAGATACACTCACGGCCACATTTTTGATTTCTATAAAAAATTAAAGGCCAATCCCCGCGAATTAGAAATTTTAGGGGATGGAACTCAGAAAAAATCATATTTGGACGTTAAAGACTGCCTCCGCGGAATTATGAAAGCTTGTTTCGAAGGCCAAGCCAAATATGAGCGACCTCGATACGGCGTCTTCAACTTGGGTACCACTACTTACTGCCAGGTCAGCGAATCCGCTGGTTGGATTAGCAGCGAAATGGGACTTGAACCGAAATTAAATTATACCGGCGGCCGCCAGGGCTGGATTGGAGACAACCCGTTTATTTATTTGGATACTAAAAAAATCAAATCCCTGAATTGGGATACGTCGATGTCGATTGAACAGGCCATTCGTGGAACGGTCCGCTGGCTAGCTCAAAACGAATGGATTTTGGAGAGAAGACAATGAAAGCAAATTTAAAAACTTCGATCGTTGTTCCCATCTTTAACGAATCAGCCACGGTTATTCAGCTTCTAGAACGTGTTGTTAGCGCGCCTTTGCCCGAGGGTGTGACCCGAGAGATTGTGATCGTAGAAAGCAACTCGAAGGATGGGACCCGCGAGCTAGTTCAAGATTACATTGCGAAAAATAAATCCAGATTTGGTTTTGATATTAAACTAGTGCTGCAAGCCAAGCCTTCAGGAAAAGGAAATGCAGTTCGCGAGGGTTTTAAAAATGCCACTGGAGATTTTATTATTATTCAAGATGGTGATCTGGAATATGACGTTAACGATTACCCGTCTCTCTTGCGTCCGCTGATGGAGGGCAAGTCCCAAGTCGTCGTGGGAAGTCGCCATCTTTCCGCCGGAAGTTGGAAAATCCGAAAGTTTGACCAAACGCCTTTCAAAGCGGCGATCTATAATTTTGCAGGAATTTTTTTTCATGGCTATTTCAATTTAATGTTTTGGTCCAAGGTGACTGATCCAACCACTATGTTTAAGGTCTTTCGCCGAGATTGCTTGGACAAGATCACTTTGCGCGGTGACCGTTTTGAGTTTGATTTGGAATTGTTGGGAAAACTCATCTTGGCCGGATTTACGCCTTATGAAGTTCCGGTCACCTATAACTCTCGCGGGGTCGAGCAGGGTAAAAAAATTCGGTTTTTTCAAGATGGTTATCGCTGTATGATGATGATGACCATGTGCCGAATCGAGTACGCTTTAAAAAATTTCGCAGAATTCTTGCGCTTCGGTGCCTCTACCGAGCCCAAAGCTTAAGCCGAGGTCGCTAGGAGGTCACTAGATGGAAGTTGAAGTTGTGGGCAATTTTAGTGGATACGAAAAACGCTGGGGCGAAGGCGCGGTCGATTTATCAGTGCCGTCGTTGCCTTCGCTAAAAGTAGGGTGGATTGCCGAGCGCCTTCCCCAAGACAAAATCAGTATATTAGACTATGGTTGTGGCGAAGGAAAACTGCTGAACACATTGGCTTTGCAGCAGCCCCAGTACAAGCTTTTTGGGACCGACATACAGCCGCCAAAAAGCTCGCGGTTGGCTTTTCCATTTTTTTTAAAAAAAAGCGATACGGAACCGCTTTTTGAAAACCAAAAGTTTGATGTTGTTGTTTCAGTGGATGTCTTGGAACACGTGGATTTTATTCCGACTTCGTTGCAACAAATTAAAAAACAATTGAAAGACGATGGATCGCTGTTTCTGTTTATTCCCGCCGAAGGACAATCAATTTCATTTTATAATATTTTTCGCTTTTTTCTTGGAAAGGATCTTTACAAAAAAACCAAGGACCATACGCCTTATTCTAGAAAAAAATTAATTCAGTTAATCCAGACTGAGTATCAAATCGTTGAACTCAATTACGCCTATCATATTTTTGGTTCACTGATGGATTCGACGTTTTTTGCTGCGTGCGCGATTCCTGCTGTCGAAAAGTGGTGGTGGACAAAAAATTCCATTTATCGCCCAGATGAGAAAAAGGGTCTAGCATCCAGAGTGCTGGAACTTGCGAATGCGTTTTGTTTCTGGGAATCGAAATTCTTAAGAAAAGTAGCTTTTGGTTCTTCCGGAATTTTAGTTCACGCTAAAAAGAAACACTAAAAATCCTACTCTCTAAGCACCACTTGCGCGCCAAGATAATCAAAGCGAAACGGGACATCGTGCAGACCAGCCTCACGAAGCACTGCCCGAAGTTTTCTTTTGTCATCTGCTAAAAACATAAGAAATCCACCTCCGCCAGCCCCGATCAGCTTTCCACCAAGGGCCCCGTTTTTCATCGCTAGCTCGTACCATTCATCAATTTTTGAAGACGACATATTGTTGGATCGCTTTTTTTTGTGTTCCCAATGGACGTTCATCAATCGCCCAAACTCATCGATATGTCCGTTGGTCAAAGCTTTCTCGATTTGGAATCCAAGTTCTTTAACAAAATGAAGATTTTCGATCATGTCGTTGCTGGGCTTTGTTTCGCGATCGCTTGCGGAAGTTTTTTTAGTCGCAACGTCTTGCTCTTTTAAGATGACGTTCGCGCTTCTTGAGTAACCGGTAAAAAATAAAAGTAGATGCTCTTCAAGGTCGATCAAATCATGGGGCCTCATCGATAGTGGAGAGGCCGAGGTTTCACCGTTTTTGTTAATGTGAAAGCGGGTCAGGCCCCCGACAGATGCGATATATTGATCTTGTTTTCCTACGGGTGCTTGAAGCTTTTCAATCTCGATTTGGCAAGCGGTCTCGGCCAAGGACAAATTCGTGTGATTGATATTTTTCAAAGTAAACAAAGCCTTCAATAGGGCTACGGTGAAAGTACCCGACGACCCCAAGCCCGTGCCTGACGGAATATCCGCAAAACTTGAAATCTCGATGGATTTTTCTAAGCCTACTAATTTCAAACATTCACGAATAATCGGATGTTTAATTTCGTCGACAGATAAAACGCGCTCAAGCTCGGTGTACTTGACGATGATGTCGGGGATAAAAATCGGATGCACTGAAATATAGATATATTTGTTAATTGCCGCGCTGATAAAAGTAGATTCGAAATGTTCATAGTACGAGGGCAGATCCGTTCCGCCGCCACCAATGGATATTCTTAAAGGGGCTTTAACAATCAACATTTCAGAAACTCCTTATTTCAGCTCTTCTTCGCTGGATGGATTTCAAACTAGTCAAAAAACAGGGCAATGTCCACGCCCCTCTTGGACATGCTTGCATTCTAACTTCAAAAAGTTGGACCGTCTTAACTTCTAGTAGTGCCAAGATAAAGTCGTTAAGGTCGAATCCGCAACATTTCGAATCAGTTTTTACTTGGACCGGATTCAATTAAAAGCTAGGATTGGACCTTCCAGAAGGATGGAAACAAATGCAAAACGAAGAACATTTAAAAAAGTCTGCAGAAATTTCAGCCCTGAAAGCTGTTTCTGAGGATATTCTTTTTGAGGGAAATCTTCTGGCGCGGATTATCCGTAAGGACTGCTTCGCTTCTGGATACAATTTTATTTCTATGAATGATTGGCTTTTACAGGTTGGTTTTAATTTTTATAAAGAGGGTCAGGTTTGCGTGCCTCACGAACACTTTATGCGACCTATTTCGGTTGAAAATCCAATCGTTAGCCTTGAGCTTCTTTATATCGTCGAAGGCGAACTTCGGATGACTTTGTTCTGGAAAGACAAAGAAGTTCAAAAGACGAAGCTTTCAAAAGGGGATGCCATCTTTTTGGTTTGTGGTGGACATTCTCTAGAAATGGATAAGGCCACGCAAATCCTTGAGGTCAAGCAAGGGCCGTACTTCTCGCGAGAGCAAGACAAAAGAACGTTTGTTCCCAAGAGCCCAAATGATCCCAGTTTGTGAACCCACATTAGGTCCTTTAGAAAGTGCCAATGTTCAAAAGGCAATGGCTAGCGGGTGGATTTCATCTGCCGGCGAATTTCTAGATCGCTTCGAAAATGAGTTTCCAAAAAAAGTAGGCGCCCAATACGGAGTTGCCGTTTGTAATGGGACCGTAGCTCTGCATCTGGCTTTAAAAGCCGCCGGAATCAAAGAAGGTGATGAAGTTATTTTGCCTGGCTTTACTATTATTTCGACCGCCATTGCAGTGAAGTATTGCGGAGCCACTCCGGTGTTTGTCGATGTCGATCCTGACCACTGGACAATTGATGTGAACCAAATTGAAGCGGCAATATCTCCTAGGACAAAAGCTATTTTATCGGTGACGATGTACGGTCACCCTTCGAATTATAAAGTCATTGATTCCATTAAACAAAAACATTCACTGATTTGGATTGAAGACGCAGCGGAAGGGCATGCTTCGACTGTTAATGGAATGGGTTTGGCACACCAGCCGGATTTGACCACGTATTCTTTTTACGCAAACAAGATCGTTACTACCGGTGAAGGTGGGATGGTCTGCACCAATAGCAGTGAGCTTTTTGATCGCTGCCGTTATTTAAAAAACCTGGCATTCTCTTTGCGGGGACCCAGAAATTATATTCACCAAGAAATTGGCTTTAACTATCGGATGACAAATCTTCAGGCGGCCATTGGTTGCGCGCAAATGGATCGAATGCCAGAATTGGCAGAGGCCCGTCGGAATAATGCCAGAATTTACCAGCAAGCGTTTTCGGTCATTTCAGATTTCGTTAGTGTTCAAAAAGAAGCCATTTGGGCCAAGAGCATGTACTGGATGTTTGGTTTAACAATAAATAAAAATTGCTGCCTTCAGCGTGATGAGCTGATGGCAAAACTAAAGCTTGCCGGCGTTGATACACGTCCTTTCTTTTTTCCCATGAATAGGCAACCTGCGCTTCAACTTGATTTTGATTTGCCAGTCAGTGATTTTTTAGGGGCCCGCGGGTTTTACGTTCCGTCCAGTAGCCACTTATCGTCGACCGATATTCAAATGGTTTGTGAAACCACTATAAGCCTTGTTCGTGGAGCTTCGTCTTTTGCTTAAGCCAAAGTCCGTTGTATTTTGGGCAGCTCTAACATCGGGCGGTCTTTTTATTTTTTCATGTTTCTGGCGAGGTTGGGATTGGTACATTTCTGAAACACATGCGTCCATTATTCAAAGCTCGATTTTAAATTCTGAAATCCCTTATTTTTCTTTTTTTTGGAATCAAGGTTCCTATCTTTTGCAGGATTTGCAATCGCCGTTTTTCTCGCTGTTGACGCCGCTACTTTTTGTATTTCCATCGGCAATGGCTTTGCGTTTGGTCATTGGAATTGTGGCATTTTCTGGTTTTTTGGGCTGTTTTAATTTTTTGAAAAAATATTTTTCGGAATCGGCGTCGATCGTCGGAGCCACCGCTTGGTGCCTTAATCTTTGGGTACTTACTCGATTGGCATCTGGAAACGATATGTTTATATACGGACTGCTTTTGCCCTGGGTGTTAGTAGCGATAGAGAACATTAAAACGAAAAAAAGTTTGATCAGTGTCTTGCAGCTTAGCGTGATCATCACACTTCTATTGATGGCCCCGGCGATGCACGCGCTGATTTATTTAGTTTTTCCCGTGGCTGCTTTGTGGACTTTGATTTTATTATTTCAGACAAAAGAAAAAAAATGCTTTGATTTACTAAAATGGTTTGGCCTGTTGCTTTTAGCACTTTTTATTGCTTGCCTGACTTGTTTACCAAGAGTGGTTGCGATTTTACAATTACCAGCCTTTCGAAATATTCCTGCGGATTATGACCTTAAGTGGGGCGGTTTGTTGGCGGGAATTTTTCTTCCCGTCTATGCGGGGCATAGACCTTTAAACTGGTGGGGCCAATACGGAGCAGACACATCTCAAATCTCGGTGCTATTTCCAATTCAAGTCCTTTTGATTTACCGCTTTAAGAGCATCTTTCGAATAAATCGTACAATGCTTTTGCTGGTTCTTGGATCGGTAGTGCTGGCGTTGGCGCTGACAAATTCAATGCCGCTGGTGAATTGGATAAATGCGCACACCAACCTTGCGTTTAGGGTTCTTTGGCGATTCCTTATGTTAGTCTCGGTGGCTTCAGCTGTACTAGCCGCAAAATCGTGGGACGACCTGCCTTCGCAATACTCAAAATTTATTTCCCAATTTCTTTGGGTGCATTTGCTTTTTATTCCACTATCGTTTGCGCCCTACTATTTCTATTTGAACGCTACAAATCACGAGATGGCGCAATTTTTAAGGCCCTCGTGGCAATCCCAGATTTGGAGCGAGAAAAAATCGCATTCTTTGTTAATGAAAGGAATTCGATCCACAAGTGTTTTTTCAGATGTGACGTCAGTTTGGAGTCGCTACAACCCAGAGAGTATTTCTGAAGGCTACGGATTGATTGGGCTGCCTCAATCCGCGGGCAATAGTTGCTACAATGAAGTCATGTACGGTCATGCTTGCTTGGCCTACGCAGATCGTATGTACAAGCGAATTGGACCTCCCTTAAGCCAAACTTCAATCTGCAAAGGTGATTGCGATTTCATTCAAGTCACCCACCAATCCATTAAAATTCTTTCGCAGAAGACTTCGGGGTCGGTGGATTTACTTTTAAAAATTCCAGAATTGGGTTTTAGCCCCTTGGACCCAGGCACAGAGGTCAATTGGGAACCGCTGGACCCTGATTCGTTTCGATTGAAATGGAAATTTTCAGATCCAACAGCGCCGCAGGTTATCTTAAAAGTAAACCCGTTGGTTAGCCCACGAGTTTGGAAAATTTGGATCGCGTGGCTGTTTTTGTTTTTCATTTTGTGGATTGTGGCGAAAAAGAAAAAAGTATTCTAGCTTGTTAATTTTTTTAGCAGAAAGCAGTTTCCGAAAATTTGTGCATTAATCGAAAAAAAATGACGCTGATAAAATTGCATAGCTTTTTTGTTTGAATCTTCTGTGTCAACCCAGATTTCGCGAACCCCTCTTTCTAATAAAAAATTTTCGCATACTTTAAGTAGATCCTTAGCCGCACTGACTTGTGCACAGCTTTCATGCTGCGATCTTCTTCCCAAGGTCAATATGTAAGCAGACTTAATATCCTGTCTTTTTTTAAGATTGAAAAAGATATTTGCCAACAAGTGTTTAGGCTGAAGCAGATTAAAGAAAAAAAGTTTTATTTTTATTTTAAAATCTAACTTAGAAATTAGAAATTTTTCACATGCCCTTCGGTCGGTCGTGATCGATAAAAAGGCTGTTTCCGTATAAAACAGAAGAAAGGAATCATGCTTCAATAAAATTTGGTAAAGCTTATTAACGGTTGAAAAGCCAGCTCTGGAAGACGCAGTCCAAGGCAGGCATTGCCGATGAATCTTGCTTATTTTTTCAAGTTCTATTTTTAAATCTAAATGCTGGTATTGGGTAATTCGGGAACCTTGTAAAATTTTAATCTTACAGCCATCGCTATGTATTTGATTCCCCGTTTTCCCAGTTTCCACAATGTCGTCCCTGTTTTTGATTCGCCATGCTTTCGTGGAGGGCTTACAAAAGGAATCTCCGCGATCACAATTTTATTCTTGGAAAGATAATACATGAGCTCTAAGAAATATTCACCATAGTCTCCCAAGAACTGATGATTTTTTAAATACGAGGTTCTGCAAACGATATAACCGCTGGTAAAATCATTAATGGGAATCCGAAGCCAAGATCTGACTAGGACATTCATTATTGTCGACAGAATAATGGCCAAAGGCGAATCGGGAGTATCTTTATCGGCTTTTTTTTGTCCGCCTCCGGCAATAAATCGAGATGCTATGGCGCAACCTGTGCTCTGACCTTTAGCTAAAAGATCCAGAAGTAATTCTGGCGGATGCGAAAGATCCGCGTCCATCCATGCTACAAATTCGGTGTCACAGCCGGACACCCCGGCAGCAATCGAATCGGTCAAACACTTTGGATACGGCGATCGATCTATAAAGCGCAAACCAGAAAATGTTTTTTGAAGTTCTTTAACAATCTGCAAAGTTCCGTCTTCTGAACCGTCGTCGACAACCACAATTTGAGCTTTGGGTAACACCTGTAAAATTCGTCGCACTAAAATCTCAATGTTCCCGGCTTCGTTCAAAGTGGGGATTACAATCGTTAATTTAGATACTAAGTTCTTTAAGGGGTTCATAGGTGACAAACATTAGCGCGATATTTCCGCAAAGGTCACTGGCAATGCCAAATTTATGGAAAGCGTTGGAATACTATTGATTGGTTCTGATGACCGGCGCAAAGATGTTTAACTTGGGTCCGAAGTGCCGGCCAAAAGCAGGCGCGAATAAATGCGACCAAATAAATGCGACCAAGACCCTTTTCAAACCTATACGGGAGAAGTCTATAAAAGCCGAATCTGAAATTCCCAATGATCATCTTGAAACTCTGATCGGTGTGGTCGAGCGCATCACCTATCACAATCCAGAAAATGGATGGACGGTGTTAAAGGTAGCTGCCCTTCAGGGATCTGAGAGACTAGTTTCGGTCGTCGTCCATCAAACTCAAGTGTTTGCTGGGGCAACGATGGAGTTTCAAGGTGCGTTTTCTCATCACCCCCAGCACGGGTCGCAATTCAAAGCGGTGATGGCTTTAGAAAAAAAGCCTGCAACGACGGCGGCTCTTGAAAAATATCTAGGTTCTGGTTTGATTAAGGGAATTGGTCCCGCCATTGCCCGCCGGATTGTGGCCCACTTTGACGATCGAACGCTTGAAATCTTTGATAAAAAAATCGACGAACTGGTGTTTGTTCCCGGGATTTCTGAAAAAAAGCTGCAAAAAATTCGAACGTCTTGGGAAGACCATCGCGCCGTCCGAGACGTGATGATTTTTTTGCAAGGGTACGGTGTCAGCACCCTTTATGCGACCAAAATTTATAAAGCTTATGGAAACAAAGCGATCGAAATCGTTAGCAAAAATCCCTACCGATTGGCCGCGGAAATTTACGGCATCGGCTTTTTCTCGGCGGACAAAATCGCACTTGCGATGGGATTGCAAAAAGATGGTGAACTTCGCATCGAGGCCGGCGTTCGCCATGTCCTAAGTACCAGCCGAGACCAAGGGCATTGCTTTTTAACGGAAGGTCAGATCCTCCTGCAAACACCGGAACTTCTAAGGCAAACATTAGATCAAGAAAAAATTTTGGCGACGCTTGAGAAACTCATCAATAGCCAAAATATTAAAATGCGAAAGCTCAATTCCATCGCGTGTTACTATGACAAAAAACTTTATTTTGATGAGTTAACTTTTGCTAAAAATTTGCAAAGAATTAAATCTCAAGTTTTTTCGGTGAATGCGAAGTCTTTAAAAAAAACAATTCAAGATTATTGCTTAAAAAATTTAATTCAGCTGAGTGCCGAACAAGAGAGTTCAATCTTTGGAATCTGCCAACAAGCGTTTTCAGTATTAACCGGTGGGCCTGGCTGCGGAAAGACCACCACCACCCGAGTCCTAGTGCAAGTTTTGCGCAGTTTAAAAAAATCAGTACTGTTAGCGGCTCCCACCGGACGCGCAGCTCAAAGAATGACCGAAGTGATTGGCTTTGAAGCCAAAACGATTCACCGGCTGTTGGGATGGAAGCCGGGGCCGAATGGTTTTGCCAAAAACGATAAAGAAACATTGGACTGTGATTTTTTGATCATCGACGAAAGCTCGATGCTGGATATTACATTGGGTTCGGCGCTGCTTAAATCCGTGCCCACGGGCGCTCAAGTTTTATTTATCGGCGACCCCGATCAATTGCCCTCGGTGGGCGCAGGCGATGTTTTAGCAGATTTGTTGAAATCCAAAGGCATCGTTAGCTTTAGACTGACAAAAGTTTTTCGGCAGGCGCAAGCGTCAAGTATCATTCGCTATGCTCATCAAATTAATGTGGGCGAGATTCCTGAAATCGCGTCTCCGATTCAAAACCCGAAAGCTTTTTTGCAAGGGAACGACTGCTTGTTTGTCGATGCGGACGAGGCCACTCGGGAACAAATTCAGTTTATCCAAAAATCGAAATGGGCGATTTCTCAATCGGGTCTTGAGTCTTCGCCGTCCACTCATCCATTGACGAGGTCCGAGCTTCAAGATTCTTTGCTATCGATTCCGCAGAAATTCCGGCACGTGGATTTGAACACTTTGGCCAGGTCAGAAAGTTCAGCTGCAGAACTCAAAGCGGTACTTAAAAATATTCATCCTTGGTCCTCACTTAATTTTGGATTGACCGCTTTAGAGACCCTGGTGCGATTGGCAACGAAATCCATCCCTGAATGGCTGGGGCTTGGGTGTGAAATTCAAGTGCTAACTCCGCAGGTCAGGGGGTCCTTGGGAACGATAAATATTAATTTAGTATTACAGAATGTCTGCAACCCACAGGCCGTGCATAAATCCCAAATCCAGTTGGGGAATAAAATTTTGCGCGAAGGCGATCGCGTGATTCAAACTAGAAATAATTACGAGCTTGGTGTGTTTAACGGCGACATCGGTTTGATATCCGAAATCGACACTGACGATCAAACTTGTTTGGTTAGTTTTCCGGGGCCCGAGGATCGCCAAGTGACATTCGAGCGCGATCATTTAGGCGATTTGTCGTTGGCCTATGCGATCACGATTCATAAAAGTCAGGGGAGTGAATTTCAAGCAGTGATTGTCCCGGTGCTGGGACAGCACTTTAATATGCTTTATCGAAATTTAATTTACACCGGTCTTACGCGCGCCAAAAAGCTTGCCATCTTTGTGGGATCACGGCGGGCCTTTGCGACCGCGATAGGACAAATCGATAATCGGCAAAGACAAACTGCCTTGGCGCAATTACTTGCAGACTAAGCGTCCATCAAAACGCCGGTGGTGCCTGATAATTCGGCGCTTAAGGCGCAGGCGGTCAATTGAAAGGACTCATCAATTTGGCTTTTCTGCCGATGAATTCAACGCTGACAATTAAAAATTTGACCCCCTTCTTTTAATTGATTCTAATTTTTTGCAGATTGGCTGAGGGGTGGGATTTCGCGCCAGTTGCGAAGTGCAAATGAAAACAACCAAGTTAATTTTTTCTTAATTTTCGCAAACCAATTATTTCTGAGGGGGAATATGAGGCTTGTCTGTGGATCTTTTTATATCGCGCTAGTATTGATGCTTGTGGTTTCGCCAAACGTCCGGTCAGAAACTCTTTTCCTAATTAATTTTAATACTCTTTTTGAATCAAGAGCTTCTCAGGGAGGAACATTTCAAACCCCTATCGTGCTATTCAAAAGAACTAAGGGATTGACGTACACTGATGACTTAGGAAAGGGCCCTCAGGAAATTACCGTCACCCCCCAAGAGTTCGAAATCCTTCAACCCCACCTTGCAAAACATTCCCACGATGCGGGAAGGGCTGCGCCGGCTGTTGCGATTGCGGATGGCGATAAGAAGATTTTCGCGAAAAATTACTTTCTTCGTCACCCTGATTCTTATCGATATTTTTCTCCACCAGCTCCGGGGCAAGCCAGTTTTCTTTTAAAGGATGTCGAAAAAGTTTATCAGCTAGATCCGAATCAAAATTTCAAAGGTCCTACTTGGTCATTGGTAACAGCGGCACTGATGGATCCTGAACTGGCTGGGAGTTTAGCGGTTTACTCTGATCGATCTCAAGACCGCCTTGAATTTCTTCAAGCTCTTCAGTTTGCAGGTCAGCGCGAGAGTTGGGCCCATTTGCCCTCTGAAAAACATATTTATCCATTGGGTCAGCCTGAATTTGATCGATTTGGCGAAGATTTTAAAGGTCGAATTCCCGATTTTATTCGGCACACAGTCTATGAAATGATCGGGAAAGTGCCTTTGCACCAAACGCCCGCAAATTGGCGATGGTCTTCGGATGGCCAGCAGCGCGAATACAATCATTTAGTAGTTATCGCCGAAACCGATTTTGAAACATGGCTGCCGACGATCAACTTCTTGCAGTCTTTGGCGCGCGGAAAATTTCGCCCGATGCCCTTTAAAATAGTTCTTTTTAATCCCAAGGGTTTAAATTCGGGTGCGCCTTTTTTCGGAGAAGAAATTTCTGTAATGACCTCGTCGGGCAGTCTTCGCCTCGTCCGAGCTGAAGAGCGCAGTGAATTTGCATTTCTTTACTCATCTGGGCCATCCAGGTCAACAGGGCCAGCAGCATCTGCTCGAAAGCCGACAAAGAAAATAAAGCCTAAAGGGGTTTCTGCAACTGCATCCTGCCGCAAAAGTGCGCGATCAAAAGGAAAGACGTCATGATGATCAGTCTAAAAAATATAAAGTTTTTATTTGTATTTTCGGCAATGATATTTGCGGCACAAAGCTCTTTAGCGGCGGCCAATTCCTGTCGAAAACCGACCAAGAAATTGGCCTCGCCGGCTCTTCAGAAACCCACGCCGTCACTAAAGTCTAAGGAAGTTCGTAAAGCCACTGAAGCCATTTTAAAAGATTTCAAACGAATTCCAACAGTGTACGACTACGTCCACCGCCTGGGAGTTAACAAAGACGCCGTTGAAAGTTTCTTTTTTGGTCGCTCGGGTGAAGCCTTTGAGAAGGGAAAAAAATTAGAAGTGATAGCCGATCAGATTCTAGAAATGGTAGCTGCGGCAAAGCAAACCTCGCCTGATCTTTTTGTGCAGTTCGAAAAAAAGTATGCCGACCACATTGGAAAATTTTTGACCAGAAATCTTAGGCTGCCAGACGCGCGTGAATCCGCCGAAGAAATGGGAGTTTCAGTTGCCGAAATCAATGCGCTCTATGGGGCGGGCAAAGGGGCTTACCTAAGACTCAAAGAATACGACACTGCGACACTCTACAAAATGCGCAATAAATTGGTTGATGCCTTTGCATCGGCGCTGAAAGATACGCAAAGAAATCCTACAGAGGCCGAGATCGCCAAGGCCGCAGGCATAAGCGTTGATCAGTACTCTTTATTGGTGGGTAAAAAAGGAATTTTTAAAGACTACAACCATTTGCGAGATCTGACTTTTAAACTTCGTCCGCAGGCTTTCGAAAACTATTTCGATAATCATTTCTATGATGAAGCCTACTTAGAAAATTTAAAAACCTTAACTGTCGAGAGCGACAACATCGTGGTCGTTTCGCTAATGCCCGGTGAAGTCGTCACCATCGGCAAGAAAAAAGTCGTTCGCTATCCCGAGATCAATCAGACGTTGATGAAAGCGGCGCAAACTTTGGCCAAATCCGTCGGTCGAAACGTTCCGATTTTAGTGGTTCCTACTTCAAAAAATTCACCCTACTTAGATCCACAAATTCGTAACTACGAAAATGCGCACTTGGTCCCTTGGGGAATTGAGCTTGGTCCGAACTTAGCGATTTCAAGTATCAAGGTCCTTCCGACACAGGTGAATCCATTGGTGGGTGTTGATCGCGCGGGGGCTCGCGGACAGCAACAAATTTTTGCCAGTCCAAAACTGCATGTTCGAACCATGCCTACTTACGATAATGCCAGTGGCCCACACCAAGCGCCTCATATTTTGTTTACTACTGGCGTGATCAACAATCTTTATTATCCCGCTAAATCGCCCCAACGCCAAAGAGCCGCCGATATTGCAAAAGAAGACCACCGAATGGGTTTGATACTTTTGGAAAAATCGGTGGGCAGCGATAATGCTTTAGATTTTGCTCATCATGGTTTTTTTCATGTTCGGCAAATTCAATTTGATGCAGCTACGGGATCGCTTATTGACTTGAACCGACGCTACTCCAGCACCGGGCGCGTTGAAAAAACCAGAATCAAAGCGATGGTGTTGGGTGATCCCCATATCGGCGAACAGTCTCCAGAATTCGAGAAAGCTTCATTAAAAGAAATTGCAGAATTAGAACCAGAATATCTTTTTCATGGCGACGGATATTCTGGAAATGAACTTTCACATTGGGACAAAAAAAATTATTTAATTATGCAGGCGAAGGTATTGGCCGGCGAATTGGATGTAGACAATGGAATGATGGCCTATGTTCGTTATTTAGAGGCCCAGTTGGGGGCTTCACCACGAACGACAGCCGTTTTGCCTGTAGATAATCATGGGGACTGGGTTCGACGATGGCTTTCAGATCCAAAAAACAATGATTTTCCAGCTCACAACCCGATGTGGAGTTTTTTGCAAAAAGCATACTCGGATCACATCCAAAAGTTTGGCGATAAAATTCCGTTTAATCCTTTGGAATATTTTGTGGTCACAAGAATCGATCCAGAACTTTTGCCTCGAGTGATGTTTTTAGAAGCCGGTGAGTCGTTTAAAACTCGCCCTGGTGGCAGCGAGTTTTCAATTCACGGAGACAAAGGCGCAGGCTTTTCTGCCGGAAGTATGCGGTCCTACCAAGTGGGCACCAACGGCGCGTTCTTTGGTCACACGCACGCTGTCGAGCGCAAAAACGAAGTTCTTAATGTGGGAATGGGTGCAAAGCAAGGTCTGGGTTATTCAAAAGGTTTCTTAAGTCGAACGGTTCAAGCAATGGGAATTGAAACCGAAGAAGGAACCGCGCAAATTTTAATTTTTATCAACGGAGAATTCTACGCTCAAGGCCCAGTCTCAGCCCAAGACAAAAAAACTTTCTTCTACCCAGGCTATCCAAGAAAAACCCCAGATAAAGAAGACCAATACAAAGAACTAGAATTAGATTCAGCAGACCCCAGCGACTTCCTGCGGTAGTTGGTGCCAGGTAAAAAAATGCGATGTTTCTAAGGAGCAGCCGCATTTCCAATCAAATTAATTTCCAGCCGTCCCCGAAATCCTGTGTAGGCAGCTTCCTCAAGCGTGCTTAATGGTATTTTTTCATCTCCTGGCGTCGAAGTCGAAGTTGATCCATAATTAAATCCAATGCCGGGGCTGCCCGTTTTTTCCGCTGAACGATAAATAATTTGTGCGCTCTTTCCGTCAGGAGACCGTTCAATTCCAGCTGCTCCCCAGGTAGATGGTCCGGGATCGGGTTGTCCGCTCCTTCCGTCAGAAGCGGGTTGATTGCATCCAAATCCGTCCTGAGCCACTGCTCCTAAACCGCCAATCCCACCAGCTGTGGCATTGTCACCGGCAGTTGAATGTCCGCCTTCGCCACCGGGATACCCGCCACCACCGCCGCCGCCAGAAAGATTTTGTCCCTTGCCGTTACCACGACCCGTACCGCCGGCTCCACCGCCGCCGCCTAACACGATGTTTGCAATAACTTGCAAGGGTTTGACACGAATATAAGTAATTTGTTCGACGCCTTTTTTGCCGTTTTGGCTGCTGATGCAAGACGATCCCGGCCCGCCGTCTTGAGCGCCTCGACCGCCATCACCACCAAATGCAATCAACATTTGCGGAGGATGAATCGACAGCAAAGCGCAGCTTAAACCGCCACCACCACCGCCGCCGCTAGAGCCTCTTTCCCCGCAACCAGGATTGCGACCGCCGTCCCCGCCCGAGCCTCCGACCAATTTGATCTGTGCAATGGAATTAACAGCTGTATCAGCGGGAAAAACAAACTGGCCATTTTTCGAGACCATCAGCCAGCGACCACGTACTTTGAAAAGTTCTAAAAATTGAGCGATCTCTTTTTGGTTTATCGGAAGTGGCCCCGAGTTTGCCGTTACCGAGGGCGTATGAGTGCCAGTAGGCGCTACCGAGGACGCTGCGGTTGAACCCGTCATATTTCGCAACGTATATTTATCCGCGCAGTTTTGAAAACCAAAAACTAATATAGAAACCAATGCAAAACTTAATAAAAAATACTGCCGCTTAGTTTTTACGTAACTAAAAACCAAGCTCAAAATATTTTTCTTTTGTAATTTCAAAATACACCCCCAGTTAAAGTTCAATAGTCTAAATATAGATCGGTTTTTTGGAGGAATCTCTAAAGGCGTTTAACGTAAGTCGAGTCTTCCTAGCAGGACCATTGGCTTGAAGACTAATTAACAGAGCTCTACCGCGAGCGTGGATTTCCGCGGGCAATTTTAAACTGATGAATAATTTTCTAGAAATCTAAGGAGTCGTCATAATCAGCGCTACATAGACAATGGTCCAAATCACTTTTGTTAGAAGTCTTGGTTCGAATTTTCTGAAATCGGAAAAGGCCCAATGCTCGTTTTAGCTTTTAGCACTCAAAAAATCTTTCACGTCCATAAAGACTTCTTCCCTGGCGGTGTCGTTGTAGATCTCGTGGCGGCGGTCTTTGTATGTTTTTAGCGTTTTTTGTTGGTCTGCGATTTTATCAAAAAATATTTGCGTGGCTGGCGAGCTTACGACGGGGTCTTGCTCGGGGATTTGAACTAGGATCGGACCTTTTAGGTCTGGCGCCCTTTCCAATGCAAATCGCATGGCATCTAGGCTTCCTAGGTAAGTTCCTGCCGAGATTTTGTTGTGGCGAAGTAAATCTTTTTCGTACTCTTTAACCACGGCAGGGTCTTTGGTTAGCATGTCGTAGGTGAGTTCGTTGTGCAGGGTTAGTTTGGGGAAAATATTTTTTAAAATTTTTGCGGCGATGTCTTTGTAGGCGGGGACCGGGACCGAGATCCCAAACATCGGAGAACTTAAAATCAGTCCCTTATATTCAAACCTTCTTTGCGACAGCACTGAATTGACGACGATCAATCCGCCCATCGAGTGTCCCAAAAAGTAGGTGGGTAGATTCTGATATTTGGGTGAACTTTTTAGGTGCGAGTACATGATCTCGAAATCCAACAGGTAGTCATTGAAGTTTTCGACGAAACCTCGAACGCCTTCGCTTTTTCCGTGGCCGCGTAAATCCCAGCCGATAAAGCCTACTTCGTTGGTATCCAGGCCTTCGATCAATCGACTATAGCAATCCGAGTGTTCTCCCTGACCGTGGGTAAAGAAAATCAGCTTCTTAGGATGTTTGGGCATCCAGTCCTGGTAAAAAAGCTTGGTGTCCTGGAATCCTGGGATAAAAGATTCTGATCGTTGTCGCATACGGATTTTTCTCCTTGGGTTAAATTTTTAGGATAAAGCGTTGACCATGTTTCGTCAAAAGGCGCTTCAAACAGATTGCCAGATTCTGATTAGTTTGGGAGAAACCAAAACACTATGAATGATTCGATGAATTCAGATGAACTTCAGTTCTTAAGCGGAATTCCATCCATGAAGTTTTCTTTAGTCAAAAAGGAAGCTCGCATGGGGCCCGATGGCTGGCCCTATTTATTTGCAAATTTCGCCTCAGAGGGCGAGTCCTTCGCGCCGCTTTGCCAATGGTTATCTCAGCGTGGGATTGGGTTAGTTATTAATCCCGAGAAAGAAATTCCAGACGCAGTTTTGACTTACGGAATGGTTTGGAACTTTAAAGAGCGTGGCGTTTTTTTTAACGAGCTTAAGGAAAACAAACCTGCTGGTACTGCTGAACTTGATCCTAGCGAAGAACTTTTTTTTGGAAACCCAACCGAAAGCTATTTGCCTGGCTATGTTCGAAAGATACTTAAACAATTTTTCTTGGATCAGGGAATTTTAAATCCCCGCGTGTTGATGCTCACCGAAGATCAGGTCAATTTCGATCTGGCTTTCTCGGTCGAGTCCCTGGACAATCCACCTGAAACCGAGTGGGCTGGGATCGCTGAAGCCATTAGTTGGTTTTTACCCGGCGATTACTCGATCTTGCTCGTTCCGGAAAAAGGCATTTCGCCTTTTCAGGGGATTTAGGAAATTTCGTTCCGTAGACTTCCACCTTCTAAAAATGCTTAAATTATTGGCCTTAAAATACTCGAACAGTCCTCAGAAGTACGCCTCGCTGAACTCGCATTTTATGGCCAATAATTTAAGCATTTTTAGAAGGCGGAAGAGCTCGGTATGAAAACTCAACTCTGAAAATTATGGAAAATTATGGCATTAGTTTTTGAGAATTTGCTTCCAAATTTCCGTAAAGTTGAGCTTTGCGATCCATGTGTCCAGATGGACTTGTCCCGAATGCCGTTAGAGTTTGGCCGGGCTCGATCATTGTTTAAGCTGCCTGTTTGCTAGAGTCAAATTCATTTCCATTCAACTTGTTGATCAATATTTTCATCTGCTCCTTTCCGCCGCGAAGGCGTCGCATTTTTTCTCGGTGAGACTGAATCGCCATCGCCACCCAACGCGAAGCTTTGTCGCGCGGAACTTTGGCTTTCATCTTCGAATGGTAATTCCAGTTTTTCACATTCTTCATTTTCGTTTTTGCCACGCCAATCTGCCGATCGAGCAGATCTTGATCGCGCATTTTCTCGAGCGACGGCAATTCAATTTCTTCGCCGTTCTTTCTGACTCGTGGTCGTCGAACTGATAGCTTCGCTCCGTCCACCATCAGCGATGTCATCTCGCTACCACCGCGATGGCAGAGATCGTCGCCTGATTTTCTCGCAAATGGTTTTCCACAGAGACGCTCCATGTCCTGCTCCATCAGCTCAATTGCTGTTGTGAGCACTGCGTTCTTTGCTCTTGTCATTAACATTTCCTGAACGTCGATGCTCGAAATTTCCTGGGTCAATTGACTTACACTCGTAAAATTGGTTTTCTTCATGTGGGTTCCTTTCTCTGTTATGGAGAGAATTTAGTTGTTCCAGGATCTTATCCTGGGGAACCCGACTTTCAAACCCTAACGATTAGGTGGGACAACTCCCTCCTTGAACAGGGATTGCCCTACTAAGATCACATTTTCTTTGGCCAGTCAAAATAGGCTAGAACTGGCACCGACTAATCCAGTTCGCCGGGGGCTGGTAGTAAGTCGAACAGGCATTCGCGCCAGTATTCGGGGGCGTCTTCGGTGTAATCGATGCCGATTTGAAAACCAGCTTTTCCCTTTAGCTGCGTGCGAGCTACTTTTCCCGAGAGTTCTAAATTCATTTGGGGCAAGTAGATTAGGATTTCAGTACCGACTAAAGATTCAAGAGTTAAATTTTTTCGCAGTTCCGCGGGGATCAGATCTTCTCGTTTGATCACCATTAAAAAACCCGTAGATGAAGCTTCTATAATTTCAGCTTTTTTGGCGATCTTAGTTAGACTGGCCATCGACGAAACCGAGTTAATCTGCAGGTGTTCAATATTTCTTCTGGGGGCCGAGCGTAAGTTTCTAGCCATAATAGCACCTCGTACAAACCTATCGGATCAACTGGACCAAAGATGAGGATTTTTTCGCGGGATTTTTTTTCATCTCAAAACGAGATAACTAGCTGTTCGCTGAACCTAAGCCCCTTGCCTCAGGGCCAAACAAGAAAAAACTATGTGAATTTGATAATTTAACTATAGGTTTGAACATACTCAAAAATTGTACGCCGTTTTTGGGATATGGTCTAACTCAAGATCCAACAACTTTCACGAAGTCTGGGGCATTTCGGTCTGCTTTTGTAACAAATTCTGGGCAACGGTCCTTGAAAAACTCAATGGCTATTGTTGTGCTTTTCGCACGATCAAAAAAGCGAGCGTCAGTGGGTGGCAGACAAACTGCATATTCAAGGCGATTCCCTTGGAGGATTTTATTTGTGGATATTGGGATGAATCTAAATTAAAAAAATATGCCAAATCACCTGCACATGGCCCCTGACTAAATTTTAATTTTAATTCCGAAATTGTCTGCGGTTGACCTAACTCGAACAAAGACTTGAAGGACGCCTCTAACGCCGTCCAGATAATTGCTGGAGGTAATTTTTTATCTTCTTCGGTCATTGCTGGGTAGGATCTTTGAATGGCGGATGGTTTCAGGCGATCGGTCAGTTCGACGTCGAAGCCCACTTGTAGATTTAGATCTTCGGTTGAGAAACTTCCACGTAAAAACGCGCAGTCGGATTTGCTGATTCTTGGTGAAAACAAAGTGATGGCGTAAACAGAGCGCTCTTTAAACGGGGGCTCTTCAAATACGAAATCTATTTTTTCATCACTGAAAAAACTTTTTAGCACTTGAACTAGGTTTTCTTTTTTCAAAAATTAAATCTTTGGTGGTTGGAATTCGCGCGGCCATTCAACTTTTTTTCCTATCGTGATATCCATCATTCGTTGCAGCGAAATTTCTGCCCTTTTTCTTAAAGGCTCGCTGACGTTCACCTGCGGTTGGAAAGAAACTATAGTGCGTTTTATTTTCTCAAGCGTATTTAATTTCATGTAGGGGCAGTTGTTGCAGCCGCATTGGTCGGCGGTGGGCGCTTGGATCAGCTCGACATCTGGTCTTAGCCTTTTCATCTGGTGAAAAATTCCTGTTTCGGTAGCGACGATAAAAACTTTTGCTGGATGATTTTTGACTTCTTCAAGCAGGCGCGAAGTTGATCCCACCACGTGCGCGTATTTTAAAACTGATTCATCGCACTCAGGATGAGCTATCACTCGCGCTTCGGGATGAGCTTGAATCAATTCATAAAGTCTTTGGGCGTGAAACAACACATGGACTTCGCAATCCCCAGGCCAAAGTTCAAAAGGTCGTCCGATCTTAGTAGATAAATAGCGGCCCAAATTTTGATCGGGGCCAAATAAAATGGGCTGATCTTTCGGGATAGATTCAACAATTTTTTGCGCATTACTAGACGTTACAATCACATCTGAAATCGCTTTAACCTCAGCGCTGGAATTTATGTACGTTACGGCGATGCCTGTTGGATATTTCAAACGCCAAGCCAAATAGTCCACATACGGAGATCCCTCAACTAACGAACATCCGGCATTTAAATCAGGAACCAAAACGGTTTTTTCGGGATTTAGAATTTTCACACTCTCGGCCATAAAAACTACGCCCGCTAAAAGAATGGCCTGGCTTTGAATTTTTTGACCCATTTGCGCCAAATAAAAACTATCCCCCACAAAATCCGCTAGGTCTTGGATTTCGCCTTCTTCATAAAAGTGCGCCAAGATTGTGACGTCTTTTTCTTTTTTTAACTTTTGAATTTCAAAACGCAAGTCGTACGAGGGATTCATCAGATCGTTGATCCGCCTTTTAATACGTGAACAATAGATTTAGAAACCGTCTTCAACGCATCCATCACACCGTGGCCTTCGGACGCTGTGGCTTCAAATTCAGGAGCATTAAAGGTGTTTAACTGCGATCGCAAATCCACCATTGACGCCGCATTGGGAAGATCGCGTTTGTTGTACTGGAACACTAACGGGATGTCTTTGATGTTATATCCTTGGGCTTCAAGGTTACTTTCCAAGTTTCGCAGGGATTCCAAGTTTTCTTCCATACGTTCGACCTGGGAATCCGCAACAAAAATAATTCCATCTAAACCTTTAAGAATTAATTTTCTAGAGGCATCGTAAACCACTTGCCCTGGTACCGTGTACAGATGAAAGCGAGTTTTAAATCCGCGGATTTCGCCTAAATTCAGAGGTAAAAAATCAAAAAAAAGTGTGCGTTCAATATTGGTGTTTAAAGCGACCAATTTAGATTTTTGATCCTGAGCAGTTTCTTGGTAAACCCACTGCAAATTTGTAGTTTTGCCTCCAAGTGAAGGACCGTAGTAAACAATTTTGCAGTGAATTTCTTTGGCGTTATGGTTGAAAAAAGACATCTTCTAAAGCTCCACTCTGTTGTCCAGGGCTCGGCCCATGGTGCGATCATCAATGTAGTCAATATCACTGCCCATCGGAACGCCGTGAGCAATCCGACTAATTTTAATTCCAAAGGGCGAAAGCTGTTTCATCAGATAAAGAATAGTGGTGTCCCCTTCAAGATCAGCATCCAAAGCTAAAATCACCTCGGTGATGGGCGATTGTTGAAGTCTTTTCAGCAGGGCTCCGATTTTTAAATCTTGGGGGCCGACTCCGTCCAGCGGAGAAATTACTCCGTGCAGGACATGGTAGCGACCCCGGAACGCGCCCGAACCTTCGATGCGCATAATATCGGAAGGCTCTTCCACCACGCACAGAGATTCTTGATGGCGCTGGGGATCAGAACAAAATTTACAGACCGTGGGCCGATCAGTAAAACTAAAACATTCGGAACAAACGCGAACCTCTGCTTGAACTCGGCGAAGGGCCTCGCCCAGTTGATCAGAAATTTCATTGGGAGACTTTAAAAAATAATACGCCAGACGCTGTGCTGTTTTTGGACCCACCCCGGGCAAACGAGAAAGCTCATGGACAAGTTGTTCTACCGAGGGAATTCCAAGCATATCTTCTAAAATAACCCAGGAATATTCAATCCACCAGTGATCTTTTCCATTTCTTTTTGTGAGGTGTCCTTCGCTACTTTGACCGCTTCGTTGGTCGCCGTCAGAATTAAATCTTGTAGCATTTCCACATCCGGAGTTTCCAAGACATCCTTCTTGATCTCAACTTTAGTTACTAAATAGTCACCAGTGATAGTAATCTTGATGGCGCCTCCGCCAGCAGTGCCTTCGTAGGAACGCAAGATCAATTCCTCTTGGGTTTTTTTCATTTTCATTTGCATTTGGTTGGCTTGCTTCATGATCTGGGCCATGCCCCCGCCACCCATATTTCCGGGCATTCCGCCCCCGCTTCCTGGTCGACCCATTTTCAAATCTCCTTTGTCTTTACGGATTTAATTTGTCCCTTAAAAATATCAGCTACCGCCATTACTTTAGGGTTTTTTTGGATTTCGTCCATGATATTTTTTTGCTGAGTTGCTTTTTTTTCCTGCTCGACGGAATGGGCAGAAGGCGCAGCCGGAGGTTCGTTAGAAATCTTCAAAGAAAATCCGATGGGACGTTGAAAAAAACCCAACATCAGAAGTTTTAACTTGGCTAAAGTTTGAGCTTCTAAAAGCTGATCCTTCAGAAAGCTCATTTTACCAGACACGCCCAATTGCAAATCAGATTCTGTGGCCGAAATAAAAAAAGCGTTCTCGACCTTTGCAAACAATAGGGCATCTTTGGTTTTTACTTGTTGAACAAAGTCCAACCACTTTTCTGAATTCAAGGGTCCAGGAGCCGCGTGAGCGCGAGCAGCCTGCGATGTCTGCTGCAAGGAAAGTGGCGGCGGAGGTGGCTGGGGCTGCGCTATTGCTGGCGATGGCTGGGGGGCAACCAAAGAACCCTGCTGTCCAAACAATTGTTCCAGCGTCCGCATCTGGGGCGAATGAGTCATCCTTAGCAAAATCATCTCAAGAACCAAATAGGGCTCGGAAGTTTTCTGCAAATCCCAACTTCCCTTTAGGGCCATATCAAATAAAAAATAAAGATCCTCGGGCGTGGTCGACGTCGACAAAGATTTTAGATAGCGAATTTCTGAATCCGGCAATTCCACCATATCACTAGACTGCGCACCATATTGAATCAACAAAACATGGCGCAAATTTTCTAACAGTAGCTCTAAAAACAAAATGGGTTCGTGAGCGGTTTTTTTAAGGTCAGCAAACACCAATAATAATTTCTCAACACTGCGGTGAAACAAAGCCTCTAGCGTCTTGTCGATCAGTGATTGGTGGATCAATCCCAAAATCTCGGAAACCTGGTCCAGATCAATTTTTCCGGTCGAAAAAGAAATTACTTGATCTAGCAAACTTTGGCTGTCGCGCATGGAACCATCGCCCCGCCTTGCAATCAGCCACAAAGCTTCTTCGGTGATCGAAAAATTTTCCGACTGACAAATTTTCAATAAATGATCAGCAATCAATTTGGTGGATATTTTTCGAAAATCAAAACGCTGACATCGCGATAATATCGTTTGTGGAATTTTGTGAACCTCAGTCGTCGCCAAAATAAATACGACATGGGCGGGGGGCTCTTCCAAGGTTTTTAGCAAAGCATTAAATGCGCTAGTGGAAAGCATATGAACTTCGTCGATGATAAAAATTTTATACTCGCCAGACGATGGAAGAAATCCCACGGTTTCGCGCAATTCACGAATCGCGTCCACGCCATTGTGTGAGGCTCCGTCGATTTCTAAAACGTCGACAGATCGGCCAACAGAAATATCCAAGCAATCCTGGCATTGATTGCAAGGCTGAAACTCATTTAGGTTTTGGCATCGTAAACTTTTGGCTAAAATTCTAGCCGAAGAAGTTTTGCCCGTTCCGCGTGGGCCAGTAAATAACAGCGCGTGCGGCATTCGATTGTTTTTTGCTGCGTTCAAAAGAGTCTGCGATATATGGACCTGACCGACCAGCTGATCGAAATTCTGGGGTCTCCATTTGCGTGCTAACACTAAATACGACATGAATTTCCTGAAAAAAGATTCTCAAACCAGAGAAAAAAGTGCCGAGTTTTCATATCACAGAGTTCTCTGGGCACCGTTGCTCCCTTTCGGGCCTAGCGGGTTTCCTCCATCAAACAATTGTATGGAACTCGGCATGTTTGGTCTAAAGTCCCATTGAAAAATAAGCAATTCCTTTTTCCTGATTTTGCCCAAACCCGGCGTATGGCCCGAACAAATATTTTGAAGCGGATTCATGGGAAAACGCAAAGGCACAGCTAAATTCAAGACAAGTTAAGCCAAAAGTGGCGTCATGCATTAGGAAAATTCAAAAGTTATTTTTGACCAACTTTCTCTACCGCTCGACACTTCATAGATGTCTGTCGAACCAGAAAAATTTGAGTTTTTAGGCGAAGTTTTTCAGATCGAAAGACGAGCGCGGCGTAAATACCTAACCTTGTTGGTTCGACCCGGGCATGGCCCCCTTATCCGAGTCAATAAAGGCACCGGCCTGGAAGAAATCCTAAAATTTGTCCAGTCAAAATCCGGATGGCTTCTTAAAAATCTTGAAAAGACAAAAGCTTTGTCGGTGTCGTTAACCGAGGGCTCAAAATTTTTTTGGTTGGGCCGGGCAAGACAGATCGTTAAGACAATCACGCCCTTGGGAAAGACGTTTTTTCGACTGCATGAAGAACACCTTCAGGTCTACATCCCTGTAAAACGATTTGCTGAATTCGACCTGGTCGACCCGGTGAAACAGTTTTTGGGCACCGAAAGCGAAAACTATTTGGGCCCACGCCTTTATTTTTGGGCTCAACAAATGGGGCTCTCGCCCTCGAAATGCCAGTTTCGAAATCAAAAATCGCGATGGGGCAGTTGTAGCGCCGAAGGGGTTATAACCATGAACCGTAATTTGATCGTTTTTCCTCAGACCGCATCTGACTATGTGTTGATTCATGAGTTGGCGCATTTAAAAGTTCCCAATCATTCGGCCCGTTTTTGGAATTTAGTTGCGCATTACTGTCCCGACTATAAAGCTGAAAAGAAAAAGCTTCGGCAATTTCCAACGATATTTCGCTAGGAAGTGTTCGAGAAAAGTGGAAAGAAAGCTTCACGATCATGTGAAGATGCACCTGAACAAATTGAACGGAGGAACTTTGATTATCCAAAGAAAAAAATTACAGAAAACGAAGTCGACAGTGGTGATTGCAAATCTTTTTATTTCCTTTTTCGCTTTAATCGTAGGTTTCAAAGTTCACGCGCAGTTTAAAACATTGGGCCAAACCCAACTCAAAATTAAACCTCACCAAGTTGTTGTGCAGGTAAAAAAGGGGTTTCATTTTAATATTGAAGCTCCCACCTTTGTAAAGTGGAACGAGCAAAAATTGAAACCCATATCTGCTGACTTAAATCTTCTGGTGTTTCCAAAAAAAGAAAACTCTTTAGTCAGCTATTATGTTTGTGATGATCAAAATACAGTTTGTGAAAATCATCAGACAGCCATCGACGCCCATTCTAATCTAAAAAAAGGATCAGTGACTTCTTCGCCAGCCGATCACGAATTGCAAACAGCCCTGTTAAAGGCAAAACTAGAAAATAAATTTGTGTTGATCGATTTTGGCGCGATCTGGTGTCCTGCCTGCATTCGCTTGCAAAAAGAAGTTATCGAGAAAAAGTCTTTTCAGGAATTTCAAAAGAAAATTATTTTTGTTTCTTTGGACGTGGATGAAGATTTCAACATCAAGACTACTGAAAGCTATCATGTTTTTAATTTGCCCACTTTGATTTTATTGGATTCACAGGGCCAGGAAATTTATCGTTGGGCGGATTTTGTTCCGGGCGAAAAACTAATCAGCGATCTGAACACTCAAATGAAATCCGGTTTGCCCCTTTCGAAAATCGAGCTTCAAGCATCAAACGGGGATTTGGAAATGGCTTACCTATTGGCCGAGAATAAATTCCAGTCTGGACTTTTTGCAGAAGCTTTGCCGTGGTACGAGAAAAGTAAAAAACTAACTCTCAAATATTATGAATGCTTGATTTGGGCCGCTGAACGTAAATTTAAAACTCAACAAATGAGTTTCGAAGAACTGCAGACTTCATTTGAAAAAAGCTTTCAAGCATTCCCCGATAATTACGCGACGGTTTCTTGGTGGCTGAAATTGGCTGGGCATCAGATCAAGGCCAAAAAAGACTTTTCTAAATCAGTGGAAAAAGGCATTGAATTAGCCAAAAAATTTCTGGCGGATCCCAAGCGCTTGGAAGAGTTTTCTCATTCGGAAGATTTAAGTTCAATTCAAGGAATTGAAAAAGCAGACCTCTATGGCAGTCTTGCTGAATTTGCCGATATTAAAAAAGACACTGTGGCCCGCGATGAATTTTATCAAAAGGTCGTCGATTCGATTTTGCAGCAAAACCCCACCCCCAAGCAACCCCTGCAGGTGATCTATTTGATTCACTA
This sequence comes from Bdellovibrio sp., assembly GCA_025359945.1. Taxonomy (GTDB): domain Bacteria; phylum Bdellovibrionota; class Bdellovibrionia; order Bdellovibrionales; family Bdellovibrionaceae; genus JANYDD01. The sequence goes on along the minus strand of JANYDD010000003.1, from coordinate 4,449 downwards.
TATGAAAAAGATCAGGCCCGTATCAGAAGTTTTGGTGTGGTACAAGAAAATGGAAAAGGCTTACCCGAATGATCAGACTTACGTTTACCGTCACGCCAATTTTTTAGCCGAAAAAAAATCCTTTGATCAATCTTTGCCATTAGCTTTGCGAGCTTATTCGATGGCCAGTGGAAAAAATAAAGTCACCGCTGGAATTTTACTTTTTAAAATTTATCGTGAACTTAAAAAAACTAATCTGGCCGGAACCCTTCTGACCGACCTCAAAAGTCAGCCGATTTTGAAATACGAGAAAGTTGCGGCTCTTAAAAATGAAATTGATGAATTAAAACTTTAAAGCGCAACCTAAGGTTTATCCGAGTTGGAATTTTTCACGCGTTTTGCCAGCGTGGCCATTAAAGCTTTGCTCCACGCAGGGCGCTGATTGAGGACCCGATCAAAGGTTCCTACGGGGACTTCCACCAATTCTGTAGGCTCTTCCGCTTCGACGTTGGCGGTTCTGGTTTTTCCGCTCAGGTAAGCCATTTCACCGACAAATTCTCCGGCCTGAATAAAGCCCAAGGTCACGTCCTTGCCGTTTTCATATTTGTAGGCGCGAAGCTTTCCTTTTTTAACAATGTAAACCGAATCTGCGGGGTCGCCCTCTTTCATCAGCTGCTGTTTTGTGGCTAGTGTTTTTGTGTAGAATTGGTTGGTATCCCCGGTCCCGCCCGAGTGAAACGCCAATGCTTTTTTTAGTGATTGATCAAATTCGATGTCTTGGTGGGGGTTTTCAATAAATTGCACACGACCCGAAACCAATTCATCCATAAAAAGCTCTTTGTTGGGCAGCGCTGAAATAATTAAAATCGGGACTCGGTCCAAAGTTTTTTTAGCAAACACCCGCTCTAGAAACTGGGGAGCATCTAATTTTTGTAAGCTAAATTCCATCACCAGCAAAGTCGGAGGCGCATTGTTGATTTTATTCATGGCCTCGAACCCATCGGCAGCGGTGTAAATGGTCGCCTGGGGCAAATGCTTTTGAATAAAGGATGAATAAAGAAAAATATTATCGGGGCTAGAAGAAACCACCAGCACGGTGATTTTTTGAGTAGTGACTGCATTGGTGGCCATATTAAATTAACGACTTTAATTGGCGCCCTTGTCAATAACTTAGTCGGTGGCCTTATTCCTAGACCGAGGCATGCACCCAATCAGGCGAATAATCTTAGGCCTGGTGATTGCAGTCTTTTATTTGGTTCACTTTAGCTTCGGAGAAAATCGAAGTCTATTTTCAATTAAAACGCTATGGAGTAAAGAATGAAAAAAAAGATAATTATTATTACTGCGATATCTATCTCGATTGGTTTTGTAGCCTGCCAAAAAAAAGACGACAAAAAAGGCGAGACTTCGAATTCCCCAGGTTCCTCTGGGCAAGGTCAACTTCCAAATCAAAGGGCAGCCGCTGACAAAGATAAAAAATCAAATTTAGACAGCTCACCAGGCGCAAAATCTAACGGCGAAGGAAAAATTACCGTTGAATCCATCCCTATAGCCGCTTTTGAAAACAAATTCTCGTCAGATTTTTCTAAAATTCTTTCAGATGGTGCCTATAACACTTTGGCGACGCAGATCGCTTCAAGGGGTGGCGAGGACTTAGGTCTACGTTACGAGGATATGATTTTTGCGCGATCCGTAGAAAACATCGACGTGCAGGAAGTCCAACCTTTTCTTTATTCATACACTATAAAAATTAGAAAATTGAATCGAATAACCACTTTTGTGTTTCGAGGTTTTGTAAGCCCTGGCGCAAAGACGAACCCCATCAATTTTGTTCGCCCCGATGGAATCAGCGTTGAAACCGAAAAAAATTCGGGTGGACCAGCCCTTCAGGTGTCGTGCATCGACCAAAATTGTAAAAGCCAATCGTTGGTTTTTTCTAACTTAAGTGAAGGCTCTCTAAAAAACTCACTTGCAGTGATTTATAGAAATTCCGAATTGAAGATCAGGGTGATATCGTCGAACGCATTGGATGGTTCAATTTCGATAATGAGCGATGGAAACTTTCGAAGAATTTACTCAATCTTGACTAGCATGCAGAAATTCGATGACGGAATGGTCACGATTAAAAAGGCAAGGCTTCAGCGTTTCGAAGTTATCTTTGGAGAATCATCTGCTGTTCTGGAATTGGCAACTTCTGCAAATGAGGGCTTGAAGATTTCTGGCCCACTTTTTTCCGCTGAGTTTATCGCCAATGCTAAAAATGCACAGCGCTTGGTTTGGCAAAAATCCGGGGATACGCAATTGCTAGATGCATCCCATCAGACCTCGCAATTGGCGTCCCAAATAGTTAGGTCAGTTAAAATCAATGCCACCGAAGGTTCCGAGATTCATCTAAACCTTAGAGTGGTCTCGGCCAACTATGAAGCTTCCCAAGATCAAGAAATTTTATTTTCTGCCGAACCCAAGTAGCTCGCGCGGTACGCAGTTTGCTATCTGATCCCTGCAGAAGTCTGTTTGACACCGACTCTTTGTTCTGAGTCTAATAAGGGGATCTATGGAAGTTCAACCTACAAATGTATCAATTCCAAAAAGTACTTTTTCGCCACCGGGGCCCACACCATTGGCCTCGCCAGATTTAAGCCGGTATTTGGACTACCGAATTTTTTTATGCGATTTTTTCGAGTTTAAAAAAAGCCAAACCAAAAATGATCTGCGGCCTTACAGTTACGCCATGTTTTCAGCGGCGGCCGATATTAAATCCCCGAATTATCTAAAGATGATTATCGAAGGTCGCAGAAATTTATCTGCCGAGATGGTGGGAAAATTTTCGCAAGCCATGAACCTTTCCAAAGACGAAGCCATAGAATTTCGAATGTTAGTCGAATTTGGGCACGCATCGGACCCTTCAGAGAGAAATTTTTTATTGAAATCTATCGTCCAGTATCGAGTTCAGAAAAAAGTAAAGTCCGGTGAAATTAATTTGCAGCTCTACCAGCGTTTTCCAAACTGGGTGGGCTGGATTTTGTATGCGATGTTGGATTTAAAAAATTTCGAATTTAATATCGAGACTCTAAGAAAAAAACTCAAAGGCAAAGCTTCGCTTGAGGAAATTAAATCGGCATTCGAAAATTTGGCGCTGACCGGAAAAGTTAAAAAAGACGAGTCCACCGGACGCTGGAAAAAGGCAAATCAACTTTCGGAAAACTTTGATGAGTTGCCGGTTTCGTTGGTTCGCCAACTTCAAGCAGAATTAATGTCTTTAGGATTAGAAAGTCTATTTCACGACGAGCCTCAGAATCGCGAATTTGGAACTTTGACATTGGCACTGACACAGGTCGAGTTCGAAGATCTGCGCTTTCAGCTTAGAAAATTGCGCAAACAAGTTCATAAAGATAACTCCATTCACCGAATGTCTTCTGAGGGCGAAAAAGTTTATCAGCTGAATCTGGAACTTTTTCCGCTGACCGATTAAAATTTTTTTTGTTTTCGAATAAAATTATGTTCGTTCGCTGGCATTTCGAGTCATAAAAAGTTTGATTTTTTTTTGTTTGATTTCAGTTAAATTTTTTTGTTCAATTAAGGCTCGTTCTGAAAAAAAAATTAATTTGCATTTCAATTCTTAATGCCTGTCTCTCGACAATAAGTCTGCGCGACGAGGGTGTGGATAAGTTTGTGGAGAGCGTTGAAAACTCCCACTTTTTAAGCAGATTTAAGTCCGTGTAAGAACCGCTTGAAAATTTCATTTATTTTCGTAAGCGTTTGAAATATCTAAATTTTTATCTAGAGGGCTGGTCTAGTTTGTGCTAGGTTTATAAGCCAATGGGGGTGACCTGGTTTCGACGTGGGTGTTGAAGCATGAAGAGCATTCCGAGGCGCATAGGGACCTCGTAAAAAATGTGCAAATTTGTAGTTTCAAACAACTACGACTACGCTTTAGCTGCTTAATTGCATGCGAGCCGAGACGGGATTCAGTGATGACGGGGATCTCGTTTCGTCACTTTAGTCATCTCGGCAAAAAATGAATTCGCCAGGTTTTTTGCTTAAATAAAACTGGGGAAAGGGTTTAAGAAATTTTGTCAGTTGAAGTTCTTAAATCCAATTAAAAAACTGACTAAGAATGTAGTCGCTTCATCGTGAATCGCTTGCGGACGAGGGTTCGATTCCCTCCGCCTCCACCATTTTCTTACGGGTAGTTACAGGGCGTACGCACTTAGCCGCAGTCACCCATAAGGATTTTAAGTAGATACTGATCATCGTACGCCGCGAGCGTCATTTTCTTTTTGATTTTAAATTTCTTGTCGACGTTTTTAATTAAATTTAGCGCCGCTCGTTTTAACGAACTAAAATTTGCGGCCGAGTTTTTTTCTTTTTTTAAACACGCGTCGTCTTTAAACTGAACATCCAATACCCAGTGCAAATTGTTTTCAACACCCCAATGCTTTCTAACTGCCGCACCAAAGTCTTTTGCGT
>JANYDD010000033.1 GCA_025359945.1 Bdellovibrio sp. | reverse complement strand
GCGCAATTTCACCGCTGCAAATCTATAGCCTTCTAAAGTTTGATGATCAAGCGATCGTCCGTCTTTCATTTAGTAAATCGTAGGAAATAAATATTTGGAATGCAATGAAAAACTAACTATCCTAGGTTACCTACTATACCTGTCGTGTTCGACTGGAGCGCATTCAAGTCGACAATATTCGACAACGCGAATTTGCTGGCGTCATGTGCATAGGTGGGGTCTTCTTGGATGAAGGAATTTGACCACCCGGTTTTTACGGCAATAATTGAAGAAAATAAGGTTCTCTCTGGGTTTGAGTTTTTTTTCGACAGAGATAAAACATTCAAAAGTTATTTCTATCTGTCCCAACCAGATAAATACGGAAACATTTTAGCTCAAGGGAAATTAGAATCACCAAGAATGAATCTAGTCCCCAATTTGTTTGTTTCTTCCAAAAGTATTTACGGTAAAGGCGCCAACGAAGGGATTATAAATCAGTACGTGTTTAATATCGGAACTTACGTGCACATGGAAAATAAAAAACAGGTCACAGAAATTTACAAAGCAAGGCTATTAATCCCGGTGAATTTGTCCAACGCCTTTCTACAAAGCTTTAGAATTCGAAACCCGCAAGAGATTTCAAATGCAGTGCTGATCATGGATCCTCCGATGCAGTCTAGCCAATGGGGAGCTAATTACGTCAGGATGTTCTGCAGATCCGAATAAACTCATTTAATTTTTTGGAATTCCCAAGTTGGGAAATCTTCCACGAACGATTAATTTTTATCCTTGGGCAGCCTTTTGTGCCCTTGCCAACTTTGGTACCCTGGGTAGAATACGGGTTAAACGTCAGTCTCAAACAAAAGAAAGACCAGCGTTGTGCGTGAACGGCGTTGCCGAGACGGAAGTTCCGGCGAACTCATCAGCGAAGTTTGTAATTATTTTGCAGTAGGTGGAGCAAGCTCCACAAAAACGCTCCAATCTGGAGCAATTCGCAGAATCACGTAGAATTCAGAAGTTTGTTTCGTTAAAGATCTCGCTGACTTCAAAAACAAAAAAGTCTTTAAACCCGCGCAGCAGGAGAAAGTATGCTTTGGAAAAATTCGAATTTTATGGCCGAGAAAATGTCTTTCAGAATCTGTTGTTCACTGGTCCTGATCTTGTCTGGTTTAACGGTCCTGGCTGAGGGTCAAGACCGGGGAGGGGGACATCTCATTTTATCTATGTTCAAGGATCGAATTAAGGCCGTGTCCGAAATGGTGACCCGGCCCTCTAGTCAAGCGTTCGCCCATCACCTAAAATTTGATCCTCAGACTTTTCGCAATGCTGCTTATATAGCAAATCCCCAGTGTGCCCAGGGTGACCGACGTAAGGCGATTATAGACGCCGGAAAGCTTGCCATGGTTTTCGCGAAAGAACCTTCGATTATCTGGTTAGTTTGCGACGCCGACGCCAACCAATTTGGACTAGTGACACGGGCTCAGGGATGGGACATGAATTCCTGGGAAGAACTTTTCAAAACAAATTCTCTAGGCTTTGATATTTGGGTCACTCACGAAGTGCTAAGGACAATTAAGATTGAAGACGACGACGACCAATCTAAGTCGTCATCGTTGGTTACTTTTCGCGACAAGTATTCGCAGTATTTGGGTCGGCAAGTAGCGGCAATGTTCCTTCAAAGTGCACCTACTTCTGGTTGCAGAATTACGCCTTTTGTACGGCCTTTCACCGCAATCATCAAAGGGAAATTGGGAGAAATCATAGGTTCTGAGTGCAATTATGCAACTGGCTTCGAAATCAAATTTCGTGCAAAAGAGAAGGACGCCCTTTTTCAGTCGGAAACTAAGGTGGAAGTGAAACAAGATTCGGACGTGACAGCTTCAATATTTCAAGGAAGATTTGCAAAGCTGCAAGGCGATCTACTTAAAATGGATCTCAGTGATTCCGTCACAATTAGTGTAGTTAAAATTCTCGAGAACTTGGGTTGCCTCAGCTCTCTCGACGAAAAGTCCCTCTAGACTTAACTACGATGTTAAATTTCCAAGATACGCTTCGACAAATCTATTGGGTTCGCAAAAAACGAAATCCCAAATATTCGCTGCGGGCTTACGGCCGGCAGCTGGGGATTAGTCATGCCACTTTGTCCCACTTGATCAGTGGTCAGCGCGAGATCAGTCCAAAGACCCTCGAGCGTTTGGCGCCACGTCTGGGGATGGGCCCCGACGACCTTGAATCGTACAAGCAGGGGCTGCGACGGGCGACCATGAACAAAACCAAAATTTCTTTTGTAAAGGAAGAAGTTTTTCAGCTGATTCAAGATTGGCGGCACGATGCCATTCTAGAACTGCTTCAAACGCACTCCTTGCTTTCCCAAGACTCAATGGCAGGAAAGCTTGAAATCTTGCGGACTAATTTGCCTGCAAACTTATTCGAAACCAAACAAATGGTTCGGCGGCTTCAAGAGCAAGGTGCCGTCGATCAGAATTTGCAAGTCACCCCTGACTGGGAAAACTCAACCAATATTTTAAGTTCCGAACAGACTTCGGCGGCGGCTCGAAATTATCAAGCAGATCTTCTTAGCCTCTCCCAGACAGCACTAGAAGAAATCGCTATAGAAAATCGATATCATACCTCGCTGATGGTGGCGATCACAGCCGAAGATTTCGGATGGCTCAAAAAAGAAATTCAAAATTTCCGCCGTCGCATCAACCGCAAAATCACCGCAAAAAAATCCTCCAAGCCATCCTCTAAGCCATCCCAAAAACTAGACGTCGCCATTTTACAATTCACCGGTTTTCCTCTTTCCAAATTAATGTCCCGGGAAACACTTAAGTGAAGAAGATCGTTGTGGTGAACTAAAATTCTTTTCAAGTTGTCCCTACAAACGAACCAGTTCATTCCCCTTTGAGCTATATTGCTGTCTAAAAAATCGACATTCGGGAGATTTTATTCTATTGATTAGATCTCTTTCACATTACCTCTAGATTTTCGTAGTTATAGATCCCGCAGATTAGGTTAAATCGGAGAGCAAATCTTTTGCGTCGATTTCGATACTTGGTATTGAGTATTTTAAATTTTTTAAGATGCCCAATGACAT
>JANYDD010000032.1 GCA_025359945.1 Bdellovibrio sp. | reverse complement strand
GCGCAATTTCACCGCTGCAAATCTATAGCCTTCTAAAGTTTGATGATCAAGCGATCGTCCGTCTTTCATTTAGTAAATCGTAGGAAATAAATATTTGGAATGCAATGAAAAACTAACTATCCTAGGTTACCTACTATATGTCAGTTTAGTCTTTGGTAGCGCAGGAATTTTGTTTTTGATCTGGGGATTGATTTAGCTTCAAACTGCCAATTCAAACTGACAATTTGAATTGGCGCCGCGATAAATAATCACTTCACATTGTATCACTTCACATTGTACATGTCGATGGCAAAAATGCCGTCAGGTGAATAGGCCGGCAGCGACGGCGTAAATCGAACTCGCAAATTGGGCAAATTGACGTTGTTGGAAATATATTCAGTCAGTCCATTTTTCTTAACCCAAATTAATCCACGAATCAGTTGCAAGGTAAATCGATCGGTGTTCGTAAAATTTGCAGAAATAGGAGTGTATGCTAAACTTCCGTTTTGAAAAATACTCCAACTTGGAGATACCGCCCCTGCAAACCTTTGATAGCGCCATTCTAAAACGCATGCCATGTTTTGTGGATCGGCAGCGGTACTATCAAAGAAGCATATGTTTCCGGTATTGTTGTTGGCAGCTGCGCCTGTCGTTGCGTCGACCTGAAAATTGATCCCTGTATTCGTGCAGGTCGCAAGATCAACGTTGTTATAACCGTAAGCCCCGGCCGCTGAATTCAATCTAACAAATTGATTGCCTTGAGGATTTCCGGGTGCAACCGCCAAACTGACATCTGCCCCGACAGCCAGATTGATCAGCAAAGACTGCACAGGACAAACTCGAGGTGCTAAAATCATTGCAGCAGAATATCGTTGATTGCTGACTACGATTTCCATCCCGGGATAATTCACGACTACATCCGAATGAATTTCAATAAGGGGGTTTGAACAAGTTTGACCCACCGGTGGGCAGATCGGTTGCCAGTAAATATTTGCGTGCATCGGACAGGTTGACGATGGAAACCCCATACAAGCATTAAAACTAAAGTCAAAGCCAGCTGATGCAGTTGCAGAATTGTAAAACAGCGATCCGTTCGAATCATAAATTGCTATCTTCCCAGAAGCGGAACCACCCTGATCGCGACAATCAGATTGATTTCGTACACAAACCAGCGAGGAAGATTGCGCTAAAACATTTTGCCAGACTACCGGGCTATTTAACATCGAGGCCAGATTGTTTTGGACCAAAGTAACTTTTGCGATTGTGTCCCCTTGAACACCTTGTCTGACATTTTGTTGATACAACGTCATAAGTACGTCAAACGAAACGCCAATCAGAACCAAACCGATGAGAGCTTCAATAATCGTAAACCCACGTTGTGATTTATTCATTGATAACCTTGTCGATTAAAAATTCATCTTCACTAACTCGGACCATTGGACTTTGCTGACCATCGAAAGTCAGGCGCCCCAGGACTCGAATCCTAGGCGCGTAGCAGGGCCCCACCGGAGGACATTCGGTAATCCATGTAAATCCATATCGCCATAAACAATCAGCGTTGCCAACTTGGCCGTAAGTCGAACAAAAAAAACTAGAACCTACGGCGGCATCGTATCGAAAACCCAATGCTATATTAGTCGGATCCGAAATCAATCCCCCAGAACCGCTGGCCAATGCTAGCGGCGATTCAACGTTGTTGACGGGACAATCAAAATTGGGATCGGTCAGACACTGATAAAACGTGGCGTTAGCCGCTAGATCTAATGTGGCTCGAAAAGTTCGCGGATCGTTCAGCAAATTTAAAAAACTGGCGCGCGCTGCTTGCAGGCCCGAGCGTTTGACAATTCTTTGAGTGTTTTGTGTTTGTACCAAATACTGCGGAAAAAGGACACTGAGCATGCTGATCAGAAATAGAAATACGGCGATCAGCAAGACCAGTGAGAATCCTTTTTGGTTCATGGATTAATGGTACCCAAGCTGTTCCAACTTGTGTAGTTCAAAGTTCCCGACGATTTATTGAGCACGGCTGGGTTTTGCATTACAAGTGCCCCCGCATTTAGTGTTGTGGCTGCCGAAGACATGTTCAACGTACCACCAGTCATTGTGACACTACCAAAACTTAAATTTGCGCCCGGAGACAATGTGAAAGTTCCATTGACCACGTTGAGACTTTGGTAAGTTGCGCGGTTAATCGCACTACCAGGTGAATTTCCAAAAGTAAGGGTTCCCCCAGATTTGTTAACGGTAAGGTTAACTTTTGAATTTGGAGCTATTGGAACGCCCGCAGCCGCACTGGTTGCATTCGTGGTTCCGGCATTTAGCAACGTGGACGAAGAGCCCGACAAAGTGACGTCAAAGCTGCGCGCCTCGGTATTTCGATCATCACAACCGATGAGTACATTTCCTGAAACATCGAAGCGATTTCCTGCCACATTGAAACATGCTGAATCTGTTGTTGAAAAACCGCCGATGCGAAGGTTTGTTACGTTAACAACATTGGGCATACGCGCCGACAATCGCGACATCGAAAGACCACCCTGAGGCGCGGGCGAAATATAAAGGTCAGGAACTCTTGCGGTTCCGGGATTGAAGCTGGGGACCTGTCCAGGGCTAAACATGTTATTTACAGTCGAAGAAGCTAACATCATTTTTGTACTGGCCGTAAACAAACTGTTCGAGGTGTTTATAAAATCTAAATAGAAGTCCGGATATCCGGAAAATGCATCTTTCACAGTCACATTTCCTGATGTTTTGTTGATCTCGACCACCCCGTCAACGGTGCTATCAAAACCTCCAGCGCAAATCGCAGTTGCAGTCCAACGCCCAGCTTGAAGCGTTTGGTCATTGGTCCCAATAAGATTATATTTGTGCGTTGATGCGTGAACCGAACCGATGTTTCCGCCCGAAAAATCCGTGACGACATTACCTCGAACGTTGATTTGTGTGGCTGTAGAAGGGGGCGATGGCACACCTTCAACTGTGGCCAGACAAGGATTTAACATTGTCGAACCAGGCCATTGATTTGCGCCCACAGGAGGTCGCTTCAGCGGCACGCGAGTGTAAGTTCCATTGAGGTTTAAAGTATTCCCTAAAATTCTGAAGGAGCCCAAAGTTCCACCCGCAACCAAACTATCATACCAAATTGTTCCAGGAGTAAAATCGATAGAGCTCTGCGCGTTGACTCCAGAAAAGATGACTCGGCTACCATTGGCAATGACCGGCCCATTTTGAAAAGCCATCTTGCGATGGATACCGATATTGTCCTGAAGAGTAGCTAAGTTCGTCGTCTTGTTAATTCTAAGCGAGGGCAAAAAAGGAACGTTGGTCATACTTCCGTCTAAAGGGTTAACGTCATCGGTTAAAAGAGCTGGCGTGCCATTATTTGTTGGCTTTCCAAAAACCGTTTGATTGCTAAGTCCGTTCAGCTCAAGCCAAGGCGTTCGAGAATAGTAGTAAGAAAACTTTCCGCCCCAACTGTTCTGCATTAAATAAATATTGCCCTTGATGCTAACGACAAAGTCATCAGCGCTGGCATCACTTCCCCACGAGCCAAAGATATCAGTGTCAGAACGTCCATCCCAATAAAAATTTTCAACCTGAAAATTTCCATCAATCATAATTCCGCCGGAAGATTGATTGGCAGTGATCAAACCGTAGGGTGAAAATTTGAGATTGTAAAACGCAGCCCCATTCGCCGTGAATTTTCGGGACTCGTCACCAAAAGTTCCATGCACTTTATCCAGACTTCCGCCGTTTCCACCCATTGTCAGTGTTCCATTGTTGTGAATAAAGCCCGATGGATTTTGAATTTCAAAAGGTGTTGGCGAAGTAAAGGAAACTGGAGCTTCAAATCGGGCTCCATTAAAACGAAAAGCCCAAAATGATTTCAATGCCACGCTATCATTGGCGGGCGCGCTTTGTGGATTGCCCAACGGAAGCACGCGCAAAATATGGGAGGCATTGGTGGATCCAATAAATGATCCGCCCATTACGTCGAAAGCAGATTGCGTGCATTCGTGGGTGAGACATCCGGAGTAACTAGGGCCGATCGTCACGCTACCTTGCTGAACAATTCTACCCTTGTATTCAGAGGTCGCTTGCAAACCATTTATATTTAAAGTGGCGCCACCAGTGCTTTCGAGATAGACCGTGCATGCTTCTGTCGGAATTGGGTCAGACCCTGCAGCACAGCCGGCACATACGGTACACCGTGGGGAAAGCTCGTTAAACAGATACATCACGTTAGCTCGGCCCGAGGGAAACGTTTGTCCGTCACAAGCATTGTTGACGACTCTGCCGCAAAAATTGCGACGATCAGATGTGGATTTAGTCGAATTCGAGGACAAACCCGTCCATGTGTAAGGCGTCATCAAACGCAGCCAAACCCAACCCACTGATTCCAAACCACGGTACGTGATTTTGTACTGGAAAAAATCCAAACCCGGAGTTGTCGTCGCTGTCGGAACATAGCGAATAACCTGTTGCCCAGAATTGCTCATTGCAACAGTTAGTCCTGCGCCTTTCACTGACGTACTACCCAGGACCTGAAGATTTACGCTGTTAGCCGTATAAAAAATAAAATCGTTTTTTAAAACATCCAGATCAATCGAAGAATTCAAAGTCGAACCATCAGCTTGATAAAGATTTTCTAGAATCTGATCCGAAATTGCAATGGGGCGAGACAGTAAATCCAAAGTAGGTGTGACTTCGAAATTAAAAACTTGCGAGCCTTCTGAGTAGCCAAATTTTGTCCAATTCCCTTGCAAAGTTCCGGTCACTTTTATTCTTGGATTGATGCATGTGCTATTGCTTGGGCAAATCGGACTCCAAACCATTACATACCGAATAAAGCAATCCGTCGAATCTTGGCTAAAATTCGCGCAGGCCAGCCCATTTGTTTTTACTCCGTAGCTGGCCGGATCATAGAAAAGCGAATTGTTTCCTTGAAAGGCCATAAATGATCCGCCAGCACCAAGGCAATCGGCACCGGTCAAAATGCAACTAAAGGTCGTACTGTTGCTAGGATGATAAAGCGTAGTTTCCCAATTTTTTTGAGAAAGCAAAATGTCCATCAGTTGTTGTTTGAACTGCGAAACCCCGCTTTTAGAGCTTAGGCTTGTTTGCATTTGCGAAGAGGTCAGCAGGATAGAACTGGTTAGCATAGCACCAATAAAGATAATTGTCCCGGCTGCGATAAACTCAACTAAGGTAAAGCCACTTTTAGAATTTTTAAAAAGTGATTTATTTAAGCGCATATGTAAACTCCCTATACAATTCTTGTCGGAATATTTACATCTAGACTTTAGTCGATAATTAATACGCAGCTATTCCGAATGAACCAAAGTGAGATTGCCCTAAACTGAGGCGGATTTTCACAAAGCAATACAAGACCTGAAAACGAGCGCTTCGTTTTGTAACCGAAATAATATTTTTTCCTTAACCTGGCCTGGATCCCACTCCAGCCAAAGAAAAAGTGATTCAATTTGGGATTTATTCTCAAGTTGATAAATTTCTAGATGAATAAAATTCCCATCCCATCCGATCGGTCCCCATTCAGAATTTCGTGCCAGGTAAGAATTCCCTCAAAAGGTGCCAGGTAAACCGACCGCGCCCTTCATCGCACCAAGGTACCGCATCCCTTCTTAACCGACGGCAGCCCAAGCCTGATAAACTTAAAAGGTATTGATGGCGATTGCCGCGTTGTCGGAACAAATTAAGAAATTTTGGATCACTGGCTTCCACGGGTACATAAATTTATCGGTACCGCAAAGTCCTGGTTAATCGGCACACATCACGGTGTGGAATCAAAATTTCTCGCTCAATATTTGGCTGAATACACATATCGATTTAATCGTCGTCACGATCCAGACTCACTTTATTCTAGCGCTTTGGAGGCTTGTGTTTTAGCTACGCCAACTAATTCTGGTACAGATTTCGGTTAAGCATCAAAATTCCCATCCCATCATGTCTCTTCTGGTTCAATTATATTCCATTCTGTCTGATTCCGTTCGATCGGTCCCCATCCGATACCATCCAAATTTGACCCAAGCGTATTAAATTATGAAGAAAAAAAATCAAAAAGCTTTTGGCTTGCAAGGCCCTTAACCCGAAATGCTTCCTGGGGCCGTGATTATGAGAATCTCAAAAAATATATGCTTAAAAATCTCAACCAAGCTCGTCCTACCTATGCACATGACGCCAGCAAATTCGCCTTGTCGAATATTGTCGACTTGAATGCGCTCCAGTCGAACAAGACAGGTAGGTGGCGTCATGTGCATACGTAGGAAGCTCGTCGCTTTAGCATTCAGATGATGGGGTTTGATATTCCAGTCTCGTTCAAGAATAAGGCTTGAAGCTTTCCACTCTATCGTCCCCACACCCGTCCTAGCATTATACCCTCTTAAAGTTTGAACTGTACTTTCGAAACATTTGAATCCGTGAAAGTTTAAATATTGAAAGCTAAACTTCAGGCTGCTGGAACACTAGCGCAAGTCCTAGAGTCAGGTGACTTGGGTTTGGGGTATAGGAAGAACAAAGCCTATTTCTGAGCCCAAGGCCAGGTATTCGATCCCCGCTGTTGGACAATTTCCGCATTATTGTGGGCATCGATCAAGCCAAATTCTGGCAAATTCAGGATTCTCCTCTTGGATTTTTGGGTTCT
>JANYDD010000031.1 GCA_025359945.1 Bdellovibrio sp. | reverse complement strand
TTCATTTTTACAAAATATTTTTGGATATTGGAAGGGTACCCGACAGCCACTTAAGCTCAAGTGTCAATGAGGTGGGGAAGAAACTATGGGAAATCTTTATCGAGGTAAGAGATCAATGGCCTCACCCGATAAGTCAGTTGGATCCAATGGATAAAAAAAAATGCGCCAATTTTCAAGTCTAGAAAAAAAGTTTAATAAACAGATCGCAAAGTTAACTACTTACAAAACAAAAATCGATTTAATCACCTACGTGAAAGCACAAGAAATCGTCGAATTGCAAAAGTTTGGAATGGGTTACGTTGAAAACAACGGCGAAAGAACCGATCGCGGTTATATTGCCAAGGGTATGACTGACCTACTTCGAGGGATGTTAGAAAATCAGATTTTGGAATTGGCTGATCGGCTTGGTGTAAAAATCGATGCTCATTGGATCGAAGCTGAAGAAAAGAAGATTGTCTCTCAGGCAAATAAAGTTTTGGGTGGACTTTCAGTTGGCCGGTGCGGTAAAGCATCGGCAAGGTCGAAGGGGAATTAAATAGCCCGCGATCTAGAAATAATAAGCGTATCCAACTAAGGCAGTGATTCCGCCCATGTTTGTAGTCACGTTGGTGTCTGAAGCAGCTCCGGTGGCTGTGTACTCTAGCTCGCCACTGTTGATCGGTGTTCCGATGGTTCCGCCCATATTGCCGCTGGTGTTGCTGACGATGTTTTGCATAATTGGTAAATAGCGCAAATTGCCTTCCACCGAAATACAATGGTGGTCCGTGATACAAAAGTCGGCGCCCAGTCCGGCTTGGGCTCCGAAAGCGGCCCCTTTAAAACTTACTGTCGATGATCCATTGTCAATTTTTCCTGACAATGATCCATACCCAGCCCCAAACTGAATCATAAACTTCATAAATTTGTTTTCTAATGGATAAAGCCTAAGCATCGGAAAAGCCGTGTAGCCGGTGAGCGATGCTTTTGCTGTGCCCGAAGCAGATTGGCTAAAATACGAGGGTCTAAAAATCAACGCAATCATCGATCCATTGATTCGATATCCATATTGACCGTAACCTTCCAACGCAGTTCCAGCGTCCTTACTGTTGTTAGCTAGGCTGGTGAAGTAATTGTTAATGTCTGTTTGAGTTGCCGTGGTGATACCGCCCCCCACACCCAAAAAACTGCCGCCCTTTTTTTGCGCCAAAGAGGGCACAGAGAATGCCAAACAAAGCGAAAAAACTACGATCCCAAAAAAATAATTTAATAAACGCATAAATACCTCCTGATCTTTAGGATTCATGAGATCAATCTGGCTGACAAGATTTGAACAATCATTTATGGGCTAAGGTAGGGCAACTTTCGAAACTACTTTGGGTTTTGACAAGCTTCTGCACTTGGCCGATCGTCGGTATAATCAGAATTCGCTCTGCGGGTCACTTCGTGATGAATGGTTAGGGCCAGCGTTCCGATCTCTACCACTTTGGGGTTTGGGCAGATCCATGTCTGTCGATCTAAATCGGGGCAAACCTCTAAAGTGTACTGCAAAAGATTTACGCCTTCTTCGACATGAAAATTAAATGTTGTCGGAGCAATATCTACAGTCATATTGGGGTGAAGGGCGCTGCCCCCATATTTTACGAAACTGTTACAAGTTCCGGACGAGCCATTGTAAACTTGAAACCTTGGGAAAAGCGGGACACTGCTTTCAGGAAGCTCGATTTTTTTAAACCAAAAATCAGAATTTGGTTTTACCATGTCTTGGTATTCATCCCGAGTGATTTCGTTTTTGCAATTAAAGTGTCGAACCCGCTGTTGAACTCGGCTTAAAGTTAATTCCTTTGTGTAGTTATTGGCGTTGATCGTTTTATGTAAGCACAAATTGTAATCGCTGGTTTCATCAGTTGGCGCAACCCACTGGCCCGGAGCCGGTGGCCTTGGCTTTTTATGTGCTGGTGGGGTTTCCGCGGGCGGAGGGGTTCTTTCGGACTCGACAGCTTTGATCCTTTGATAGCAGGCGCTCAACGCGAAACTTAAGGCCAGAACCAGCGAGTAACAAAACCAACGACCGTGAGACATTTCCGATTTTTTTTCCACAAGGATCTCCTTGAAGTTAGGCAGACTTTATATCAAAGCTCTGAAGCAATTTCGCCTGTTATTATTTTTGACACTTTTTAAGTCGTTTGTTTCTGCCATTTAGGCTGTGCTTATTTGTTGTCTGCGCTACTGATGTGCCTACTGGTCTGGCTATTGGTCTGTGTTCACTAGTCGTGAGGTCTAAATCTGCAACAGTTGTTCGGCGTGGGCCAGGCTGGTGGCGGTAATTTTCTCGCCCGAGATTAAACGTGCTAGTTCGCGGATTCGTTCGGGTTTGGTCAAATGCTTAATTTCCATCTCTAGACCACGCTTACTGGATTGCTTTTCAATCAGAAAATGATGGTCACCAAAAGCTGCCACTTGCGGTAAATGGGTCACGCAAAGCACCTGCTGGCCTTTGGCGATAGACTTTAGTTTTTTGCCCACCTTTTCTGCGGTAGGGCCAGAAACGCCCGTATCGACCTCATCAAACAGATAGGTTCTGGGTTGGTTCTGGGATCCCATCACGTTTTTTAGCGATAGCAAAATTCGGCTGAGTTCGCCTCCGCTGGCGAATTTACCCAAGGCTTTCGGGGGGTCTTTAGGAGAGGTTTGGCTTTGGAATTCGATATCGGTTTGCCCGGTAGGACTTAAAAGCGAAAGAAGTGTAGCCTGAATGTGAAAGCTGACCCCCTTCATATTTAAATCCTTCAGTTCAGCGTTCACCGAATTTTGCAAAAGTTCTGCGCCCTGCTGGCGAACCTGGTGCAATTTGTGACCTAATGTTTTTAATTCTTTTTCCAAGGTCACACAGATTTTTTCAAGTTCAAGTTTTCGTTGCTGGCGATTTTCGATCGCAGAAATTTCGGTTTCGATCTGCAGTAAGGACGACAAAATCTGATCCATCGACGAGCCAAATTTTTTCTGAATTTTTCGAATTTGGCTTAAGCGATGTTCGAAAGTTTCTAGAAGTTCACCGTCCTCTAAGCCTTCGCCCATTTTTTTCTTGATTCGGAAATAGCTGTCTTCGATGCGAGCTCGCGAATTTTTTAACTCCTGCCATTCGACATCAAGGCTTGAGTCCAGCTGGCAAAGCTCTTGCGTTTTGGTTTCCAAAAACCCCAACAGTCGAAACAAATTCGATTCCTCGGTCTCTAGAGCCACCTCTAAATCTTGCAAGCCTTGAGTTCTTTTTGAAAAAGTTTTTAGCCTTTTAATTTTTTCAAGCAGGGATTCTTCTTCGCCGGGATTAAGATCCAGATCGACAATTTCCTTTTTTTGAAAATACAAAAAATCCAGGCGCTGATTTCCTTGCGCGCTTTGAATTTCAATTTCTTCGATTTCTCGGGTGAACTTTTTCCAGGTTTCGAACTTTTCTGAATAAATTTTTCTTTTCTCGCCACTGCCGCAGTAAAGATCCAACAGATCAAGTTGGTAAGATTTTGAGACTAAATTTCGGTTTTCAAACTGACCGGTCATTTCCAGTAAAGGCGCTCCCGTGGGGGCGTCTGAACCCGTCGATCCGGTCACTTCGATCAGCGGCGAAACCATTTCGCGCAAGAAGTGTAAAGTAGAAATGGAATTATTAATATAAATCCTAGATTTGTCTTCCAAGATCACGCGCTTCACAATCATTTGGTTGTCATCGATTTGAAAGCCGCCCTCTTTTAATTTTTTTTGTAAGTCAGGACGTCCTGATAAATCGAAAGCGCCTTCGACCTGTGCGAATTCGCAGCCGCTTCGAATTTGATCGGCGGAACTTTTTTGCCCCATCAACAAAGCCAAACTTTTTAACAAAACTGATTTGCCCGAACCCGTTTCACCACTAAGAATATTTAATCCGGTTTTAAATCTAACGTGCAGGTGATCGATGATCGCAAAGTTTGAGACTTTGAGTTCTAAAAGCATTTTCCTAACACCTTTCTCCAAATTTTAATTTTGACCTTAGTAGGTTAAAATATTTTTGTTCGGGGTCGCGGACCATCAAATGATCAGCAGTACTTTTTTTCACCACCACTTGATCTGAAAATTGCAAATCCGAAACTTTTTGCCCGTCTAAAACCAAGTGCGCTTTTTCGGATTTGCCTTCTAGTTTAAAACTTAGAGAGCGATCGTCGGGTAAAATAATCGGGCGATGGGTCAGGCTATGCGGCGCCACCGGAGTAATCACGATGACTTGTGAATCAGGGTGAACTAAAGGCCCGCCGGCGGCTAAGTTATACGCGGTCGACCCTGTCGGGGTCGAAATGATCAGACCGTCAGCTTTGGCAGATAACATCAATTGTTGATCGGTAGAAATTGAAATGGTGATCAGTTGGCTTAAGGATCCTCTTTCAATCACTACATCATTTAAAACTAAACTTTCCCATTTCTTTTTTCGATTTCGAAGCATGGTCACTTTGAACATCGATCGTGGCACCAAGGTCATCTGTCCATTTAAAGTTTTTTGAATATTAATTAAGGTTTTTTCTTTTGGAGTCGGAGAAAGAAATCCCAACGAGCCCAGATTAACTCCAAGTATTGGAACTGCTTTGCCCTGCAATAGTCGTACGGATCTTAGGTAAGTGCCATCACCGCCAAGTGAAACTACCAGATTAGTTTTGGCAAGGTCTTTTGCTTTCAGTAGTACTGTTCCGGGAATTAATTTTTGTTCCGGAGCGGTGAAAACCTGAACGCCTTGCTTTTTTAAAATGGGAATGATTTTTTTTAAAAGCTTTTGGGCCTCTGGGGTGGAACCACGATAGACAAAGGCCACTTTAGAAACAGCTACAGTCATAAAAACCCATCTCGTTTTAACAGGGGTTCAAGTAAAGGTTCGCGGCCCAGAAATTTTTTGTAAAGTTCCATAGGATGCTCGGTGCCGCCGCGACTTAAAATATGATTTTTAAATTTTTGGCCCACTTCTGAACTAAGAACTCCTTTTTCTTTGAAGTATTCAAAACAATCGGCTTCCAATACTTCGGCCCATTTGTAACTGTAGTACCCGGCTGAATATCCGCCACCAAATAAATGAGAAAAACTGCACAATGCATTTGTGCCCTGGATGGTTGGAAATAATCGAAATCGTTCAGTGACCTTTTTTTCGAATTTGTCCAGGTCTTCAATTTCTTTGGGGTCAGCGGTGTGAACGCGCATATCCAAGTACGCCAACTGAAGTTGTCTTAAGTATTGATAGCCAATCTGAAATTGATTCGCCTGTTTTAAATTTTCGATCAAAGAATTCGGGATCATTTCCTTCGTTTTGTAATGTTGTGCGAATAACCGAAGGCTGTCGGTTTCTAGCAACCAGTTTTCCATTAACTGAGATGGCAATTCGACAAAATCCCAAAGCACTTCTGTTCCCGATAGTTTCTGAAAACGACAATCCGAAAGCATTTCATGCAAAGCGTGTCCGAATTCATGAAATAAAGTGCGAGCCTCTTGAAAGTTCAACAATGAAGGCTGCGAAGCCGAAGGTCTTGGGAAATTGCACGAAATCATCACATGCGGACGCAAAACATCGCCTTTAAAAAGTCCTTGCTTTCGCACGACCGACATCCACGCGCCGCCTTGTTTTTCATCGCGAGGAAAAAAATCACAGTACAAAAGCGCCATAAATTTTTGAGTTTTTTCTTCGGTGACTTGGTAACAAATAACATCTTCATGAAAAACCGGAACGCTTTCCAGCTTTCGAAAAGTTAAACCATAAAGTCGTCGCGCGATTTCAAAAACTCCCTGCAAAGTGGAATCCAATTTAAAATACGGCCTTAAGAGTTCTTCAGAAAGTTTATATTTTTTTTCTTTTAGTTTTTCAGAATAGAAAAGATAATCCCAAGGCATTAAGTCTTTTTGACCATCCATCGTCTGTTTAAAATAAAGAATTTCTTCAAAGTCTTTTTGAGCTCCCTTGATCACGACTTGATATAAATTTTGGATAAAATCAAAAACCTTGTCTGGAGTTTCAGCCATTCGTTCTTTTAGAACAAATTCCGCATGGCTAGAGGTTCCTAAAAGTTGAGCCCTACGGTGTCGCAAAGTAATTATTTTTTTAACGACTTCGACATTGCTAAATTCATCATTGAAAGCTCGTGAACTGTTGGCGAACCACATTTTTTTTCTCAGTTCGCGTATTTCCGAAAACATTAAAAAGGGAAGTAAGCTTGGCGCTTTTAACGTAAAAATCCATTTGTCGGGTCCACGCTGCGCACTTTCAATCAGCGAATCCGGCAAGCCTTTAAGATCTTTTTTATCATTAATCACCAATTCAAATTTCTGGGTTGCTTTAAGTGCGTTTTCTGCAAACTGCGCAGACACTTGGTTGAGCTGGTCGTCGATGACTTTAAGTTTAGATTTTTGATCTACGGACAGCAGGGCGCCATTGCGGTCAAATGATTTAAAATATTCTTCTAAAAGTTTGGATTCTTCATCAGTCAGTTTTAAACTTTCTTTTTTCTGAAACAAAAACTGAACCCGCTTAAACAAATCGGCATCTAAGAAAACCTTTTTTTCGATGCGCGAGATTTCAATCATCAAGTCGCCCGCAATGGCAAACAAATCGGGCGTTGCATTCGATGACTTCAAAATTCCAAATTGAGTTGCTATAAGATTCAACGCCTCGAAAGCTTGCTCGAAGGCCACCACCGTGTTTTCAAAAGTCACAACGGTTTCAGCTTTGATCCTAGTAAGGTCTTGGTCCAATTGCCCTGCTGCCGCTTTAAGAGCAGGAGAAAATTCTGATATTTTGAGTTCTGAGTAAGGAAAAAAAAAGTTTTTACTTGGGTGCTCGCTGGATTCAATATATTCGAGCAAAGTGTTTGTGTTAGTTTGCCTGTGACCCATGTTGATACTCCCTTTTCAGACCGCTTTGTAGGCGGCCTAAACAAAAAATATCTTCCACAAAATTAAAGTGGGAGTCACGAAAGAAACGGCCGTCCGAATTTCGGCCGTCTATTTAGTAGGGTAAACAAATTCCGATGCTCGAAGCACCAGTGGCTGCAGGTCTGCACACTCTGCCAGCCGCGCATCCACTTCCCAAACCATTCATCTGTTGAGATAAAATGCAGCCCGGACCAATTTGTTGCATACACGCTCCACTAGGTCCACCATACTGAGTTGGAAATGGGATTTGCTGGACATTCGCAGTTTGCAAGTTGGAATTATAATTAATTTGTCCACCAGCGCTCCAATAAGCATTCATATTCACATATTGCGTGAAACCTTGGAAAGCATTGGCGGGAACACAACCAATACTTGCTACGTTAGGAAATAAAAACGGGTTGTATTGCATTCCGTTGAAAGGGACGCAACCACAGTTTCCAACTCCGGGGTTCCATTGGTTTGGAAACAAAGTTCCTCCCCAATTCATGCCGTTATAATTTAGGTTTTGGTAATTCTGAGGCACACAACCGGGTGTGTTCAGATTACAAGCTTGCGGTGTCGTCGCATAACCCGCTGGAATGCCGCCGTTGGGGTCTCCGCCACCATTGTTTTTGTTGTTGCACGAGACTACTAGCGCGGTAATCGCCGCCGACAACAAGAATAAGTAGATTTTCTTCATAACAACCTCTTTGACAAGTTAAACAACTCCACAAAAAGAACTATTCCAAAAGCCGTGCCATCCACTGAAGGTCTTAGATTGCGAAATTTTACAATTGAGGTGTCTTAGAATTAGACACTGGCCCAAAATTGTTGAGCAATTGCACCGCCGAAGAATTAGAGAACTTTGGGAAATCAGCGACATATTTGCCGGAAGTAATGGTAATTGTTTGTGTACTGGTGCTGGGTCCAGTTAGTCCGCCTCCGAAGCACCGCCCAAGAGTCCCCAAAAAAATGCGCCGTTTCTAGGGGTGACCAGTTCTTTGGCGAAAAAAATCAAAAGTTGAAACGAGATTCAGATTTTCTTGCCCAACTTGTTTTCAGCCGAAAAATATTTTTGCACTGCCCAACTTGTCCTCGATCAACAAGTTCAATCAGTTAGCCTGTCTCAAATTGAGATTTTCTGCCAGGAACCCAGTACTTGCAGGGACCTACGGACACCCTAGGTCCAGCGCCGCAATGCGTATAAAATAAGGGTAATCAAGGAGATGATCTATGAAAACAAACTACTCTACCAATGGTCTGAAAGGGAATTCAGGTCTTTTAGCCCTGGGCTTAAGCCTGGTGCTTGCGGCGTGTAGCAAAACCGAAAGCTCTTATTCCTTACTTCCCGATAGTCAGGAGTTTAAGCAGTCAACCGCTTTCGCCCAAAGAAAAATTGATATCCTTTTTGTTATTGATAACTCGGGTTCTATGAATTCATCACAGACCAACCTGGGTAACAACATGACTTCTTTTATTAATCGATTTGCGACTCTAGGATTTGACTACCGAATTGCGGTGACTACCACCGAAGCCTGGTTGGGAGACCCCTATTTTAACTCCATTGCAGCCAACACCACAGTAAAAGCTTATTATCCATCAACCCAAAATAATGACCGTCTTCGTGCCGGTTGCGCTACTGGTGGAGGAAATTTGTGTTTGGGGACTACGCCTTTTACGATTATGGATCCTTCAAATACGACTACAGCCAACTTTCAGAAATTTATTACTCAAGGGGTTGCAGGAAAAGGTGACGAACGTGCTTTTTCAAGCTTTGTAGCAGCTCTGAAAAATCCTGAAAATGCAGTTTACGAATTTCCTAGAGCCGGGTCCTTTTTGTCGATCATAATCTTAAGCGACGAAGACGATTATTCAGGCGATAGTGACTACGGAAGCTCGATCGTTGTTAACAGAAACTACAATGCGGCCGCGCCCTTATTGCAACCCACTAGTTATTACGTTGATTGGTTAACCACTTTTATGAAAGGTGCAGCTAACTTTTCGGTATCAGCGATTTACGCCGATACTGCGCAATGTGTGACTCAGTTAGGTAATTCGGGACAAGCTATTGGTGTCCGTTACGCTCAAATCGTTGATCAAACCAAAGGAATTAAAGGAAGTCTTTGTTCCAACTTTGGCGACACTTTATCTCAAATAAATGCTAACGTTTTGACCTTGACCAGTACATTTGTCTTGGACCGCGAACCAAATCCCGACACGATCGTTGTGAAAGTAAATGGATTGTTAGTTGCCCACAACGAAGCCAACGGCTGGAGCTACCTTGTGGATCAAAACGCCGTCCAGTTTCGTGGCGACGCGATCCCTGAACAAGGCGCCAGTATCAACATCGACTTCGACCCAGTTCGCGCCAAGAACTAAAAGCCAGACTTGGACCTTTGCAAGAGATTCTCTAAAATAAAAAAATGAGAATCTCTTGTTTGTTTTTTTTCTCTCTGTTTGCAGGTCTAATTTTATTTCCCCCATTCGCGACGGCGCGAATTTTTAATATGAAAAAAGAATCCTTCGCTAGTTACCTTCGCGGCAATTACGATGTGAATGTCCCAGGGCAAAATTCGTTTTCAAATTCTAGTGGCAACAAATTGACCTTTGATGGCGGCCAAACCAATTCCTACGGCTATGAATTTGGCATGGTGTTTTCCAGCGGAGTCGTTAACACCAAATTAGGTGTGGAAGTTTTGCAGCCTCCAGAGGCCAAAGGGATAGCGGCCAAAAACACTGCAGGCACCGAGCTTTACAAACTAGATACCGCCATTTCAGATATTATTTTGAAAATGGGCTTTGAATTCAATTTAAAGACCTGGGTGGTGTCGCGATTTTATATGTTGGCCGAAGGTGGTTACGCCAGTTTGACTTTGCAAAACAGTTACACATTTAATTCAGTGGGAGCTGCCGCATTTGGTTTGCAGGATTTTCGAGAGGAACTTAAATCCAGCGCAATGATGGCAGGTGGCGCCTTGGGATTTGAAACTCTTTTAAGCGATACCACGACGTTCACTATAGATCTGGGTTATCGATATTTAAATCACACACAACTGAACCATAATTTAGCAGTGACATCGTTTCAGGGCCCCGTCACCAAGGGCGGCATCGCTTATGAAAACGATGGCGTGACTGCAAGAAAATTAAATTTATCGGGGTTTCAAGCCAGCATCGGCTTTCGATTCTGGCTTTGATTTCTTTAGCGATACAGCGCTTTGATTTCGGCGTGTAATTTTTTATCTAGAAACTTTCTTTTTATTTTTAGTGATGGAGTGAGCTCGCCGGCTTCGACCGAAAAATCCTGGGGAAGAATTGAAAATCTTTTGATCGACTCAAAACTTGCTAGTTTTGAATTCGCGTCGGCCACAAGGTCCCGGACCATATTTAAAATCGTTTGATCTTGGGTTAGGCTGGCGTAGTCGACGTAGTTCAGGTTTTTTTCTCGAGCGATTTTTAAAGTCATTTCTTGATTCAACGTGAACAGGCAGACAATAAATTTTTCTTGGTCGCCGTGAACTAAGACTTGCGAGATCAAAGCATTTTCTTTTAAAACGGCTTCGATCTTTTGTGGCGCCACGTATTTTCCACCAGAGGTTTTTATTAAGTCTTTTTTTCTATCGGTGATTTTTAAATGGCCCGACGGCAACAATTCGCCAATATCGCCAGTTTTAAAATATCCCTTTAAGTCTCCATCGACGAAAGCGTTTGCCGTACCGCTTGCATCTTTAAAATATCCCTTCATTACTTTTTGGCTATGAACTAAAATTTCGCCGTCTTCCGCAAGCTTGATTTTGACGTCCCCCACGGGTTTGCCAACGGTTCCAAATCTAAAATCGAAAGCTGGGTTAACCGAAATAGCGGCAGTAGTCTCGGTCAAACCATAGCCTTCTAAGATTAAAATACCCGAGGCGAAAAAAAACTGGCTGATTTCAGGGTTCATGGGGGCACCGCCACAGAATGCAAATCGAAGCCGGCCTCCAAAGACCTGGCGGATTTGTGTGAACAAATATTTTTGAATCAGTTCGGCACTTCCCCATTCTAAAAGCGTCAGTGGCATTTGATTTTGTTTTTTTTGATTCACTTCGATGCTGTAATTCAAACCCCACGAGAAAACTCGTTTGATCCAAGACTGAGAATCCATTTGCGTTTGGATTTGCGAATAAATTTTTTCAAATACTCTTGGAACCGAAATGAGGAGCGTGGGTGCGACATCGGCCAAATTCTTTTTCAAGCGATCAAAAGATTCGGCGTGAGCTAAAGTAAATCCAATATACGCATGCGCCCAATGTTCAATTCGACCCAAAATATGAGAGTACGGTAAAAAACTTAAAGTCACATCTTTTGGTGTGACATCTAGGGCCTGAAAAACATCTTCGATTTCACTAAGAAGTTGCTGATGCGAAAGCATAACGCCCTTGGGATCCCCCGTGGTTCCGGATGTGTAAACCAAAGTCGCAAGATCATCTAATCGTAGTTTCTCAATAAAGTCCTGCAGGTGAAACTGAGGGTCTTTAAAATAATTTTCTTTCAGTTTCGGAAGGCTAACCGGGGGCATTTGATCGCCCAAAAGATCCGAGTTTATGGTCTCGATGGATATCACCGTGCGGACCAAGGGGCAGCGATCCTTGATTGTTAAAAAATTTTTATAGAGCGATAAATTTTCAACAATTAAAAGATTTGATTCCGAATGATTTAAAATCATTTCTAAATCTTGAAGAGTGACTGTTTGGTAAATCGGAACGACCACTGCACCCAGCGAAAGCAAAGCCCAGTCCAACAAGGACCATTCAAAACGAGTGTTCGATAAAATGGCGACGGTCTGACCTTTTTCAACGTGGCAGCTTTGGCTTAGAATTTGGGCCATTTGTTCGATCTGGTCAAAATACTCTTCCCAATTTAGGGGCTGCCAGGCGTGCATGCCTTTAGTGCTTTCGCTGACTTTACGAAGAATTGCAGGATTCGAACCCTTTTGGGTTTTTTGCATCACTAGGGAGCTGCAAATCGTTGCATGACTGGATTCTTTATTCTGAACGGCGTTGGGTTTTTCCATTGATATCGAAATTAATCACTTTCGATTGGCCTTGTCCAACAGTAACCACTTGTTCTGCCGCGAATCCAGAAAGTGGATGCGAGGCCTCGATGCGAACCGGAACGCCAGCAGGAATTTTGTACCTAATTAAATTAGACTGATCATTCACCCGCACGTCGTTGATTTTGACGATGGTGTCGCGTGGGCCGTTTTTCAATTCGATGGTGACAAAACCCATGGGTGGTTCGGGCAATAGCGTCGCCTTCAATGTGTAATTGGGTGCCGTGACTTTCTCGGCCGTTCGTTCGAAAGGAAGATAACCTTCTTTAACTATTGATACTCGAAAGACTTTATTGGCAGGTAGATCCAAACTTAACGGAGTGATTCCTTTAAGTTCTTCATCAATGACCACTTTGGCCCCTTGAGGAAAACTTTGAATATTTAAGGGGACCCTTTGAATCGAGGACATCGAATCGCTTTGAGTGGTGCTACCACTTCCGTCAGCTGGATTCAGCGGCGCCGCTGTAGGCGCAATGCCTGATGGCAAAAACCGAGAGATCAGTGTGGGCTGTTCCCACAGCGTGTAAGCACCATACGCGACGCTGACGGCAAACAATAATGGTGGCAACCAACCAAAATTGATGGTGACCGAACTGGTCGTGCCTGGTCTGGGTCGAGAATTGTTTTGTGGTCGTTGAGGATTTCTAGGGCCTGCGACAGAAGATGTTCCCGTCGACAAAGAACTTGAAGAAACCGAAGAGGGCGATCGCAAATCAGTGGAACTTTTGATCGTGGTGATTTTTAAGTGGCTCAGATCTACTTGTTGGCTAACGGTTTTTTCGATCATGTCGCCGACGGGATTGTGTTCTTGGCGAGATTTTTTTTCTTCCGCGTCCGCTAAATTTCTCTGAGCCGACGTGATTGATTCAGTGATTGACACCGAGTTTTCTGTAGGCACCGAGAATTTAGCAAAATAAGAAAGTTTTTTGCGATTCGCTAAAAACATTTCAGAATAACTGGATTTCATAAACAGACTAAAGTCTTGACCCGCAAAATCGGGATACTGAGTATTTAAAAATCGATTCAGATCTTTATGCAACAATCCCGAGGACTGGTAGCGCAAAGTTTTATCTTTGCACAAAGCCTTCAAAACAATTTTTTCAAGCTCGGCAGGAATAGCGGGATTTAGTTTTCGCAGCGAGGGGATATTGCACTCGCGAATTTTTTTTAATACGGCCACTTCATTTTGCGCGGTAAATAATCGTTCGTGGGCCAGCAATTCCCACATGATAATTCCTAACGAAAAAATATCGGTGCGTGGATCCGTGTTTTGCCCTTCGGCCTGTTCGGGGCTCATGTAGCCGTATTTGCCTTTGATAGTCCCAGCGCGAGTTTGCTCAAGTTGAGTTTCGGCTTTGGCAATTCCAAAGTCGACGATTTTAACTTCGCCTTCGAAGCTGATCATAATATTTTGCGGGCTCATATCCCGATGAATAATGTTTAAAGGCTTTCCAGTGGTTTTATCTAAACAGCGATGTGCTTGATCTAATCCTGCGGCTACTTCTTTAATGACGTAAATGGTTTGTTCCAGTGATAGTTTTCGTCCGGTTTTTTGCAGGTGGTTCAGGACTTGTCGCAGGTTTTGGCCTTCGACAAATTCCATGACCAAATAAAACTGCCCTTTTTCTACACCAAATTCAAAAATCGAAACCACGTTACCATGACTTAGATTCATGGCGATCTTGGCTTCTTCTTTGAACATATCGATAAAATCAGCGTTGTCGGAAAACTGCGGCAGAATTCTTTTGATGGCGAAGAATCGACCGATGCCCTCGGCGCCAGAAGATTTTGCCAGATAAACTTCGGCCATACCACCGGCGGCGATTTTTTCTAAAAGTAAATATTTTCCAAAAGGTTCGGCCGATTTAAATTTCATCTTTTTAAATTTTAGTCCTTCATCGATATCATCGGCTTTTTTTGGAATTCAAATGATTAGACATGAGTCTAGAATTGTTCCAAAGTAAGACCATGATTTGGTGTGGTCTGACCGGGGGAATTGCCAGCGGAAAATCCGAAGTCGCGAAGATTTTGCGCGGTCGCGGATTTTTTGTACTGGACGCGGACCAATTGGCTCACCAAATGACCCAACCTGGAACTTTTGGTCTTCAAAAAATTGAGCAAGCCTTTGGTCCAGATTATTTTCTAAAAAAGCCAGACGTGATGATCTTGGACCGAAAAAAATTGGCCGAATTAGTTTTTTCGAATTCTGAAGCCTTGCTGAAACTGGAGGGTATTCTGCACCCCTTGATCCAGCAGGAAGTTAAAAATCAAAAAGCGAAATGGATGAACCAAAAAGTATCGGCAGCCTTTTACGATGTGCCTTTACTGTTCGAGAAAAAAATGGAAAGTCAATTTGATCAAATTATTGTGGTTACGTCGCCCGACGAAGTTCGAAAAAAAAGACTTTTTGAAAATAGAAAATGGACTGCAGCCCAGATCCAGGCGCGAATGGCGAATCAGATTCCCTTGCATCAAAAAATCAAGCTAGCTGATCAAGTGATTGAAAATGCTGGAAGCTTAGAGGATCTTGAAGCCGAAGTCGAAAAAGTTTTAACAAAACTTAATTTAAATTCTTAAAACGTGTAAGAAATTTGTAAATGATAAGATAATCCTAAAAGGCCAATCCCTAAACCCAGTTCACTTCGCAGTCGGCGTCTGAGCTCGAAGACATCTTCAAGTCCGGCGTTAAGCCTAATCTGATAGCGGTTAATATTAATCAACGATCCAATGGCCTCAGAAGGTTTGAAAAGAGCCCCACCACCCACAGAAAAATAAGGTTCATAATTTTTAAGAATTTGAAACAGCCATTTTTTGGTGGCAAAAACTCCCAAGTGGCCCGTTTGCAAAAGCTCCAAACCCATGTCGTAGCCGACTCTTTCTCGCTGGTAAAAACTAAAAGCCAACTGACCGTACACAGTTGTGCCCGGAGGATTTTCTGTAAAATTTCCGAACCAAAAACCAAAACCAGCAAGTACGGCTTTATACGCAAATTTTCTAGTGGGAAGAATCAGCTCGTCGCTGGGAGTGGATTCAATGGGATCAACTTCAGCGGGCTGTAAAGATTCAAACATAATCTTTTTTTCGGCAGAATTGGCATCTTGGTCTAATTTCGGACTATTCAGTTTGGATGTGGGTTTTTTGGAAGTACTTAGTGGGTCGGCAGAAGCCCCCCAAGCTGCAGGCGAAAGCACTAAAACTAGACCGAGGGGAAAGCTAAAAAAGCGGGAGTTTAAGGGATTCTTCAAGGTCGTGCCTCATTGTTCCAATTGAAAAGAAATGTTTAACATTACAAAAAAAAATACGATCATTAATCAAAATGATTCTCAGTTTGAAGACAAATAAATTAAAGCCGACAAAATTTGGAATAACAAGCCTAAGGATAATTTAAAAGCATTTAAGATTAACTTGAAAGTAAAAAGAACAGCAGGGAAAATTTATGAAAAGTCATAGCCATCAAAAAAAATCTTCATCAAAACGCCTAGAATATTTCTTGTTGCGATGGGCGGTAGGGGTGCTCACGGTGTCTGGGGTGATGGTTGCAAATGCCGCGGATCAAACTTTTACCGGAATCCATCACCAGTACCAAGACCCTAAGCCTCTGGGAATGGGGGATGCTTTTATTGCTGTCGCGGATGATTACAACGCCATTTTATACAACCCTGCAGGGTTGGCTCGTCGCGAAGATGGTCAGATAAATTTAGCTTTGGAAGTCGGGGGCACATCAACTTACCCAACTTTTATTAAAGACGTCAGTTCAGCATCAAGCACGCAAGGAACTGATATTCAAAAATTTACGGCGATGTCTGAACTTTTGGAAAAAAATTATGGAAAAGCTTACTCACTTCGCACTAGTTTACTGCAGGGAGTTTGGGTTCGCCGTCACTGGGGTATCGCCGTTTTGCCAGCGGACGCTACAGTGGAAATGTCGATCCAAAAGCAAGGGACGCCGGCCATTGACGTCAGGTCTTATTTGGATTCAACGATCGCTTACGGTTACGGAAATGATATCAAAGGTGTTCCGGGTCGTCTTTCGTGGGGAACCACTGCGAAATTAATTAACCGAGGTTATTTAGCCAAACAAGTTAACGCGATTGACTTGATTGCCGATTCAAACGTGGTCAAGACTTCTGATTTTCAAGAGGGCTACACGGTCGACATGGATTTAGGTACACTGTACACGCCTGACATTCCTTCTGACGGTTTCTGGTCCTATTTTCGATACGCAAGGCCGACATTTGGTTTTGTAGCCAGAAATATTTTTGATTATGGGTTTGGACAAACTTTTAAATTAATCAATAAAAACGCAAGCACCAACAACCCCCCCGAAAGACTTTACAGGGTTTTTGATTTCGGCAGTAAATGGGAATACCCTCCGCTGTGGATCTTTCGAGGTCGCGGACTGTTAGACATCCGGGATTTGGGCCACCCTAGTTACACCTGGAGAAAATCAGTCCATGTTGGTTTTGAATTTGACTGGACCGTGACCAGCTGGTGGAAAGGTCAATGGCGAGTTGGCTTAAACCAAATGTATTACACAGCAGGGGTATCTGCACTATTTAGCATTTTTAGATTGGACTTGGCGACCTACGGTGAAGAGTTCGGTGCATTAAGTGCTCCAGTAGAAAACCGTGTGTACCAAGTTAAACTGAATATGGATTTTTAAAACGATTACCGTTTAAATTTTCCCATCACATATCGATTGAACAAGGGCCGCGCGTATTTGTTCGCAAGTAGTCCAATACCTTGAAAGCCTGTGGGTTTTAAAAACTCGACATCTTCGTGGATGGCGTAGCGGATTCGGTCGGCGTATTCTTTTACAGGCATTCCTTTTAAAAAGCCTACGTCTAAATTTTTGGAATATTTATTTGAAATATCTCGGTACATGCGGGTTTCAACTCCTGGAGTTACAAGACACAGTGTCGATACGCCGGTATTTTTAAGTTCTAATTCCACAGACTGAGTAAATGCAATGACCGCAGCTTTCGAAGCCGCATAAACAGAAGCGCAGGGGAAATACAAATACCCCGAAACACTAGCGTGGTTAATCACTTTCCCTTTTTTTCGTTTCAACATCTGCGGCAGAAATCCGTGAGTCATATGAATCAACGCACTGATATTAACCTGAAGTAGTTGATAGATTTCTTCGATTTTTTGTTCTTCGATCAATCCCCCGGTCAACATTCCCGCATTGTTAAATAAAATATCGATATCGCGGGCTTTATTTTCCTCGATAAATCTTTCAATATTCAGTCGATCCGATAAATCTAATTTTGAAATCTCGACACTGGCCGCCCCTTTTTCTAACAGAATTTTTTTAAGCTCTGGGTCTTCAGTGCGAAGCGGTAGAATTAGATGGGCTTTGTCTTCGGCCATTCGTTCGGCAAAGGCCCGGCCGATGCCACGGTTAGCTCCCGTAATCAGAATATGCGCATTTTTTGTTTCCATTCTTTAAAAAGCTCCTGGCTAAAGTGAATTCGCTTTAGGATAAAAGTCTTTGATGAATTTGGCCAAGAAAAAAAAGGCCCGAAAAACTTCGGACCTTTAAATTAAAAATAGTTTAGAACTAATCTAGAAAAATAATCAAATTACAAAAAATTGAAAAAAACGTCTTATAAACCAACAGCCTTTTTGCAAGTAGCAAGGTCTGCTTGTTTAATAAAAGTAGTCATTTCAGATTTGCCATATTGTTGGTTGATGATCACTAAATTTTTTGTGGCTTCGTCTAAAGTAAATAGCGAAGTGGCCAAAACTTGTTGAGCAGTAACATCTTTCACTGATAAAAATAAATTACCATCGGGGTTAAACTCGATATTTAATTTAATATTTGCAGGGGTGCCCGGAAGATCCTGGTCGCCAGCCGATGCTGTCAAAGTCGTTAATTCTGTTGATCCGTCATCGTTCAAGCTATTGGTTATTAGACCTGCACAGGCATTTTGCGTAAGTTCCACACATAAAAAAGGTTTACTTTTTGTGTAAGTATAAAATCCCGTATAGTCAGTGCAAGCCGCCTGAACCATCCCCGAAAATAAAATCACTGCCAATGAGCTAGCTGCGCCAGCAAATATTGCTTTCATATCGTTATCCCCCTCATTAATTTTTTATCGATCTACCAGATCTCCATCGGAGAGCAGGCTCGACCAAAAGATTGTTTGAGACTTTTCGAAAGCGGTCAAAAGAAAAATCGATTTTTTAAGAAAACTTGGTGGATCCAGGCAGGCCCCAAGATTTTAGAACCTCCATCTCTTCGGTCGCGGAGTGGGTCTTTTTAAATTGAACTCCGCTTCGACCCTTGACGCGAGCCTCGCACGATTTCCAATCGGTATCGCGGTAAACTTTGCCGTTGATGTAACTTAAATAACTAAAGACAACTTTTTTTGTTTTGGAACTGTTCATTTGCGGCCAAGGCAGATCCGGCGGTAGAGTCTGCAAATCCCACATATAATCTTTCGCGGATCCGTTAAAAAGAAAAATGGATTTTTTTAAACTTAACGATACTGAAATCTCGTCGCAGCGTTCGTTTCCGGGAATGCCCGCATGGCCTTTACAATACTTCCAGTCAATTTGTTCTTTGGGGACATCTTGTAAAAGGCGATCCAATTGTTGCCAAAGATCTTGATTCAGAACGGGTTGGTTTTCAGCAGTTCTCCAATTTCTTTTTTTCCAACCGTGAATCCATTGGTTGGCGCCATACAAAACATAAGAAGAGTCTGTGTAATATTTAATCGGTGACTGAAATGACAAACTTTTTCTCAAGCCTTCTAAGCAGCCCAATAGTTCCATTCGATTGTTGGTTGTTGCAGGTTCGAATCCGCCAATCTCAAACACATTACTTTGCCTTTGCATGACCGCGGCCCATCCTCCAGGGCCTGGATTTCCGGAACATGCGCCGTCGCTAAAGAGAATGACGAATTGGGAATTCATTGATTTCAACCTTTTCTTCAAAAGGGTAAACGACCAATAACTGATGGTCTAGTGCTTTTAAGTCAGGCTGAATCAAGTGAAGACACGACAAATAAAAACTCAATTGTTCAAACGCTTTTTGGCTGTAGCGACTTTGGCCGGTTTTATAATCCACCAAATATAATTTGCCATCTACGATGCCCCAAAGATCAATTTGGCCTGACTGAATTTCGCCGCCCACCAGAATTTTAAAATCGAATTCCACCTCTCCCGCAGAAATAATTTTTAAGATTTGTCCTTGCTGCCATGTATGCAAAAACCGAATGGCTTTCGTCAATGCGGGATCCAGCGACAATTCACTGGCCAATGTTTGCGGTCGATATTTCAGAGATTCAAAAAGGGAATGCGCGCGAATCCCACGTTGCGCTGCTTTGATGGCATCAAAGTCTGCAGTCTGAAATGACTGCCGTTGGTTTTGAGAAAAACTTTTTTGGGTTCGTACGGGCAAACGCGCCAGATCTAATCGCCTGCGCGACATTGGACTTGTGTCGGTCTTTGGGCTGGTCAAAAGTTGTGGCAAAAATTCCCCCTCAAGATAAATCACACTTTCACTGGGATCCGGGTGCCAAATTCTTTGCGTCCAAGCCTCGGAATCTCGGGCGGCTAAAACTAAACTTAAACTATTTTCGGCGCGGGTTAAGGCCACGTACAGAAGTCGATCGTACTCGGCTCGCTCGTTTTCTTTTTGCTTAGCTTTCAACATTTGAACCGCAGCTGGATATTCTGTTTTGGATTCTTCGTTAGGCATGCCGAAAAAATATTCGCTCTGACCCAAATAAAATAGATTTTGTGAACTTTGGGGCCGATACTTTCCCATTCCAAATAAAATCACGTGTTCAAACTGCAACCCTTTGGACGCATGAATTGTCATTAGCTGCACTCGCGATGGACTTTTTGAGGGTATGCCGTCTTGATCAGTACTGGATTCAAGGTTTGGATTTTGTGGAGTGTCAAGCCACTTTAAAACTTGCGAGTTTTCTTTATTGGCGTCTTCCGACAGAATCTGAAGCCATTTCCAAAGATTGGCTTCTCGACGTCCCGAGGGATCCATCGCGTGGCTGGTTAAAAACATTTTTTGCTGAAACAAAATCAACGTCAGGACTTCAAGCCAGCTTTGCAAGCGCAACCGCTGCAGGTAATTGGACAGCTGGGAAATGGGTTCGACATCGAATTTTTTAAAGTGGTCCCAATACGAAGACGCTTTGGGATCGATGGTTTGAAGCATGTCTAAAATTTTTTGGTCCTCAAGAAAAAACCAGGGGCTTCGCAGAACTGATAAAAAATTTAAATTATCATGAGGGTTCAAAAGAAATTTTAAAATGTGCGTGGCATCCTGAATTTCTTGGCGATGAAAAAAAGATCCCGACGAATGAAGCTCGACTGGAATTTGGAGTTCGAAACAGACCTTGGCTAACTTTTCCAGGTCGTCATTCTTTCGATGAAGAACGGCAATATCCTGGGCGGCAACCCCTGCTTCCAAGGCACGAACAATTTCGGCGACAATTGTCTTTAATTCCCAGTTGTCTATATCAAAGCTAGGATTGCTTTTGACGTCCCTAATTTTTCCGGGATGATAATAGCGAATTTCAGAAGGTCGTTCGAGAGCAGGTTTTGGATTTGGAGCCACCAACATATGTAGATACTGCGAATTAATCTTCGCGAAGAAGGAATTAAAAAAACTGATCAAAGTGGCTGTCGAGCGATAGTTTGTATTCAGAATTTCCTGGCGTCCCTGACTGATTTTAGTTTCATTTTCCTTTTTTAAAAACACTCCTGGATCTGCCCCACGAAAAAGATAAATACTTTGCTGGGGGTCGCCAACCACATAACTTTTTTTCGCGCCCTGTAGGCTTTGAATCAATTCCACCTGTCGGGGGGAAGTATCTTGGTATTCGTCGATCAGCCAAAAATCCCACTCGTTCGAAAAACTTTCAGCCGTAAAGGAATGGTCTCGAATCAGGCGCAAGCTTAATACTTCTAAATCCTCTAAAGAAATTTGGCCTCGACTTATTTTGTGTTGGTAAAACGCTTGCGATAGGTGATTTAAAAATATCTGCAAGGACTTTGCCATCTGCGCGTAGGCTGGAAGATTTTGCTCCTGGTAGAAAAAACTTTCAGAAATTTCCAGAAGCGCCTGCAAAGATTTTATTTGATTCTTAAAATCTTCGCTGCAAGCATTTTGAATTCTTGGAGGGTTTGTAGCCACGTCTTGGGATAAATAATCCGTCCACGCAGCATTTAATTTTTCGCCAGCTGACGCTATTTTGATTCTTTGAAAAAGTTGAAGGACGTCACCCTGTAGTTGAGCTCGCGCTTGCCGCACTTGAGTTTCAGAATAAGGGGCCAAATCAGGCCGCAAATAAACACTTGATAGAATCTGCGGTAAACCCTGCAATAATTGGTTCCATTCCATAAACTCCATTAAGTTTTCAAACGCTAATCGAAAGTCATCATTGTTCGAAATAAGTTCC
Organism: Bdellovibrio sp.; assembly: GCA_025359945.1. Classification (GTDB taxonomy): domain Bacteria; phylum Bdellovibrionota; class Bdellovibrionia; order Bdellovibrionales; family Bdellovibrionaceae; genus JANYDD01. The sequence continues at coordinate 170,325 of JANYDD010000031.1, read as the reverse complement.
CTGATCTTTTTCTTAAGCACGCGCTTTTCTTCAGTAGAATTTAAAAAAATCAATTGCGGAGACAATCCCAAATGCGTCCCGTAACTTTTCAGAAACGAATACAGGACACCATGAATTGTTGAAATCTGTAGATGCGATTTTTTTTGAGCAAACTCGGTCAGCTTTTCGGATTCCAGTTGAAGCGCTTTTTTCAGGATTCGTTCTTTGAGTTCATGCGTGGCTTTGCGAGTAAATGTGGTCACAACCAAACGAGGCCATCGATTTTCTTTTTCATAGTACTGCAAAGCCAAACCCAGAACAGATTCGGTCAAGAAAGTTGTTTTGCCAGCGCCGGCACCGGCTTTGACCAGAGTGGAAACCAGCGACGTTCTTTCTTTCAATCGCGATCTTAGGTTTTCAGGTGAGGAGCTCTGCATAGTTGATTCCATTTGCAATTGGCACATTCATCGGGGTTATGAGGTTGTGGTTTAAAAATTCCAGCGATCATTTGCTCAAGTCCAGTTTTTAAAACATTTTCAAACTGTTCCATCAGTTTTTCAATTTCTTGGGTCGACAAAAAACTTTGCACCTGATCAGCCGCCAGCGAGGTCCCTTGCGTTTGGTCTAAGGCAAAACCCCAACGGCTTGAAAAGTCCTTCAGGCTATAAAAAAAAGCTCCGCCAATTTCGAATGGCTTTTGGTCAGTTTTTTGATCAGGATTTTTGGAAATGTGTCCTTTGGCTGCCGCCAAGGCATAAAACAAAAGTTGAAGTTGATTTTGCTTGAACCATTGGGTGAAGCTCATCTTCGAGCTGACCGAGCTTTTATAATCGTACAGAATCACCCGGCCTTTTTCATCAATATCCATTCTGTCGATTTTACCTCGAAGGGTAACTATTCCTGATGGTAATTCAAGAGGAAATGAAAATGCTTTTTCCTGAAACAAGGTCTTTACGCCAGGAAATTTAATTTTTTTCTGGATTTCATTTTCAATAAAACGCCGCGCCTTAGTTTTGTACTTTACAAGACTTCCGGTCCAAAGCGATTCTTCTAAAAATTCAAAATTCAATTGGCGCTTTTTTTCTTCAATCAACTTTTCTAGTTCTGGATCTGTGATCTCAAGTTGATGGATCAGATCCTCGACCAAAGCGTGCAGAAATGACCCTTTCGTTCGATGATCCAGTTCGAGATCTAAATAAGGCAAGTCATCCAATTTCAGCTTTCGCTCTGCAAAATAAACAAAGCCGCACTTTTTAAATCTTTCAAAACCCGAAGGCGAAAGAAATTCTACCGCTGCCGAATTCAGAAGATTTGGTTTACTTAGAGATTCAGGGACTTTCGCATTAGACAAATGGTCGTCAAAAACAGTCTGAACTTCTAGCGGTTCAGAATTGGACTTCTGCAATGAATTTTCGGTCCAAAACGGATGCGGCGAATCTGGATCTGACTGAAAGTCATATTCTGAAGTCAAAAAAACCTGTTGAGCGCTGGGTGAAAGGGCATGGGCCTGCAGTTGATAATCCAGCGGATTTTGATCCGGGTGAGATAAAAACACCCCAAGATCCGCATTCAGTTTTTCGATTTCTTGGGTCGACAGCGCCATCAATTGGGGGGCCTTGAAAGAACTTTCAGAAAGTCCCAAATAAATTTTGTGAGTGATGTTGCCGGGGCAATGATCCAACAAAGAAATCAATCGGACCCCTTGCTCTAGGATTTCGTTTTCAGATGAAATTTTTGTCTGTCCCAAAAATTTTTCAAGTAATCGAATCCAGCTCTCTAAAGGTAGCAGCGCGTGTACGTCGACAGTTTGCTGAAACCGGATTAAGCTATCGCCAAAAGCTTTTAGTTGGATGTCGGCAGCTTGATCGAACACTCTATTTTGGAATTCCAAAAAGTTGAGCCTGGGATTTTTTTCGGCGGGACTGAAAGGCATCTTCAATTTCTTCAGCGATCTTTCAAAATCAGAAGTTTCTTCTAAAAAATAAGTTTGCGAATGACAGACTTCGAATTTCTGCAAAGGGGCCTGCTCGCTTGAATAAAACGAAGTTTCGATGTCGAAATAGGAAAATTCTCGTGCGTTAATTTTCAAATTCGAAAGCAGTTGAGCAATCGAAACATAATTCTTTAAAGCCGAAACTTGCACTGACTGAAACGGAATTCCTTCCTGTTCCAACAAGGGTTTTAAATAAATTTGGTAATTAGAAATCGCTGGGGCTAGCAACGCTATTTCAGTGGGATTAATCCCGGATTCAATCCATCGACGAAGTTGAGTCACCGAGTACTTGGCCTCTGATAAAGGCGATGAAAGTTTGAAAAATTGCCCGGCGATCATTGCAAGGAGCTTTCATCCAAGATCGGGACCAAAAAGCTATCGTAGGGCCGCAGCAAATGGGAAAATTTTTTGTTTAACTGGGAAGTGGGTTTGACTAAATAAACAAAATTATTCTCTGCAATTTTTTTTATCAGTTGAAGATCCAGCGGCCTAATCCATGGCCCAAGACAAAAAATCAACCGTCGGCGATCTTGAATTTGGATATTTGGTATTTGATTTAACAATCCAAAAATGAGGTCTTCGCAAGTAATTTTTTGACGCTGAAAAAGCTGATGCGCTTTTTGCGCCAATAAATACCAAAGACCCCACTTCATTTGGCTTAAGGGATTTTCTGCTAGCCAGTCTTCCATATGATCTTGCAAATCATTTTGAAAAAAAACATCCGAAAAACAAATCGCAGTATTTAAAATTGTTTTTTCGGATCCTTTCTGTAGCTGTGGAAATTCAGGAATCAAGTGTTCCGCAATAGACTCCAATAAAAAGTCCTTAGAAACTAACTGGTATGAATTAATCAACGGATCGTTTTGTTGTTTAAAAATTTCTCGCCAGAAGTCGTTGGCCAAAACCGCGGCCCTGCGGCTGATCCCAGATGTGCGTTCTAACAGATGATCTTCAATTTCGTTTTTAAGTCCTGGCTGACTGACAATCCACCGCGTGTTTGCAGCACCAAAATCCAAAAAGGCTTGCGCAATAAACGAAGAAAAACTTTGGTTGGGTGAAAGCGAAATCACTTCTAGCGACATTTCGAAAGACTAACTTGATTAATCTTATCGGCGCAATTTAACTTTTCTTTTCTTTTTTCCGGCTTCTGTCAGACTAAAATTAGGATCAAAACCTAAATCTAATTTAAAAGAAATAGCTACTCGTTGTGAAGCCGTTTGCCCGGGATATACCCCTGTTTCAATTTGGTAAAGGGCCGCATCGACTTGAAAAATGGCCAGATCAATTCCAAGTCCATAAGAATAATAACCTTGGCCAAATCCCGCGCGGATATCTAGCAAGGGCAGTGATAATTCTGTGCCCATATAAAGTTTTTTACCGATGGTTTCTCCCAGTAATAAAATATCTCGGTACTCGATTCCGCCCGCAATACCCAAACCGGGAATGCTGCCATCAAACGTCAGTCCTAAATTTAAACTGTCTTTGATGGGTTCTGGCGTGATGGTCCCTTTGGTTCTAATAAATGCAGTTTGGCCGACGTCTTTCATGGTGACGGATGCGCTGGGATGAAACGGGGCCTGCGACCGCAATAAAAAGCCGGCGTCGATCCCGTAACCAGTCCCTTCGTTTTGAATGGATGAAGCCAAAGTAGTGCTGGTTAAAGTCGAAATTAAATCCGGGCCAAAGTTGACATTACCGCCGGCCCGAGTGATCCGTTTAAAATTTAATCCAAAGCTCAAAGGACCCGCAATGGGTAAAGCGCCACCCAAAACATAACCATAATCATTAAAATAATTGAGATTTAAATTTGGAAATGCAGGATTATTAAGTTTAAATCCCAAGCCACCGTCGTCATATATTGAAAATCCAAAATACGGGAATGCCAATGTCGAATTTCCGCCCAATCCAACATAGACTGGTTTACCGTAATAGGGACTTAACGATGATGCTCCGGATACACTAGTCGCTGTAGTGGTGGAAGTCGTAGCATACTGAAGAGCGTTTGATTTTAGTCCCAAATCGAAAATAGTCCATTGAATGCCTTTGATTTCACTTAAATTGGCTGGATTGACTAACATCATCGATGCATCATCTTCTGCTGGAATGTGAACGCCGCCCATGCCTAATGAGCGCAAGCTTTGGTTGTAATTATAAATTTCTGCCGCGCCGGCGTTAATTTTAAAAACCAATCCCATGAAAATAAAAAAAAATAATTTTTTCATTTTAAGGACAGCACCCAACAATTGTTAAATCGACGCAAGAGCCTATTCCCACACCCGGCAAAAGAGTGTGTGTGTTTGAAAGACTGATCAAATCACGAAAAGTGTTAATGTCTGATGCGCTAACGACCGACGAGTCAGTGATATTACAAGTCGCTCCACAGACCGCTTGAAGATTAGAAAACGAAGTCCCTAACGAAGTTCCCGAAGGCAAGTACGCTAGGTTTTCAATAATTAAACCAATGCCAGTAATAATTTGGGTGACCTCGGCGTCAGTCAAAACATTTGTTCCACCGCTGGTGGTACAGGCGTTGAAAGTGGCATCGGGTGTTCCCTCTCCAAGACTATTTGTAGAATCGATATCCGCGCGATTTCGAAGGGTCGTGCCAATTTTCACCATCGCCAAAAAAAGCATAAAGAGATTTTCGCTGGGGGTTCTTAAGTTAGGGTTGACGGAAATTAGTTTAATTTGATTTTCGGCTAAAACACATGAAGCCGGGCTGACGGTTTTTTGTTTAAAGCCTTGCATAAACCAATTAAAAAAAGAGACCGTCGCGCCCGGTGATGATCCTGAAATACTAGTCAGGTAAGTAATAAAATCCAGACCGCATTTTCCGGCAAGGGCGCCGGCATAGCTTTGGCGCACTTTACGATTGTTTGTCAGATAAGTGGGCGACATGGTTTGAAATTTTCCAATGGCGACATCCCACAAAGAATCATCCATTGCTTTTGTCGCGTCTTCGTAAAGAGCATCATCGGTTTCGCGATTGGAAAGTCCCAAAAAAATATTAGTGCACGAAGTTAAAAAAAGGATCGCTGCCAATGGCAACCCCAGCCAAATTTTCATAGTGTCAGGATCGCACAAAAACAAAACTGGGATAAGTCTGGATCGGGCAGGGTCTAGCTTCTAGAGTCTATCTTCTATTTTTAATGTTCAAAAATTAGAATCTGAGAGCGAATTTGAAAACAAATCGGCGATCTTCGGTAGTGGATCCATCGGCGGCTACGTTCTCGCCGTAGGTCGATAATTGGATCTGAGTAAATTCAGATGCAAGCTCGACGCCGGCGGTGAAAAAATTTTGATTCATACCAATGCGAAAGAAGAAAAGATCCGCGTAATTCAGTTCGTAGCCTGCGTGATAGTAACGATTTTTATCAATGGCCCTCGAGGCCTCGACCATTTTTGTATATTCTAAAGTGATTGCTGATCGGGTGCGATTGGCATGTATGGGAAACAGGGCAACACCCAAGTCTATATCCTGTGCCACCGCCACCGGTCTAGATGTGCTGGTCAATCGAAGATTATTTCCGGATGTAAATTTGGTGCCGCCTACATCGCGCACGACCGCAGAAATCGTTGGAAGGTAAGTCCAAGGCGCTGTTAAATTCAGTCCCAAATCGCCGGCCAAACCAAAGCCTTCCGAGGCATTGCTGGCAAGATCTAGTGCCGCTGTTGGATCCAAATTTTTTGCAACTTCGATTCGCGAAATCGCGCGCCCTGCAAAACCAATTTTGATTCGGCCTTCCCAAAGCCGAAGATTATAACCCAATGCCAAAGTTAAATCGTCGTAGTAGGATGTCGCCATCGAAGTTCCTAAAGTGTTCATAATGGCGTCCAGAGATTGTCGCCAATAAATTCCAAATCCAAAATTGCGAACGACAAACGACGGAAACACTTGTGCGCGAAAGTGAGAATAGGAATCGCGGGCCAAGTTGAGACTTGCAGCCATTTGACTCATGCTTAGTGGATTTGAAAATGCTTTGGCTTTGTAAATTGATCCCAGGTACGACGAGCCATCGATTTCTGGATCCAAAATAGTGCCAAAAGCATTTCGTAGTTTTCCAAGTCCTGCAGGATTAGTTAAAAGTGCGGTTTCATCGTTGACCACGGCGATGCTGGCACCCCCCATGGCTAACATTCGGGCGCCATTATAAAATTCTCGAACTTCGGAAGTCTGCGCCCACAATTTTGGCGCCATAAAAATTAAGAAAGCGAAATGGAAAATTTTTGACCGCGCCATGGTCTTTTTATTTTCTGTTTTAATTAGGCAGAGGGAAAGGAAAACCCAAAGCTCTACAGACGAAGAGCTCGTCTATTTTTTTCAGGAATTTAATGTCAATTGGAAATTTTCAAAGGGCTTTTTTAAGAAATGGTTTTAAGACCAAAGGCTGGATAAAAAAAAGGCCGCCCGTGAGGGCAAGCCTTTTTAATTTCCGAAACCTGATTACTTTTTCTTGTCAGCAGCGCGGTCTAAACGATCTTTGTTTTCATCCGCTTTATTCTTTTTGTCTCTAGCCTCTTGTTTCGCAGCTTTTATGGCTTCTAATCGTCTTTGATTTTTTGCAAGAGCAAGTTGAGCTTTTGCTGCATCAGCTTTTGCTTTTTGTTTTGCAGCTTCTTCGACTTTGATTCTAGCCAGCTCTTTTTGTCCACTGACATCTAAACCATAAACGCTAACAGCAGAGTTATGCGCATCGGAAATTCGAGTGGGTAAGTTCGCAGTAGCAAGATTTGTTGGTTCTTCCATCGTGTTAATTATTGTACCCGGAATTAATTTCTGGGATTCAGCTATCGCAGCTGCAGATTCACCCTCGACCGGGACAAAAGATGCAGCGGTAAGGTCAGCATTTTCCACTTCAAGACCCATTTCAACTTGGCGATCGTCGATCACTTTTGCTAAAATTTGTCGGGTCGTTGCACTAGCCAAAGCTTGACGCTCAACCTTGATGGTCACATCCAGAGTTTCTAAGTCGGTATTTTCAATAACTTTTAGCGCCATTTCCAACGCTTCCGAATCTGTCAAAGCGAATTGTCCATCCGCTTCTTTCTGCTCTAACAGGCGCTGGTGCACTGATTGCAATTGAGATGCTGATTTCGCAATGCCCATCATAAAAGTGGCTGCTTCTAAAGCTTTTTCGCGAGTTAAAAGTCGCGGATTTAAAAGATTTGTAGCGATTCCTGTGGCGCGGGGTGAAATTTTGGACAAATAGTCATAGTTGGATTTTAAATCCTGATGGATATAAACATTATTAGTCACCAAATCCATCGCCAATGTGTAACACATTTCGCTGGTATAAAGGTGTCCGCCTTTTTCGTTTTCAAGCTCGGAAACGAACTTATATGCAGAAGTAAAATCGTTAAGGTCGGCCTGGGCTTGTACTAAAGATAATGCACCGGAAATGGCAACAGCTTCTTCAAGCAAGGTGATCCCTTCATAGTCCGTTAAATCCATCAAATACTTTTTTGCTTGGTCAAATGTCACCGCAGATTCTGCACGTACGGCCAACAATGTCTGCCCACTTGGTGTGCTGGAATCAATCCCCGCAGTTACTGATGGCGGAAGGGCTTGATTTGCGTCGGGGGCTTTCGCCGCCGCTGGAGCTGCAACTTGGTCTTTTTTATCTTCTTTTTTCGAGCAGGCGAATCCTACAAGCAGCAGGCTTGCCATTCCGAAAGTGATCAATGCATTTTTGTTGGACATAGGTCCTCCTTTTTTATTGTTAATAACATCTGTTATTCCAAAGGCGTGCCAGCCCTGGACCTATTTTATTTTATTTGGAGCAACTTAAACTGATGAACTTTCGACCGAGGTGCCGCAAATTGCCAAATATCTTGACCAAGAAAAGTTCTCGGCCAAAGCTAAAAGGAACGCTTCCACATCCCAAGTTTAAAAGGAACCAACATGACGAAACTTTTTGATTTTACTTTGAAACCAAGCACCTTTAAATATTTGTTATTAGGTCTTGCCCTTTTGACCACTTCGGGCTGCGGCACTAAAACCAACGGTGACAAAGTTAAAGAAGCTCAGCAGTGTTTGAACACCAGCACGCCGGCATCTGCGCCTGACTGTTTAGAGAAAATAACTGGGTTAGAATCTGAAGCCGCTTATTTAATTCGTTGTGCGGCTCTCTTTATTCAACAGGGTTTTGCAACTCCGGCAACGATCGCTACCGCGGCCGATAGTTTAAAAGGCGGAAGCAGTACAAGTTCCACCGCCGCGGCAATGACCGTTTTGGCTTTCAATAGCAGTAGTAGTCAGGCGACAAACTATACGAATTCCAACCTTGCGGTGACCTATTGCACGCTTTCAAAATCCAAAGGGCTGACCATGTTAGCCAGCTTAGCGCAAATGGCGACAGCAGCAAACTACGTGAAAAATACGATCAGCGCCTGCACTGCGGCCGCAGATATGAACGCGCAGCTGGCATGTATGAAAACAAATGCAGACACTACAACCAAAACCGCTGTCGGTACTGCCGTTTTGTCGGCCTATAATGCCAATTGCGCAGGGCCAACTGTGACGGCGTCTTATGCCCAAGCTTGCACCCAATTCAACACGGCGACGGGCAATGGATCAGTTGCAGATCCTGCAGCGATTGGCCAACTTTTTTTAAATCAGTATTGATTCAATACTGATCTAAAATTGAACTAAAATTGAACTGTGGCCGCGGTGACAGGGCCAGTTAAAGTCAATTTAGCTTTGCCGGTTTCAATCACCGACACGGGGACTTGGAAAGTGACGAAATAAGGTGTGCCCCATCTGGTATGGAAAGGATACAGCGATTGCACTTCCGCCAATATGGCTTTCATACGAGTGGCTTTACCCTCAAAACGTTTTCCGTTGGCATCTAAAAAGATTTTCCATTTCGAATTGCTGCGATGAAGGTCATCGTGTTTACGTTCAGGCACAAAAAAACTTAAAAATATTTTTGTTTGTGAAGCCAATTCGCTCTCGACCCTGGATTTTTCTGCTTTGTATTGATCGACACTCCACTGATACAGCCGGGCATTTTGATCGACCTGTGCGGCCGCCATGTCAGCAGTATGAAGAGTCGCTCCAAAATCTAAAATATTTACAAACCCATCATAGACTTTTGTTTTCTGTGTGTGGCGTTCGACGGTTGAAATATATTCTTGTTCGCTGATCAGTTTTAATTGCGGATTCTCGCGAACTGTTGAACACGAATTTAGAATTGCAGCCCATCCCAAAAAAATGACTGAATGATAAAAATTATTTCTCATCCACCAGTTATCACAATTATTTGGGATGAGATCAAGAACCAATCCCGCCCATAGTCCGTGCCGGACTAGATACGACCAAGGTGATGCGATCCAAAACCTGGCCATTTTCCAGACTGAAGTCTAGGAAAAAACCCATCGAAGGTCTGCATTCGCAGTCCTAAAGTCTAGAAGTGAATGGTCTTTGGTCTAGATCTACTGGACGAGACTCAAGTCGGAACCAGACTCGCCGAATGGTTAGGCAGAACGAATGATCAAGACTCGACCACAGATGCTTGAAGAGAGAAAGCGTGACAGTGATCCCTCTTAAAAAAACAACTCCTGCTGGAAAAGCCAAGGTCTTCAACGTGCAACAAAAACAAAAACAGCCAGGGATTGGCGTTTTGGTTCCTCGGTAGTAGGTAGCTTGAGGTTCTCGAAATTTATCGATCAGACGGGAAGTCCTGATCACAAACCCTAGGAGGTTCCCATGGGACTACGTATTTCTACCAATCTGCAGTCAATCGCTGCGCAACGAACTCTGACAACATCGCAAAGGATGATTCAAAAATCCTCGGCTCAGTTGTCGTCTGGATCGCGGATCGTAACGTCTTCGGACGATGCCGCTGGTTTGGGGATCAGTGAGAACTTAAAATCTCAGATCCGAAGTTTGGGCCAGGCATCACGAAATGCGAACGATGGAATCTCTTTAGTGCAAGTCGCTGAGGGTGGATTAAGCGAAATTTCTAATATTATGACTCGACTGCGCGAGCTTGGAATTCAAGCAGCGTCAGACACCGTGGGTGAACGCGAACGTGGCTACATCAACATCGAGGCTCAGCAATTAAAAGACGAATCAGAGCGGATCGCAAGAACTACCAGATTTGGAAATCAGTCTCTTCTGAACGGGCAAGGTTCTAAATATGATATTCAAGTGGGCATTAACAACAACGACTTTGAAGATCGAATTTCTTTCGACTCTTCACAATTGAATGCAACTAGCGACGAGTTAGGAATTAGCGGTATGGATTTCTCGACAAAAGAAGGGGCGCAAGAGTCCTTGTCTGTAGTCGATGAAGCGCAAGCCAAAGTGGGCGGATTTCGCGCCAACATTGGAGCTCTTCAAAATCGATTTCAATCGACCGTTGATAACTTAGCTGTGCAGAACGAAAACTTGTCCGCTGCAAATTCTCGAATCCGTGATGCTGACATCGCGGCAAGCTCTTCAGAATTTGCAAGAAACAACGTTCTGTTGCAGGCTTCGACTTCGGTCTTGGCACAGGCCAACCAACAGCCGGGTCTAGCACTTAAACTTTTAAATTAATTTATTTTCTCTTTTGGTTGAGTGAGGGGAAGCCTAGTTCCCTTCACGGTACCATCCTACCCGGGGGGCCTTAAAATCTTCCGGGGTACTTTGGGCCAGCCGTAAGTACAGTTTAAGTTCAAAAGAGATCAAGCCGATCTTAAAGTTATGGATATAAAAAATGTTTTGGTATCAGTTCTACCCATGAATCTGAAGCCCAAAAAACCTGTTGAAAAAGCCATTAAGTCGGACTCGGCCACAGACCGAGACGCCAATGGACAACAGTCTTCGAGCGAGCAGCAGAAGAAAAAAAATCCAATGACACCTGAAGAACTGCAGGTCGCTTTAGATCACTTAAAAAATTTAGAAGTTGTGAAAAATCAAAATCTACAAGTGGAACTGGTGACGATTGATAACAAAAAATTCGTCATCATCAAAGATCACTTGGGTAAAGTCATACGTCGCGCTCCCGAGCTTGAGCTTTGGGATCTCGTCAAACCCGAAGGCCAAAAAGGCCAACTCCTGTCGAAAGCCGCATAGAAACCTCAAGTAAAAAGGGGCCAAGGGCCTGTCAAAGATCTGTTTTTCTACCTTCACATTGAGTGGGGTCCTAAAGACATTTAATTGACTCACACACAGATTAAAACTCTGCGAAAATAATTGTATGGGTGCAATCCGATTCTCGGGAATGGCTTCAGGTTTACCGTCTAATATCGTCGACCAAATTATGGAAGCCGAACGCGTTCCCGTGAAGCAAATGGAAACCAAAAAAGCTGCCGAAGACGACAAGCTTAAGCTGGTCACTGATTTAGAAACTAAAGTCAATGAAATCAATAAACCCATCGGCGAACTTGTCGGAACGCGCGGATTTACAAACACAAAAGTCGTCAGTGGTGATCCCAGTGTGATTAACGGAACTGTCGATCCTAACACCGTTATCAGCGGCGAATGGCAAGTCGAAGTGAAGCAATTAGCGCAAAAACCGGGCGCGATATCCAATGGATATGCCGATCGCGATCGCACGGAAATGGGTGTTGGCTACATCAAATTTAAAACTCCCGACGGTATGAAAGAAGTTTATATTAATGGCGACAATTCAACATTAGATGGAGTGGCTCAGACGATTAATAAGTCCAATTTAGGTCTGCGCGCTTTAGTTATTAACGACCGGCGCGATAAGGAAACTCCGTTTAAACTGATGGTCACGGGACTTGCCACCGGTGATGATAAACAAGTGGAATTTCCCACAGTCTATCTTTTAGATGGTGACGATGATTTTTATTTTGATCAAAAAAAGCCGGCACAGAATGCAATCATTAAGCTTGATGGTTTTGAACTTGAGACCCCAGAAAATAAAATTAAAGATTTAATTCCAGGGATGGTTTTAGAGCTTAAACAAGCAGCGCCTGGCCGAGAAATTTATTTGTCGGTCAAAGAGGATCAGGAAGTCATATCGGGAAAAATTAAATCTTTCGTCGAAGCTTATAACGCAGTTCTTAGTTTTATTCAGAATCAGCACAAGCTTCAAAAAGATAAATCCGGAAAAGAGCATTTGGGCCCAATGGGTGGCGACAGCATTTTGCGCAGTATCGAAAGTCGCTTTCGTCGTTTAATTCAAAATCCTCAGTACGGAGTCGAAGGCTCGGTCAGTCAGATGAACCAATTGGGCGTCGAGTTCACCCGAAACGGAACACTGAATTTTAATCAAGATAAATTTAACGCTCAGTTAACTGGCGATCCGCAGTCGGTGTCTAATTTTTTTCGAGGCGACGGTTTTAACACCGGTTTTGTGTCGGCGGTGAAACGAGAAATCAGTGCGCTGACCAACAATGCTTTTGGACCTTTGGCCACTCGCAAGCGAGGCATCCAACAAAAGGTCGATAATATCAACAAACAGATCGACAACAAAGAACGCCAGCTGACCAAACGGGAAGAATCGCTCAGGACTCAATTCTCTAATTTAGAAAGCAAAATGTCGCAACTGCAGTCACAGGGTGCTGCTTTAGGCGGAATCGCAACCCCACAGGGCAAGGGTGGTCAGGGATAAGAGTTAAAACCGGACTCTAGGATCCTTCGAATCAATCCGAAAAATTTTTTATGAATCATCCGTATCAAAAGTACAAACAAACTCAAGTCACCAGCGCTAGCCGCGAGAAACTTCTTTTGATGATGTATGAAGGCGCGATTAAATTCACTAGGCGAGGAATTAAAGCCGCCGAAGAAAAAAATGTATCTGAACGATGTATCAACATAGGTCGAGCTTTCGACATAGTCCTAGAGCTAAACAACACCCTAGACCACAATGTGGGCGGCGAAATCGCCAAAAACCTAGAACAGCTTTATATGTTTATGACCGAACAATTTACTAAAGCAAATATTTCAGGTTCACCGGAACCCTTGAAAACGAATTTGAAACTTCTTGAGACTCTCTACGATGGATGGGTCCAGGCAGTTGAAAAAATTAAAAAAGGCGAAACAGAAAAAAAAGCTGGCTGATCGCGGCCGCAAGACTACCTATGGAGGGGTTATGGAAAGAATCATCGAGTTACTGCAGCAGAAAGTTCACTATCTAGAGAAATTTTACTCACTGAATGAACAGCAGCTGGAAAAAATTCCGCTGAATCAGTTTTCGAATATCGATGAATTTTATTCGTTACGTGAAAATATCCTGGACGTGATTAATTACATTTCTCGTGAAATCACTGAAGAACAAAACTCTTTGGATCGTTCGCCCACCCCCCAGACACGGCTAGAGGTCAAAAATCTCTTAGAAATTAAAGACGAATACGTCCGCAGGATTTTAGATCAAGACTTGCGAATTCTTGGGCAGATCGAAGAAATCAAAACCAAAATTATCCGAGAGCTTCAAGACGTGAAAAAAACCAAAGAGATTTTCGGAAAATACAAGTCTCCCTTGTTTCATAAAAACTTAGACGAAAAAGTGTAACTGAATCGCAAACAAAAGGATTGACGAAAACCACGAATAATCTCACGCTCTTGGCAACAGGAGAAAGATTTCATGGAATCATTTCCGTCTTCGTTCAAATTGCTTTTAGGTTGCGGATTTTTGTTTTTAGCCAGCTGCCATTCCAAATCGGAAGACACCCATTCGGCCAAAAAGAACGCCGATCCTACCCCTGCAAGCTTTCAACACTCGATGCAGTCGTTCAAAAATAACTTGGTTGAAATTTTTCCGTTGGTCTTGAATTCGGAAAAATTTAGTCAGTCTGGCAACGAAGAAAAAATTAAAACCTCATTGTCCAATTTAACTGAAGCCTCGAAACAATTGGCCAACCATTCGATGATGATTCGGTCTGATCCTAGTCTGCGATTTCTTTCGAATGGTTTCACCGATGATTTAAAGCGCGCCCAAGAAAGTTTTACGGCTTCGAAGAAAGAATACGCCCGCTATTTATTGATCAATGCCACTTCCTATTGCATAGAATGCCATACCCGCACCAACCAAGGTCCAGAATTTAATTCGCCAGAAATAGAATCAACGTTAAAGAATATGAAAGCCATCGAGCGGGGAGAGTTCTTGTTAGCGACTCGCCAATTTCAGCCTGCTTTGGCGCAGTTTGAAATGGTGATTTCAAAACCGAAAGATTTTTTGCTGATGGACTTAGACAAGGCCGTCCGCTACAGTCTTTCGATCACCATTAAGTTTTTAAAAGATCCCGAACTGTCGTTGAAAGTGATTCAAAAAATTCTGGATTCCTCACAGACGCCATTTTATCTGAAACAAAGCGCACAAAGTTGGAACAAGGCCATCAAAGAGTGGAAGAGCGAAAAAAAAGCAAAAGCGCCAAAAAATACTGCTGAGAAAATGAAACGGGCAAAAATTTTAGTTCAAAAAGGTCGGGATCTTCAGCAGGGTTTGGGCGATCGTGGTGGAGACGTTTATTTTATGCGCGCACTTTCAGACCTTCACGCGATTTTGGCACAAAAGTTAGATGCCAATAATTTGGGCGAAGCTTTATACATGGTCGGAGTTTCTTACGAATCCGTTCGTGACCTTTCAATATTTAATCTTCATGAAAATTATTACGAGTCTTGTATTCGCCAAACTGCCCACAGCGCCTGGGCTAAGAAGTGCTATCAAAAACTCGAAGAATCGCTTTATATGGGTTACACTGGAAGTTCCGGCACGCGAATTCCTTTGGACGTCCAACAAAAATTGGATGATCTGAAAAAACTGGCGCTAGACTAAGCTCTACGTTTTGGTTTTGACGGGATTTTTGCTAAAAGCAAAAGCGCTCGTCATTTTTTTGTCTGGACCTTTCACGTCTGCACGCATTTGAATTCATCTCGGGCGTTGGCATTTCTCTTGCTGTCTTACCATTTAAGTAACAGCGAGGTTTTCTGATATGCAATCTATAGATTTTAGTCCAGATGCCATCCACGAGCCTAAGAACCAAAGCCAAAATTCCAGTCCGAAAAAAGAAGATCACCTTTCCGTTTTAATCTTTAATGCGAAAACGTTAATCAAAAATCAAGAGTACGCGTTGGGCCTTCAACTTCTACTCAAGGCCTTGCAGGATAAATCACACCGCCGTGAACTTTATTATTTACTTTCTGAAGTCATGGAAAAGCTAAACCTCAAAAACGAACGAACCTCCGTTCTGAAATATTTGGCCGAGAATAATCCCCAGATCAACGATCTAATTGCTTGGGCCCACGACCTCTACATACACCATCAAGATCAGCCCGCAAAAGAAGCCTATTTTTTTGCAATCAATCAAATGCCTTTTAATCCCCCCGAGCTTTTTGAAATTTATAAAAATTTGGGTAATATTTTTCTTAAAGAAAAAGATTTCGAATCCTCGGAAGAATTTTATCATAAGGCGCTGACTTTGAACGCCGATTCTGACCATTTGTGGGTGAATTTAGGCACACTGGAAATTCAGAAAAACAATTTCGTCATGGCCCGTGAAAACTTTCAAAAGGCGATTCATCTTAATTCAAATAATGACAAGGCGTGGGTGGGTTTAGCACTAATTTCGCATCATGAACACGATTTGAATTTGTGCCTAGCGCATCTTCAACAAGCTCTGGAAATTTGTCCAAGAAACAAAACGGCGCTGCAGATGTACATTCAAATTGGCGTGACTGAAAGAGTCTACGAACGGGTACTGAATGCTTGTGAAGCTTATCAAAAAATCGTTTGGGACGATGGTGATATAAATCTGGTAATGATTCAGCTTTATCATTTAACTCACCAATCAGATTTGGCCCGCGTCGAGCTTGAAAAGGAACTTCTGTTTCGGCCTCGGGATCCAGAACTTCAACGCGTCCAACAGATGCTGGGTCTGACATGACTTTTATGAATAGGAAGGGTCGTCTGTTGTGTTCGCCAAGGGATCCTGCTCGCGAAGCCCAGACCTGGCTTGCGCCATTTGTAAAACTTGAATTTACGGATCACAAGGATCACAAAGATAACAAAGATAACAAAGATAACAAAGATCAAACCCAGTCAGTTTCAAAGCAGGCTTACATTCTGGGGTTGGGAGCTGCCCATCATGTTATTGCAGCAGCGCAAGCCAATTTGTGGAAGAAAATTACGGTTCTTGAGTTTGATCAACAGACAATTCGCGACACTTTAAGTGTAAATTCAATCCCTGCGTCGGTAGAAATTATTGCGATTAAACCCGATTTTCAATTTTCATCACGAGTTAAGAGCGCGCAGGATTTAGACTATATTGTCATGCCATTTAAGCCCGCATGGGCACTTTTTGAAAAGCAATATTTCCAATTGTGGCTTAGTCTAGCTGGTTTAAAAGCCAGCGAATCAAGGACGGTCGCACGAAATCTAAAAATGTTGGAATTAGATTCTTTTTTGGCCAGCGCACCGACACTTTTGTCTTCTGAAGATTTTCAATTAAAAAGTATTTTACTTCACCAAAATAAATCTCGAGAAGATTTTTATTTTAAAATTCTGAAAGAGCTAACGCAATGAAGACGCTGGTTTTGTCCTTACTTCGACTGGGTGATTTTATTCAACATCAACAGGCGTTTGAAGATGAAAACACGCATTTTTTAGTTAATGATCTTTTTTATCCGCAGCTGAAACATCACCCGCGAATGTATTTTTTTTCTCGCAGAAGACTGCAAAAAATTTTGGTGGAAAAAAATTACAACTGGATGCACGCCTTCGTTGTGCTTGAGCGTGAAATTCAATTCCTTAAAAAATTAGGATTTGATCGCGTGATCGATGCCTCGCACACCCATCTGTCCAGAGCGGTCGTAAGCCTTGTGCAGGATTCTGCGTCCCATGAAAAAAATCCCTGGCTTCCATATTTAGATCTGTATTTGGGAGCGCAGGCGTCGCCAGTTTTTCACGGGCTGTCATTGATTGCCAGAGCCGCGGGTAAAAATCCTCCAATGCTAATGGCTGCGATGCAAACTAGGATCAAGCGAAAAATTCTTTTTCAAGTCACCAGCAGTGACCCCAAGAAAAATATGGAGCTTACTGAATGGCGTCAAATGATCAAGGAACTTTTCCATCGCCAACCTCATCTTGAAATTTCCATTTTAACTGCGCCCGAAGATAAAGAAAAATGCGAGCAAATGTTTCCTGATGAAAAAATTGTCAGCTGGGATTGGCCGACCTTAGAATCGCGGATCGATCAATTTGATGCCTTGGTGAGCTTGGACACTAGTGTGCTACATCTTGCGGCCAAGAAAAAGGTACCTACTTTTGGAATTTTTTTAGGCAGTGCAAATGCCATGAAATCTGCGCCATACTTGTTGGAATCCCAAGTGATGACGTCGACGGTGTCCTGTTACCCTTGCGATCATCATCAAACGTGTCCCAAGGCATCGCATTTGTGCGAGCAAAGTTTTTCAAGGGCAGATTTAGTCTTGGCGATCGAAAGCTTTATTTTAAATCAGACTTTGAATCGACCGCGAGCTGGTTTTAATTTATTTGTTGTCGAAAGCAATCAGGGTGAGTTTTTTCTTCGCGAGACCAACGCCAGTGCAAATTCGGTCTTACAACAAAAACTGGCACAAAGAACTTGGGCCCACTTTTTGGATGAAAAACCTATCGACGCTAAAGACCTTTTGGATCTTTCACTATCGCACCAACAGTGCCATGATATGATCCAGGATCTTCAAAAAGATCTAGATGGGCTTCAAACGCGACAAAATCACAATTTTAACCAAACCTGGATTCAAGCATTTCAAGTTTTTCAAAAAGCATCAGACTTTCAAGGCAGCTCGTGGGAATCCAGGCTTCAATTGCAAGAATCACTAATTGGGCAATTGTCCAACTCATTGCAATCGCATCTGAACCTTGTTGGAAAGGAAATCTCATGGCTATCGATTTAGAAAAATACATGCGTCAGCTGGTCAGCGAACTTCAAATTCAGACGACGGCCATTTTGAAATCAGAAAATCCTGATCTTCAAGATCTACTGGCTTTAAAAATTTTAACCGAACTTGCGCAGGAGCAGATACCTCATGAAAATTTTAATCATCAGTCTAGCCCGAATAGGTGATATTTATCAATCGTGGCCGGCGCTTCGAGCCTTTGCACGTTTGCATCCGGCAGCAGAAATACATTTTTTGACTCGAAAGAAATTTCAAGGTGCGTTTGCAGGACTGGGATTTCCGGTCACCATTCATCCGCTTCCCACCGAAAGCTGCGTCGAAGAATTTATCGTTACTAAAAATTTTCAGCCCGTTCTGAAAACTTTAAAAAGTTTCCTGAGCGACCTTCAAGGACAAAATTTTGATCAATTGATTAACCTGACTTTTTCGCCGCTTTCGGCATCCATTGCAGGATACCTTAGGGTCGCTCAATGTCGGGGCTTGTCGCGGCATCCTGATTTATCTTTGCAATTTAACGATGACTGGAGCGCTTATTTTTACGCTCAGATGGGAATCCATAAATGGAATCGCATTCACATGATTGAATTTTACGCCAACTTTCTTCAGGTCGAACTAACTCCATCGGATTTTTACTATCAGCGGCTTGCCCCGTCGCCCTATCAATTCCAGGCTTATTTTGCTTTGCATATCGGCGCTAGCCAATCGCAAAAAAATCTCTCAGCGAAAGAATGGGGAAGTTTTGTCGAGAAATTACTGGACCAAGTTCCCCAGCAGCTGGTGGTTTTGGGAACCGAAAGAGAAGTGATCAAGTCGTTGCCACAGCACCCACGGCTAAATTCAAGGTTAAGAGTTTTAGTCGGAGAGACTAATTTGGATGATGTTTTTCAAATCATTGACGGAGCCGATCTTTTTATCGGGCCTGATAGCTCTTTGTTGCAGGTGGCGAATCTTTTGCAAAAGAAATCTTTTAATTTAAGCTTCTCAAGCGTGCGTTTCTGGGAGTCTGGACCGAAAGCGCCAGGTTCGATAGTTTATCGCGCTCAGGGTGCGGTGGATTTGGAAGAAGTTGTCTCTGAAATAAAAAAATGCGCGCTCAATTTGGTACCAGGGATAAAGTGTTATTCCATTGATCCAGAAACCAATGCGTATCATGGCCTAACTTCTAGTGAAGAGGACGAAGCCTGGAGTTTAATCTGTTCGTTATACTTTCAATTGCCACATGTGGTTCCGCTGTCGCCAACGGCACTAGAAGGAATTGAAAAGCTTCAAATGGTGAACGATATGGTTCTAGAGTTTTTGGCTCAAATAAAAAATCAAACCGACCTGGACAATCACAAACATCTGCTTGACGCCGCTGATGCAGCTTTTGGTAAAATTTCTCAGATTGTTCCCAGTTTAAGCCCGATTACGGACTGGCTGATGACCGAAAGATCTCGAATTGCGCCAACGGACTTTGATCAGCTGTTGAAACTTTTGGCCGAGACCTTCAAGCGACACCAGCAACTGCAGAATTATTTAACGAAGTACCATTGGTCTGAAACCGCCGAAACGCCAGGAGTGCTTGATGAAAGCAATATTCTCTCAGGAAGAACTCAAGAATGAATTTTCTTCGCCTTCTTTTGGTGGGCTTAAGCGTGAACTCGAAAAAAAATTCGAGCAAGATGGTTTGGTTGTCTGTCAGTTTAAACTGAACGGGTTAAGTCTGAATGAAAAGCAAGAAGTCGAATTTTCAGACCTAAAAGTGTCCGACATCAATCAACTAGAAGTTCTGGCCGAAGCCCCGGATCAGCTGTTGCCAGCCGTTATTGAAGGTTGGTTGCACGAGCTTCCCTTTTTAATTGTGCAAGTGGATAGCTTATCTAAAAAAATGAAATTTGACGGCCCTGAAGGGCAGCTTAAAAATTTTGTTGATCTAGTGGATTCTTGTTCATCGTTAACCGACTGTTTGATGGCGATCGAAAAAACACTGATTCAAGATCTCGAGACTAAAACCTTTTGGGCGTCGAATAGTCTTCATATGACCGAAACCATCCAACAACTTTTAGCAGCCTTCGAAAAGAAAGATTTTGTTCTGCTTTCTGAAATTCTGGAGTACGATCTAGCACATGGTCTGCAAAAATGGAACGAGACCCTAGGAAGAATCCATGCCGGAGTCAGTGCAGAAAAATCAGAGAGTCAACCTTGATAACAAGGCCCTTCCGCACCTAGTTTTATTTTCGTTTGATCCTAAAGAAATTTCGATTTTTGAACCTCAAATTAGGGTCACTCATCTCAGTCAATTCGCCCAGTTCATTCAGGAATGGCCCGCACTGAAAGCCGATGTGACCATTGTTGATTTAAGCTGGTTAAAAAAAGATCAGCTGCAACAACTGATATCAATGCGACAACAAAGCACTTCTGATTTTTCGCGAAGTCTTCTTTTTGTGTCGGCACGGGTCTGGGACCCAGGTCTGATCGCAACTGCTGTGAACGAGCTTAAAACCGCGCACTTGGTGGCCTACCCTTTTGAGTCCAAAGAAACACTGGCGCAAATGAACTTAGAAATTCACTACCAACGAGAACTTGACCGAGAGAATTTTTTATTTCAGGAGTCTAAGCGGCAACTTCAAGAGCTGGCTTTGTTAAACCAGGATCTAGAAAAGATCGTCGACGAAAGGACATCGTCCATTAAAGTATCCAAAGAAGAAGAAGATAAAAAACTGAATTTAGTTCGACAGCTGATTCGGTTTATTAAAGAACTTTCCACCACACTTTCATTTGAAGAATTTATCGACCAAATTAGAAAAGAATTTCACAAGCTTCACCTAAAAAATGAACCTTTTTTAATTTTCTCTGGGCATCCCAATGAAGTTTACTTGATTGATGCACAAACACAGGCAGAATCAAAAAAATCGTTTAAAACTACGCCTCAGCAAATTGAACGTTGGTTTACTGATAAAAATTTTTTACGAACTCAGTTAGCTAATGCTTTGGCGCGGCCCTTTATGCCCATCGAGATTTTTCAAATTCAAAATTCGCTGGTTCGGGCCTGCCTGTTGATTGAAACGGAACCTTTGTTGCAAAATCCTGTTTTTTTGCAGGACCATTTTATCGAACGGCAAAAAGTCATTCAATTGGCCTTTGAGAAGATTTTTCTGGAGGAAGAACTAAAAAAAACCGCTCAACAGTGGGAGCAGACTTTTGATAGCTTCAAAGACCCGTTAGCGATTTTGGATCCGACGTATCAAGTTTTGCGAGCTAATAATTTGTTTTCCGAAAATTTTACGACCTACCCTTGTTTTAAAATATTCGCTCAGAAAGACCAAATTTGTTTGGGTTGCCCCGTCGAAAAATCGCTGGATTCGGCAAAGACCGAAGTGTCTGTCGTGAAAATTAAAAATAAAATTTATGAAGTTCAGTCGTACCCCATTTTATCAGAATCTGGACAAGTGTCGTCTTTCTTAAACCGATATGTAGATATGACGGCGCAAAAAGATTTGCAGATTAAGTTTCTACAAACCGAAAAACTAAGTCAGATGGGAAAAATGGCGGGAAATTTGTCGCACGAGCTTAATAATCCCATTGCCGGATTGATCGCGCTAGCTCAGGTCCTTCAATCGCAAAACCAAAACAAGCCAGAATTAGTTCAAGATTTAAAAGAAATTGAGAAAGCCAGCGCTCGATGCAAAGACATTATTAAAAATTTAATGGATTTTAGTCTAGGGTCCTCGGGCCAAGATTCTATGCTAGAGCTTGATGATATTGTCCAGCGAACTTTGCCCTTTTTAAAATCAAATTTGTTGGATCATCGTTATCAAATTGACCTAAAAACAAATGGACTTTTTTTTCGCGGGGATTCGATTTTGATTCAACAGGTCGTTTACAATTTAGTCCAGAATGCCTGCCAGGCGATGAAAGAATCCGGCAGGTTGACCATCCAAAGTTTTTTCTCAAGGGAAGACCAGCAGGTTATTTTACGCATTCAAGACACCGGCCCCGGAGTTCCGGCACACTTACAGGAGAAAATTTTTGAACCCTTTTTCACCACCAAATCCGACGGTCAGGGGACGGGTTTGGGTCTTAGTTTGTCTAGGCAGATCGTGCAAAAGATGGGCGGGCAGCTCAATTTAATTCCGCAGAATCCGGGTGAAGGTTCTGGCGCCAACTTCGAAGTGAGATTTCCAATTGTTAGACAATAAAGAAAAAAAAGTTCTTATTATCGACGATGAAAATTTGGTTCGAAGGGCCCTGCGAAAAGCATTTCAAGCCCACCACTTTATAGTCTTTGACGCCGACAGCGGGATCCCGGGGCTGCAGCTTTGGTCCCAGGTGAAACCCGATTTTGTCGTGCTGGACATCGTGATGCCTGACTTGAATGGTTTCGAGGTTTTAAAAAAAGCTCAAGCACTAGGTCTAGTCAGTTCGCATGTTATTTTGATTTCTGCCTTTTCTGAGATGAAAATAGAGGACAGCGGTCTGCAGTGGCCAAGCCTAGAGTTTATGCCAAAGCCGTTTGAAAACGTATTTAAGATCGTGGAACTGTGCGAGAATAAAATAAAGCGATCGCTGGTGGTTTAATGTCGACTGCAAAAAAAAGCTCCGAGTCCTCTTCTGAAAAAATTATGATCACGCCCTACCCTATCGATTTAGAGTTATTGCGCCCTTCCGCAGAAAAAAGAAAAGGAAAAATCAAAACCTTAAATGTCGTGGGACTTTTGATGGAGTCTCCTTACGAATTTTATAAATTGGGCGAAGTTTTCGAAGGGTTTTTTCAGATTCCAACGACCAGTTACGTGATTAAGGAAAAGCTGCGGGTGATTAAAACCCAACAGCCGGTAGAACATTTTCGAAAAGGCGAAATGCCGACGCACATGATTGTCGAGCTTCATTTTACTTCGCTTCAGGATCATAACCTAAAGACAATCCAGGAATTCTTAAGTAAGATCGGGCAAAAAACTTAAAGTCCGCGCCGGAGCCCGCATGCGAATCATTTCAGGAAAATACAAAGGTCATAAATTAGCCGAATTTGATCTGCCCCACTTGCGACCCACCACAGACCGGGTTAAGGAAAGTCTTTTTAATATTATGCAAGGTTATTTCGAGGGCCAGCAAATTCTAGATCTTTTTTCAGGCAGCGGAAACCTGGGCCTAGAAGCTCTGTCCC
This sequence comes from Bdellovibrio sp., assembly GCA_025359945.1. GTDB lineage: Bacteria > Bdellovibrionota > Bdellovibrionia > Bdellovibrionales > Bdellovibrionaceae > JANYDD01. Next base: position 147,357 of record JANYDD010000031.1, on the reverse strand, counting down.
GAGGGGCCGCACAAGTTCATTTTGTTGATAAACACCCGCAGTCGATTGAACTTTTAAAAAAGAATTTGGACAACTTAAAGATCAAAGCTGATTTTAAGATTTTTGCGCAAGACGTTTATTTATTTCTTAAAACCACGGCTAACGTTTACGATATTATTTTTATCGACCCTCCGTTCACCGAAAAGATGGCCGATGCATTATTGCAAGAAATGGCGATATCAAAGGTTTTCAAGACAGGAACATTGATCGCGATCGAGTCCGGCCTTAAAGAAAAAATTCAGGATTTTTACGGCCCCTTGAAGCTGTGGGATCGACGTCAATACGGCGATAAATCACTTTCGATCTTTCAAGCGGGATGACTTTGAATTGCAAAACACAATAGCCTTCTGATAAGGACTGCAAATGAAAACCAAGAATCCCATTTTTCGACGGGCCATCTATCCGGGAAGTTTTGATCCCATTACTTTGGGCCACGTCGATATTATCCGCCGCATTTCAGCTTTGTACGAAGAAGTCGTTGTGTTGGTCGCGCAATCAAATGACAAAATTTCTTTATTTACGGCCGTCGAACGACGTCAACTGATTAAAAAATCTTTGGGGAATTTGCCGAATGTGCGCATTGAAATTTTTGAAGGCCTGACGGTGGATTTTGTCAAAAAAGAAAAGGGCCAAGTGATTGTTCGTGGTCTTCGTGCGGTGACGGACTTCGAATATGAAGTCAGCCAAGCCAACATCAACCGCCAACTGAATCCCGAAATTGAAACTGTCTTGGTTTTTGCAAGCCCTGAATATTATTTTATTTCTTCAAGGGCCGTCAAAGAAGTGGTGAAAAATGGGGGTGACCCCAAAGGTTTAGTGCCAGCTCAAGTGATCGGCCCTCTCAAAACTAAACTTCAAAAAAACGTTTCTCGAGGTAAAAATAAGTGAATTTTTCAGAACGAACTCGTCTTTTGAAACCATCACCCACGTTGGCATTATCTCAGAAAGCAAAGACTTTAGCCGCCGCCGGAAACCCGGTACTTAATCTCACTGTCGGAGAACCCGATTGGGATGTTCCTGCCAGTGCAGTGGCGGGAGCTCAAAGTGCTTTGAACGAAAAATTTTCAAGGTACACACCAGCATCTGGGTTGCCAGAGCTCAAAAAACTGGTGGCCGAATTAACTTCTAGGGAAACTAAAACTCAGTTTTTAGAATCGCAGGTGGCGATCACCCCCGGAGCCAAATTTGCGATCTATTCGTTGTTTCAGCTGCTGATAAATCCAGGTGACGAAGTGATTGTTCCAGCACCTTATTGGGTCAGTTATCCCTCGATGGCCGAATTGGCCGGTGGAATTCCGGTATTTATTGAAACAAAAGAAGAAAACCGATTTAAAATTACTGCCGAGCAGTTGCAACAAACCATCACGGCAAAAACCAAGGCCTTTATTTTATGCAGCCCCAGTAACCCAACCGGTGTTGCGTACACACGTGAAGAGCTTTCAGCATTGGCGAAAGTTCTTATGCAGTTTCCAAATCTATGGATTATTTCTGATGATATTTACAATCACCTTTATTTTGGTGAACAGTTCACGGCGCCGCATTTGCTCGAGGTGGAACCTGGCCTTAAAAATCAATTGTTGATTGTGAATGGCGCTTCTAAAACGTTAGCGATGGTGGGATGGAGAATAGGTTGGTTGGTGGGTCCTAAAACCGTGATGCAACTGATGGGAGATTATCTCAGTCAGACGACTTCGAACACATCGAATTTGTCCCAACGTGCAGCACTCAGCGCACTAGAAAATCAGGACTATGAAGTAAAATCGGCTCTTCAACTTTTGAAAGCCAAAAAAGAAAGTGCCGAAGCAAATTTGCGAAAAATTAAAGATCTGAAATGGGTGACCCCAGACGGAGCCTTTTATTTTTGGATTAATATTAGACCATTCTTAAACCAAACTAGACCTGACGGTCTAAATTTTAAAAACTCAAAAGATTTGGCCGAGGCCCTTCTGGAAAAGGCTTTCGTGGCAGCTGTTCCCGGAGTTGAATTTGGCACCGAAGGGTATTTAAGAATTAGTTTTGCAGTCTCTGCAGAAGATTTCGCAAGCGCATGTTCTAGGATGAATGCTTTTTTCAGGCCTTAGGGCCAATAGCCTTTAAAGCCCGACCAAGCTAAAATGGATCTCATAGCGAGGTCTTTATGAACATTTGGTTTTTAGTACAAGCTTTGGTTGATCTTTTGATGCTAGCGGGTGTGGCTACTTTATGGGTAAGGCTGATGCGACCTCCGGCCCAGGATCCCCGTTTAAGTCGCGGCCTGCAACTGCTGCAAAGTAAAATTTCAATTCTAGAAGATTTAGCGGATCGTACCGAAGAACAAGTCGATCAAATGAAGAAATTGATCGAAAAAAAGACCCAAGAACTGCAGCACGAGATTCTGCAATCGGAACAGCAGATACAAAAAATCGAAGCCAGCAGAAACCAAAGTTTAGAAGTCGCCAAAATTTTTCAAGATAAAATTCCTCATCAAGAAATTATCGAACGACAAAATACGATGAAGTACATCCGGGCGGCTCAACTAGCTCATCAGGGTAAATCCGTGGAAGAAATTTCTAAAGAAGTCGATTTGAATTTGGGCGAGATCGAGTTTATCGCCAAGGTCAATCGCGACCGCCTGCAGTTTGCGCCTGAAGATCTTCCCGATTGGGCCAAGACCGGTGTCACCACTGTAGCGGCGGTCCAACCCACATTACCTGAGGTCGAGAAAACAAAACTCTCCAGCTTAGGAGACAAGTTCAGGCAGGCAATTCCGGTCACATTTCCACGGATTGAGAAAAATGGCTAATGCGGCCCAGGCGGGATGGACGGCAGGTCAGATTTACCAATTCGAAGTGGTTGAAATCTTAAGCTCGCAAGATATTTTGGTCAGCTTTAATGGCGAAGTTTTTCGCGTCAAAAATATGTCTAAAATAAATCTAAAAGCAGGTCAAAAAATCCAGTTGCAGGTCAAGTACCTACAGCCTTTGGAATTTCAAATCGCCGAAGGTTTCACGGGCCAAGGGCCGCTGAACCGAATCAACCGTTTTATTTAGCGCTTTCGCGAATAAACAGGGTCAAATGATATTTAACCAAAGCGGGGATCTGAAAAGGTTGATCTTGAAAAGTCCAAGTGATGTCATGGAACGGCCCTTTTTTTGTTTCAACAAGGTGTTCTTCCATTAACTGGGCAGCCGAGCTTTGATTGCCGGCCGCGTTGGGCAAGTATTGAGGACCAAAAAAATTAAAACGAATGCTGACCATGCCCGGATTTTTAAAAGAAAAGATCATCTTAAAGCCATTGCGAAACAACATAAAGTCAGCTTCTGTTTTAGCAATTCCGTAGATTTTAATTCGACCCAACGGAGAAGTTTTTAAAGAGTTAAAAGCCTGGGTGGCTTCGATAAATTCATTTTTTAATCGATGCAAGAAATAGAAGGTCTCTTTCACCAGAGCTTTGTCTTCATCAACTTGAGTCGACAAATCAATCACGCCGGTTTCTTCCATTTGCTCTTCCGTTTTGACGAGGTCTCTGACCCAATTCCATTGGTCAAAAATTTTTTCCATTCAACCCCCTCTTCTCAGTTTTTAGTCGGAAACTATGCTTGTCAAGACGAGTTATAGTGCCTCGCAAAATAAATCGAAGATCGCCCTTCTAAAGATTCGGAATATCTGACATAAATAGGAGACACCCCAAACGCCTTTCAGGAGGATCCACAATGGTAAAAAAAAATATTTCGCCCTTAACCCAAAAACTTTTTTCCGCAGTAATTATTTCCGCCGTCGTTGTTGGCTTAGGCGCATGTGCCTCAAAGAAAAAAGTTGAGGACCAATCTGATTTGGCTCCTAAAACAGAAAGTGTTCCCGATAATAAAATCGAGCAAACTCCGATTGCATTTGATGCTGTTGGTAGTGATAGCGGCAAGATCCCAGGGCTTGAGACCGTGCATTTTGATTACGATCGATCGGTATTACCCAAAGACGCTCAAAGAATTATTCAAGGAAACGTTAAATGGCTAAAATCTCAGCCCGAAAAAATGAATATGACCGTCGAAGGTCATTGCGATGCGCACGGTTCTAACGAGTACAACTTGGCACTGGGTGAACGTCGTGCCAAAGCCGTCAAAGATTACATGGTAAAATTGGGTATTCCCGTAGGTCGAATCAATACCGTGAGCTACGGCGAGGAAAAATTACTTTCTCAGGGCGATTCTGAGGGCGACAATCGAAATAATCGTCGCGCCAATTTTGTTCCCGTCCAATGACCTTTGTTACGAACAAAAAATACTTAAAAACCATTGTCTGCATTTGTTTCATCTGGGTTTCAGGTTGCGTGACGGCACCTCAACCCAACGAAGATTTTGCATTCGCCAAAGAGGCCCTTGAAGCCGCCACCCGTGTGGATTCGGCTCGCCATTCTTCGGGTTTGTACTCGCAAGCCCTCGAAGCTTATCAAAAGGGCAAGCTTCTTTACGAAGATCGCCAATACGCCGATGCCAAGGTTCAGTTTCAAAGATCTCGCGATTTTTCGGAGAAAGCCGAAAACTCGGCACGATTGATTCGATTTAAGACTGGAGAAATTTTTTAATGAAAAATCAAACTCTCATACTACATTTTTTTTTAGTCATTGGATTTTTTAGTTTAACCGCCTGTTTAGAAACTAGAACTTCGATTCAAGAAACCGAGCAAAAAAAAGTGATCCAAGAACAAGTCGTACAAATGCAAAAAAGCAATGCTGATCAAGGAAACCGATTTAATGAGTTGAGCGAAGGCATTCGCTCGCTCAACGGTCGTGTCGAGGCTTTAGAGAATCACAATCAGATTGTGGCGCAAGATAAAGACCGTGCCAAGAAATCCCAAGAAGAAGAACGCAGCGAGAACGCCAAAAAATTAGCTTTGTTTCAAGAAGAATTAGTTAAGCTTCAAAATCAAATTCTTGAATTGCAGAAAGAGCCAAAAGTAAAGCCTTCAACGGCAAATCCGTTTGATACAGCACAAGAGCTTTTTAAAAATACCGATTATAAAAAAGCCATCGTTCAATTTCAAAAATATCGCGAGCAATTTCCCAAGGGGAAGCAAATGCCGGAAGCCACCTACAAAATTGGCGTCAGCTTCCAAGAGCTGGGCATGAAAGACGAAGCCCGAACATTTTTTGACGAAGTGATTTCCCGATACCCTAATTCCAGTTTTTCCAAATCCGCCAAGGGGAAACTCAAAGCTAAAAAATAAATGAAAGTCACTCTGGCGATTGAAACCTCATGTGATGACACCTCGGTCGCATTGGTTAGGCAAGATGGCTTTGTATTAGGGATTCTGTCTTCTCATCAAAACGAATTTCATCAAAAATTTGGGGGTGTCGTCCCTGAAATCGCCAGTCGACAACACGTGATGCAGTTCTTTCCGCTGCTTGAAAAATTAATGGCGGAAGCCCAAATTTTATCCCAGCAGGTGGACTTTATTTCGGTCACTACCAGTCCCGGGTTGATGGGATCTTTGTTGGTGGGTGTGACTGCGGCCAAGTCGTTGGCTTTTGCGTGGGGCAAACCCATCGTTGGTGTCAATCATCTTGAGGGGCATTTAATGGCTCCTTTCTTGTGGGATCCAACGCACACGCCACTTTCAACAACGGTCGAAAACTCCGTGGCCCTGTCGGTCAGCGGTGGTCACACCGAAATTTATTTCATTCGCAAATTTGGCACTTACGAACTTTTAGGAAAGACTAGGGATGATGCCGCCGGCGAGGCCTTTGACAAATTTGCCAAGATGCTGGGCTTGCCTTTTCCTGGTGGGGTCGAAGTCGACCGTTTGTCTGCCTTCGGAAATCCAAAGTACCATGATTTTCCGCGCGGAATTTTAGACGAAAATAAATTTGAAACTAGTTTCTCAGGGCTGAAGTCTTCTGCGCAAAGATTTATTGCCGATCACGCGGACTTAACTCGGGTCTCGGATTTGTGCGCCTCTTTTCAAGAAGCCATCGTCGATACTTTGCTTCAAAAGTTAGAATTAGCCCGGCAAAAAACGGGGGCCATGCAGTTTATATTGACCGGAGGTGTGAGTGCCAATTCTCGACTGCGCCAAAAATCGAGCGAATGGGCCAAGGCCAATCACGTTTTGCTTTTGATTCCGCCCTTGCGCTACTGCACGGACAATGCGGCGATGATCGGCTGGGTGGGAATGAAAAAATTTTTATTGGGTCAAGCCGACGACATTCACGTCAAGGCGTCGCCGCATAATCTATGAACAGAGATCAAATCCACCAAATTCTAAATCAGTTGGGCACACAAGCCGATAAATCTTTAGGTCAGAATTTTTTGGTTAACGAAAAAGTCATTCAAGCCATCGTTTTGGAAGCACACCGATTTTCTGCAACGTCTTTGATCGAAATTGGTCCAGGGCTTGGGGCTTTAACCAATCACTGGCTTCCCCTATGGTCGCTGGAAAAAATCAGTTTGATCGAACTTGATTCAGATTTCGCAGGCTATTGGAAAGCAAAAAATTTTTTAGTCTACGAAGCCGATGCTCTGCGATGGTCTTGGAATCAAGTTGAATCCGCCAAGAATACAGTTTTAGTCAGCAATTTGCCTTATCAAATTGCGGCGTCCTTGGTGATCGATCGAAGTCAGGATCCACAACCATTAGCGGGGATGGTCTTGATGTTTCAGAAAGAAGTCGCCCAGCGAATTCAAGTTTCTTTCGGCGATTCTAATTTTGGAATGCTTGCGGTCATCAGCCAAACATTTTGGAAAATAAAAAAGGTTATCGATGCTTCTCAAAATGATTTTTACCCGCCGCCAAAAATCCGAAGCCGAGTTTTAAGTTTTACCCCGCAACAAAGTCAGATCGAAAATCGCCAGCGATTTCTGCATTTTGTAAAATTGGCATTTAGTCATCCTAGAAAAAAATTAATTTCAAATTTGAAAAGTGAATTTGAAATGGATCGCCTTCAAGTTTTATACGCCGACTTAAAGTTGGCCGAAGCCGTCAGGCCCCATCAATTATCGCCAGCCCAGTACCAGAGTCTTTTCCTTCGAACGCTATCTTTTTCAACATCAATTGGATAACGTACGGCCATGGGAATTTTGATCATTGCCGAAAACCGAAAAGCCTTTCATGACTACGAAGTCTTGCAAAAATTCGAAGCAGGCATGGTCCTTGTGGGCAGCGAAGTGAAATCACTTCGCGAGCGGCAATTGGCCTTAAAGGATTCTTACGTAGTCATCAAAAACGGAGAATGCTTTTTGCAAAACGCGCATGTCTCGTTTTTCAAGGCTAGCAGCTATAATAATCACGAGCCCGAACGTTTAAGAAAATTACTTTTAAACGCCGAAGAAATTAAGCGCATCAACGGTGCTTTGACCACGAAAGGTCTTACCTGCATCCCCATCAAAGTTTATTTTAAAAATGGTTTGGCCAAAGTTGAAATTGCGTTGGTCCGGGGAAAAAATAAAATCGATAAAAGACAGTCGTTAAAAAAACGAGACGCTGACCGCGAAGTCCAACAAAAGCTGAAGCGTCGCTAAGAAGGTGTGCGATTTAGGTCAGGAAGCTTTTTTTATTCCCAGTTGATTTTGCTTGGTTTCAATCAGCCTCTTCCAATTAAAATAGGCCTCGCGGTGTTGCGGATCCAACGTTAGGGTTTCCATTTTTTTGATTTCTGCCTCGGTGTGGGCTTGCAAAGATCGATAGAGATAGTTGTAGGATTCGTAAAGCTCGCCAAAGTCCTCTTTGCCCCGCGACTTCAGCGGAGGCTGCGCCAGATCGCCGCGCGATACTTGCCGAATATGCTTTTCAAGACGCTGCAGCGGCGTCATTAAATGCAAACTCATTCGTCGAACTATATAAAAAGTGAACAGAATCGAAAAGATGGTTGAAATAACCAAAAATGTAAACAGCCACTGAACTTCACGTTCCAAATATTCAACCAACTGTGGACTTTGAAGATACGATAAGCGTACGAATATTTTATAGTTCTGCTGAACAAAGTAAAAAGTCGGGGCATAAAAAAGTAAAAGAGATCCCACCACAGCAGAAATTAAAAATAGCGAATACTTCCACTGAAAAGTTGGGGTTGCCAGTCGGATTCGTTGCTGCGGTCGATAGTTTCGAATCGCTGAACGTTGAAATGGATTTATGATTTTTTTTCTTCCAAATAGCATTGTCTCATTTATCGACACTTTTCGAAAAAATCTAAAGGGTCCGCGGTTGAAGGTAGACAAGAGTCGGGATACCCTAAGGGTGTTTGAAATGTATACGAAGGAGTTATCCAATGAATTTTGCTTTTCAAAAAGTTTTCGGCGCTCTAGTCCTAGGCCTAGTTTTTTTATCTCAGACCCAATGCCAATCAGAAAAGCCGCGGAACACCTTTCGATCCAGCGAAAGCCCTGACGCGCCTTCGCGACCTCTGGTCGAGGACAAATATCGCCTGACCGAAGACCGCCAAAAACTAGACGAGCTTCGCAAAGAAATTCCACCGGATCAAAAAACAGAAAATGATGAACTGGCCTTGGTGCTTCAGTTGCTGAAAGACGAATCAAAACCTCCCTACGAAATTAAAAATAAATTTGATCAGGTGCTGCGAAAAAAGCGCGAGCTTTTCCAGCGTGATGCTCAACGCGAGCGAGAATCTTGGACTACCAGCGAGCGAAAAAAGCGAGAAGCGTTTTTAAAGCGAATGGATCAGGACCGAAAAGATTTCCAATCACAAAAAGTAAGTAAAGATCAACGGGCCGAGTTTTACAAAAGCCAAGACATGGCCCGCCGTGAATTCTCGGCCAATGAGCGTGACCGCCGAGCCGACTTTGAATCTGATTTTCGTGAGCGGCGAAAAAGTTTCGAGGACTATGCCCGAGAAAATCAAAATTCGTTTTACCAAGAGTGGCGAGCTTATTCTAAACGTTTCGATGACCAAAAAAGAAAAAAAGAAGACAATAATTTTGGCGAACCATCTGGTGCCAACGGAGAAGTTAAAAGTTTTCTTCAAGAGCTTGAAGATTCAAAAAGAATGAAATCGGAAAAAATAGAGTCTGGTCAATGAACGAACGGCATCGCCGAGGTCGAGAATCCATAAAATATTTTTTTAAACTGGGAAGTCTTGGTTTTGGTGGACCATTGGCCCTTTTGGCCCAAATGCAAAAAGATCTTATCGAAGGTCGGGAATGGATTCCCAGAAAAGAATTTGATGAAGTTCTTCCGCTGATTAAAACCCTGCCTGGGCCGGTGGCATTTCAGACGGTTGTTTTTCTTTCCAGAGAGTACGTAAATTCCGCATACGCTTTAGCTAGCGGCATAGTTTTTATTCTGCCCTCATTTTTAATGATGATTCTTTTGGCGCAGTACGATCACGTTTTGCAATCATTGCCTTTTGTGCCAGCGGCGTTTGAAGGTTTTCAAATCGGAGCTTTGATTCTGATTTTGTTCGCCTTTAAAAATTTAACTTTTTCGTATTGGAAAAAAAACGCTTTCTGGTTTTTCTTGATGTTAGGCCTTTTACTTTTGGGAGTTTTTCATTGGAACGAAGGTTTGGTTATTTTAATTTTGGGTTTCTGCAGTGTTTACAGTTTTAAGACATCTAAATTTTATTCAAGTTTTTTAGATTTTTTTCTAGTTTGCTTTCAATCGGGGGCGTTTTCCTTTGGAACCGGCTTAACGATCGTTCCGCTTTTGGAGAATCAGGTTGTGCAAAAGCTGCAGTTACTTTCTCAGACGGAATTTTTAAATGCCTTAGCTTTAGGACAACTGACCCCGGGACCGGTGATTATCTCGGTTGTTTATATAGGCTTTAAATCTTTTGGGTGGTGGGGTGCCGTAGCCAGTGCGGTCGGCGTGTTTGGCCCCGGCTACATTAATATAACGACATGGTTTCCTAAAGCCAAGAAATGGCTGGCCAGTCGCCATTGGTATGCAGACTTTTTAGTAGGTGCCCTGGCCGCTCTAAGCGCCGGGATTTTGCTATCAGTTTTTTCATTGGGAAAGAAATTTTCAAGTACTGAGATTTTATTCGGGTGTGGCATGGCTTTTTTATTTGAACGCTTCAAATGGCCGGGATGGATAATAATCCTAGTCAGCGGAATTTTAGTGGCGATTGGGAAAACCTATTTTTTCATGTATTCTTTGTAGATATCCATCACCAGACTAATAATTTTATTTTTAACTTTTTCATCCAAGTTAATAAATTGAATCCCTGCTTGAAAGGCGTCTTTTTTTTCTGGATCTGGATTTTGATGCTGAACCATACAATTTAAAATAAAAGGCTCACGGCCGTCGATCTCTAGAGTGGCTGTAAATTTTTGTTGCACGTGAAACTGAATTTCTTTGGCGCTATATTGAAGCCTACAGCCACCACCGCTTAAATCAAAGACGTCGACTAATGTCATTTTGCGATCGGCCGGGTTCTTTAGCCTAATTTGAGTTTTAATTGAACTGGGGATGCGAATTCGAAAGTCTTGCCGACGCTGGATTCTAAAAAGAGCCGAATTGAGATCGAGAAGAATTTCGTCCTCAGTCGTAAGATAGTTATTTTGCGAAATATATTTTTCTGTTCCCAACTGAAACTGAAGAATTAAAGCTCCCTCGGTTTGCAAAAAAATTCCTTCCGTTTTTAGTTGAGCCTTCAAAATTAAAGCAGGTGTAGAGCCCTTGATCTCGAAGGCTTTCACCTTAAAAACAACGGCGCCGTCTTCGACCATTTTTGCCAACAGCTCGACTTTGAAATAAGCCAGTTCTGAGAAAAGTTTTTTTTTCTCTTCTGGGTCTCGGATCTCGGAAAATATATTTTGTTCTGGAAAGTGCGATGCCACGATAACATTCTATGTTTTTTAGAAAAGCAGGTCTGCAGGGCCAAGGTCTTGAAAAAACGTGTTTGCTTGCGCCGATATTACCAAGTATCACTAAGCTATGAAAAAGTTTTTTGGCTACATTTTAAGTTTTGCAGTTGTGGGACTGGTCTTTTACGTTTTGATCTCTCAGTATAGTTTTATTTTCTCAAAAAAAGTAACCGGCGTGGTCCTGAAAGTGGAAAGGGTCAATCTTAATATTTCAATTATGCAGTCGACGGAAAACAAAATTAATCCCCAACTGTACTCGTATTCGGTGGCTATACAAGATGAGCACGGAGAAATATTCACAGCTTCAAGCGAAGACCGCCAATGGGCTGTTGTCGATCCCGACCGATGTGTCGAGGCCAGGTTTTACCCTTATCCCCCGTGGAATTTAGCAAAGGGTGGTACTTTCTTTAATGCGCGATTGGATCGCATTTACGACTGTTCAAAAAAATAGAAACTGGCCTGCGCTTCACGCGGCCTGACGAAATTTGGATTTTTGACTCTTCGGCAAAATCATTACGAACTGCGTATTTTTAGATTCTTCATTGAGATAAAATTCTCCATTGTGCTCTTCCACGACACCTTTGCAAATCGAAAGTCCTAAGCCAACCCCTTTGCCCACATTTTTTGTGGTAAAAAAAGGGCGCATTAATTTCTCTTTAACCTCGGGATCGTGAATTCCTTTACCGCTATCAGTGACTAAAATCGCGAAGTCCTCATCCAGATCCTGAACGGCGATTTCCACCCATCGATCGTCCAAGGTTTCAATGGCGTCGAATGCGTTGGATAAAAGATTTATCAGGGCCTGAGCGACTGGCATATTTTGGCATTCAATTTTAAAATCTTCGAAGGGAGCAATCCTAAAATCAATTGTGGCGCGATCGAACTTTTCCTTAATCATTAAAAAAGATTCGTTAATCAACGATTGTACAGACGTGATCTCTAGGGCTTCTTTTTCCCCGGTTCTTGAAAATGAAAGCAGGCCCTGAACAATTCGACTGATTCTTTTCGTGGTGTGAACTATTTTGTCGGTATTTTGTTCTAATTGGTCTAAATCGACATTAGGTTTTCTAATCTCGTTTTTGATCTGTTCGGCCTTGCCCATAATAATGGCTAGGGGATTATTAATTTCATGAGCTACGCCTCCGGCCATTTCGCCAAGGGTTGCCATTTTTGCCGTCTGTAAATTGTAATTTTGAAGATCTTGAATTTCTCTCTGAGCATTTTTAATTTCAGTTTGGTCTTCGGCAATTTCAAGGATCAAACGTGAGTCTTTTAAAAAAATTAAAGTTTTGGAAATGATCCTTGTTTTGCCGTTTAATGTGAAAGACGTGTCCGGAAATTTGACGGGTTCTTTATATTCTCGGGCTAAGGAATCCTGAGACTGAAATATTAAGGCGACTTCGGGCGAAAAAACTTCGTCGGGTTTTTGACCGACCACAGATCCACTAAGACCCCAAATTTTTTGTGCCATGGGATTAATCAGCGCGATTCGTCTTTCGTTATCAAATGACCTGGCCATAATCGACAATGGAATGCTGTTAATAATATTTTGAAGAAATTCGCTCTGAGTCAGCTTTTGAAGAAAACTAACCTCACTGCGCTTGGCTTGATTCCAATTATAAATAATATAAACCAAAAAAAAGACAGGGATGTAGAAATAATGAGTTGATGTATGAGAGTAAGGAAATCCTAAAACAATGGGGCCCATCAAAACTATGCAGTAAGCGCGGTTTAACCACGCCCTAGCTCGCAGGTAAATCAAAGAAGCCACACCAACACCGCAAACAGACATAATCAATTGAATCAGATCAATATGGGCGACTTCAAACTGGCGGGCGGCCACAATAGCTGTGGACCCATTCGCCATGCCCGACGCCAAAATTAGCGAATTAAATATTTGGTTCCAAAGCTTTACTTTGTTCCAACTTTCAAAGCGGTTCAGTGCGCGTGCAAAAAAATAAATCGCGACCCAGATCAAGAAATTCAGCCCAACAAAACAGACGATCTGCGTGCTCTGCTGCCAAAAAGAAAATATTAAAGATACAGATACCATCAGGCTTCCGATGGTGACCAATTTGACATTAGAATAAAGGTCAAATTCGACAGGATATTTTGAATATTTCAAATCAGAAAACATTGCCCTACAGATCGGCTTTCTTTACGAAATTGTTGATGGTCCAGGTCCTTAAAACATTCTCCGAATGGCTATCTTATTTGCAATTGTTTTCAATTTTTTATTTTGCAAGCCCTCCACGCGCACATCTGGGCACACCGGGGCACTTCTGGATCCTATTTTTAATCCTCTGGTCCATTTTTATTTCTCTTCAATTCAACCGGCTAGGGTTGACCAGCCGTAGTTTCAAGACGTTGAATTTGTTGGGTCAACCATTTGATTTGTGCACGATGAAGGCCCGCTGAGTGAGAATAGATAAGTCCGCTGGGCACAACTGAATCCAACTGATCCTGCGTAAGCCCCCTTCCAAAAATACCTTTGTTTTGGGAAATCCTGGTCGGGACCAAAAACAAATTTGGGATCTTCTTAACCCAAGTTAAAATTCCGTCGTTGATATTCTGCCATTTTGAGGCGGCATTTCTTTTGGGATTAAGAGCAGCGATCAAAGCTGTTCCAGAATGATCCGCGGAAAATTCTTTAAAATAGTGGGAGATCATTTCGGCATGACTTGTTGAACTTCCATTTTCGCCAGAACGAATCCATAAAAACTGGAAACCGTTTTTTTTCAAAATACTTTCTAGGGCCAAAATCCCAATTTCAGAAGGTGGTCCGTCTAATAAAATTAAAAGTGGGCCAGACCGCGGCAACTCCGGTACCGACCAAAAAAATTCTTGAGGTCCTTTGCAGGCGATCGAATTTGCGACAATCGGAAATAAAAAAACAAGGAATCCTAGCTTATTTAATAATAATTTTCTGATCGCTGAACCCATCGACTTTGACTATCGAATTAAATCTAGATTTGGGAAGCCAAAAGATGAAATTTTGATGGATCTGCGGTTATGCCTTGATTAAAAGCTGCTAAAGCCTATGGTTTCATATCTAAGGGTCGCGTGATCGATCTGGCCGTAGGAGTTATCATGGGCGCAGCCTTTGGAAAGCCGAAGGCGGTCACGCCAAAAACTTGCCAAGAATGCATCAAGTGCAATCCCGATCAGGCCAAAAAGTGTGCTCATTTTTTGTCACTTTTGTAGCTTTGATAAGGGGTGAAAATTTTGAAGACTGCGGGCCAAATCATCCACCGAAAGGTGCAAATATTTTTCGGTCGAGCCTAAGCTTTCGTGACCCAAAAGCTGTTGCAAGGTTCGTAAGTCCGATCCACTAGTCAGTAGGTGAGTTGCAAAACTGTGCCGAAGCGCGTGCGGATTTAGCGGTCGCAGAAGTTGCGCATGAACACCCAAATCTGAAATTTTTTGGTAGGCTTTTCTTGTCGGCAAGGGCAGATCACCCCAAATCCATCGCCCTTGGGTCAGCTTCAATAAAGATCCCAACAAAAAGAAAAGCTTTTTGGGCCCCGAGCTGATTCTTTCTTTGTTTCCCTTTCCCAAAATTTTTAACTTTCGGCCTTTCAAATCGATATTTGCTCGAAGCAAACTGCAGGCTTCGCTGACCCGCAAACCAGCTCCATAAAGCAGAAAAAAAAGGACTTGGTCGGTCAAGTCGGTGTTGTCTTTGTTTTCAAGGGCCCGAATGATTGACAAAGCTTCGTCCACGGAAATAAATCGCGGAATTTTCTTGGGCACTTTAACCATTGGGACCTGATACGCTAAATCCTGATAAATCAGCTCTTTTTGAAACAGAAATTTAAGAAAGCTCTTCAAACTGGCTGCTTTTCGATTTTTTGTGGCCGGAGAAAGTTGGGTCCAAGCCGCCATTTCTCGGTGAATAAAAGGAAGAATTTCAATTTCTTCCAGAGTCTGCTGATCTTTGAAAAAAACCCTTAGATCCTGACGGTATGCGCGCAAAGTATGAGCCGAAGGGTCCTTGGTATTTTCTAGATAATTCAAGAAGTTATCTATACTTTTTAAGATTTCAACCATCTGAACTTCGCCAGCATTTCCAGCCTAATTCCCTGTCAACATGATCAAATTTTAAGCACATCTTACTATTCAGTCTTAGAAAGATTACACGCCATTGCAAAGATTACCTGGAAAAACTATATTGCGTCGTATATAGTGCGTTACGTCAAACGCTACGCATTAATTATGAAAGGTGGTTTCTCATGAGTCAAAACGAAATGACTGAAACAACGGTTCTTCCCGGATCCCAGAACAACAGGCAGGTGACTTGGCAGAATCCGCAAACGGTTTTCTTCGATTCTAAAAAAATAATTTTTCATTCTGAAATTATGAACCAACTTTTCAAGTTGGTTGATCGCGTGGCGCCGTCCAACGCCAATGTTTTGATTTTAGGCGAATCAGGTACGGGTAAAGAACTGATCGCCCACACCATTCACGATAAAAGCACCCGGCAAGGTAAGCCTTTTGTGGCCATCAACTGCGGCGCCCTTCAAGAAAATTTGCTAGAGAGCGAACTTTTCGGTCACGAAAAAGGGTCTTTCACCGGCGCCTATGTTAAAAAAATCGGCTTGGCCGAATCGGCAAATAACGGAACGCTGTTCCTGGACGAAGTCGGAGAATTAACCCCAGGCATTCAGGCCAAACTTTTACGTTTTTTACAGGACGGTGAAGTTTATCGCGTCGGTGGAAAAGACCCCGTGCGCGTCGACATTCGCTTAATCTGTGCCACCAATAGGGACTTAGACAAAGAAGTCAAAGAAGGTCGCTTTCGCGAAGATCTTTACTACCGTATCAATACGATTGTGCTGCCAGTGCCATCGCTAAGAGCTCGCAAAGAGGACATCCCTTCTCTGATTCAATATTTTTTAACGACGGGATCAAACACTTATTTGAATCGCGGCCGGAACGTAGATTCTGATGCTATGAAGGTATTGGTAAAATATGATTGGCCAGGAAATATTCGTGAGCTTCAAAACGTTTGCGAACGAATGCAAATACTTTCCGAAGGGCATACAATCATGACAACGGATCTACCAGAAAATATTGTGTCTCCAGAAGCGCAAAGTTTGTCGACAGACTACGATCCAGAAGTACCGTTGGCCGAGCTTGAAAAGAAATATATTTTAAAAGCTTTGGAATTTTTCGCTGGAAATAAAACTCAGGCGGCTTTGTCTTTAGGCATTACGATAAAAACTCTTTATAACAAACTTCATCAGTACGGCGAGTTTGACAAATACGCAATTCACACAAAACCAATGAGATAATTTTCAAAAAAGTTTAAGTGAGAAGGGTGACGCGAAGTCACCCTTTTGAATATCGAGGTAGTGGCTTAAAAGTACCCTTCTTCGCCGTCTTCAGGATCTTCAACGGCCTCATCGTCCTCGTCATCCTCGTCTTCTAATTTTTCAAATGAGTCTTCGCTTTGATCTTCTGCCGATTCCCAGCCTTCTTCTTTTTCGGCGTCGGCTTCTTTTGAAGCTTCTAGATCTTCAAGCGATGACATTTCATCTTCAAATTGGTCAAGCTCGCCCATGACGGCGTCGGCGGCCAAAGCTCCGCCCAGCAAAGCGGCTCCGCCTAAAACGGATGCTTTCAATAAATTTTCTTTTTTTGAAACCGGCGTTTTTTGCCCGGATTTTTTAGGACCATAGGCTGATTTAGTTTTAGCAACTTTTTTACTGACGATCGCCATTGCTTTTTTGGCGGACTTTTTAGCCGGCTTCTTATTCGCTTTTTTGGCGATCTTTTTAGATACTTTTTTAATGACCTTCTTACTGACTTTCTTGATTATTTTCTTATTAATTTTTTTACCAGCTTTTGGGCTAGCTTTTTTTTGGGCAGCTGCCGGTTTTTGTTTTTTCTTAGAAGCCTTTTTAGCCATAAGTCCCCCCGGGGTTGTTTCAGACAGCAACAACACTAGATAATCCCCAAGGTTCTGTAAATCAAAATTTCAAAATCTGATTTAATTTGATCAGCGTCTGCTTTGTGAACTGAGCCGACAAATAAACTCCACCGACTTGGCCGACGTTCGGATAAATTTGCAAATATCCGTTTACGCGAGTCTGTGCTTTGTTAACGATCGGATACTTTAAGCCAAATGGGATTTGTGGTTTTGCGAACTGAACAAACACCGCTGCGGCTCCAGTTGTTAAGTAAATGTAAAGAGTATGCGATGTTTTCTGCGGAAATTGGATCTGAATTCCTTTCGCTTCTCCCTTAGGAAAGCCAGGCAAATTACCAACCCCATTCGGAAGCTTTTCGATTTGGTCCACTTGCGATTGCTTCGAAAAATATTTTATCGGAATCACTACGGCCCAAGCTAGTTCGCCACTGACCCGTTGCGCTTCTTCAACCACAATGTCAGGATATTTGGTTGAAACCGCAGCACTTAGCAATGGAAATAAAAATTGGCTGAAGGGCAGTACAAAAACCACCGCCTGTCTGGCGACGTCGATTTCGATCAAAGTTTTCGAATCGTAAATTCCACCACTGACAGATGAAGTCATTTCGTCGCTGATATTTTGCCAAGTCTGATCAAGGGGCTCTGAGGGATTTGTGCTCGGAGTTGTTGTTGGCGGCGCTTGGGTTCCGCCTTCTTGAGACTGAGATTTAAATCCAGTCTGGGGCGCACACGAACTTAAGGTGAAAACTAATCCGGCTAGAAAAATAAGTTGTTTTTTCATAGAACCTCGCTTTTTGTTGCCACCTGGATCGGCACTAGGGCCAGGAACTTAAGTCTAGTTTTAAAAAAGAAGGAGTTTCAGGTTGAAACTCCCTTGCTATTCAGCTGACTGATTAATGATCAACCGATCAGTTTTAATGCCAATTGGTTAACTTGGTTGGCCTGGGCCAAGGTCGCAGTACCTGCTTGCAATAAGATATTGTTTCTCATTGATTCAGAAGAAGCCTGAGCCACATCTGTATCTCGAATTCGAGAATTCGCAGCACTCTGGTTTTCTTCAGACACCGACAAGTTATCAGTTGTTGAAGTTAATCGGTTCTGCAAAGCTCCCAAGTTGGCTCGATATCCGTTGACTTGTGTTTGCGCCGTATCCAAATGTGCCAAGGCCTCTTGTGCACCTTCTCTTGACGTGTAATCTAGGCCGTCTAAACCCAAAGCATCAAGTTGAGCATTGTTTTCAGACGAGTTAAACACGATTCGATCTTCTTCAGCATTGTTGTAAACACCCACCTGAAAATCAAATGAGGGGGTATTTCCGTCTAAAAGCTTAGTCGAACCCCAAGTTGTCACAGCAGAAATCCGTTGAATCTCCGATTTCATTTGCTGAACTTCTTTATCCAGAAATCCACGCTCCGTTTCACCGACAGTGTCAGATGCCCCTTGGATGCCCAATTCTCTCAGTCGAGTCATGATGTTTGAAATTTCGTTCAAACCACCCTCAGCCGTTTGCACCATCGAGATACCATCGTTGGCGTTGCGGTTAGCTTGTCGAGTTGATCGGATTGATGATTTCAATCTTTCAGAAATCGCCAGTCCGGCAGCATCATCAGCAGCCATGTTGATCCGGTTTCCAGAAGACATCTGCGCAAAGCTCTTCTGAATCATTCGTTGACTGCCCGCCAAATTTCTTTGTGCGTTCAAGGCAGCAATATTCGTAGTTACCCTCATTCCCATAAAAACTCCTTCGTTTTTGTTAACTTTGTTTTTTTATACTTTGTTTAAATCCATCATTTCCTCCGTGTTTTAAGTCCTCATCCGTCTCGTTCGAGATTTTTGAAGCGGCATCCTAGCCTTAGAACTTTTTGGCCACAATTTTTTTCAAAATTAGTCCTCCTTGATGGCCTCCTTTCTTTCTGTTCGGAGAGCTGACCTAGCTTCTCTCCGGGTGAATCCTTCATCCCTGTTAGTTCTTTTTTGTCATGCTTCTGACGCTTTATTCTTCGACAGGCGCGCCATGAAGTTGACAGGACATCAGGCCGGTTATGGGTCCAAAGACTAAAAATTAGACTTTCATACGATCCAGAAATTTGGACCTACAGGCGGTTTTTCAAGACGGGTGTCCAGTCAAAAATACTTTTTCCCGACACTCGTCGAGCTTTGGTGAGACTTATTTTCCGATGGCAAAATTTTGGCGAAAGTAAAAGAAATTCCGCGGCCAAGGCCCGGAATCGGTTTAGTCAATTTCGTGGAATCGGCACAAGGCCATGCGACCTGAAAGCTCGTAAGATTTTTTTTGGAACTCTTTTAAATGCCACTTTGTATCGTAACCCAAGGTGCAAACGGCATGGTCCGAGGCAAAGTGTGAACATTCCTCGCAAGAATACGGCAGTCGGTATTTCATAAATTGAGAAGGGTTAACGGCATCAAATTTAATTGAAGGTTTGATTCTCTTTGGCGTTTTAGTCACTTTCGACATGGCAGAAGGTCTAAACTCAAGACAAAGCAGTGGTCAAACTTATCTAGAAGCAGCATTGACAAATCCGTCTGAGAACTCAAAATAACATCATGAATGAACAAGAAAAAATGACCAGAAAATCTCAAGAGGCCATGCAGACGGCCGCGCAATTGGCCGAGCGGCATAAAAATCCGGCTGTCGAACCCGAACACCTTCTGCAGACCTTGCTGCAACAAAGCGAAGGCTTAGTCAGTCGCGTTTTTGAAAAGATCAAAGTTTCAACTCATGTCGCAAGTGCGGATTTGAAGGCGCGTTTGGATCGATTGCCTCGGGTTCAGGGATCTTCCAAAGTGAACGCCAGCAATCGCCTGGTTAAAATTTTTAATCTTGCAGAAGAAGAAAGCGCTCGTTTGCAGGACCAGCTGGTCTCGGTAGAACATTTTTTAATAGCTTTTTTAAAAGCCCACGATTCAGAAATCGATGCTTTGTTTTCGAAGTGGGGAATTAAATTAGCCGTGGTTGAGAATACGATTCAACAAATTCGGGGATCGCAAAAAGTGACCGACGACGATCCCGAGGGCAAATACGAAGTTTTGAACAAATACTCTAAAGATCTAACCTTATTGGCCGCAGAGGGAAAGCTAGACCCCGTTATTGGTCGAGACGAAGAAATCCGCAGAGTGATTCAGGTTTTATCTCGACGAACAAAAAATAATCCCGTGCTGATCGGTGAACCCGGCGTCGGCAAAACCGCTTTGGCCGAGGGCTTGGCCCTTAGGATAGTTAACAGCGATGTTCCAGAATCCTTGAAGAGGAAAAAAATTCTATCCTTGGATATGGGCGCATTGATTGCCGGCGCTAAATACCGAGGCGAGTTTGAAGATCGATTGAAGGCTGTGATTAAAGAGGTCGTGGGATCTCATGGAAAAATTATTTTATTTATCGACGAGATTCACACTTTGGTGGGCGCGGGAAAATCAGAAGGCGCCATGGACGCCGGACAAATTTTAAAACCCAGTTTGGCTCGGGGTGACCTTCGCTGCGTTGGTGCCACCACTTTGGATGAATATAAAAAATATATTGAAAAAGATGCGGCTTTAGAACGACGGTTTCAAACTATTCTTGTCGATGAACCTTCTATTGAAGACGCGATTTCGATTTTGCGCGGCCTTAAGGAAAAATATGAAGTCCACCATGGCGTCAGAATTACGGATTCAGCACTCATAGCGGCGGTGAAGCTTTCGTCGCGTTACATCACATCAAGATTTTTGCCTGATAAGGCTATTGATTTGATCGACGAGGCCGCCAGTAAGCTGAATATCGAAATTGGCAGCGTTCCTCAGGAAATCGACCAGGTCGAGCGCAAATTGATGCAACTTCGCATCGAACAGGAAGCTCTTAAAAAAGAAACTGACGCCGCAAGCACCGAGCGACGAAAAAAAATTGAAATAGAAATTTCTCAAGCGCGCAAGGAAACTGAAAATTTACGCGAACAATGGAGCGCCGAAAAAAGTGGCCTTGACGAGGTCAAATCGATCAAACAAAAGTTAGAGCAAATTAAAATTGATATTGAAAAAGCAGAACGCGCCGGCGACCTAGGCCAAGCCGCAGAACTCAAATACGGCAAACTTCCAGAAGCTGAAAAACAACTGCAATCGGTTTTCAAAAACTCTGACACGGCCCAATCTCAAAATCGATTGTTGAAAGAAGAAGTCACTAACGAAGACATCGCCGAGGTTGTCGCTAAATGGACAGGGATCCCAGTGCAAAAAATGCTTGAAAGCGAAACAACCAAACTTTTAAAAATGGAAGACGAACTCAAAAAAAGGGTGGTTGGGCAAGACGCTGCATTAACAATCGTGGCCGATACGATCAGACGGTCTCGAGCAGAAATATCTGATCCCCATCGCCCTATCGGAACCTTTCTTTTTTTAGGTCCCACCGGAGTTGGTAAAACTGAAACGGTGAAAACTCTAGCGCAGTTTTTATTTGACGACGAGAAATCTATCGTTCGATTGGACATGAGTGAGTATATGGAAAAGCACTCGGTTTCAAGAATGGTCGGGGCGCCTCCGGGATATGTAGGGTACGAAGAGGGCGGGCAATTAACCGAAGCTGTTCGTCGCAGACCCTACAGTGTAGTTCTTCTGGACGAGATCGAAAAAGCCCACCCAGATGTGTTCAATATCTTGTTGCAGGTTCTGGACGAAGGTCGCTTGACCGACGGTCAAGGGCGAACGGTGGATTTTAGAAATTGTGTTTTGATTATGACTTCCAATATCGGGTCGAATATTTTGTTGGATGAAAGCCTAGATTCAGCAGAAAAAGAAAAGCAAATTTTTGAAACTTTGCGGGCGCATTTCCGTCCGGAATTTTTGAATCGTATTGACGAAACTGTTTTGTTTAAGTCTTTGGGCGCCGAACAAATAAAAGATATCGTGCGCGTTCAACTTGAGGATCTTGTACAACGGCTTGAACAAAAAAGAATTCAATTGATATTCATGCCAGAAGTTTTCAGTCAATTGGCCCAAAAAGGCTACGATCCCCACTACGGAGCCCGACCACTGAAGCGATTGATTCAGACCGAAATCCTAAATCCTTTGGCCAAGGACATGATTTCAGGAAAATTTAAATCAGGAGATCGCGTCGTTGTTAGTTGGAATTCAAAAAAATCAGTTTTTGAATTTCATTTGTGATGCACCTTCGGAAGCTCGATCACAAAAGTTGTCATTTTAAGGTTTGCTAAAAAGGTCAGGCGGCCACCATGAGATTCAATAATGCCTTTTGAAAGGCTTAGGCCCAGGCCTGTGCCTTTGCCAATGTCCTTTGTTGTGAAAAACGGAATAAATATTTTTTCAGAATTTGCATTTGGAATTCCAAGCCCTGAATCTTTGACAAAGATTCGCACTAATTTTTCAGTGACTTCAAATTCGATCATAATCAGTTTCTCTTCACTGTCATGAACGGCGTCGAAAGCATTGGTTAAAAGGTTTAAAAGCACCTGAGAAATCTGTACGGGTCGGCATTCTATCGTCACATCAGGAATCGAAGCCACACTAAGGTTGACCGAAAAGTTTTTTATCTTTTCCTGACACAGCTCTAAGGTTTCATGAACAATCGTACCGAGCGGACAATGTGAATAGAGATCTTCGGATCCGTCGCGAGCAAAAAATTTAAGACTCTTAACGATGCGAACGATGCGGTCGGCAGTGCTTTCAATTTTTGCAAGTTTTTCCAATAAGACCTCTGGCGCAAGCTCGTTTCTACTATGCAGTTTCCGCAGATGTTGGGACGTTCCTAAAATAATAGTTAAGGGGTTGTTGATTTCATGCGCGATGCCGCCGGCGATCTCACCCAGCGACGACAGCCTAGAGGCTTCGACCATTTTAATTTTTTGATTTTCAATCGTTCGTTTTTGCTCGTAGTCAGTGGTCTCGTCCCAGTTGACCCCAATCATACGATTCGGTTCTCCGTGGGGGTCACGCTCGACGTAACCACGGGCACCGATATTTCTGACGTCTCCTGCAGGTGTCATTATGCGATACTGGGTTGAAAACATCTGTCCCGATTCCAAGCTCTCTTGAAGTTTCTTTTGAGTCTCTACCGCGTCTTCCGCGAATAAAGAATTGACCCAATCCTGGACCCGGCCCGAGAACTCACCTTTCTGGATTCCGTAAAGCTCAAACATATTGTCGTCCCAGGACAGGTGATTGTTTGGAACGTCCCATTCCCAAACTCCCATTTTGGCCACTAGCAAAACAAATCGAAGTCGCTCTTCTAAATTTTGGCTTACCATTTGATAGTGGTTTTCATAAAAAAAGTCCTTCCCGCACTTCTTTAACATTTTCGAAGAGCGATAGAATTTAAACGGTATACAAATTTGTGTTTATCAAACAAAATACTAGATAGGGGACTAGCCGCCACATTGTCACTTTAATTTTAAAAAAAAATTCTAAGGAATTAGCGGCTTTTTTCAGCGGCTCGAATGGGATTATTGAACAGATCGTAAGTTTTAAAAAAAGCTCTCGATTTGGCAAGGATTTGATTGTCCGTCAGATGTTCACAGCTTTCTAGACCCACAATTTTTTCAGCCAATCCGCCGGTATGATGATTCTCAAGATGAGTCTTAAAATGATTTTTCGAAAGCCCTGGGCCCAGAATGAGCAGTTGTTTTGTGTCTTTAAGTTTGATCGCAAGGTCTCTGTAGAAATGCTCCATAGAAGAATCGCCGTGATGATTTTTTTTATTCTGAGTGTGGTGATCAACACCACCTTTTTGCAAATGGGATTTCTCGATTCCGGTGGTTTTAAGCGCGAAAATTAAAGCTTTTTCAGAATCTAACCAAACTACATAATCCATAATTGGACCTCCGTCTAGGATGCCCAATGTTGATCAACTTAAGCCCTTAGTCACTAAAAAACACGTGTTCCAAAAACTAGACTCACCTTCCAGCCAGGTCTAGCCGACAGAAGTCTTGTCACCTTTTAAAATGGGGAGAGAAAATGAAAAAACATTTCCGAATTCTGCTAGTCGGTTCAATTGGCCTTTTGTCTATGGCCAATCAGAAATGCGAAAAAAAGCCCGCGCCTGGACCCGTTGTCCCGCAACAGCGCGAATTAAAGAGAAAAGTTCAGATGGGACCTATCCAAGCCCCGCAAGTGATGTTGCCTCCGTCGGTCGTTGATCAAAGACTCAAAAGTTCTGATCAGTATTTTGACAATGCCAATATGCGAGTTTTCGATTTGGCTTTTGTTGCTAATGCGCAGGTTTTTCGGCTATTAGATGGCGCCGGTTTCACAACTAGCGGAATCGACCCCAGCTTTGACTACGTGGGTGGAGTGCCATCTGACCCTAATGACGAGGCCGAAAAAGATTTTTTCCAATGCCAACCCAAGTACTCTAGCCCCCAGGCAAAGCTTTCTTTAGAAGGCGCGTTTGAAAAGCCGCTCTCGAAAGTGGTCAGTAACGAAGCTGCCTGTTTAATCAACTATCCGCAAGGGATCCTGCACGGTCAAATCACCGGTTACGACTTTTCTGGTTCTAATGGATTTTCATTGCACGGAACTATCACCAGCGGCATCGGTGTTTCTGGAGGCTTTGAATCCATCGTCGACACTTACAAAATGGGCGCCGAAATGCAGCTGGTAAAACCGGGTTTTGTGGCTCAAGGAAATGAAGTCGTGGCTTTCGGTGACGCCATTGTCGAGTCCAAATCTAAAGGTTTAAAAGTAGACGCCATGTTGGGACTTTTGGGTTTTGGCTATTCGAACTATAAGTCGACGCCGATTTTTAGTGTTGTCGAGGATTCGTTAACTCGGACATTGGCCAGCCTTAGACAACGATGGCAGAAGAAAGAGCCTTGGTATTCTTACGTGCTGAATGATTGCGACCAATACGCCTACATTAACGCTGGCAATGAAACCAACCTGCTGAAGGGCGATATTGTAAAAATGATCGAGGTCCAAAGAACTTGGGCTGGCGAGGCCTGCAAGTCTAGAATCCAAAATGAGCTTCCCAACGATGATATCGCGGATGCACTTGCTTGCGGAGAAGTGAAGTACGTCGGAAGAAATATCTCAAAAATCAGAATCTTGAAGGGGGATGAGGCCAAATCTTTTGGTTGCCCATACCTGACGCAATCAATCCCACCCGGATCGATTGCAAGTCTGGTTGTAAAAGTGGAAGACCGAAAGGACTTGAAAAAAGCGGCCCCCGCGCAACCGTAAGAAAGGTCGCCCTCGCAAACGTGATTGCTGGACTTTTTGATTTTCGTCTTGCTCGAAGTGTTTAAAAAAGAGTAAATGACGCCAGCATGTTTTCTGGAATCATTGAAGCCCAAAGTAAAATTCTGTCTACAGTAAGCCTTGAGAGCAGCCTGCGCATCGAGCTTGAGCGCCCGCCTAGCTTCGATGAATTGAAAACGGGCGACAGTATATCGGTAAATGGCATGTGCCTGACTCTAGAAAAATTTAATGCCGACCAAATGCAATTGACTCTTGGAGCTGAATCCTTGCGCGTGCTTGGGTCGGTTCCCCTAATAAATCAGATAGTAAATATCGAACGCTCTCTGCGCTGGGGCGATCGCATTCACGGTCATTGGGTCACCGGACATGTAGACCAAACTGTGGAAATTTTAACCACGCAGCCAGAAGGTGAGTGCTGGTTTTTGAAGTTGGAACTGCCGACCGCACTACGAGTTTTTATTTTCGAAAAGGGCAGTGTTTGCCTTAACGGCGTAAGTCTGACGGTGAACCAAGTCTCGAAAGATTTTTTTTCCATTCTCTTAATCCCCGAGACCATTCAACGAACCAACTTGACCCATATGAAGAGTGGTCAAAGGATTAATTTAGAAGCAGATTGGATGGCTAAAAGTATCCATAATATTTTAGAAAATAGAAAGCTTCTAGAAGGGCAGCTCTAATGAAAACCCCAATAAAAACTATGAATACACCTCAAGAATTGATCGAAGATATTCGAAGCGGGAAAATGGTTCTTTTGGTGGATGATGAAGACCGCGAAAACGAAGGCGATCTAGTTTTAGCTTCAGATTTTGTGACCACATCCGCGATTAATTTTATGGCTCTTGAAGCGCGCGGACTGATCTGCTTGGCGCTATCAGCGGAACAAATCCAACGCTTGCAGATACCAATGATGGTCAGGGATGAACTTAATCTTTCTCCCAACAAAACGGCATTTACCGTTAGCATCGAGGCCGCGTCGGGCGTTAGCACCGGCATTTCGGCGCAAGATCGTGCTCACACCGTCAAAGTGGCGGCACATCCCGCGGCTAAGCCCTCTGATGTGCACTCTCCCGGTCATATCTTTCCCATCAAGGCCCAACCCGGCGGCGTGCTTCGTCGCGCCGGTCATACAGAGGGAAGCGTAGATTTAGCTAGGCTTGCGGGACTAAACCCAGCGGCCGTCATCTGCGAAGTGATGAATCCCGACGGCAGCATGGCCCGAGTAAAAGAGCTTCAAGAATTTGCTCGAAAGCATAACCTAAAAATAGGTACCATCGTGGACCTGATCGAGTTTCGCCTGCAACAAGAAGTTTTGATCGAAGAAATTTACCAGCACTCAGTCACCGATCAGATTCAATTGCATATTTTTAAAAGCAAAGTAGATGGCATCGAGCATCTAGCTTTTTCAAAAGGGCCCATCAACTCTACCCGAAACACACTGGTCAGAATGTATGTCGAGAATACTCCCAAAGAACTTATCGACCTATTTTCGACAGAACAGTTGCCCGGCGCCAGCGCGATTGAAATGATCAAACACGCCGACCAAGGGGTGTTTGTTTTAATTCGTTCAAGTGACGCAAAAATTTCTTTGAAAAATAAACTTCAGAAAAAATTAGAATTCCCGTACGAGGCCTCGTACGATCAAAGGGATTACGGAATTGGAGCGCAAATACTTCGGGCGTTAGGCGTTGGCCCGATCGAACTTATTTCCCATCGCATTGACAAAAAAATTGGACTAAAAGGTTTTAATCTTGAGATTATCGGGCATAGGCCTTTAGTCGGCCCGACGACTCACGTAGTTAACTAACCAACGAAAAAAAATATGGCAAAAAAAATTCTTAAAAAAACAAAAAAAAAACCGCTTCGAATTGGCGTGGTGACGGCCCTTTTTAATCGCGAAATTACCGAAAGACTTGAAATTGGTGCAGTTGAGTTTCTAACCTCCGTAGGCGCCGAGGTTCTAAAAGTGCAAGTGCCGGGTGCAGTTGAAATTCCCTTAGCTTGCTGGAGCTTGTTCAACGCGGGATGCGACGGGGTCGTAGCACTTGGGGCAGTTATTCGCGGTGATACAAGTCATTACGACGTTGTCTGCAACAGCGTCGAGCGCGGTGTGACCGAGCTTATGCTTCAAGAAAAAAAGCCCATCGGATTTGGTGTCTTAACTTGCGAAAACGAAGATCAGGCGTTCGCTCGGGCAGACACGAAAGGAACTGAATCTGCCCAGGTGGTGCTTGAAATGATTCAGTTGCTTCAAGATCTTAAAAAAATATAAATTTAATTTGGAGCCCTTTTGAGCGACGCCAGTGATTCTCAAGCCAACCGAAAATCAAGCTTGTTCTTTCCGGACTCTGACGCCAGCGAAGGTTTAAACTCTTCGGACTTGGCACGTATCGAACGTAAAAAAAGAAAGCGCGAAGTGCTGATCGTTTTCTTTTTAGCGGGTTTATTTCTTTTTCTTTCTTGGTTTGAAGTTAAGCTCTTTAGCACGGCTCAACAGTTGCCTTTTGAGCATTCCATCTTTTTCTTTGGTCTGGTTAATTTTAATATTGTTCTTTTGTTGTTACTGTTGTTTTTGATTTTTCGAAATATCGTCAAAATTTATTTAGAACGACGAAATAAGCTTTTCGGAAGTTCTCTCAAAGTAAAATTGGTGGTTTCGTTTGTCACTTTTAGTTTTGTTCCAACGCTTTTGATTTTTTTAATATCAGTGTTTTACATCAATTCCAGTTTTGATAAGTGGTTCAGTCTAAAAATGATTGGCGTGTTGCGAAGCTCGCTCGAAGTTACCGACACTTATTATAAAAACTCAAAAAAGAAAAACTACCATTTTGCTCACCAAATCGCTCAAGAGATCAAACGGCTGCCGCAGGCGCAGGTGTCGAAAAAATTAAAAACGCTTCAAGCAATTTACAGTCTGGATGCGATCGAGTTTTACCCTAGTCTTTTTGGTGCGCGGATTTTAGCTGTCGCAAATGATGATAATATTCCAGCAATCCCTAAAGTTTCGATTGAATTTTTGCAAAAAGGAATTGGCGCGCAGGTCGAAAGCAGTACGATTCATCAATTTGGTGATGGCAACCTAGTCCGCGTGATCGTACCGGTGAAAGAGGGCGAAGACAGCGGAGCCGTCGTCGTGTCCAGCTTCGTTCCACTTTCGTTGATTTCAAAAATGAATGATATCAGCCAAGCGTACAAAGAATTTAGCGACCTCAATACGTTAGAATATCCTTTGAAATCGATTTATTTAATTATCTTATTTTTAATGACCCTAATGATTCTTTTGGCAGCGACATGGTTTGGCTTTTACTTGGCCAAACAGCTTTCTACGTCGCTGGTCCAATTGGGAAGGGCAACAAAGCGTATTGCCGGCGGTGACTATAGCCCGCTGTTGATTGAATCCGGCAGCGAGGAAATCACTCATTTGGTGGATTCTTTCAATCAAATGACCGTCTACCTTTCGAAATCCGAACGTGAAGTTCGCGAAGCCAACGAAAATTTGAAACAGACATTGCAAGACTTAGATCAGCACACGCGCTACATCGAAATTATTTTGGAAAGCGTTAGCGCTGGAGTTATTTCAGTGGATAAGTCTGGGCATATCACCACAATTAATCGCCATGCCGGTCACCTTTTGAAGCTAGACCCAGCGTTGTTCGTCGGAAGGCCGGTTCGCGAACTTTTAACTTTGGAATATTTTCGAACCTTCTTTCAGCTTTTGAAAACGATGAACGATCACCAAATTCAAAGCATCCAAAAAGAATTGAAAGTAAATGTTCAGGGCGAGTCCTTGCCTTTGCAAATGAAACTTTCAATTTTGCGAAACGAGAAAGGTGAAGAAATCGGGCAAATTGTTGTTTTCGACGATATGTCGGCGTTGGTCAGCGCGCAGCGATCGGCTGCGTGGACTGAAGTGGCCCGCCGGATCGCACACGAAATTAAAAACCCTTTAACCCCAATTAAACTCTCCGCGGAAAGATTACAGAGAAAATTCGGGGCTCAGATATTGGACCCTGCGTTTTTAGATTGCACCCGAATGATCATTCAGCAGACCGAAGACTTAAAAAACTTGGTCAATGAATTTAGCCAGTTCGCTCGCTTGCCCCAAGCTAAACTGCAAGTGGGATCCATCAACCAGGTCATCCAAGAAGCCGCCCAGATTTTTATCTCTGCACATCCCGAGATCAATTTTGTTACGGAACTAGACCCAGATTTACCCGAGTTTAAATTTGATCCCGATCAAATCCGCAGGGTGCTTACCAATCTGATTGATAATTCGGTCGCGGCTTCCGAAAACCAAGAAAACCCGCGGGTCGACCTTTGCACCCGATTCGATCCAAGGACTCATATCTTAAGACTTTCTGTTTCCGATTTGGGATCGGGGATACCTCAAGAACAACGAAACCGAGTTTTTGAACCCTACTACACCACCAAGACTTCTGGCACAGGCCTAGGATTGGCCATTGTAAAGCGGATCATCGAGGATCATGGTGGGTTTATCCGGGCGTTGGGTAATGAACCTGCGGGGACGAAAATGCTCATTGAGCTTCCTGTCAATGAGGTTGATGCTTGGAATCCAGCCGATCGAACTGGTAAATTGTAAAACACCTAAAGGAAAAGTCTTATGAAAAATAAAATTTTGATTATTGATGATGAACTTCCGATTCGCGAGGTTTTATCGGCCACATTG
The DNA here is from genome assembly GCA_025359945.1 of Bdellovibrio sp. Taxonomy (GTDB): domain Bacteria; phylum Bdellovibrionota; class Bdellovibrionia; order Bdellovibrionales; family Bdellovibrionaceae; genus JANYDD01. Next base: position 117,707 of record JANYDD010000031.1, on the reverse strand, counting down.
CGCGATGAAGGCTACGAAGTGATGACCGCAGCAGATGCCGATTCTGGATTTGTCGCCCTTGAAAAATTTCGCCCGCAAATCGTTTTTTTGGACATTTGGATGCCCGGAAGCCTAGATGGGATCGAGGTCCTGACTAGCGCGCGAAAAAAATTTTCGAATTTAGAATTTGTGATGATTTCTGGTCACGGGACCATCGAAACCGCGGTCAAAGCTACAAAGCTAGGTGCGTGGGATTTTATCGAAAAGCCACTCTCGATGGACAAAATCCTAATCACCATCACTAACATTCTGAATCTCCAACAAGAAAAATCTGAAAAAGAAAATCTATTGACCAAATTCCGAAAAAATATCGCCTTTATCGGAGAATCAAAACCGCTACGGAATCTGAAAGAATCATTGGCCCAATATGCGGCCTCGAACAATGCCCTTTTCCTATTGGGAGCTTCCGGGGTCGGGAAAGAACTGGCAGCCCTAAATATTCACTATATGAGTCATCGTGCCGGACGCAGTTTTGTCGAAGTCACTACTAACCAAGTTCCCGAGAGTCTTCTGGAAGTCGAATTGTTCGGCGCACAGAAGGGGTATTTCCCGCACTTGAAAGAAGACCAGCGGGGAAAAGTAGAAATGGCAGAAGGTGGCACGCTGTTCATCAATGACGTCGCCGAGCTCAGTGTAAAAATCCAACAAAGGCTTCAAAAGCTAATGCAGGAAATGAAATTTCACCGGGCTGGTTCCGCGCAATTGTTAGACGCAGACGTCAGATTGGTTTGCGCAAGCTCAAAAAATTTGGAAGAAAGTCCGCTTTTTACGGCGCTACAAACAGATACCCTAAGAATTCCGTCTCTTCGCGAGCACGCTGACGATATTCCAGGTTTAGTCCTGCATTTTTCTGATATGACCGCCAAACTAGGGGGCTTCGAGAAAAAAGAATTTTCCCAGCGTGCGGTCGAACGCATGAAAATCCATTCTTGGCCTGGAAACGTTTTGGAACTTAAAAACTTTATCGAACGGGTTTATATTTTAACTCCTTCAGAGTTTGTGGATCTTCACGATCTGAAATTTGCGGGTTTGTCTGACGAGAACCAAGCTTCCGGCGATGAAAAATTAGAGCTTCCCAGTTTTCGCGAAGCCCGAGCCCAATTCGAAAAAGAATATCTGGTCAAAAAGATTTCCGAAAACGCAGGTAATATTTCTAGAACCGCCGAAGTCATCGGCCTGGAAAGAAGCTACTTACATCGAAAAATGAAAGTCTTTGGGATCGAGTCCGGTCGAAACGATGAACACACGAACAAGGATTCAAAATGAAATGGTCTCTGGCTCATATTTTTACGCTGAAAGAAGCCCCAGCAGATGCGGAAATCACAAGCCATAAATTATTAATTCGCGGCGGTCTGATAAAAAAATTAGCTCCTGGAATTTACAGTTACGGACACGTCATGGTCCGAGCTTTGCGAAAATTTGAAAAGATTATCCGTGAAGAACTCAACTCTCGGGGAGCCTCTGAAATTTTAATGCCCATGGTGCAGCCGCAGGAACTTTGGGAGGAAACCAATCGTTGGATAGAAATGGGTGCGGGCCTGCTGAAATTCAAAAACCGAAACAACCAGGGTTTTTGTTTGGGCGCCACGCACGAAGAAGCCGTCTGCGACTATGTCCGCAACGAAATAAAATCGTACCGCGATTTGCCCCGCAATCTGTATCAGATTCAAACCAAATACCGGGATGAAATTAGACCGCGCTTCGGGCTGATGAGAGGCCGAGAATTCATCATGAACGATGCCTACAGCTTTGATATTGATCAAAAGTCGGCGCTGCTTACTTACGAAAAAATGTATCAAGCGTATATTTCGATTTTTGGTCGTTTAAAATTGAACTTTCGAATTGTTCAGGCAGATGCTGGTAATATTGGCGGCAGTCAGACACACGAATTTCAGTTGCTTGCGCAGGCCGGAGAAGATTCTTTATTGGTCAGTGATTCGTCGACTTTTGCAGCCAACGTTGAAATCTGTCCTGCAATGGATTTTGAACCAGTTGAAAAATCCAATCAGCCCCTACAACAACTTGAAACTTTCGCAACCCCTGGCCAGAAGACCATTGCGGATTTGCAGAAGTTTACGGGCGTGCCGGCGAAATCATTAGTCAAAAGTCTTTTTTATGCGCATCCGAACGGAACTCAGTTTTGTGTCCTGCTCAGGGGAAACGACGAAGTAAATCCGATTAAACTGAAAAATCTTTTAAGTCTTAGCGATCCCCCGTTATTTTTAACCGATGACGAAGTCAATGCGGCCACCGGCAGCCCGCCGGGATCTTGCGGCCCAGTTCAGCTGAAAAAGCCGATGGCAATCTACATGGATAGCGGCATTGAACCGCTCTCAAATTATATTGTGGGTGCCAACAAAGAAGGTTTTCATTTCAAAAACGTCAACCATCCACGAGATTTCGAACCCACCCAAGTCGCCGACCTTAGAATCGCCAAAGCCGGTGATCTCGATCCCACCAATTCATCAGGAAAGCTTCAAGCTTTTCGTGGAATCGAATTGGGTCACGTTTTTTATTTAGGTACAAAATATTCGCAAAAAATGGGCGTCAATTTTTTGGATTCGTTAGGAAAATCGCAACCAATCGAAATGGGATGTTATGGAATCGGAGTTTCCAGGACTGTACAGGCTTGTATAGAGCAATTCCACGACGCTGATGGAATGATTTGGCCAATGGAAATTTCCCCCTTTGCAGTTCATATTTGCTTGCTAGACTCAGGCGATTCAGAGCTTGTTGAATATTCTGATCGGTTGGAAGGTCAACTCGAGAAAAGCGGAATTGATGTTTTAGTGGATAATCGCGACGAGCGCCCCGGGGTGAAATTCAAAGATGCCGATTTGTTAGGTTTTCCGATCAGGGTCGTTTTGGGCCGAAAAGGTTTTGACAAAAAAGAAATTGAAATTGTCGATCGCGCCACCAAACAGGTCACCAAGGTCAGCCCCGAAAATGCACTTAGTGAAATTCTTGGCCAACTCAATGCTTTGGCATCTCGATGAAAACATCGCTGTTAAAAAATCCTTTGATCGTAGCGATGGATTTAGAGGATGAGAAAACACTCGTCGACTTGGCCCATGATCTGGCCGATGTCGTTGGTTCCTTTAAGCTAGGCCCGCGAGCTTTAAATCTATTTGGGCCGTCCGTTTTCAAAAAAATTGCAAATCTGGCGCCTCTTTTTTTTGATGCTAAATATTTTGATATTCCGTCGGTCACTGTTGCCAATGTGCGATCCGCATTTGAGCTTGGGGCAAGTCTGGTTACTGTGCACGCAATGGTAGGTCCGCAGGCCCTTATTCAATTGGCTGAATTAGAAAAAAATTTGAATCAAATAAGGCCCTTTAAAATACTTTGCGTGACCCTTTTAACAAGTTTTGATGCGACAAATCTGCCCACAAATTTGATGAAAATGGACATCACCCAACAGGTGGTCGCATTGGCCGCCGATGTCAAAGCCGCAGGACTGCACGGAATAGTTTGTTCCCCCAATGAATTGGAAGCACTGAAAAGCGAAGATTTATTTTTAGTCACTCCGGGAATTCGATTTTCATTGCAATCAAACGACGACCAAAAGCGGGTCACTACGCCGCAGGAAGCCATCAGGAATGGCGCTTCTGCTATCGTGGTTGGCAGGCCTATTATTTCGGCGCCGTCTCCCAGGCAAGCTGCTTTGGATTTCTCGTTAGCTATTTTTACGAAAAAATAGTTTAAAGGTGCAAAAGAAGGTTATTGAATGAATCGAAATAAACCTGTCGGACGCGGGCCAACCGCAGCCGTCAAAGCTCTAAGGATCATCGTCGGGACCCACGCGGTCCATGAGGCTCTTAGTCACCCGGACTTGCAAATCGAGCAATTTTTTGTGCGCGATGATCTGGTCAATAACTCCGAATATAAAACTCTTTTTCAGAAATTTCCGCGCCTAAAAGAAAAAACCAAGCCTCAAAAAGCGAATCAGTTGGATCAAATTACCACCAGTCACCAAGGTTCGATTTTGACGGTGCGCAATCGGCCGGTCGCCGATTGGGGAAAAATTTTTGAAAAAGACAAATCGATCATCGTTTTTCTAGATGGTTTAGAAGACCCGCACAACTTGGGCGCCATTCTAAGAACGGCTTGGTTGATCGGGGTTGACGCCATTATATGTCCAGAAAATCACTCAGCAAAATTAACCCCAGCGGCCCACAAAGTCGCCAGTGGTGGCGCCGAACACGTGCCCGTCGAATTTGTGACCAGTTTTGCCGATCGAGTAGAAGAGTTAAAGAAAAATGATTACTGGATTTTCGGTTTATCTGCATTGAGCAAAAAAAATATTTTTCAGTTCAAGTACCCAGCCAAGCTGGCATGGATGATCGGCTCCGAGGAAAAAGGTCTAAGAAAAACTTCCGAAAATCTTTGTGATGAGCTGGCCCAAATTCCACAAGCCTCTGCGGGAGCCAGTTACAATGCGTCGGTGGCGGCAGGGATGGCATTGATCGAAACTATTCGACAACTGGGTTAGCTCGCGGTTTAAGAAAAAAACTTTTTTTAAAAAATCCATCAGCATTTTTTGTAATCTTATTTCTTTGACAGAAAATAATAATTTCCCTAGAACAAAACGATTGCTTTTCGAAAAATTTGGAATCTTAATTTTTTTTGTTTCCAATCAAAAAAAGTATGAGCTGGCTTAGCTCAATTGGTAGAGCAGCTGATTTGTAATCAGCAGGTTGCGGGTTCAAGTCCCATAGCCAGCTCCAAATTGTGGAGAGATGCCCGAGTGGCTAAAGGGGGCAGACTGTAAATCTGCTGGCTCACGCCTACGAAGGTTCGAATCCTTCTCTCTCCACCAAACGTTGTCGGAAAGGAATGGTTTTTTGAATTTAGTAGATTGCGGGAGTAGCTCAATTGGCTAGAGTATCAGCCTTCCAAGCTGAGGGTTGCGGGTTCGAGACCCGTCTCCCGCTCCATTAAATTTGAAAAATGTTTGAGTGTGATTGAATGTGATTGAAGTGTGAAGCAGGTCTAAACCAGGTTCTTAGCCCGTGCCCATGTAGCTCAGTGGTAGAGCGCACCCTTGGTAAGGGTGAGGTCGCCGGTTCGGCTCCGGCTATGGGCTCCAAAATCTTTTTTTAGATTCGTTGGATCACTCCTTGATCTTAATTTCAATTGGGACGTAAATAGTTGTTTGGAAAAAACTGTTTGTTTGGAAATTAAAAATTAAAAACTCAAATACTGAGGAGGAAAGATGGCAAAAGAGAAGTTTAATCGTTCGAAACCCCACGTGAATATTGGTACAATCGGTCACGTAGATCATGGAAAAACTACGCTAACAGCTGCAATCACAACGTGTTTGGCGAAAGAGGGCAAGACTAAAGCAATGGCCTATGACCAAATCGACAAGGCGCCCGAAGAAAAAGAGCGTGGTATCACCATCTCCACGTCTCACGTTGAATACGAAACTGATAAACGCCATTATGCTCACGTGGATTGTCCGGGACATGCCGATTATGTGAAGAATATGATCACGGGTGCGGCTCAGATGGACGGAGCGATTTTGGTGGTTTCAGCTGCTGACGGTCCTATGCCACAAACTCGAGAACACATTCTTTTGGCGCGCCAAGTGGGAGTTCCCGCTCTGGTCGTTTTCATGAATAAAGTCGACATGGTTGATGACAAAGAATTGCTAGATCTAGTCGAACTTGAGATTAGGGAACTTCTTTCTAAATATGAATTTCCTGGCGATGTGATTCCAATTGTGAAAGGTTCCGCCCTTAAAGCACTTGAGGGGGATCCTTCAGATTTAGGTGTTCAATCAATTAAGCGTCTTATGGACGAAGTCGACAAGTATATCCCAACACCTATTCGTGCAGTGGAAAAAACTTTCTTAATGCCTATCGAAGACGTCTTCTCTATTTCTGGTCGCGGTACAGTTGTGACTGGTCGGGTTGAAAGAGGAATCGTGAAAGTGAACGAGGAAGTTGAAATCATTGGTATTAAGCCAACTCAAAAAACCGTAGTTACTGGAATCGAAATGTTCCGAAAGCTGTTGGACGAAGGACAGGCTGGGGATAACTGTGGAGTTCTTTTGCGTGGGACTAAAAAAGAAGACGTCGAGCGTGGCCAAGTTCTAGCCAAGCCCGGAACAGTAAAACCTCATAGAAAATTTAAAGCTGAAGCCTACATTCTCACAAAAGAAGAGGGTGGCCGCCATACCCCATTCTTTAACGGGTACAGACCGCAATTCTACTTTAGAACGACAGACGTTACCGGTGTTGTTACCTTGAAGCAGGGTACCGAGATGGTTATGCCGGGTGATCGAGTCGAAGTGAGTATCGAGCTGATCTGCCCTATTGCGATGGAAAAAGAGCTTCGCTTCGCAATTCGTGAAGGCGGAAGAACTGTCGGTGCAGGCGTTGTTGTTGAAATTATCGAATAGATTTTGTTCTTGAAAACAGGGCCACTTGCGAAACAAGCGGGCCCTTCAAAATAGGGTTGTAGCTCTAACGGTAGAGCGAAGGACTCCAAATCCTTAGGTTGTGGGTTCGAATCCCACCGGCCCTGCCAAAAATAATTCTATTTGTTATTTACTGCGATTTGTTTTACAGAAATCAACCTAACAAAAAATAATAACTGAAACTAATAACTGAAACTAACTAGTGCCTTACATTTACGAAAAAAAACATTTATGGAAAAATCAAATTCAAAAATTTTGACCCTTAGCTTTGCAGTTGCTGGAATCGTTTTAGGTTTAGCAGTGCATTTTGTGATTCTTTCTTTTGCCGGAGCTTTTGGTGTTGTAGCCCGATTGTCCGATTCCGACTTGGTTCGACACGGGCTTCCTGTGGCTATCGGTCTTGGATTGTTTTTAGCTCTTCAATTCAACTCCAAAGTTTTAATTTGGGCTGAGGAAGTCGTTAACGAAATTAAGAAAGTTGTGTGGCCTACCCGGAAAGACATGGTCGCGATGACAGTGTCCGTTTGTATTATGGTTTTAATTTCAAGTGTGATCGTTACAAGCTTTGATTTTGTGTCTGGATATGTCCTCAACTACTTGATTAAGTAAGGCGTCATTATGGAAAAAAAATGGTATATCCTCAATGTTCAGACGGGCTCAGAGGCCACGGCAAAGGCCTCGATCGAAGAGAAAATCAAACATGCAAAAATGGAGAAGTTTTTCGGAGATATTTTAATCCCCGCAGAAAACGTAGTTCAGCTGATTAAAGGCCAAAAGCAGACCAAGTCAAAAAAGTTTTTCCCTGGTTATATGTTCATCCAAATGGTTTTAACCGACGAGACTTGGCATTTAGTAAAGCAAACTTCGAAAGTTGGAAACTTTGTCGGTGGAACCAAAACTCGTCCGCCAGAAGTGCCCGAAGCCGAAGTTTTGCGAGTGACTCAGCAAATGGCGCTGGGTGCAGAGAAACCTCGCGTGAAAATAAAGTTTGCTCACGGCGAGCAAGTAACGGTAGTTGATGGTCCGTTCAGCAATTTTAATGGAACTGTTGAAGACATCAACGAAGAAAAAGGAAAAGTAAAAGTGTTGGTCTCTATTTTTGGACGACCAACTCCAGTTGAGCTTGATTTTGTACAAGTCGAAAAAAGTTAATTTATTGGGAACCGAACGGATAGGAGCTTAGATTTATGGCAAAAAAAGTAACCGGTATGATCAAATTGCAAATTCCAGCTGGGAAGGCAAATCCTGCGCCTCCAGTAGGACCTGCCCTTGGTCAACATGGTGTTAACATTATGGAATTTTGCAAGCAGTTCAATGCGCGAACCCAAAGTCTTGGAGACTCTATTGTTCCGATTATTATTACCGTTTTCCAGGACAGATCGTTTACATTTATAACAAAGACTCCGCCAGTTTCTTCCCTGCTTAAAAAAGCCGCAAAGATTGAGAGCGGATCCAAGATGCCACAAAAAGATAAAGTCGGAAAAGTTAAAATGGCAGACGTTAATAAAATTGCTCAGACTAAATTGCCTGACCTTAATTGTATGAAGGTAGAATCGGCAGCTTCTCAAGTAGTGGGTTCTGCAAGAAGTATGGGTTTGGAAATCCAGGATTAAGTTTCGAGAGAACGCATGAAAGAAGCATTGAGGTGAAAAATGACCGGAAAAAGATATAAAAAATTAATTGAGCCCTTAGATTTGGGAAAGAAGCAGACGGTAGACCAGGCTATAAACTTGGCCGTTACCGCAGCAAATGCTAAATTTGATGAGTCTATCGATGTAGCAGTTCGTCTTGGAGTTGACCCAAAACAGGGTGATCAGCAAGTCCGTGGTGCGATTGCATTGCCCAACGGTCTAGGCAAGCAAGTGCGAGTCGTTGTTTTTGCTAAAGGTCCAAAAGAGCAAGAAGCCAAAAACGCTGGCGCTGATTTCGTAGGTGCTGACGATTTAGTCCAAAAAATTAATGAGGGTTGGCTGGAATTTGATAAAGCCATTGCAACTCCTGACATGATGGCTACGGTGTCAAAAGTCGCAAAAATTTTAGGTCCAAGAGGTCTAATGCCCAATCCTAAAGTAGGGACTGTTACGATGAACGTTGGGGAGGCTGTGTCTGCCGAGAAAAAGGGAAAATTGGATTACCGGATCGATAAGGCCGGAATAGTTCATGCAATGATTGGCAAAAAATCGATGGGTGAACAAAAACTGAAAGAAAATTTTTTAGCTCTGATGGGAGCGATTGTGAAATCCAAACCGACTGCTGCCAAAGGAATTTATTTAAGATCGATTGCGGTATCTTCGACGATGGGCCCTGGTTTTAAAATTGAAACCAGCGAAATTGTCTCGGAATCCGTTTAATTTAGTAAGTAACGTTTTTTAACCGTCATAGACAGTCGGTTTGGATCAACGAGATCCAAATAATTTTTGGGTCCCCCCAAAAGCCGGCCGAGACAGTGAAAGTAATCCTACTATCCTGATCTGGTCTATTGCTGACACATTTCGAGCCCCATGAATGGGTTCGCAGAAAGGAAAGGAGGATCACTAATGTTTATGACCCGTGCTCGCAAAGAGCAAGAAGTGCAGAACCTCACCGAAAAGTTCAAAAAGTCTAAAGCTACTTTTTTGATCGATTTCAAGGGGATGAAAGTCAGTCAAGTGACGGACTTTAGGAAAAAGCTGTTCCCACTAGATGCAGAGATGAAAGTAGTAAGAAATACTTTGGCGAAGCGAGCCCTGAAAGGGTTTCCTGAAGCCGAAGTTGCTATTTCTGGAGCTTTCAAAGGAACCAATGCGATGATTTTCGCTTATGGTGACGTGTCCGCATCGGCAAAAGTTCTAGCTCTTTTTGCAAAAGACGTTGAGCTTCTTCAGCTAAAAACTGGAGTGATGGATGGGAAACTTCTTGATGCTGCAAAAATTCAGTACTTGGCCACTTTACCTTCAAAAGATGTGTTAAGGGGTCAGTTTTTAGGTGTTTTACAGGCTCCTGGAACTAAGCTGGCTAGAACACTAAAAGAAGTGCCAGCATGTCTAGTGCGCGTATTGGCTGCGAAAAAAGAATAAACTAATTAATTAATAAAAAAGGAGACATTTATGTCATTGAGTAACGAGCAATTAGTAGAAGAATTATCAAAAAAAACCGTACTTGAAATCGCCGAGCTGGTGAAGCTTTTGGAAGACAAGTGGGGTGTTTCAGCCGCGGCACCAGTAGCCGTAGCTGCAGCTGGCGGAGCTGGAGAAGGTGGAGCACCTGTTGAAGAGAAAACAGCATTTGATGTTATTCTTAAAGAAGCGGGAGCAAATAAAATTAACGTCATCAAAGAAGTTCGTGCTTTGACCGGCCTAGGTTTGGCTGAAGCAAAAGGACTTGTTGAGAGCGCGCCAAAAGCAGTTAAGGAAGGCGTAACTAAAGAAGACGCTGCTAAAATGAAAGACGTTTTGGAAAAAGCCGGCGCAAAAGTCGAAATTAAGTAAAAACAGAGTGTTGAAAAATGTGGGTTCCATATTGGGGCCCGCAATGATTTCCATCTATTCTCAAAAAAAGACTTTTATTAATTCTTAGATTTTTTAAATGCTCCTTGATTTTTCAGGAGATTTGTAAGAATCTTAACGTCCTTTGTGGGGTTTCGAGATCCTCCTCTCAAAAAATCGCGTTCGGCCATCGAAATGGCCAAGATTTAAAAACCGAGATTTAATGATTTTAATTACGCTTAAAAATAGCCAAAGGAGTTCATGTGGGTTCACCTGACATGATTGAGTCGAGTTCCAACGTCGTCGCCTCAAATCTAAGAATTCGAAAAACTTTTTCTAAAAACAAACAAATTATCGATATTCCAAACTTGATAGAACTTCAAAAAAAGTCTTACGAGATTTTTTTGCAAAAAAATGTGGATCCTGACAAGCGAACCGACGTTGGTTTGCAAGCTGTTTTCAAATCCGTGTTCCCAATTGTGGATAACAAACAAACCGCAAGTTTAGAGTTTGTTTCATATTCGCTTGAGCCTGCGAAATATGATGTGGATGAGTGTCGCCAACGTGGGATGACTTACGCAGCGCCAGTTAAGGTCACTCTTCGCCTTATAGTTTTCGCAATTGACGAGCAGACAGAAGCAAAATCCATCCGTGACGTAAAAGAACAAGAAGTATATTTGGGTGAAATTCCATTGATGACAACCAACGGTTCATTCGTCATCAATGGAACCGAACGTGTTGTAGTTTCTCAGCTGCACAGATCTCCTGGCGTATTTTTTGATCACGACGGGGGCAAGAATAACACCTCAGGTAAGCTTATTTACTCGGCTCGAGTGATTCCTTACCGGGGGTCGTGGTTAGATTCGGAATTTGATCAAAAAGACCTTATCCACGTTCGCATCGATCGTCGTCGAAAATTCCCAGTTACAATTTTGCTAAAGGCTATGGGTTACACCACCGAGCAGCTGCTGGAATATTTTTACGATCTGGATGAAATTAATATTCGCGGAAAGAAAATTTTCCGGAAACTGGATATCGAACGAATGAACGGACAAAGGTCCGTCGCTGATATTTTGGATCCTAAAACTGGCGAAGTGCTAGTTAAGGCGGGCCGAAGGATTACCCGAGCGGTGGTTAAAAAAATCCAGCAATTGAATTTAAAAGAAATTGAAGTAACTCCTGAAGATTTGGCTGGAAAAGTATTGGCGAAACCTTTGATCGACGAGGAGACCGGAGAAATCATCGCCGATGCCAACGAAGAGCTAGATAAAAATAGTATTCTTAAAGCGATCGAGCTTGGAATCACGCGATTTCATCTGATATTTTTTGATGGATTAACCGTAGGTCCTTATTTGCGAAACACTTTACTGGTCGATAAACTGAACAGCAAAGAAGAAGCTCTAATTAAAATTTACCAGCATTTGCGACCTGGCGAGCCTCCGACTTTAGAAGCGGCAACTATTTTCTTTAGCCGACTTTTCTTTGATCCTGAAACTTATGACCTTTCCGAAGTGGGTCGTATTAAGATTAACCACCGATTTAATATTTCGATGGAAGAGTGTCCTCCAGAGCACAGGGTTTTGACGAATAAAGATATTCTCTCGACCATTAAAACTTTGATCGATCTTAAAAATGGCAAAGGCCTAGTTGATGATATCGATCACTTGGGAAATCGACGTGTTCGATCAGTTGGTGAACTTTTGGAGAATCAGTATCGATTGGGTCTTCTAAGAATGGAACGCGCCATAAAAGAGAGAATGAGCTTACAAGAATTAGACACGATGATGCCTCACGATTTGGTGAACGCTAAACCTGTTAATGCCATCGTAAAAGAATTTTTCGGTTCATCCCAATTGTCTCAATTTATGGATCAAACAAATCCTCTTTCGGAAATTACCCACAAACGGCGATTGTCGGCGTTGGGGCCCGGTGGACTAACTAGGGATCGTGCGGGCTTTGAAGTGCGCGACGTTCATCCCACTCATTACGGTCGAATTTGTCCAATTGAAACTCCCGAGGGGCCAAATATTGGATTGATTGCGTCGTTAGCGACGTATGCTCGAATTAACCACTACGGGTTTATCGAAACTCCTTATCGCAAAGTGGTTGAGGGTAAAATTTCTTCTGACATTACTTACATGTCTGCATTGGAAGAATCCGGGCATCATATCGCTCAGGCCTCCAGAGACGTCATGGGACAAAAGGAAATTAGCCAAAGTAGCGTCACCGTTAGGGTTAATGGCGAATACGAAATCGTCGACAAAGACAAAGTTTCGTTGATGGACGTTTCCCCCAGTCAGCTAGTTTCCATTGCTGCCAGTTTGATTCCATTTCTAGAGCATGATGATGCGAATCGGGCCTTGATGGGTTCGAATATGCAACGGCAAGCTGTGCCGTTGTTAAGATCCCGAGCTCCGCTTGTCGGCACTGGTGTCGAAAGACTAGTTGCGCGCGATTCGGGAACTTCTGTGGTTGCTTTAAATGATGGAATCGTTGAAGAACTCGACGCATCTAGAATTGTGATTCGCCGCCTAGCTCGTGGAGGAGAACTTGGTGCCAACGTCGATATCTACAATCTGATTAAATTTCAGAGAACAAATCAGAACACGTGTTTCAATCACAAGCCTTTGGTAAAACTTGGCGAAAAGATCAAAAAAGGTGATATCGTTGCCGACGGTCCTTCGACTGAATTAGGAGAGTTGGCTTTAGGTCAAAACGTGCTTGTCGCGTTCACTCCTTGGCAAGGGTATAACTTTGAGGATTCGATATTAATTAGCGAAAGGCTCTTGAAAGATGACACGTACACTTCAATTCATATCGAAGAATTTGAATGTGTCGCTCGAGATACAAAATTGGGTAAAGAAGAAATCAGTCGAGACATCGCCAACGTCGGAGAAGAAGCACTTAAAGATTTAGATTCTTCTGGAATTATTCGTATCGGAGCCGATGTTCGACCTGGAACAATTTTGGTCGGTAAAGTCACTCCAAAAGGCGAGACCCAACTTTCTCCTGAGGAAAAACTTTTACGAGCCATTTTTGGCGAAAAAGCGGGTGACGTTCGTGATACTTCGCTTCGCGCGCCGTCTGGTGTTTACGGAACAGTTATCGATGCGCAAGTCTACTCACGCGAAGGGATTGATCGGGACGAGCGGCTTTTGATCATCCTGGAAGAGAAAAGAAAAAAACTAGAGAAAGATCTTTCTGTCGAACAAAACGTTATTAAAAATAACTCGATCGGAAAATTAAAAGAAATTTTGGTAGGTAAAAAAACTACGGGAGTTTTGCTCAACGAAGACGGCAGTCAGAAGCTTCTTTCAAAGGGCCAGGAAATTTCTTCGGCAGAATTAGAAACGATTCCATTTGAATTATTGACGTACATTCCGCTGGAGCAAGAGCTTGAATACCAAGTGACGAAAATTTTAGATGGCTCAAGAAATCAACTTGAGGCCGTCAAATTAGTCTTTAACGAAAAAATTGACCGGCTTAAAAAAGGTGATGAACTACCGCCGGGCGTGATTAAAATGGTGAAGGTCTACGTTGCCATTAAGCGAAAGCTTCAAGTTGGTGATAAGTTTGCCGGCCGCCATGGTAACAAGGGTGTGGTCTCTAAAGTTTTGCCAGTCGAAGATATGCCTTATTTAGCAGACGGAACTCCAGTAGACATGGTCCTGAACCCATTAGGGGTTCCATCTCGGATGAATATCGGGCAAATTTTGGAGGTCCATTTAGGTTGGGCAGCCCATAATTTGGGAAAACAAATCTCTTCCTATTTGGAGAATTGGAATACTGATCAGGTCCGCAAAGAACTCAAAGGCATGTTCCAAGACTCGGATATTTCCCAAAAAGTTGAAACGGCGACGGTGACTTCATTAAAGAGAATCGTGGAAACGATGAAGCATGGAATTCACGTCGCGACTCCTGTTTTTGACGGCGCCAAGGAATCAGATGTTAAAGACTTATTGAAGATGACTTTACTTTCACCTTCTGGGCAATCCATTTTGTTTGACGGACGAACTGGTTTGCCGTTTCAAAATCCAGTGACGGTCGGAATTATGTATATGTTGAAACTACATCACCTGGTGGAAGAAAAGATTCACGCTAGGTCGATTGGTCCTTATTCGTTGGTCTCTCAGCAGCCTTTGGGTGGAAAAGCTCAATTCGGAGGACAGCGTCTTGGAGAAATGGAAGTCTGGGCGATTGAAGCTTATGGTGCAGCTTACTCGTTACAGGAGTTTTTAACGGTTAAGTCAGATGACGTTGCCGGAAGAACAAGAATGTACGAGAGTATTGTAAAAGGCGAAAATATTTTGGAGCCCGGATTGCCGGAATCGTTTAACGTTTTGGTCAAGGAACTTCAGAGTTTAGCTTTAAATGTTGAACTCGTCGAATCTGATATTTTAACCGACGATCAAGATTTGACTGACGGTGAAGGACCCATAGAAGTCGCACCGTTAAAGGACCACGCCCACTAAACCAGTAGAATTTAAAGGAGTTGCCATTTGAGAGATTTATTAAATTTTTTTGATAAGCCAAAAGATCCACTTTCGTTTGACTCAGTTCGGGTTTCTTTAGCGTCACCTGAAATGATTCGAGAATGGTCTTATGGTGAAGTTAAAAAACCAGAGACCATTAACTACAGAACTTTTAAGCCAGAACGTGATGGTTTGTTTTGTGCAAAAATCTTTGGACCTATCAAAGATTATGAATGTCTTTGTGGAAAATATAAGCGGATGAAGTATCGCGGTGTCATTTGCGAAAAGTGCGGCGTCGAAGTGACTCAGTCCAAAGTTCGTCGAGAGCGCCTTGGGCACATCGAACTTTCAAGTCCAGTGGCCCACATTTGGTTTTTAAGATCATTACCTAGTCGTATTGGAAACATCTTAAACTTGTCTTTGAAAGAAGTTGAAAAAGTTCTTTATTGCGAAGCCTACGTCGTTATCGATCCGATGGAAACCACGTTGTTAGACGCGCAAATTTTAACGGAAGACGCATATCAGGCGGCTTTGAACGATTTCGGTCCCAATTTTAAAGCTGGGATGGGCGGAGAAGCCGTTCTTGAAATGCTTCGAAAAATTGATACGGAATACCTGTCTAGAAAACTGAGAATTGAGATCAAAGAAACCAAGTCAGAAGCTCAACTTAAAAAACTAACAAAACGCCTAAAAGTTGTAGAAAGCTTTAAAAACTCAACCAATCGCCCCGAGTGGATGATGATTCAGGCATTGCCGGTTTTGCCGCCTGATTTGCGTCCATTGGTTCCTTTGGACGGAGGCCGCTTTGCGACCTCGGATCTGAATGATCTTTATCGTCGAGTGATCAACCGAAATAATCGACTGAAGCGATTGCAAGAGCTAAATGCACCAGAAATTATTATTCGAAACGAAAAGCGTATGTTGCAAGAAGCTGTTGATGCGCTTTTAGATAACGGTCGTCGAGGTAAAACTTTTACTGGACCAAATAAAAGGCCACTCAGGTCACTCAGTGATATGCTGAAAGGGAAGCAAGGCCGCTTCCGACAAAATCTTTTAGGAAAACGGGTCGATTACTCGGGCCGGTCGGTGATTGTTGTGGGGCCAACGCTAAAGCTTCACCAATGTGGATTGCCAAAGAAAATGGCTCTCGAACTATTTAAGCCGTTTGTTTACAATAAACTTGAAGAGAAGGGTTTTGCGACAACAATTAAACAGGCAAAAAAATTAGTAGATCAAGAGACCGTCGAGGTCTGGGACATTCTTTCGGAAGTCGTTAAAGAACATCCAGTTTTACTAAACCGAGCACCCACCCTTCATCGTTTGGGGATTCAAGCTTTCGAGCCAGTACTTCACGAAGGAAAAGCGATTCAGCTGCACCCTTTGGTTTGTACTGCCTTCAATGCGGATTTTGACGGTGATCAGATGGCTGTCCACATTCCTCTGTCAATTGAAGCCCAGGTAGAAGCCCGAGTACTAATGATGAGCACGAATAATATTTTAAGTCCGGCACACGGAAAGCCAATAATCAACCCATCACAAGATATCGTCTTGGGACTTTACTGGATGACCAGAATTAAACCAGCCGCTAAAGGCAGTGGAAGAACCTTCAGTTCAGTTGAAGAAGTTCAATACGCGTATGAACACGGAGTTGTTGATCTTCAAGCTGCTTGTCGCGTGCGCATCGCTGGAAAGCTTCGCGAGACTTCCGTTGGGCGAACGATCCTCAGCGACGTCGTTCCCTTGGAAGTTCCATTTGAAGAGATCAATGTTCTTATGACCAAAAAGCAAATTGCCAATCTGATCGACAAAACGTTTCGTTTAGCCGGTGGAAAAGCAACCTGTATTCTAGCCGATAAAATCATGGAACTTGGTTTTAAGTTTTCTACTTTGGCGGGCCTTTCGATTTGTATCGACAACATGGTGATCCCTGAATCAAAAACTAAGATGATCGCAGAAGCGGAAAAGCAAGTAGCCGAAATTCAGCAACAGTACGACGAAGGTTTGATTACTGATGGAGAGCGATATAATAAAGTCGTGGATATTTGGGCTCAAACTTCAGATCGCGTCGCCA
This sequence comes from Bdellovibrio sp., assembly GCA_025359945.1. Lineage (GTDB taxonomy): Bacteria > Bdellovibrionota > Bdellovibrionia > Bdellovibrionales > Bdellovibrionaceae > JANYDD01. The sequence goes on along the minus strand of JANYDD010000031.1, from coordinate 101,237 downwards.
AAGAAATGATGAACAAGATCGAAAAGCAAACTTACAAAGTGGATGGAAAAGAGATCGTCGGTCCGTCTTTCAATCCCATTTTTATTATGGCAGATTCTGGGGCGCGGGGATCCGCTTCCCAAATTAGGCAGTTGGGTGCGATGCGGGGTTTGATGGCAAAACCATCCGGAGAAATTATTGAAACTCCGATCACGGCCAATTTCCGAGAAGGCTTGACCGTTCTACAATATTTTATCTCGACTCACGGAGCCCGAAAAGGTTTGGCCGATACGGCATTAAAAACTGCAAATTCAGGATACTTGACTCGTAGGCTTGTAGACGTCGCACAAGATGTCATTGTCAGTGAATACGATTGCCATACAAACGACGGTTTAGAGATCACTCCGCTTTTTGAAGGTGGCGAAATCATTCAGCCCCTGGGCGATCGAATTTTAGGTCGGACAGCGCTTGAGGATATTTTAGATCCCTATACCCAAAAAGTTTTAGTTAAAGCTAATGAAGAAATTGGTGAAGGCCACGTTATTAAAATTGATGATTTGGGCGTGGACAAAGTTAAAATTCGCTCGGCTTTAACATGTAATACCAATCGGGGTGTTTGCGTAAAATGTTACGGGCGGGATTTATCTCGTGGAAATACAGTTAACTTGGGAGAGACTGTCGGGATTATCGCCGCACAGTCAATCGGAGAGCCCGGAACTCAGCTGACCATGAGGACTTTCCATTTGGGTGGAGCCGCTTCGCGTGCGGTAGAACAATCGATCCATACATCCAGATACGAAGGAAAAGTTAAATTAAATAATGTTCATTTTGTTTTAAACCGATCGGGAAAGTTGACCACAATGAACAGGAATGGCGAAGCGATTGTGATTGATGATGCTGGCCGAGAGCGAGAACGGTTTAAGCTGGCGTATGGTGCTATTTTAAACTTCAAAGAGGGCGAAAAAGTTGCCAAGGGTGATGTCGTCGCCGAGTGGGATCCATATTCGAATCCAATTATCGCTGAGCTGACTTCAACGATCCAGTTTCAGGACATTGAAGAAGGCGTGACCATGACCGAGCAAGTGGATTCGGTCACCGGTTTTGCAACAAAAGTAATTATCGAAAGCAAACAGACAGATGTTAAACCAACTGTAATGTTGGTGGACAGCTCTGGTCAGCCTAGGACCCTTCCTGGCCGCGATATTCCAGCTAGATACTTGATCCCGGTAGGTGCTCAACTTTTAGTGCAAGACGGTGGAGAAGTTTTCGCGGGAGATGTGATCGCAAAAATCCATAGAGAAACTTCGAAAACAAGAGATATCACGGGTGGTCTCCCAAGGGTGGCCGAACTTTTTGAAGCACGAAAGCCAAAAGAATCCGCAATTATTTCAGAGATCGACGGGTTCGTAACTTTCGGCAAAGACGTGAAAGGCAAACAGCGGGTCGTCATCACTCCGGACGTGGGTGAACAACGGGAATATTTAATTCCTAAAGGAAAACACGTTGGGGTTCGAGAAGGCGAATACGTTAAAGCCGGTGAGCCTTTAATGGACGGACCAACAAATCCCCATGATATTTTAGCTGTTTTGGGTGAGAAGGCTCTTGCTTTTTATTTGGTGAATGAAATCCAAGAAGTCTATCGACTTCAAGGGGTTGGAATCAACGATAAGCATATCGAAGTCATCGTCAGGCAAATGCTTAGAAAAGTTCAAATAAGCGAAGCGGGCGACACACGATTCTTGTCAGGTGAGCAAGTTGAGAAATACTCGTTTGCAGAGGAAAATAAAAGGGTCACTCAAGAAGGCGGAAAGCCCGCTGTAACGTTGCCACTGTTGTTAGGAATCACCAAGGTTTCTTTGAGCACTGATAGTTGGATCTCTGCCGCTTCTTTCCAAGAAACGACTAAGGTTTTAACTGAAGCAGCGATTAACTCCAAAAAAGATGGATTGCGAGGTTTGAAGGAGAACATCATCATGGGTCGGCTGATTCCTGCGGGCACGGGTTTACCAACTTACAAACGTTGGAAAGTGGTTATCAACGAATCCGACGAGATCCCAGAACAGATGTTACCAGGGATGATCATGCAACCTCAGCCGACACCGCAATCATGAGCAGCTTTGATTTTTTAAACTTGACCCATTTTGAAGTTCAGATCTATTTAACAAACTTTGGCCGCACAATTTTCTTAAGGAGCGCAGATGCCTACAATTAATCAACTCATTCGGAAAGAGCGAGTTGTTCAACGAAATCAAACGAAATCGCCAGCACTTAATTCTTGTCCACAGCGACGAGGTGTTTGCACTAGAGTTTATACAACCACTCCGAAAAAACCGAATTCAGCTCTCAGGAAAGTAGCTAAAGTTAGACTGTCAAATGGGTTTGAGGTGATCTCTTACATTCCTGGAATTGGTCACAATCTTCAAGAACACAGTGTCGTGCTGATCAGGGGAGGCCGGGTGAAAGATCTTCCAGGCGTAAGATATCACATAGTCCGTGGCGTCCTGGATCTTCAAGGTGTTAACGGTCGGCTTCGAAGTCGTTCAAAATATGGTGCAAAACGTCCGAAAAAATAAGAGGTAAAAAAAATGGCCCGAAGAAAAAGAACTTATAAAAGAGAAATTCTACCAGATGCAGTCTACAAAGATGTGGTCGTAGCTAAATTTATAAATAAAATGATGTTCCAAGGTAAAAAAAGCCGAGCTCAAGAGCTTTTTTACGGAGCTTTAGATGAGATTAAAACTAAAGTGACCGCAGAAGAGCCTTTGGGAGTTTTGAAGAAAGCCGTAGAGAATTGTAAACCTTCTTTGGAGGTTCGATCCAGGCGCGTTGGTGGAGCAACCTATCAAGTGCCAGTCGACGTGCGACCTTCACGAAGGTTGGCTTTGTCCATGCGGTGGCTTATCGAATATGCCAGACAACGTGGCGAAAAGGATTTTGCTAAAAGGTTGGCTGGGGAACTTTTAGATGCCTATAATAATCGTGGCAACGCGATTAAAAAGCGCGAGGACGTTCATAAAATGGCTGAGTCCAATAAGGCTTTCTCGCATTATAACTGGTAAGAAAAATTAAAAATGTCAGCCCAGGATCCGAAAACTCACGACGAGCTTATATTTACACGGAACCTGGGTATTATGGCCCACATCGATGCCGGTAAAACTACGACCACCGAGCGGATTCTGTTCTACACCGGAAAAAGTCATAAGATGGGAGAAGTTCATGATGGAGATACCGTCATGGATTGGATGGAGCAAGAGCAAGAACGCGGCATTACTATAACTGCCGCGGCCACTCAGGTCGCCTGGAAAAACCACCGCATAAATATCATTGATACACCTGGACATGTCGATTTTACGATCGAAGTAGAAAGATCTTTACGCGTCCTCGATGGCGCCATTGCCGTTTTTGACGGTGTAAATGGGGTCGAACCACAGTCCGAAACAGTTTGGAAACAAGCGGATAAATACCAAGTCCCACGGATTTGCTTTATTAATAAAATGGACCGTGTTGGGGCTTCTTTTGAGGGAAGTATTCAATCCATTAAATATCGGCTTAATGCTGAACCAATTGCCATACAGTTGCCAATCGGCGCAGAGGATGGATTTGAAGGTATTGTAGACCTATTGGAAAATAAGGCCCTAGTCTGGAAAGGTTCGCAGTTAGGGGTTGAATTCCAAACAATGGATGTGCCTATTGCGATGAAAGAGAACGTCGAATTGCATCGGAAAAACCTAATTGAGCGGGTCGTTGAATTCGATGATGTGCTTTTAGAGAAATACTTGAACGGAAATGACATTCTTATTTCTGAACTGAAAAAGGCAATTCGTAAGGCGACTCTTGAATTAAAACTTTTCCCCGTTCTTTGTGGGTCAGCCTTCAAAAATAAAGGTGTGCAACCTTTGTTGGACGCGATCATCGATTATTTGCCTACCCCCTTAGACAAAGCAGGAGTCGTCGGAAAGGATCCCGAGCGAGAGGGGAAGGAAATCGTCTGCAGCACCAGGTTTGACGAGCCCGCGGCAGCCCTAGCATTCAAGGTAGCCACCGATCCCTTCGCGGGAAGCTTAACATATATTCGCGTCTATTCTGGAATCATTCAAAGCGGCGACACCGTTTATAATCCACGTGTTGATAGGCGCGAACGCGTGCAGAAACTTTTAAAAATGCACGCTAATTCAAGGTCAGAACTTGAATGCTTAAAAGCCGGCGATATAGGCGCCATTGTCGGTCTCAAGTGGACCGGCACGGGTGACACTCTTTGCGATCAAAAAAGAAAAGTTGTTCTGGAAAAAATTCAGTTTCCCGAACCCGTTATCGCTCAGGCTGTTGAAGCAAAGTCATCTTCCGACCAAGAAAAAATGCTTCTTGGTTTAGAAAAGCTTGTTAAAGAAGACCCCTCCGCCCGAATTAGAATCGACAGTGAAACGGGGCAAACTCTGCTGTCTGGAATGGGCGAGCTTCATTTAGAAATTTTAATCGATCGCCTTTTGCGCGAACACAAAATTCAGGCCAATATTGGAAAACCTCAGGTTTCTTATCGTGAAACGGTCGCTCAAACTTCCGAAGCAACTTACACGTTCGATCGAAACGTCGGCAGTGATCCACAGTTTGCTCAGGTAAGTCTAAGGTTGGAGCCTCTTCCCAAAGGCGAAGGTATTCAGTTCGTTAATAGTGTTAAAACTAAATACAGTTACATTGGCGCGGAAGCTTTGAAGGCAATCGAGTCCGGATTCAGAGAATCTGCTGAGGTTGGTCCCATCGCATCCTTTCCCCTTATTGATTTGAAAGTAACAATTGTTGATCTGGTGACAAAAGATGAAAAATCAACTTCCGAAGCTGGACTTAAAGCAGCAACGGCGTTGGCATTTCAAGAGGCCATTCGAAAAAGCCAAGTGTTCTTGTTAGAACCATTTTTTAAGATGGAAATCACCTCTCCTGATGATTTTATCGGAGCCGTGATCGGGGACCTTAACTCTAGACGCGGGAAAGTGATTTCGATGACGGCAAAGACCAGTATTGGCCAAGTGATTCAGGCCGAGGCGCCAGTGGCTTCTCTTTTGGGCTACGCCACGGATCTTCGCAGCTTGTCTCAGGGAAGAGCCTCTTTTAGCATGGAGTTCCTTGAGTATGTTCAAGTGCCTTCGAAAGTAAGAGATGAGATTTTAAAAAAATTGGGCCGAATCTAACCGCAGTTCGGCATCCCGCTCCGTCGAGCGAAAACAGCAGTTTTTCATTCTCTAAATTGTTTCACCAAAAATTATTTGAAAAAAGTTTAGAATACCTTTTGACAAGACCTTTTATCGTAGAGCATATTTTGCACTTCGCGACTTGAAGCTTGTTTTTGGCTTCAAAGACGGCTGTCAAATTCTGGGGAATTTGAAACGCGTTTTTGAAGATCAACAAAGTCCTTTTGTTCCAAGCAAAATTCAAATCTCGAAGGTTCACGGTTTTAAATCTTTTAAATGCTGTCGGATCAAATATGGGCCAAACTCGATAATTAATTCGCGTGGCAAGCGCAAACAAGGTTGGGATCAAATATGCAAAGTCAAAAAATCCGAATTCGGCTGAAAGCGTTCGACCACAAGCTTTTAGATCAGTCGACCAAAGAAATCGTCGAGACTGCACGAAGAACCGGCGCTAGAGTAGCTGGTCCAATTCCTTTACCTACGCGAATCAATCGGTATACAGTTTTGCGATCACCGCATGTCGATAAAAAATCTCGAGAGCAATTTGAAGTTCGAACGCACAAAAGAATGTTAGATATTCTTGAGCCCACCCAGCAAACAGTGGATCAACTTATGAAGCTTGATCTTTCTGCGGGCGTTGACGTTGAAATTAAACTTTCGGCTATTTAATTAGGAGATTGGAATGTCAGACTCTGCACAAATAAATTCCTCTACAGACGCTAGTACCGGCGCGGTTAGCGCTTCTGGAAAAAAAGAAGTAAAACTACCGGGACTTTTCGCTTTCAAAGAAGGTATGTCAACGATCTACAGTGCTACGGGTGAAGCTATTCCAGTCACAGTTCTAAGGTATGACCCCTGGATTGTCACACAGCTAAAAACAGAACCCAAAGAGGGTTATTCTTCCGTTCAGTTAGCATGTCTTCCAAAAAAGAAAAAAAACTCGACTCAAGCACAGCGAAAACATCTTGGAAAAGCTGGGTTTGAAAATGGCGCTAGATTTGTCAAAGAACTTCGCACTGAAGCTCCGGGTGATGCGGCAGTGGGCGATCAGCTTTCGATAGACAGTCTAATTGCCGGCGACAAAGTGAAGCTGACTGGAACTTCAAAAGGGCACGGTTTTGTGGGATCTGTGAAGCGTTGGAACTTTGCAGGGGGTCCTGCATCTCATGGTTCCAAATTTCACAGGCAGCCTGGTTCAGTAGGGAACAGAACTTGGCCTGGCCGAGTTATGCCCGGCAAAAAGTTTCCAGGTCATTATGGAGACGAGACCATCTCTGTTAAAAATGTCGAGATTGTTGAAGTGAATCGTGCCGAAAATGTCCTTTTTGTAAAAGGGCCAGTTCCTGGCTCTAGAAACTCTCTTGTTAAATTGATGAAAGATTAAGGTTTATGAAAAAACTAGATATAATTAATTGGAAGAAAGAATCCATTGGTCAGTGTGAGTTAGATCCAGCTGTTTTCGATATTGAAGTCAAAAACGAAGTCTTGCATGAAGTGACGCAGTGGCAGTTGGCGTCTCGTCGACAGGGAACGCACATGACAAAAACTCGTGGTCTTGTCAGTGGCGGTGGTAAAAAACCATTTAAACAAAAAGGTACTGGTAATGCTCGACAAGGGAGTAGCCGATCTCCATTAATGCCAGGGGGCGGAAAACTCTTTGGCCCTGTTCCACGCGACTATTCTTATTCGTTGCCAAAAAAAATGCGAGCCTTAGGTCTGAAGATGGCACTTTCTTATCTTAGCAATGAGGGTCGAATTTTAGTTTTAGATAAAATGACCTCCAAAGAAGGAAAATCCAAAGAGTTGGTTCAAAACCTAAAAAATATAGGGGTCGCAAAGGCTTTCTTGGTGGATTCTGAAGTAAGTGAGAATTTCTTAAGAGCATCTAATAACTTGAAAAATTTTAAATACGTTCCAGTTGAAGGAGTCAATGTTTTCGACCTTCTCAAGTATGACCAGCTAGTTGTTACAGAAGCTTCAATCAAGAAACTTTCAGAGCGATGCTTAAGCCAAGGAATTCGAAAATGAAGCAAATTATTAAACGCCCACTTGTGTCAGAAAAAAATACCAATCACGCTCAAAAAGGAATTTACGTTTTTGAGGTCGATCTGGGCGCCACAAAAAAAGAAATTGAACTTTCAGTTCAAAAAAGTTTCGGTGTGAAAATTCAATCCATAAAAACTAGCATTTGCAGGTCAAAGGCAAAGACTAACAAATTTGGAAAAGGTAAAATCCCCTATTGGAAAAAAGCATATGTTAAACTGAACGAAGGCGAAAAAATCGCATTGTTCGAGGGAGTGTAGTTTAATGGGAATCAAAATTTTTAACCCCAGGTCTCACGCCAGCAGAAATAAGACTGGGTTCGATTTTAAAGAAATAACAAAAAAATATCCCGAAAAATCACTGACAACTTCATTGAGTAAAAATGGAGCAAGAAATAATACTGGAATGATTACTATGCGCCACATTGGTGGCGGACATAAGAGACGTTATCGCTTGGTAGATTTTAAGCGAACTAAAATCGATGTCGTAGCTAAGGTTCTAGCTATAGAATATGATCCGAACAGAACGTGCCGAATTGCGCTTCTTTCTTACGTTGATGGTTTGAAGGCATATATTCTTGCACCCATTGGCCTAAATGTTGGCGACCAAGTCATTTCAAGTGAAACCGCAGATATTAAGCCCGGAAATTCATTGCCGTTATCGGCGATCCCTGTTGGGACAACTATCCATAATGTAGAATTGAGAGCTGGAAAGGGTGGCCAGATCGCAAGAGGCGCAGGAGTAGGAGCTATTCTTGTAGCTAAAGAGAGCGATTACTGCCAAGTTCGACTTCCTTCCGGAGAAGTTAAAAAAATCTTGTCTGTTTGCCGTGCGTCTATTGGGCAAATTGGAAACACTGATAATGAGAATATAAAATTAGGAAAAGCCGGCCGATCTCGATGGAGAGGAATTCGTCCCGGAGTTCGTGGAATGGCGATGAACGCTGTCGATCATCCCTTGGGCGGTGGCGAAGGCGTTGGAAAAGGTCACCATCCGGTGACTCCATGGGGAATTCCGTGCAAAGGTTATAAAACTAGAAACAGCAAGCGAACTGAATGGACAATTATTAAAAGACGTAAATAGGAGTGTGATGTGGGACGTTCGGTAAAAAAAGGTCCGTTTCTTGATTTGCATTTGGTGAAAAAACTCGAGAATGCAATTCAGAAGAACGATAAAAAAGTAATTAAGACTTGGTCAAGGCGTTCGACGATCATTCCTGATGCTGTTGGGCTGACATTTGCAGTTCATAATGGTCGAAAGTTTGTTCCTGTTTATGTTACTGAAAACATGATCGGTCACAAATTAGGGGAGTTTTCACCTACCCGAGTTTTCAACAGTCATTCTGAAAAAAAAGCTGCCCCGGCCTCTGGGGCTCCAGCAGTGAAAAAGTGAGGATTTAATTATATGGAAGTAACAGCCAAACTAAATTTTGCTCATGTGGGCGCTCAAAAAGCCAGATTGGTAGCCGACTTAGTTCGCGGTAAAAACGTCAGTGAAGCTCTAAAGGTACTAACGTTCACGAATAAAAAGAGCGCTGATCTAATGAAAAAGTTGATTGAATCGGCTGTTGCAAATGCTGATTTTAAGAAAACTATTGATTTGGATAAACTATTTGTGAAGACGATTTATGTAAATCAAGGTCCTGTTTTAAAAAGATTCCGTCCACGAGCTCAAGGCCGCGCATCAGGAATTAGAAAAAAGTTAAGTCACATCAACGTCGTTTTGGATGAGAGGTAATTGTGGGTCAAAAAGTAAATCCGATTGGGTTTAGGATTGGAGTTATTCGCACTTGGGATTCTCGTTGGTACGCCAAAGGCCAGCAGTACCTGACGAATTTGCATGAAGATATTAAACTTAGAAATTTTTTAAAAGAGAAATTGAAACACGCGGGGGTAGCTAAAATCGAGATTGAGCGAGCCGCCAAAAAAGTAAAATTGATTATTTACACAGCTCGTCCCGGGGTTGTTATCGGAAAAAAAGGAACTGGAATTGATGCTTTGAAAGCTGACGTCCAGAAAAATACCACCAATGAAGTTTTTTTGAGCATACAAGAAGTTAGAAAGCCGGACATTGATGCACAGTTAGTTTCTGAGAACATCGCTTTGCAAATTGAGAAACGTATTTCATGGAGACGAGCCATGAAAAAAGCACTCGCGGCCGGTATAAAAGGTGGAGTGCGCGGAATCAAAGTAAGAGTTTCCGGTCGCTTGGACGGTGCGGAAATTGCTCGAAGTGAATGGTATAATGAAAAGAGCGTTCCATTGCACACGCTCCGTGCGGACATCGATTATGGAACTGCTGAAGCTTACACAGCTTATGGATTGATTGGCGTAAAAGTCTGGATTTATAAGGGAGATATTTTATCTGCTCGTGAAGTTGAGGAGGCCCACCGTGTTAAGTCCTAAGCGAGTGAAATGGCGTAAACAGTTTGTCGGAAGAGCAAAGGGCTTTGCTTACCGGGGATCAGATTTAGATTTTGGAGACTTCGGATTGCAAGCGGTCGAGGAAGGTCGATTGACAGCCCGTCAGCTTGAAGCTGGTCGAATCGCAATTTCTAGGAGTATCAAGCGAGGCGGAAAGATTTGGTGTCGAGTTTATCCAAACATTCCTGTGACCAAAAAAGCCGCTGAAACCCGGATGGGAAGTGGAAAAGGAAATCCTGAGTTTTGGATATCTCGAATTAAACCAGGACGTATTTTATTCGAAATGAACGGTGTAACCAGAGAACAAGCCCAAGAAGCATTTTTGCGGGCAGCACATAAATTGCCATTTAAGACAAAATTTTTGGTTAGGGAGTGATTCCAATGAAATACAACGAAGTAACAAGCTTTCCGATGACCGAGCTGAAGAAGAAAAAAACTGAAATGACCAAGGATTACTATCAACTTAAAATGAAGCACTCTTTGGGGCAAATTACGAATCCTATCCAAATTAGGGACCTTAGGAAAGACATTGCTAGAGTTAAAACCGCCATTCAAGTGGCTTTTAAAAGTTAGTTAAAGGGGTTCGATGTGATGAGCAAAAACATGAAACAAGAGACCAATTTAGTTCAATCGTCGAGAGGTCGACGTGTCCTAGTTGTTGGTCAAGTCGTTAGCGACAAAATGCAGAAAACAATTTCTGTCGAGGTTTTTAGACTGATCCGTCACAAAAAGTACGGGAAGTATTTAAAAAAATCCTCCGTTTTTAAAGCGCATGATGAGAAAAATGAAGCCAAAGTTGGCGACACAGTTGAAATATTTGAATCCGTACCTCTAAGTAAGACCAAGCGCTGGAAGCTCTCTAAAATTATCCAACGGTCCGCTATCAAGGGGGATTTATGATTCAAATGCAGACTAGGCTTAATGTGGCCGATAATTCTGGCGCAAAAGAATTAATGTGCGTGAAGGTGTTGGGCGGATCGAAACGCAGGTTCGCGTCCATCGGTGATATTATCGTTGTTTCAATCAAAGATGCGCATCCAAATTCTAAGGTGAAGAAGGGAGATGTCGCCAAGGCAGTGGTTGTCCGCACGGTTCAAAAGCTGAGGCGACCGGACGGTAGCTACATTCGATTTGATGACAACTCTGCGGTGCTTATCAATGCGTCAAAAGAACCGGTTGGCACTCGAATTTTTGGACCAGTTGCAAGAGAGTTACGAGCAAAGCAATTTGTTAAAATTGTTTCTTTGGCTCCGGAAGTATTGTGAGGAAATATGAATAGATTAAAAAAAAGATATAAAGAAGAAATAGTACCATCCCTAAAAAGCCAGCTGGGACTGGGAAACAAAATGGAAGTTCCCAAAGTCGAAAAAATCTGTGTCAGCGTTTGCTTGAGTGAAGCTGTTCAAAATCAAAAACTTTTGAATACTGTAATTGACGAGTTAACTGCGATTACGGGTCAAAAGGCAGTAATTACCAGAGCAAAAAAAGCGATTTCGAATTTTAAGTTGCGAGAAGGTTTGGCTATTGGTGCTCGAGTGACTCTAAGACGCGAAAATATGTGGGTGTTTCTCGATAAGCTATTAAATTTGACGCTCCCGCGCGTCCGAGACTTTCGAGGTCTTCCAAGCAAAGGTTTTGACGGTCGTGGAAATTATAATATGGGCTTGAAAGAACAAATCGTATTTCCTGAAATCAATTATGATCGCGTTGATAAAGTTCATGGGATGAATATCACGATTTGTACAAATGCTCGCAACGACATGCACGGAAAAGCGTTACTCGAGGCTCTTGGAATGCCTTTCAGAAAATAAGCTACAAAAAGGTAGGTGGAATTTGGCTCGTAAAGCAATGGTAGAAAAAAATAACGCGAATAAAGCTTTAGCATTAAAGTACGCAAAGTACAGAAAAGAGCTAAGGGACACCGCGGTTTCAATAAAAGCTTCAGACGAAGAAAGATCATTGGCTCGTCAAAAGTTGCAAGCGCTTCCCCGTGACACCTCAATTTGTCGTGTAACGTCAAGGTGTTCACAGTCAGGAAGGCCAAGAGGTAATTTTCGCAAATTTGGTCTTTCTCGATTGGCATTTAGAAAGCTTGCTTTGTTGGGCCAACTTCCGGGCGTCACCAAAGCCAGTTGGTAATAGGAGATTTATATGGATAAAGTATCAGATTTTTTAACGCGCATTCGTAACGCCGGCTTAGCAAAGCACGAAAAGGTAGATATTCCTTCATCAAAAACCCGGGTTGGTCTTGCAGAGATTCTGCAGAGCTCGGGCTTTATTCGAAGCTTTAAGGTAGCTAACGACAGCAAGCAGGGAATTATGCGAGTCTATTTGAAGTATGATGAAAATGGTCAGCATGCGATTTCAAATATAAATAGAGTTAGTCGCCCGGGTCGAAGGATTTACGTTAAGTCCGATCAGATTCCCGAAATAAGGTCTGGCATCGGAACCGCAATTGTAAGCACGAGTCAGGGTTTGATGACGGGCACAGATGCACAGAAGAAGAATTTAGGTGGCGAGTTTGTTTGTAAACTTTGGTAGGTGGATATGTCTCGAATAGGAAAAGCTCCAGTATATTTTGACGATAAGGTTCAAGTGACTGTTTCGCCCAATAATGAAGTCATCGTAAAGGGTGCCAAAAGCACTCTAAAAATTTCTATGTTGAAGGAAATTACGGCGAAATTAGATGGAAAAAAAGTGCTGCTGACGCGCGACTCTGATGAAAAAGATTCGAAAAGTTTGCACGGTCTTTACCGGGCAATGATTCAAAATGCGGTGATCGGAGTTACCAAGGGATTCACAAAAACATTGGAGCTTCATGGTGTTGGATACAGAGCTAGCATTTCCGGAAAAAAAATGGAACTCGCATTGGGATTTAGTCACCCAGTGATATTTGATATTCCGGAAGGGATAGAAATTAAAATTGATAAACAGACTGTGATTAGTATCACAGGAGCAAATCGCGATTTGGTCGGTCAAGTTTCTTCGAAAGTTAGAAGTTTTCGTCCACCAGAGCCCTATTTAGGTAAGGGTATTAGATACATAGGCGAGCATATTCGTAAGAAAGCTGGAAAGTCGGCCGGAAAATAAAGGATTAAAAATGAAATTAAAATTGAGTAAAAAAACGTCAGTTAGGCAAACCACCCGTTTGACAAAAAAAATTAGAATCCGAAAAACGGTAAAGGGTACTAATGAACGTCCAAGACTGTGTGTTTACCGCAGTGGAAAGCACATTTACGCCCAGATAGTAAACGATGTTATTGGGAAAACTTTATTGTCTGCATCATCTTTAACACTAGACTCAAAGAAAACGGGCAAGGAATTGGCTCAATTGGTAGGTGGTGAAGTTGCGAAAAAAGCATTGACCCAAAACATTAAAAACGTTGTTTTTGACCGTAACGGGTTTTTATACCATGGCCGCGTAAAAGCTTTGGCTGATGGAGCTCGAGAAGCTGGTTTGAACTTTTAATTTTTAGGATTTTTCGTTTCACTTTTTAGAGGAGAGTTTGTGGAGAAGTTGAGTTCTGATTTTGAAGAAAGAGTCGTGGCGATTAATCGAGTGACCAAAGTTGTTAAGGGTGGTCGTCGATTTTCATTTGCTGCTCTGGTCGTAGTCGGAAATAAAATTGGCGAAGTAGGTTTTGGAACAGGTAAAGCTGGTGAAGTTCCTGAAGCCATCGGAAAGGCCGGTCGGGCCGCAAAAAAAAATTCTGTTAAAGTTATTTTGCGTGAAGGAACAATTCCTCATGAAGTTATTGGTAAGTTTGGCTCGGCAGTCGTTATCATGAGGCCAGCAGCTGCAGGAACTGGGGTGATCGCGGGCGGCGCAGTTCGTGCAGTTTTAGAATCAGTTGGTGTTAAAGATATTTTGACAAAATGCGTGGGTTCAAGAAATCCACATAACGTTGTTCGCGCAACACTGTCGGGACTACGTCAACTTCAAAAAAATACTCAAAAAGCAGATGCGTAATCGAGGAAAATATGTCTAAAAAATTTAAAGTTACTCAATTAAAGTCACTTATTGGTTGTTCTCACACTCAAAGGGCAACAATGGAGGCCCTAGGTCTTAGAAAGCGCCACAAATCGGTAGTTGTTTCGGACAACCCCGCAAACCGTGGTCAGATTTTAAAAATTCAACATTTAGTACAAGTCGAAGTGGTGAGGTAACTATGTCATTATTAGCAGAATTGAGACCCGCAGAAGGCTCAAAACATTATTCCAAAAGAGTGGGACGAGGAAGAGGTTCTGGCCTTGGTCAGACTTCTGGTAAAGGAAATAAGGGTCAATTGGCGCGCACGGGTGGTAAAGTGCGACGCGGTTTCGAAGGGGGACAAACTCCTTTGATCCGTCGTTTACCAAAATTCGGATTCAGCAATGTGGCTTTTGCCAATCGATTTGAAATAATAAATATATCTCAATTGGAGAAGTATGAAGGCGTCGTTACAATTGAAAAAATGATTGCTGACGGTCTTGCCAGGAAAGCACGGATTAAAATACTAGGCCGCGGAGAGCTAACCAAAAAGTTGAAAGTACAGGGCCACAAATTTAGTGAAAGTGCAAAAAAAGCGATTGAGAACCTTGGCGGCACAGTCGAGGTCGTAAAATAGTGGCTAGCTCTTTAGACAACTCAAAAAATTCGGATTTAGTTAAAAGAATTCTTTTTACCTTGGGAATGCTTGCCATTTATCGGGTAGGCGTTCACGTTCCAACTCCTGGTGTGGATTCGGTTCAGGTCATGTCTTTTTTTCAAGCGCAAAGTGCAGGTATTTTTGGATTGTTTAACACCTTTTCTGGTGGAGCTCTTTCCCAATTCTCTGTTTTCGCACTTGGAATTATGCCTTATATCTCAGCCTCAATTATTTTTCAGTTGTTGACCTCTGCGGTACCCTATCTTGAAACTTTGAAAAAAGAGGGTGAGCAAGGAAGAAAAAAAATAAATCAGTATACACGTTATGCGACTGTGGTTTTGGCCGTAGTTCAGGGTTACGCAATTAGTTCGTGGCTTCAGGGCTCATTGAGCCCGACTGGAAAAAGCCTTGTAATTGCTCCGTTTGTTGGGGGAATTCCGTTTACCGTGATGACAGTGATCACCTTAGTTGCCGGGACTTGCTTTATTATGTGGTTGGGTGAGCAAATCACCGACCGTGGAATAGGAAATGGTTCAAGTTTAATCATCTTTACAGGTATAGCTTCATCTATTCCTGGTGGCGCCTCGAAACTATTCACCCTTGTAAAATCGGGCGAAATGTCGGCTGTGTTAGTTTTGGGCCTATTATTGCTGATGGTAGCAGTTATTGCAGGAGTTATATTTATTGAGGTCGGGCAGCGAAGAATACCGGTGCAGTATTCCCAGCGAGGTCAGGGAATGCAATCCATGGCTGCCCCACAGAGCCATCTTCCAATTAAAATTAATTTTTCTGGTGTTATTCCACCTATTTTCGCAAGTTCTTTGCTTATGTTTCCAGCCACGATGGCGCAGTTTGTAAATACGCCGTGGCTGAAGGCACTGCAAAATACTTTAAGCCCCTCTGGGACAATATATAATATTTTGTTTGTTGGTTTGATTATATTCTTTTGCTTTTTTTATACTGAAATTGTTTTTAATCCGGCTGAGGTTGCTGAAAACCTGAAAAAGTATGGTGGATTTGTGCCAGGAGTTCGTGCTGGAAAGAGTACATCTGATTATATTCAAAAAGTTCTTGATCGAGTTAATGTTGGTGGTGCGATCTACCTTAGTACCCTCTGCGTTTTGCCGGGGATTCTAACGAATGCAGCAAAAATCCCATTTTATTTTGGTGGCACAAGTCTTTTAATTTTAGTTGGAGTGGCGCTAGATACGGCTCAGCAGATTCAGTCGTATTTGATAACTCAAAAATATGACGGTTTTCTGAAAGGTGCCAAAATTAGAAGCCGGAGGGTTCAGTATTGAATATTGTCCTGTTTGGCCCCCCTGGTTCAGGAAAAGGAACTCAGTCGGCGTTGTTGGTCAAAGAACTTGGAATGTACCAAATTAGTACCGGAGATCTTTTCCGCGAGGCAATAAGGCTGGGTACCCCACTAGGGCTGCAGGTAAAGGAAATAATGAGAGTCGGTGGATTGGTCCCGGATAACATCACGATCGGTTTTTTTGAAGAAACGTTAGCCCAACTTGAGGAGAAAAAAGGTCGGAAAGACGGGTTTATATTTGACGGTTTCCCTAGGACGCTTGACCAAGCGAAAGCGCTGAAATCGTTCTTGTCTTCGAAGAAATTAGAATTGCAAAAAGCGGTTTTTTTGGAAGTATCGAAAGATGTTTTGTTGCGAAGACTGACAGGTAGAAGATTTTGTACTGCGTGTGGAACGATATATAACGTAGAGTTGGCTCCAACTATGATTGAGCAGAAATGTAATAAATGTGGCGGGGCGTTGGCTCAGCGACCTGATGATAAAGACGACGCCGTTGTCGTCAGGTTGGAAAAGTACCAACAAAGTACTTTGCCTCTAAAAAAGTATTATGAAGATGAGCGTGTTTTGGTTTCTATTAATGGTTCAAGAAGTGAAAAAGAAGTTTTTTTGGATTTAAAACAAATAGTTTCTGACGAGAACTAGACAAGGTATTGGTGAGGTGATAATGAAATTCTCTTGCTCGAAAAAAAATCAATTCATTTTAAGTAGGTATTTATGAAGGTCAGACCTTCCGTGAAGAAAATTTGCAACAAATGCAAATTGATAAAAAGAAAAGGTGTTATTCGGGTTATCTGCGAAAACTCTAAGCACAAGCAAAGGCAGGGATAGGTTATGGCTCGTTTAGCCGGTGTGGATCTTCCACGAAACAAAAGAGTTGAAGTCGCATTGACCTATATTTTTGGAGTTGGAATCCCCAGAGCAAAAATGATTTGCGAAGGTGCGGGCATTCCAAAAAACCATCGCACTGATAATTTGACGGATGAACAGATCGCGAAAAT
Organism: Bdellovibrio sp.; assembly: GCA_025359945.1. Lineage (GTDB taxonomy): Bacteria > Bdellovibrionota > Bdellovibrionia > Bdellovibrionales > Bdellovibrionaceae > JANYDD01. The sequence goes on along the minus strand of JANYDD010000031.1, from coordinate 84,665 downwards.
GAGGTCGATCATAGAGGCTGAATTCAAAGTTGAAGGGGATCTAAAGCGTGAAGTGGGTCTGTCGATTAAAAGGTTAATGGATCTAAATTGCTTCCGTGGAATTCGTCATCGTAAAGGATTGCCGGTCAGAGGTCAGCGTACTCGATCGAACGCTAGAACTCGTAAAGGGCCTAGAAAAACGGTCGCAAACAAAAAGTTAGCAGTTTAATTTATCGACGTTAGGATTTAAAGAAGGAGAGTTCGTGAGTACGACTGAAAAAGCAACTGAGAAAAAGGCTGATAAAAAATCAGATAATAATCAGAAGGTTGAAAACAAGGTTGCAAAAAAGAAAACGAAAAGAAATGTTCCGTCTGGAAAGTGCTTTATTCAAGCGGGATTTGGAAACGTCATAGTCACTATGACCGACCTTGGTGGCGACACTGTTGTATGGTCTTCTGCTGGACATATGGGATTTAAGGGTGGCCGGAAGGGCACGCCGTTTGCGGCTCAAATGGCTGCGGAAGATGCTGCAAAGAAAGCTTTGGAATCTGGTATGAGGTCAGTGGACGTGTTTTTAAAAGGCCCAGGCGCAGGGAGAGAGCCCGCTGTGCGAGCTTTAGCTGCAGCAGGGTTGAAGATCATTTCAATGAAAGACATAACACCTATTCCACATAATGGGTGCCGCCCTCCAAAAAGAAGAAGAATTTAAAATTGTAAGCGAGGTGAACTGTGGGTTGTGCTAAATTAAGTGCGTGTAAAACATGCCGCCGGGAAAACATGAAACTCTTTTTAAAGGGTGATCGTTGTTTTACGGATAAGTGCTCTTTTGATAGAAGACCGTATCCTCCGGGGCAACATGGTCAGTCTAGGCTGAAGTTTTCAGAATATGCTTTGCAGTTAAGAGAGAAACAGAAAGCGAAAAGATATTACGGTATCGGAGAAAAACAATTTCGTAGATACTTTACTATTGCTGAGCGAAATCAAGAAGTAACTGGAACTGCTCTTTTAAAACTTTTAGAGGTCCGATTGGATAACGTAGTTTATTCAATGGGTTTTGCGGCGTCTAGACGGGAAGCTCGTCACATGGTGGTTCACGGCCACATCGAGGTTAATGGAAAGAAAGTTAATATCCCCAGCGTTAATTTAGAAAAAGGGGACGTTGTTCAGGTCCGTGAGAAAAGTCGCGGGATGAATAAAGTTCTTGGCGCTATTGAGGGTGTTAAAAAGCGCACAATACCGTCCTGGTTGGAAGTGGATTCGGGAACATTTAAGGGAACAGTTAAAGATGCACCTGTTAGGGATGAAGTGTCTTTGCCTGTAGAAGAAAACATGATCGTGGAATATTACTCTAGATAAAAAACTTGGGAGCTCTCATGCAACAACACTATTATAAATTTTGGCGCGATCTTATTAAACCCAAAGGGTTTGAGGTTGATCGGGATTCGCTGAAGGAAGATTACGCGCGTTTTACGATTAGACCTTTGGAAAAGGGCTACGGAGTTACTCTTGGGAACTCTTTGAGAAGAGTTCTTTTGAGCTCAATGATGGGATCCGCAATTTCGTCCGTGCGTTTTGACGGCGTTTTGCATGAGTTCACGACTATTCCAGACGTGCTTGAAGACGTTACCGATATTATTTTGAACCTTAAACAAGTTCGCTTTAAGCAGTACACCTCTGAGATGCAGACTTTGCGAATTCAAAAGAAAGGTCCTGGCAAAGTCTTTGCCTCGGATATTCAAACAAACGACAAGGTCGAGATTTTAAATAAGGACTTGTTGATAGCAACTCTTGGTCAAAATGCTAATTTTAGTGCCGAGGTTGTTGTTAGTTTTGGTCGAGGATATGAGGCTGCTGACATGAGAACCCAAGAGCTTCCTGTGGGTTTTATTGCAATTGATTCTCTTTACTCTCCGGTTCGAAAAGTCAATTATTCTGTGACCAGTGCACGAGTTGGGCAAAGAACCGATTATGACTCTCTAATTTTGGAAGTTTGGACAGATGGATCTTTGAAGCCTGAGGAGTCAATTTCTTTAAGTTCAAAGATTTTGAAAGAACAGTTACAGGTCTTTTTGACTTTTGATGAGGCTATTGAACCGGTAGAAGAGAGTAAAGACATCAGAGTTCCAAGTTTGAATGAGAACCTTTTCAGATCGGTTGACGATTTAGAACTGTCTGTAAGAAGCGCGAACTGTTTAAAAAATGCGAATATTCGTTATATTGGTGAACTAGTTGTAAAGTCGGAAGCCGAAATGCTGAAGACTAAAAACTTTGGTCGTAAGTCGTTGAATGAAATTAAAGAAATTTTAGTTGAAATGGGACTTGGGCTGGGAATGAAAATTGATGGATGGCCACCTCCAGGATGGGATCCAAATATACCGCCTCCTCAAAAAAGAGAGCAGCCAACAACAACATAGACATATAGATTTGGAGTTTTTATGAGACATCGAATGAAGGCCAAGCGTTTTGGTCGAAAGTTTAACCACAAAAAAGCACTATTTAGAAACCTGATCGTTTCTTTGGTTGAGCATGGAAGAATTAAGACCACAGTTGAAAAAGCAAAAGAATTGCGAAGGCATGTTGAGCGAGCTGTGACCGTAGGGAAAAAGGCTAATTTGGCTTCGTTTAGGCTTTTGCTGAGCAGAGTGCCTCACCGCGAAACAATTGCTAAAATTGTTAAAGATATTTCCCCTCGATTTAAAGATCGTCCAGGTGGTTACACAAGGATTATAAAAATTGGCCAGCGTCCTGGAGACCGGGCTGAAATGGCATTTATTGAGTGGGTTGATTTTGATTTCAAAGCAAAGGCACCGGCTAAAGATTCTAAAGCAGCTGTGGCCGCTAATGCGAAGGTAGAAGCAAAAAAAATAGCTGAAATTAAAACTCTTAAGACTTTGGTTCTAAAGGATCATAAAAAATCAGTTCGCAAAATGAAGGGCGTTTCGAGAGTTCAGAATCGGCAGTAAGGCAAACGTGTCTGATCCCGGGTCTGAAAACTTTATCCAGCAAAAGGGTATCAGGTAAGCCTTTGATACCGGTAGATTTTAGTTTCCAAAGCCTTTAGTATTTAAAAATGAAATCAATAAAAGCTGTTGTTATAACGTTGCTGTTGGCTGGCCTGCTGGTGGCCTTTTTTACTTATTGGCGCAGTCTTTCGATTCCGGTTGAAAATAAAAAAGATCTGGATCTTATTTCGGTGATGGAAATGCAAGGGATTCCAGTCTTTGATATTGAGACTAGTGATGGAAAAAAGTTATCCCTTTCAAATTTAAAAGGAAAAGTAGTCATTGTAAACTTTTGGGCCAGTTGGTGTGCTCCTTGTGTTGAGGAAATTCCTTCACTTATTAAACTAGTGGAAGAGTTTAACGGTAAAATTGCACTGATTGCTGTTTCCCAAGATGCCTCGATTGACGAAATGAATGCTTTTTTAAAGTCTTTTCCTTCTATAAAAAATAAAAATACTTTTGTGGTTTGGAAAAATCGATTGGAACTTGCAAAGCTTTTTAACATTCAAAAGCTTCCTGAATCTTTTATTGCTTCCAAAGATTTGAAGTTGGTTAAGAAGATCGTCGGGACCATTGATTGGTATACCCTAGATTCAAAAGACTTTATGAATGCGCTGATCAAATAGGCGATATGATTTAGTAGGTTTCGAAAGAGACTTCTAAACCAAATGGGCCTATTTTGGGCACGGCTAGGGTATGTCCTTTCTGCGCAAAATGAAGTATTATCCGTAAACTATTTTTTAAATTTAACCGTGTTGTTTGGCTAGGGGAAGTTGCGATGAAAAAATGTTTTCTTTTTTTTAGTAGGATTCCAAGTCTCTTGTGCCGCAGCGGCGACTGAGATTCGCCCCCTAGCTTTTTTCTATTCGGACTTTTGACGCAATCATTGAAAGATGATTGAAGCGGGCAATCAGAAGTTTTAAGCGAATAGTTTAATTGCAAGCTCTTTCACTGCTGCGGAATTAAAATCCTAGTTTTTTCTTTAAGTCGTCGATTTTTTTCTGGGCGTCTTCGCCAAGGGCTTTCTTGGCCTGATTTTCAGCGTCTTTTTTAGCTTGATTGATTTTATCTTCGCCTTGAGACTTTTGAGCCTGCAGTTGATCTTGAACTTTTTTGATTTCAGCTTCTGCTTGAGTTTTGGCGCTATTAATTTCGGCCTCGACTTTTGCACGTTCTTTTCCAATGGAGTCCCGCACTAGCTTTTGAATCCGTTCTTTGGCTTCGTTGATTCTTTTCTGGAGCTGCTTTTCAAAACCTTTTTGAATTTCTGGACCAAGATTCGAAGTGATGTTTAAATTGAAATCGGGAAGTGTTCCCTCACCGTAAGCCTCGAGCAGAACGACGGGAATACCGTGGAAAACACCGACGAGAATGTCTTTGACCGTGGAATTGGAACTTTCAACTATATAATCAATATTTTTAATATTGTTCACTAACGAATAATTAATTTGGGAGAGTGATTTTAAGTTTCCACGGATCGAAAAATCGCCTTTTGCTTTTTGAAAGCCAAGTTTGACGTCCGGAGAGTTGACCAGTTCTTTTGAATTTAACAAATAAGAGCCAACCTTAAATTGAAAGTCCACAAGGCTGTCCGAGGCTGTATTATCAATCACAATTTTACCAAAAAGACCTTCAAGATTTAGATTTGGAAAACCGCCGGTGAATTGAGCTTCTGTTGGTTTTTTTATCAGGGCTTGATTAGAAGTAATATTTGTTATTAGGCCAGCGAGGTCTCCGGTTTGGGGTTGCCCTTTGGATTGCGAGGTAATTGAAATTTTTTTGATCCAAAAAATGGGATATGAGTTGGGGCGGCTGAACTCGTATGTAATACCCTTAGCGCGAGGATGTGGTTTAAATTCTTCATCGGGGTTCGAGCCTTTTTCTTTAGAAGTCTTAGCATTTGGAGGAATGTATTTATCTAGCAGCGCCTTGTAGTGATTAATCTTTGAAAGATATGGATCAAGGTAAGGCATGAAAAGCGATTTTGTAATACTTTTAGCGTCGATTTTTGGAAGACTAAATTTGCTTTCAAGGTCCGCAATATCTTTTTTAATAATTTGATCGATATTCTTAAATTCTGCATCTATGCCTTGCGCATCTGTTTGCATCTGTCCGGAAGTGGACTTGACCAAATTTATTTTTTCTTCGGACTTTTTGATCAGGCTTTCGAATTGCTGAACGGACGATTGCAAATCTTGGGGGCTATTGAATCCGCTGGTTTTGATTTGAGATAATTGATTTCCTAGAGCTTGGATTTCTGGCGCTTGCGGAAGTTTCGAAACCAAGTCTTGCCATTTTTTTTGTTTTTCCTGAATTGAACCTTCAATTTCTTTAAGCTTTTTTTGCGAGGCTAGATTTTGAGTCAGACCTTCCAGAGAAGGACCTTGACCGCCCGAATTGAGAAAGCGAGCGAGATCACCGAAAACATTTCCCTGCAGCTCACGCTCAGTCTTTTTCAATGCTTGATTTTTGAGCTTGGTAGCTTCGATTTCAAGTTGGCTGGGTTGAGTTGACTTTACTGGCGGGGGATCGGGAGGTTTTACTTTGCCAGGACTTTTTCTGGGTGTGTCGATTTCGATTTGTTCTACGGCGATTTCTTCCACCACGAACTTGGCGCGGAGCAAGGCATCCCAAAGAAATCCAAACCGAATATCACCAATCTTCAATGAATCGTGGGTCGGTTTTTCAGCATTCGTAATTTCAAGACCCTGCATTCGGAAAGTGCCGTTTAGAAAACTTGTGTGGAGTTGAGCGACGTTAACTTCAGAGCCCATCGCCAAATATCCTAACCACTCAAATGAATTTTTGAGATGTCGATCAAAAAAGAGAGTAAAGTAAACGATAATTAGAGCTACAACTATTCCGAAAGGCACGACCGCTTCAAATCGAATGGGGCCTTGAGATTTTTTCTTTTTAGCGGTGGGGGATGCCGGCGCCGCAGAGTTTGGTTTTGTTAAATCCATTGCTTTCCCCTTTTATCCGTAAAGTTCGTTGTATTTGGCGTACCATTTGTAAAATGAGGTGGCCGTAAATAATTTCCAAAATTTAGTGGATTGAAATCGACTGACAAATTGTTGCCGATATTGAAACACCAAAACTTTGAAAAGGAAAAACAGGGGCATTACCAGGGCCAACCCGATAATTCCAGAACCCATAACAATCGAATTATTAAATCGAGTCATTGGAACTAAAGGCATATTATTAAGACTAATAAAAAGGCCCCGAAGATTTTCATTTTCAAGAACCAGTCTTCCGATGCGATCGCTAAGGGGATCAGTGATGTAGGCTATGAATTTGAAGAAAAAACCTGAAAGGAAGGCTGCGCCCATTTGCACTCGAAAGAAAAAAATTAAAATTAGGGCTATAAAAGTCTGTAGAGATAAAAACGGAGAAAACCCCAGAATAATTCCGAAGGCCAACCCCGCTGCAATTTGGTTTGTGCCTTGGTCAGAATTCAAAAGTTTAAGAAAAGCAAAAAGTTGTTTAAGCAGCAGAGTCACAAGATCCTCCTTGAGCAAAATTGACATTTACCGGCAGTCCAAAGTTCCTAGCGAGCATTTCCAAACTTTGGACTTTGGAATAAACTTTGGGTCATTCCAAACGAAGGAATTTAAAGCTCAAAGGGCAGCAGTCAAAGCCTTTTAATTATGATCACAAAAAAAGAGGAGCCACTCAATACCATCGCGGCGCATCTTTTGTTTTGTGGCGTCGATGCTATCTTGTCAACGAAGTGAAAACCCTAGACTTGAAAACTAAAAGATTTATTGACCTATTTATCGGCGTTCCCGTTTTATTTCTATTAAGCTTAGTGATGCGAGCGGCGAAAAGTAAAAGCACCTTAAGGTCTAATTTCGTCCCGGAAACAATTCTTATCTCAAAATTCCAAGGAATAGGTTCTTTGATGATCGCTATCCCCGCAATTGCCGGAGTCCGACGTGAGTTTCCGAGGATGAAAATTGTTTTTTGGGGAACTCGATCGACCGCCGACTTTGCAAGTTCGCTTTCTTTTTTCGATCAGATCGTTTGTCTTGATGATCGAAATATTTTCACGCTTTTAAAAAGTGTCGTTGGCAATTTGATTGAATTGAGAAAACTAAAGTTAGATGTGACCTTCGATCTTGAGGTTTATTCGAAGATATCCTCAATCCTGCTTTTTTTCAGTCGTGCCAAGCAACTGATTGGATTTGCAGTTGATACCGTTTCAAGCCGACAGGGACTTTACTCAGATCTTGTTTATTTTAATCGGTACCAATACTTGGGCAAAGCCTACAGTTACTTGTTTGGTTTGTTAGATCCGCGAAAAATTTTCTTCGACACTGAGGCACCGATTTATCAGCCCAGCGCAGGAGTCAAAAAGTCAGGTTATATCGTGATTAATCCTAACTGTGGGCCCTTGAGCTATGAGCGGCTGTGGCCTGTGGGTTCGATGCGGGAGTTAGTTCTGAGCATCCAACAGAAGTGGCCCGCGATTGAGATTTTTTTGGTGGGAGCTGGTGAGGAGGAAATTGAACGAGGCCGCCAAATTGCGGAAGGCACCAAAGCAAAAAATCTGACTAGTCAACTTAATTTTTCTGAACTTTGGAATTTAATGAATTCTGCTAATCTAGTTGTGAGTGGTGATTCTGCGCCTCTTCATTTTGCACTATTGTCGAAAGCAAAAGTCATCGGGCTTTTTGGACCGACAAAGCCTGAAACGTATTTCCCCGTAGATTTAAGAACGAATTGCAAAGCTATTTATTTAAATTATTATTGCTCGCCCTGCGTTCATCATTGGGAGCCACCACCATGTCGAGGACTAGCGCCTTGTATGAAAAGAATTTTGCCCGAAAGTGTTATCGAAGAAATTAAAAGCATGCTTCTCGAGACTTCAGAAACTTTCTGGAAATTGGAAAACCGCGAAAAACTTGAGGCCTATCGCGATCAGAAATATTATCCTGGGTTGATTCCGTGAATTTAAACTTTGAGATGGACTTTGCTAGTTTGAGTCGCAGGACTTATTCCTACCTAGTTTGTTTTTTATTTTTAGTTGTTGCCGCGCATTCGCTGATTCAACCGGCCTTGAGTTACGGGGATTCAAGTTCGGATGCCAACGTCTTGGTCGCCGCAGAAAATTACAAAGTGGCAGGGTATTTTGCCAATCAACTTTTACCCTGCTTTACCGAGCATTACATTTCAGATCAAAGTACCGAAAAAAAGTACGAAAAGTGCGCTTACACTCATTATCCGCCATTGCCTTATCTTTTGAACGCGTTCTTGATCCCGGGACATGGCCCTTCGCATTTGCATTTGAGTCGCGCGCTGAGTTTGATTTTGAGTTTTGCCTGGATTCTTTATTTGCCTTTCTTTTTTGTCTCGCTGGGGTTCGATAGGAATTTGAGTTTTCTGGCGGGACTACTCATCTGTTTGCATCCCGACTTTATTGCTTATTCAGATGGCCTTCACCAATTCGCGTGGATGAAATTTTCGTTTATTATCTTTTCATTTTCGCTGATGAGTTTTTTGAAACGTCCAGCGTGGCGCACGTTCGTTTTTTTGCTTACTGCGCATTTATTTAATACTTGGATCACGTTTGAAGAGTTTATATTTTATCCTGCATTGGCCTTTTTCCTTAGCTTTATTTTTCTTCAGTCTTGGAATGCTAGATGGAATTTGTGGTTGGGCCTTTTCTGCACAAGTGTGATCAGCCTTTTTCTTCGCCTTTATCATAATTTTTTATTTTTTGGAGATTGGAAGGCAACTCTGGAAGATATGACAGCATCGGCAGGATTGCGTTCTCATGCAACATGGTTCCAGTTTGCCAATAACTTTCAAAAAAGATGGATTAACTTTTATTTTGTGATGCTGGTTTTGATTGTTGTCGCTGCAATTATTTTTTTACAATCAAGCCAAAAGCGAGAAATAAAAATTAAATTTTTTGAGGAGTTGCGCAGATTTTCGCAACTTCGTTGGGTTTTTCTATCGGTCCTAACGGCCTCGATGTTTTGGTGGTTTATTATGAAACAACACTTTATGGTGCATTATCACACGAATCACCTTTTGTTTTTACCTTACGGAATTTTAACAGCATTTACTTGCTTGCGGTTTATTGATCTGTTTGCAAATCAAAAGCGAGCTTTTAATTTCATCCTAGTAGTCGCGATTTTGTTTGGTTTAAAATCCCCATTATTGAGCCGTTGGGTTCCATTCAATCCTTCTGAGTTTAATAGAATTGCTGATCAGCAAAAGCAGTTTGAACTGATCACTGCGTTGGGCCGGCGCTTAAAGTCTATTGATCAGATTTCTATACCGGACGAGGATCTTAACTATTCTTATTATACAAGAGTTAACTTTCAGTTGAGACCTTTAGGGAAACATTGCCTGCCTGACGGATTAAAAGGTGCGGTTGTTGAAAAAGATGATGATGAATCTATTGTAAGATGTTCGAAAATATTTTTATCGAAAACAGAATTTGATCACAAAATCATATTTTACTGAGTCATAAAATTTCAATTTGTTGTTCGGAAAAAGATTCTAAAAGATGCGGGTAATTTTCAATGTTTCTACAAGGCCAATATTCAACCCACCATTTGCCCATTGGCGGAAATCTTTAGAGGCTTTTTCCAGTTGCAGAATCACCGGGTCATCGCTAGATCCAAAAGATTTTGTCGTTGCTCGGTCGAACACGCCTATCGTGATGGCGGGATTTAACTGATAAACATTGATTGACTGACCAGGGACTAGGTGACGAAATACGTTAGCTTTCACGGTCATTGGAATCCAAAAATAACCTAGTCCAAGATTAATCCCGCTATAGGTGATCTTAAAATGGCCTCCAAAAAGAGCTCTTGAAGCAACGCCAAAAAATAAAACATTGGTCGTTGGAACCAGAAAATTAACTGCTTCAGCTTTTGAAAGCATATTCCATTGGCGACTTTCTTCTAGCCAAAATAAATCGAGGACACTAAGGCTGCGGCTCACCAGGCCCAGATGGGGAGCTCGGTCCAAGAAGATAGCATTATCGGAAATAAATTCTTTAAATGCTGGATAAGTTTTGAAAACCTCGTCGATATCACAAGAAACAAATCTTAGGACCTTTGGCGGAGAGATTTTTTGGGTCTTGAAATCTTGAGATAGCATCTCAAAGAAATGTTTCTCTACGGGCAAAGTACGACCATTCAATGAATAGAGTAAGAACGTCGATTTTGAAACTTTCTGCGAATGGGCCAATAAAATGATTTCTTCCGTGCCCGCGAGAATACACATTCGAAAATTATTTGGCGTGGCATTGTCAAAAATTTGAGCTGAACTGACATCGTCAAATATCTGATGAACTATTTCCTTTATGTAAGGATCTGAATCAAAGTTTAAAACGCAGCTTGAAGCTTTCGCAAAAACAGGTGAGCCAAGACCGGCAAAGATCAAGGCCCAGCAAAACAGATTCCGAAATAGAGGATAAATAATTTTAATCAATCGTTGAATAAAGAATCGCGCCACTGGAGCCAAGCTTGCGGGTAAGCAGAGTCACCATTGACTTGGCCTGTAGCATTGGCTGGATTACTGACAAAAATTTTACTTCCGGCAAGTATTTCGCTAATTTGAGAAATCGTATAGCCAGCATTTTCCAAAGCTTGAGTGTCAATGGTAGCATTTAGTTCATAAAAATAAGAGGCAGTTTCGGTCGTAGATTTTACACCAAATAAACTTTTAAAATGTTTCCTTGGCCCCTGAGCTGGACTTGCCGTAGGGTCACCCCCACGATCTTTAATATCGGCAAAAGCACTTGTGCAAAATACAGGCGCCAATGACAGAACTAGCGCTGTCATCAGTATCGATAAAGTTTTCATTGGAACTCCTTTTTTTTAAGCTGTTGGTTTTCACCAACTGGTTTTTAGACTTGATCCCAGACCCCCTTTGGGAAGGAGACAATCATTGTTCATGGCTACATGAGGTATTTAAGAGTTTCAACAGATTCGAGTTCGGCTAACGCCTGCAGGCAAGCTTAAAAAGACCTTTCAAACGGAAGGATTGTTTTTTTTCCCCAATGAAATATAAAAAATCGCCCCAAACATCGAAAAAATAAAAGAGAAAATCTGAAATCCAGTAATGATCAGTGCGCCGACCGAATTGGGTGCAGCCGACGAAATCGTGTTGAATAAAAATAAGAAAGCGGCCTGACCAACTCCAACACCTGCGGGTGAAATAGGGATTGCAGTAATCATAAAACCAACTGGGACTGCAAAGAAATAAGTAGTGAGCGGTATTTCTGCAAAACCTAAATGTTGTCCCAAGTAAACGAAATAAAATATAGAGATTGCCTGCGCTAAAAAACTAAGAATTATGGCTTTAAAAAACGCAAGCTTTTGATGCCTGTACTCTCCGAAGGACGAGTATATTTTCAAAAAGAATTCTGACTTCGGAAGTTTAATTAAAAACTTTTGGACGAAGCCTGAATCAAAAATTCTTTTCGAAAAAACTAAACTCCAAGCCACCATAAAAGACACAAATATGAAAAGAAGGATTTTAAAAATTAAAAAAAGTACGGGTTGAGTCAGAGTTTTTTCTAGAACCAGAAACATCGCTGCAATGGCCATAAGAAGCATCGAGAACAGTCCAAGCAAGCGGTCCATCGCTATCGTCAATACTGCACGCAGACGTCTTTCTGGATTCTCTTTTGCAATATAATAACTCTTAATGACATCGCCCCCAACGCCGCCTGGAATTACAAAATTAAAGAAAAAACCAACCATCGTTAGTTGAAGGGCTTGGAAAAAGGAAACAATGATACCTTGGACACGCATAATCTTGCGCCAACGTTCGCAGCAAATAAGTGCATTAATAGCAATTAGAAAAAGGCTAAAAAAAATGGGACCTGGTTGGGCTAAATTGGATAGTTTGGAAAAATCAACTTTCCCACTCTGAACCAAATAGTAAATAATCGCGCCCGAAAAAATCAGCTTGATTGCGGTCTTCAGAGTCTGGAACGAAAAAATTCTTTTCATCAAGTTCATAAAGTAAGATTTTCGTCGAACGGGTTGCCGACGGAATAATAACTAGCTTCAGGATGGTGAAACACAAGGGCAGAAACGCTGGCCTCGGGATCCATCATAAATCCTTCGGTAAGTTCCACGCCAATATCTTCAGGTTTTAAAAGCTCAAATAATATTTTTTGGTCTTCAAGTCTGGGGCAGGCTGGGTATCCAAATGAATACCTTTTACCTTGATACTTCGCTTGGAATCGGTCCATCATCGTGGTTTGCGGTGAATCCGGAAATCCCCAAAGTCCCCGCAAAAATCCATGCAGATATTCTGCATAAGCTTCGGCAGTTTCAATAGCCAAGGCTTGCAGGATGTGCGATTTTAAATATTCGCCTTGATCTTTGAAGTCCGAGGCTACTTGCCTGACTTTATTTCCTGCCGTTGTGACGAAGAGAGCAACCGAATCGCCATTAAAACTAGAGCTGGTATAGTCCGCAAGGCAAAGAAACGGTGCTTGCTTTTGTCGGGGAAAACTAAATTGAGCGATAGCCTTAGTAGAGGAAAAAAGGTCAAGTTGATTTGGGTTTAAAGCATTTCCACCTTGAGCTCGAAAAAACTGATAGACAGCAGTAGGCCTAAAAATATCTGAATTTTTATATTCTTGTTTGATCTGTTCCACTTTTTGCCACAACTCGAAAGCTTGGGGATCCTCTGATTTAAGTTGCGGCCCAGCTTCTTTATTTTTGTCGATTTGAGCGATCAGTTTTGCGCTCTTTCCTTTGACTCCTAAGTGTCGATTGTAAAGCATCAACGGATTTATATATTTCCAAATCACGTCAACAGAAGCTTGGCGAATCACATGGCGATCAAAATCTGGGGGCTGTGGAAAAATATCTACGGATTTAATGTTTGATCGAGATTCAGCGATTTCCACCATTGGAATTTTTGGCTTTGCGGTTTGGAGTGCCATCGCATGAGATTCTCTTTTCGCCAAAATATCTTTCAGCAAGAGCTGATAGCGCGGAGGATCCTGAATTTGATTCGCAAGATCCAGACCATTCATCGCGTCTTGAGCATAAAAAACCGGTCCCAAATACGCAGGAAGAATTCTTTTCTCGGTAAAGTTTCGTGATAAAGCGGCGCCCCCCACAAGCATCGGAATCTGAATTCCGGCGCGCGAAAAGTCTTCTGCGGCAATCACCATTTGCTGGGCCGATTTAACCAATAGACCTGAAAGTCCAATCATGTCGGGCTGACTTTTTTTAATTTCTTCGATCAGTTTTTCCGACGGAACTTTGATCCCTAGGTTGATGACCTTGTAACCATTATTCGACAAAATAATATCAACTAAATTCTTTCCGATATCATGAACGTCGCCTTTGACGGTCGCCAAAACAATCACCCCTCGATTGGTTTGATCTGCCTTGGCCATAAATTTTTCTAAGTGAGAAACCGCCGCTTTCATAACCTCTGCGGACTGAAGAACTTCTGCGACGATCAATTTATTGGCATTAAATAATTTTCCGACCTCGTCCATGCCCCTCATCAGAGGCCCGTTAATAATTTCAAGCGGCGGCGACGTTTTCATGGCCAAATCAAGGTCCTCAACAAGGCCCTCTTTGGTGCCGTCGACAATATTTTTAGCTAGTCGCACATCCAGCGGCCATTTCAATCTGTCATCGGTATTTTTGATTTTACGTTCACGGAATTGCGCCGCAAATTTGGCAATGGGATCATCGCCTAAATTGAACAAAAGATTATTTGATAATTCCACTTCTGCCGGTTGCAACGAAGCATACCGTTCTAATTTTTCTGAATTGACGATCGCGAGATCCAAACCAGCTTCAACACAGTGATAAAGAAAAACAGAATTAAGGACTTCTCGGCCAGCCGCCGGCAACCCAAAGCTGACATTGCTGACTCCGAGAACTGTTTTGCATTGGGGCAGAGCTTTTTTTATCAAGCGAATGCCTTCGATGGTTTCTTTGGCAGAACCAACGTATTTCTTATCACCGGTCGCGCACGGAAAAACCAGAGCATCAAAATAAATATCCTCTGCTGGTATTTTGTATTTATTTGTCAGAAGTTCGAAGGATCTTAGGGCAATTTCAAGCTTTCTTTCTCGAGTGACGGCCATCCCGTGTTCAGGATCCTCATCGATAGTTCCAACGACCAAAGCCGCGCCGTAACTTTTTGCTAAGGGAACGACTTTTTCGAAACGCTCTTCGCCGTCTTCTAAATTGATGGAATTGATTATCGATTTTCCCTGACAATAAGTAAGGGCTAACTGAATCACTTTTTCGTCGGTTGAATCAATCATCAATGGAGCTTTAATGACCTTGATTACTTTTTCCATAAATCGGCGCGTGTCTTCGATTTCGTTGCGATCCGGGTTAGACAAACATATATCTATAATATGAGCCCCTGATTTAACTTGAGCCCGTGCGATTTCTGCTGCTTCTTCGAATTTTTCTTCGGTAATTAGAGTTTTGAATTTTTTCGAACCAATAACGTTGGTTCGTTCACCCACAATCAACGGACGAGTTTCTGAAGAGACTTCAAGATAATCTAAACCAGCCAAATAAGATTTTTGGTTGAGGTCTTTTCGCTTAGGTTTATAGCCTTCAACTAAACTTGAAAAGGAATGGATATGTTGGTGCCTGGTGCCGCAGCAACCCCCGACTAGTTGAACCCAACCTTCTTCCAAAAAAAATCGCAGCGTCTTGGACATTGTTTCAGGAGTCTCAAGATAAATTCCATCTTCGTCAGGAAGACCAGCATTTGGGACGCAGGCGATCGGAAAAGAAGAATACTGGGCCAACGAGCGAATATGATCCGTCATAAATTCGGGCCCGGTGGCGCAATTCAGTCCGATGTAAAATAAATCTTTATGCATCATCGAAACCGCAAAGGCCTCGACGGTTTGTCCCCCTAGCATCGTGCCCATGGTTTCAATCGTTCCAGATATTGCAGTAAGGATTTTTTCCCCTAATTTATTTTCCAGTTGTTCAATGGCTAAAAGCCCCGCCTTAAGATTTCGCGAGTCTTGCGCAGTTTCAAGGAGCAAATAATCACTACCGCCGGCCATAAGGCCCTCGGCTTGGATGAAAAAGTGTTCGACCAGCTCATTAAACTCAATACCGCCTGTAACAGACAATGCTTTAGTGGTAGGACCCATACTGCCAGCAACAAAACGTGGCTTATCAGGAGTTGAAAATTGATCGGCAACTTGATGGGCTAAAAGGGCTCCAAGCCGAGAAATTTCGAAAGCCTTGGCACCCAATCCGTATTCATCCAAAACCAAAGGCGTTGATCCAAAAGTGTTGGACTCGATAATGTCGCAGCCTGCTTGCAAATAACTGGCATGAATTTCTTGAATGATTTTTGGTCGGGTCAAAATTAGATTTTCATTGCAACCGTCGTATTCGGCGCCGCCAAAATCGGCCTCGGTCAGATTATAATTTTGAATCGCTGTACCCATAGCCCCATCGATCACCAGAATTTTTTCTCGCGAGGCTTTTAACAGGATTTCTTTTCGTTCTTTGTAGGGTTTCATTTGCACAATGTCTGGGTATATCAGCTTAATGGATTATTGGAAAATCATTTCTAAGATCTGGTCTAACTTTGCGACTCGACGAGCTGCTGTCGCGGTCGGAGCTGTGGCCGATAAGAATTCATAAGTATGGATCGCATTCATGCCCATTTGGATGGCGGGCTGAATGTCATTTTCTATCGAGTCGCCGATCATGTAGGAGTTATGGACTTCGGCCCGAGACCGCAGCAGCGCCAACTGGAATATTTTTAAATTTGGCTTTTCAACGCCCGCTTCTTCGGACGTAATCATCCCCGAAAAATATTTAAAGTGGGGATCAAGGGCCAACATTTTTAAACTTTGCATGCGCGTGGTCTCGTTGGTAACAATGTACAGTTGATGCTTGAGAGATAAATTAGAAAAAAGCACATCGCGTTTCAACTCAAGCCATTGTTTTTTCACAAAGGAACACACGCTGTCCTCGTATTTTTTTAAAATTTCTAAATGGTGAATCGGTGTATACCCGCTACTTAGTTCAAGATACCTTTTAAGGTAGAGGATCCGACTGCGTGCCGAGGGCACCGCCCCCAAAACTTCTTTAACTTGTTTCCGAGCTTCAAGAAAAATCGGGTCGTTAGGTTCAAGACCCAAAGCCCGAAGGCCCTCGTCGTAAGCTGCTGCAGAATTCACCAACGTATCGTCGAGATCAAAAAACAAGGTCATTTTTTAGTTTCCTGGGAGTGGGGTTTTTGCATGCGAAAGTCGTCTAAGGCTTGCTGGGTTCCGATTTCCCAAAAACGATCCTCGGCGACAAATCCGAGAAGTTTTTTCTCCAAAGATAGTTTTTCTAGAACCACAGCTAAATCTAAGGGTCGAACACGATCTATCTTCGAAAGGACGCTTCTTTCAAGAATCAAAAAACCATAATCAATAAATAGCCACCCAGACTTTGGATTGCCTTTCGAATAAGTGACGAATTCACCTTGAATGTCCGCGTTGCAGAGATGCTGAGGAAGTTGATTTTTATAAACCGTCATCAAGCCTTTCGGCGGCAAAGAACTTTTTGGGTGGTTTAAAAGTTTTTGTATTAAACTGTGGCAATCAAGTTTCAAAAGAGTATCTCCGTAAGTGATCGCCACGTGCTCAAATTCTTGGGACAAAGTCAGCGAAAGTGCCCCGGCAGTTCCTAACGGAGAATCTCCATCGCTAAAATACGTGATCGAAAGTCCCCATTTGGAACCGTCTCCGCAATGGGCTTGGATTTTTTCCGCCAAATATCCGACAGACATAAAAACGCGGCGAAATCCCTGTTGATAAACCCACGCTAAATGAACATCTGCAAAAACTTCATTGGTGCTAATCTGCATAAGGTACTTTGGTCTATCCGAACTCAGCGAGCCCAATCGGGTGGCTCGACCACCTGCCAATATGCAAATTGGAATGTTGGTAGAGTTTGAAATTTTAGAACTCACAAACAGTCCCAAGAAGCGAATTCTTTGAAAGAATTTGGAAAAAGAATTTCATCGTTATCAAGTAACCTTAAATCACTTGGGCTGCCAATAAACTCGTCACTCATAATGAAACACTTAGTCATCTTGATGATTGATAATCGCTTCTCAAGAACTTACACTAAAGCCATGATTGTTATTTTAGGAAAAAAAGGAAAATTAGCGACTAGTTTCTGTCGTCACATCAAAGTGAAGCCTACTTTTTTGGGCAAAGATATCGCTCCGTTCGAATCACCGGCAAAAGTCATCGAACAGTTAAATGCTTTAAAGCCCACTGTGGTGATCAATTGTGCCCAGTATTCAGAAGTCGAAAAAGCGGATTCGGAAAAAGAAAAATGTCAGTATATGATCCACACTACGCCAGCCCAAATGGCCAAATGGTGCGCTCAGAATGACAGTTTATTTATCCATTTTTCTAGTCCACTGGTTTTTGATGGATCGGGAAGTGATTTCCGTTCTGAAAATGACAAACAAAATCCATTAAGTTTTTTGGGTCAAACCTATCAGCAGGCCGAGCAGGCGATTCTTAAGTCAGGAGCCAAACACTTTATTTTTAGAACCCATTGGCTTTATGCTTCAGTAGGTTGCCATTTTATCAAAAAAGTCTTAGACCAAGGTAAACTCGAAGGCCAATTGAAAGCGATTAACGATGAGATTGGCTCGCCGACTTCATGTGACGACGTGGCCAAATCCGTAGTTAAAATTCTTGAAAAAATTCAAGGGCTTCCTGAAATTCCGTCCGGAGTCTATCATATGACCGGCTTTGGAGAAACAAACCAACACGAATGGTGCGAAGAAATTTTAAGCCAGGGGACAAGTTTGGGATTTCCATTGCAAGTCCGTCAGGTCAAAGCCGTAAAATTTAAAGACCTCTATCCTTCGGGCACACAGCTTTCAAACGGACGACTTAGCAATCAGAAAATTCTTAAAGCCTTTGGGATTCAGCTGCCCGATTGGAAGAGCGCAATGCTTAAGACCTTGCAAGAAATGAAAAAAAACCACTAAGTAGTGTATGGAGAACTCTGAACACTCACTTTTTTTCTCTCCGCGAGAGAAATTTCTAGTTTTAATCGCAGACGTTTTTATTTACCTGCTGATCTCGGCAGCTCAAGTTACGATTTTCAAAGACATTCAGGCTGTGAGTTTTTTGTTGGTCAGTCCCGGTTATTGGTTTGTGGTTTTTTCGTTAGCACTTTTGTCTTATTTGTTTGGCGCCTATGACTTTAGTGATGACTCAAAATTTCATGACTGGTTGGTCAAATTTTTGCTGATTGGAAGCTGCTCTGTTTTGGTAGTTGTTTTTGTCAATTATGTCGGAGCCAAAGAACGCTCCGGCGTTTTCTCAAGACCGCAGCTTTTTGGAACTTTGGCGCTGTATCTT
Organism: Bdellovibrio sp.; assembly: GCA_025359945.1. Taxonomy (GTDB): domain Bacteria; phylum Bdellovibrionota; class Bdellovibrionia; order Bdellovibrionales; family Bdellovibrionaceae; genus JANYDD01. Next base: position 66,307 of record JANYDD010000031.1, on the reverse strand, counting down.
CCGGTAATTTGCTTATTCCATGACCGGCTTCAACGTCGACTTATAAAGCGCATTCGAAAATCAAAATTTTTGGTATTATGTCAGCAAGAGGACAGGTCTGAAATTGAAAAAGACTTGCGGCCATTGTTATCAGTTGCTGATGTTGTGTTTCTCTTTAAGCCTTTCGATTCTGAGCAGCTGAAAGAGTTTTTGTCTCAAGACTGGGATTTTGTTTTTCTAGGTGTATCCAGTTCGGACTTGGGATCCGAAATCACCTCGCAAATTTTGGTGGACCGTTTTCAGGGAAAATACGTGAAAGATCTTTTGCAAATTTACGAAAAAATGCTTTTTAAACTCCCGGTATTTTATTTGACCACCAATGGTCTCAGTTTATCTGACGGGTTTCGATTAGTTTCTGGTGGATTTTGGGTTAGGTTAAAACGCTTGACGGACCTTCTGGTCGCCGTTGTTTTATTTATTATTTTTTTGCCCTTTTTTTTGATCCTGCCGATTTTGATTCGATGGGATTCTGCGGGGTCAGTTTTTTATTCGCAGACTAGGGTCGGGAAAAATAAATGGCTCTTTAAAGTTTTCAAATACCGTTCGATGCGAATGGATGCCGAAGTGAATGGTCCGCAATGGGCTCAACAAAAAGATCAACGCGTGACTTTTCTGGGACGGTTTTTGAGGAAGTCTCGTTTAGATGAAATTCCTCAACTATGGAATATTCTCAAAGGGGATATGAGTTTAATTGGCCCCCGACCAGAACGGCCTGAATTTGTAGACCAGCTTGAAAAGCAAATTCCTTTTTACCACCTTAGACATGTTGTGCGCCCGGGTTTAACCGGATGGGCACAGGTCAACTACCCTTATGGATCTTCAATTCGGGAGGCACAAGAAAAACTGCAGTACGATCTGTACTATATTAAAAACTATAACCCCCTACTAGATTTGCAAATTTTATTTAAAACCGTTCGAGTCGTGCTTTTCCAGAGGGGTAGATAGATTGTGACGTGGAATATAGCCGGTGGGCTTTTAGCGCTCTTTACTGCATCGATTTTGGTTTCTCAGTCCGCGATGGATTTTTTTGCGATTTTAATGTCACTTTTTTTTCTGTTCGGGATGGTGAGATCTTTCTATCTTGGTGACCAAAAAATTTATTTTTTTAGACTAGGCCCCGAGAAGTTCATAGCGCTTTGGTTGCTGGTTTTGTTGGCTGGGGCATTGCTGTCTCCGTATGGTCCTGAAGGGTCCTTGATCAGGTTGACCGAGTTCAAGTGGTTGGCTTTTGTTTACGTGTTGGTTTTTTTTCTGAAGGAAGTGGAACCCAACGATCGCATAGTGAACGGCGCCATCTGGTTGCTTTGTTTGGGAAGCCTTGTCGCCGCGGGAGTTTTTCTGTTGGGGTATGACCCTTTTAAAGGCCCTGATTTTCCAGTGACTGTGGTCGATGGTGGTATTCGAACGGGTGGATTCTTAAGTAACCCAATGACTTTTGCCCACGTTTACGGAATGGTCGCGGCGCTGTACTTGGGCCCATGGATTTATTTTTGGTTGTGGAAAGATCGTCGAAAATGGTGGCTTGGATTATCCATCTTATTGGCCATCTCTGCTGTAGTTATGAGCTTCACGCGCGGGGCATGGGCTGCCCTGGGAGTCAGCTTTTTAGTTTCTTTCTTTTTTGTAAGAAGATCATTGGGTTTTTTATTCTTGGGTCTTTCGGCCGGTGCGGTTTTTTTACTTTCCACTTTTTGGGAAGGTTTTCGGCAAAGGCTGACATTGGCTTTTCATTTTGGAAATCAGTACGACTCGGAACGATTGTGGATTTGGAAAGCCAATCTTCAAATCGTCAAGGAACATCCCGTTTTTGGCGTGGGTTACGGTCAGAATAAATCTCAACTGCAAATTTTCTACGACAAGATTGGGGCTCCGGCGGGATTGCTTTTGGAGCACGCGCATAATCAGTATCTTCATATGGCAGCAGGAACGGGGATTGTTGGATTATTAATGTACCTGTTTACTTTTGGATCTTTTTTTTGGTTGTCGATAAAGGTCTTTCGCGCGATCTCGGATCGCGAATATTGGAAAAAAGGATTGTCCTTGGGGACGATCAACGTTCAAGTATTTTTCTTTATTGGAAGTCTGACGGAAGGAAATTTTGAGCATTCTAAGATTAAGTATTTGATTTCACTGACTTGGGCTTTGATCGTGTGGCTTGCCTATGACGAGAGACTGTTAAAAGAAAGGGTCAAATGATGGCTGGAGCAATAGCGAAAAAATTTTTGCATCAATCATTTGTTCGCATTGCAAATGGCGGAAGGCTGTATTCGCAGTTTGTTTCGCCCTCACATTTGGTCACCCACTTGAATCTACATTTTTGGCGGCAAATTCAAATACTAAATGAATGGGATTTACTGATTTTAGCAGACGTCGAAATTTCAGATTTATTCCGGGTCGTTCGAACCTGCCGCTGCGAAGTGCTAGTGGTCTCTTCGCGCGATTTTCCGGCGGGATTAGTGGATCAAAAAATGACCGCCGGGCAGTGGAGCGAAGCCATTTTATTTTTGGGAAAAAACTTTTCTAAGTTTGGCCCGTTCTTAGCGGCGCCCGCAAAGCCCGGCTTGAATCGGGCTTTGTTTTTGGATCGTGATGGTGTCTTAATAAAAAACTATGATTACAATTTCAATCCAGAAAAAATTGAGATTAATCCTGAAGCTTTAAGTTGGATTCGTAAAGCTCGCGAAAAAGATTTTTTTATTATCGTGATTAGCAATCAGTCGGGGTTAGCCCGCCAAAAATTTTCAATAGACCAATACCTGCGTTTTGAATCTGCGCTGCAATCTAGGCTGTCCGCTTTGAATGCTTTTTTGGATCGGACATATTATTCTGGAAGTCACGAAACCTCGGCGGACCCATTCTATCAGGTTCAACTTCAACAGCGAAAGCCCAGACCTGGAATGTTTAAAAAAGCAGCAGAAGATTTTAACTTAAATCTTCAAAAATGCCTTTTTATTGGCGATCAAGTTTCTGACATGCAAGCGGGTTTCCTGAGCGGAATTTCGAAAAATTACCTTTATAATGGATCAGCTGCGAAATATCAGGAAGTTAAAAGTTGGGGAAATTCTTTTAAATTGATCGTTGATTGCCACTGGTCGAAATTTTCCAACCAGTTTTAATTGAAATCAAATCGATTTTAAATCCACAACAAAACGGTATTTCACGTCTCCCTTAATTGTTCTTGAATAGGCTTCGTTGATTTGGCTGGGCTGGATCAGTTCGATGTCTGAAAAAACTTTTTTCTTTGCGCAAAAATCAAGCATCTCTTGAGTTTCTTTTAGCCCGCCAATTAATGATCCCGTTAGACTTTTGCGTCCACCGATAACACCAAATGCGTGAACATGGTTTGGTTCGGGCGCAACACCAACCAAAACTAATGTACCGCCTTTTTTAAGCGTTGATAAGTACGGGGTCATATCATGCTGAACCGAAACCGTACTGATGATTAGATCTAATTTTCCAGCGGCCGTCAAAAAAGCCTGAGGATCCTTGGTCATTAAAAAATGCTTTGCACCCAATCTTTTCGCGTCACTTTCTTTTCCAGATGAGGTGCTAAAAACGGTGACCTCTGCGCCCATGGCTTTAGCTATTTTTACCGCCATATGGCCTAGTCCACCCAATCCGACGACGCCAACTTTTTTTCCTTTTGAAACTTTAAATCTCTTTAACGGCGAATAAGTCGTAATCCCTGCGCACAAAAGTGGTGCGACTTTTTCCAAGGGTAAATTCTTTTTAATTTTTAAAACAAATTTATCTTTGACGACCAGACTAGAGGCATAACCGCCGTAGGTTTGAGTTTTATAGTCAAGTTCGGTGCTGTTGTAGGTGAACACAGTTTTACGTTCACAAAATTGTTCTTCGTGATTTTTGCAAGAGGCACACTTTCCGCAAGAATCCACCATGCAACCAACGCCGACAGCTTCGCCGACTTTAAAGCGCTTCACTTTTTTTCCGACAGCGACGACATGCCCAACGATTTCGTGGCCCGGAACGCACGGGTACATGGTTGGACCCCATTCAGACTTTACAGTGTGAATATCCGAGTGGCAGACGCCACAAAATTCAATTTTTATAACGACGTCATCGCTCTTAGGGTCCCGGCGTTGAATGGTATGATGTTTAATGATTCCGTCGGCTGAAAAAGCCGCCATGCATTTTGATTCCATTGTTTGCTCCTTCGAACTAGTGAATAGCTAATATTTTTTTTACTGTTTGCAGAAAATTTTTTAAATCTTTAAGTGGCAAGGAAGTGGGGCCATCACAAAGTGCCTGATCGGGATTCGGATGGGTCTCGAGAAAAATTCCGTCGACCCCCACTGCCATTGCGGCTCGAGCTAACGGAAAAACCATGTCTCGTCGGCCGCCCGAGCTTTCACCAGTGGCTCCGGGCAATTGAGTCGAATGAGTGCAGTCCATTATCACTGGAAAACCCAATCGCCGCATCTCAACCAGGCCGGTCATATCATTGATCAATCGATTGTAGCCAAACGTAGTACCCCGTTCACACAATAAAAGTTTTGAGTTTCCGGCATCCACCGCTTTTTGCGCGATCGACTTCATATCCCAGGGTGCTAAAAACTGGCCCTTTTTAATATGTAAAACTTTTTGAGTTTTTGCGGCTTCGACTAAGAGATCCGTTTGTCGAGACAAAAAGGCGGGAATTTGAATCACGTCGGCGACTTCAGCAACGGCTGAGATCTGATCGGTTTCGTGAACGTCGGTAATCAGCGGCACTGCAACTTGGGATTTTATTTTTGCCAACGAATTTAAAGCAGAGCGAACTCCGGGACCTCGGAAACTTTTGGCACTTTGGCGATTTGCTTTATCAAATGAACATTTTAAAATCCAAGGAATGGATAATTCTTGCGTTATTTTTTTGATTTCTAAAGCAGTTTCCAGAACCATTCCGTCGTCTTCAATAATGTCAGGACCAGCAAACAAAACAAATGACTTACAGTCACCCCAGACGATTTTTCCACTGGGCGCATTCATTTCTACAAATTTGGCGAGGGGTTTAAATTCCGTCATAGTTGATGGACCACCTTAATCACTTTTTCAATTATAAAGTCTTGAGTAGAGGCTGCTAAATCAGGTGACATCGGAAGACTGACAACGGTTTCACTAGCTAACCGTGCGTGACTCCAGTCTGAAGACGGGGATTTCAGCTGCGCTTTGTACCAAGGTTGCTCTGGCATAATCATCGGGTAATGAACAGAAGTGGGAATGCCAAATTCTTGAAGTTGCTTCTGGAATTCCGAGCGTTTCTGAATTCGTAGGGTGTATTGGGCCCAAGCGCTTTGATGTCCGGCCGCAATCTGCGGAGTTGCAAATCCCGCTTTTTTCAAGCCTGAAAAGCCCTGATCGTAACGTTGGGCCACTTTTTGCCGCTGCTGAAATTCCCATGGATATCTGTCTAACTTGGCCAGCAAAATCGCACATTGAAGAGTGTCCAAGCGGCCGTTCAAACCTAAGCGTGTGTGGTAGTACCTTTTTTCAGAACCATGTTCGCGAATCTCTTTCATCAATGTGAAAAGTTTTTCGTCGCTGGTAAAAATGGCGCCGCCGTCTCCGTAGGCTCCCAAAGGCTTTGCCGGAAAAAAACTAGTGCCAGAAAGAAGTGACAGATTGCCGCTTTTTTTTCCTTTGTAGGTGGCGCCAAAACTTTGCGCCGAGTCCTCGATCACGTTAAGGCCGTGTTTTTTTGCAAGGGCATTGATCGCGTCGATATCGGCAATTTGACCAAATAAAGAAACTGGAACAATAGCTTTAGTTTTTGAAGTGATTCGCTTTTCAATTTCTTTGGGATCGATATTGAAAGTGACAGGATTAATATCCACGTAAACCGGAGTGGCCCCAACCAAATGAATAGTTTCAGCGGTAGCAATAAATGAAAACGCCGTCGTGATGACTTCGTCCCCCGGTCCAATTCCCAAGGCCATCATCGGAATCATCAGGGCGTCGGTTCCGCTGGCACAAGTCAGCGCATATGGACATCCAACAAACTCGGAAAGTTTTTTTTCAAATTCGACAACCTCGGGCCCATTGATGTAAGCGCCGTGATCCAGAACTTTGTGAATGCGATCATCAATATTTTTTTTAAGGGCCTGGTACTGCGTTTTCAAATCAACAAAGGGTATGTTCACAAAAACCTCCTGATGCATTTAAACCTCTCACAGCCAAGGCTATTTGGTCCACGTGAAATCTTCCGCATTGGTGAGAAACCCGCTGTAAGGACTGTATCTTGAAAGCCACTTTCATTGACAAAAACCAGGCGACCAGAAGAAATGAGACGGAAAACACCAAAAAAATAGGAGATTGGCAATTGCCTTGGCAGGAACAAACCTTCATTTCTGAGATTACAAAAAAGACGGCTGAAATCGAACTGGTTTCAGATCTGCAAATTTTTGCCGGGGAACTTTTTAAAAATTACTTGTTGGATCTAACGCCCGTCCCAGGATTTTCATTTTCTGAAAAACAAATTTTGTTTTTAACTCAGAAGGCGGTGGATGAATTTGCGCAACAGTTGCGGGTTCAAAAAAAATCTGGGTTTGAAAAAAGCTACGCGGCGGCTTGGAAAGTGGTGGTCGAAGATTTTCATCGAAGCCACTGCTGGGGACTTGAAGCCGGAATTAAGAAAACACTGACGCCCAAAAAATCGCCCGAAAAAAAGAAAGAAAGCGTGATTCCGTATATTTGGACAGCAATACAGGCCTTGTTAGTCATGAAGGTGGTGATTTTATATTTCGGTTTGCAAACCGAAGACGTAGCCCATCCCAATAATAAATTTTATGTTTTTGGGGCGATTTTGTTTTCAATGTTGTCTTTGTTTTATTTCGCGTGGAAAAATCATCGAAAGAATTCTGAAAACCAAAACAAGGAGCCAGAATGAAAGTTTTAATTTTTGCCGGGTCGCTGCGAAAAGAATCATTTAATAAAAAAATCTGCGGATTTCTTAAAGCCGAGATTGAAAAAAATAAGTGGGCGGAAGTGGAGTATTTGCAAGACTCGTTTGCGGGCTTTCCCATATTTGACGAAGATTTTGAAAAACAAAATGGGATGCCGACGGTCGTTGAAAGCTTTTGCCAAGCTATTGAAAGATGCCAAGCAATGATTGTTTCGACCCCCGAGTACAATGGTTCAATCCCTGGCGGTTTGAAAAACGCGCTGGATTGGGTTTCGCGAAAAGTGCCGCTTCCGCTGAAGGGAAAACATCTTTTATTGCTGGGCGCTTCACCTGGGGCACTGGGCGGAATCAGGGCCTTATGGCACACACGGGTCCCGTTCGAGGCTTTGGGATGTCACGTTTTTCCTGAAATGGTTGGCATTCCCAAGGTGCACGAGATTTTGGGAGCCGATGGCGGTGTTTCCAATGAGAAAATGCGCGAAAATATTTCGCGAGTGACTAAAAGTTATCTAGAATTTGCAGGAAAATAACGATTTGCCGCTATTCTCTTCACGCTACTTGGTGACCCTAAATAATGGTCGCCCCTAATCGAAAACCTGTAAACGCGAGTTTCTTGCAGGGTTCTTTGGATTTTTGACATTAATCCTGGTATACTGTGCCTCCTCTATGAAACTAGAAACGTCTTCGAATTTGTTGCCCTCTTCGTTGGTCTTTTACCAATTTTTGGATCCTGAATCCTGTACGTTCACCTATTTATTGGGGGATTCGACAACCGCTGAAGCTGTGCTGATCGATCCCGTTTTAGAAAATATCGAACGTGATTTGGGGTGGGTGAAGCAACTAGAATTAAATCTGAAATACGTTTTTGATACACATGTTCATGCGGATCATATTACCGCAGCCGGAGAAATTCGATCTCGTGATCGTCGAAAGACTTCGCGAGTTCAAACGGGCGTTGCAAAGTCTTCAGGCGTGGATTGCGCCGATCTGAATTTAGAAGATGGTGATGAATTTTATTTTGGATCTCAAAAAATTTCAGTTCTATCGACTCCTGGGCACACAGAATCTTGTCTTAGTTTTGTCGTCGGCGACCGAGTTTTTACTGGGGACTGTTTAATGATTCGAGGCACAGGAAGAACCGATTTTCAGGGGGGATCGTCGGAAAAGCTTTTTGAAAGTGTTCGTGAAAAACTATTTAAATTGCCTGATGAGACTTTAGTTTATCCGGCCCACGATTACCAAGGGCAGACGCATTCAACGATTAGTCTAGAGAAAAAATTCAATCCTCGGGTGGGCTTAAAAATTTTATTTACAGAATTTGAAAAAATAATGAACGGTCTGCAATTACCCCCGCCAAAAAAAATCAAAGAATCTTTGCCTGCGAACTTGGCCTGCGGTGAAAAAATCAGGAGGTCTGAATGAAGGGATGTGTCCATCAGCGAAATTTATTTCTAGCTGGCCTTTTTTTCGTAACTCTCAACTCCGAATTGTCTATTGCGGTTTCAAGCTGCGGTGGGAAATCTAACGTTTCTAACGCGCCTTCAGTTATAGAACTGAGAATGAAAGGTTCGAACGACAGAGATTACAAGCCAGCTCCAAGTAAAAGAGAAGCTCCTAAAATCTTTCGTATTCCGCCATCGGCGTTACCGTCGTTAATCCCTGGCAGTGTCCAAGTCATTGGTTTTGGAAACGGCGTGATGCCCAATGCAAAAATGAGTGATCGATTTCGAGTTACAGATGAGGGGATTGAGATCAACGTGCCCAAAAGTATCGACCCGGAATCTCTTAAAAATATTTTGGTCATCGACTTAAATTTTGCGATCGAAAATTCGCAGAGTTTGGTTGGAAAAACAATTTTTAGTCCGCACAGTCTAATGGCTATAAAAGTTTCGAAAGTGATAATAGTGGATTCGCCAACTTCTGGCGATCCTGCTGAATTTTGGGTTGAAGGAATCGTGCTTCGTGACTTTAGACGCGAGGACGATATTTCTAACGGCAAAACTAAATTTAGGCTGCTTCCCAATGACTTTTTGTTTTTACAAAACAATGAAAGTTGGAAAGGGAATGACGAGATCTCGTCTGAAATGATGTTTATTGTCGCCGAGGACATTCGACCATTGCAGGGGCAATTGGCAAATTCTTTAATTCGAGGAATCGAGAGTTTGTCAAATTTCTGGCGGTTGAATTCAAGTTTTGCGGAGTCAATGGAAAGCCAATTGGAGTCTTTAACCGCTCTTCAATCATTGAGTCCGAGCTTATTAAAATTTTCAAAAGATTCGGTCCCATTGACGCCTTCTCAAATCGAAACTTTAAAGCGTTGGCTGGGAATTCTTAAGGCGCGCTTCGATATTGATTTAGTTCAGCTGGGGGTCCTTGCGAAGAACATCGAGGGTGCAACTTATTTTTTAAGTGAATTAAATAGTAACAGGTATGATCCGCTAAAAGCCGGCCGTTATTCAAAATCGCTTGTTGAATATTTGGATCAGTGGCTATTTGACCATGGTTTAAACGAAATTCTTGAGCCGTCTCAAACTTTTGATAGCGTGGCAACTACGATTATTCTGCCGAAAGATCCCCAGATTAGAACTGGTATAGTCCCTCTAGAATTTCAAGTAGGAAGTCAAGGCAACGGGGCTTTTAAAACTGGTAGAATTCGGGCAAGTGACGAAATTTCTTTCGAAGCCCATTTTTTGTCACCGTTACAAAGTAAATTTGGCGATAGATTTGAATCAAAACCGATTGGAATTCAAACACAAACTACTGATAGTATTGTTAGCCTCGAACTTTTTCCAGCCAATCGAAGTCATGTTAAATCTTTTTTCGCGAGCTTGAGGACTTGGTTTAAAAGCACAAGTGGAATCAGAACGCGAGCCGAGATGCCAAGAGATCGCTCTAATAAAATATTGGTCTTGCGATCTGGTGCTGCGGATTTTGAACCAAGGTTGGCTAAAGTCATTCGTTATCGAGCCTGGGTCCTAGGTTACCTTGATTTTATTTGGTTGGTGAACTGATTGCTGCAGTGTTGGGTACCCGATCACCTCGTTCCATTTTCTATGGCTTCGTGATTAGTAATAGAAAAATTGGAGGTCTGACATGTCTGATATATTAGTGGTGGGAAGTTTGGCTTATGACTCGATCCAAACTCCTACAGGAAAAGTGGATAAAACTTTGGGCGGATCGGCCAATTATTTTTCTTTGGCAGCATCTTTATTTGCACCGGTTCGAGTCGTAGGAGTTGTCGGCGAAGACTATCGTTCTGAAGACAAAGCGCTTTTGCAAAAGCGAAAAATTGATCTTGAAGGCTTGCAAGTTCAGAAAGGGAAAACCTTTCATTGGGCCGGGTCTTACGAGGGCGACATGAACGAAGCCATAACTCATGCGACAGAGCTAAATGTTTTTGAACATTTTAATCCTGAACTGCCGGTGAAGTACCGAAGTTCTGAGTTTGTTTTTTTAGCTAACATAGCTCCTGAACTGCAGACGCAGGTTCTTTCGCAGGTGGAAAAGCCAGTATTTGTTGGAATGGACACAATGAATTTTTGGATTCAATCGCGGGTTGAAGCATTGAAAAAAGTTTTAGCTAAAGTGGATGTGGTTTTGATCAATGAAAAAGAATCGATGCAATTGACCGGGTCGTCCAATGCGATTTCAGCGGCAAAAAAAGTCTGCGAGCTTGGACCCGATTATGTCGTGATCAAGCGAGGCGAGTACGGGTTTGTTTTATTTTCTCGAAGTGAAGGGTTTTTTATTTGGCCCGCGTATCCTGTGGAAAAAGTAGTGGATCCTACGGGCGCTGGGGATACTTTTGCGGGTGGATTTTTTGGATATTTAGCTAGCTTGGGACGCAAGCCCAACTGGACTGACGTCAAGGCTGCCTGTGTGCGAGGCACTGTGCTGGCAAGTTTTACGATTCAGGAATTTGGAGTTGCTGCCATCGCCCGAACCACACCTGAAGACGTTGAAACCCAAATGGTAATATATCACAAGTTGGTTCAGATTTAATTTCGGATTGGCTGCGGTCAATTTTGGTCTAGTCTCGCAATCTTTTTCTCAAGAAAAGACAGTTTTTTTCCGATTGTCATTCTGAAAGTCTTCTCGAGACTTCAGGATGGACGTTCAATGACGAAAAAAAAGAGAACTCCCGCAGAAGAGCTGATCGATTCTGTCATGGATGATTTGCGTTCACCCAATGCGACGCGATCGGTTTCGTCGGCATCATCTTTGGAATCGGCATCGGAATCTTCTTCGGATGCGACGGCGATTTTATCGCAGGCGCCAGATTCGCAAGTATCCATGGTGCCACCTCAGGATTCAAACACTGCCACTGTTGATAAAACTTTAATTGTTCAGCGTTCGCCATCGCCGTCTGGACTTAACCCAGAAGAAGCCAAAACTTCTTTTGGAGTAGCACGAAACCCACAAAGTTCTGGAATGCAAACTCGTCCGTCAAATCCGATCGCAAGCGCTAGCGAAATGCAGATGATTCAGGCTGAAAATCTAAAAATGGCGCAGAGTCGAATTAACGAGCTTGAGCGAGAAGCGGAAAAAATCAGAAAAGAAAACGAATTGCTTTATTCCGCATCGGAAATCTCGCGCCAAAAATCAGAAGAATTAAGCATAAAAATCAGTCAGATCGAAAAACAAAGATCAGAGCAAGCGCAAAATTATTTATCCGAGATCCATATTTATAAAGAAACTTTAGCAGAAAAAGATTCCGAGGTTCGTAAATATCGCCGTCAGATCGACGATCTTGAAGGGCGACTGGCTTCGGACCTTAAAAAAATCCGCGTCCGCGAACGCGAATTGGAAAACCGATTGGAGATCTCAAAACTTGAAAAAGCCACATTGGTTAAATCCAAAGACGATCATATTTTAGACTTGAAGCTGAAAATCGATCAGGCACAGCAGGGATTAGAGCTGGCGCGACGAAAAAATCGTGAGCTTCAACAAAAAATCGACGACAACCAAGACCAAATGGGGCGAACTGTCCGCGCCCTGAGGCTGGCCTTGACCAACCTAGAAGCTCATGCCACGAATGAATCCACAGACTTGACCCTTGTTCCATTGAAAAAAGCTGAATAGTTATGGCCGCCGAAGCAAAACCACCCCAGAAATTAAAATTAGTGATTAGCGATCTGCATTTGGGAAAAGGCCGATCAATGGGCGGCGGGGGACACAACCCTTTAGAAGAATTTTATTACGGCGAAAAATTAGTCGAATTTTTTAACTATTATTCTTCACCACAATTTAAAGATTATGAAATTGAACTGATCATTAATGGCGATTTTTTGGATTTCCTGCAGGTGGATTATCGCGGACATTTTATGACCGTGTTGACCGAGCCCATTTGCGTAGAGATTTTAAAAAGCATCGTCGAAGGACACCGATCGGTTTTTAAAGCGATGAAGGATTTTTTATCTCAACCGTTAAGAGAAATCACTTACGTCGTTGGAAATCACGACCAAGCCATGCTGTGGCCCGCGTGTCGCGATTACTTGAATGAAGTTGTGGGTTTTTCATTGCGATATAAAAATATTGTTTATTTTTTTGACGGCGTCCATATCGAGCACGGGCATATGCACGAAGCTGCGAATCGACTGGATCCCAAACGATTTTTTTTGAAAAAAAACTTGGCCGAGCCCATATTGAATTTGCCTTTTGGTTCGCATTTTTGTGTCGACTTTGTTTTGAAGATCAAGGAAAAATATCCCTTTATAAATAAAATTCGACCGTTTTCGCGGATGATTCGTTGGTCGTTTTGGAATGAAACTTGGATGTTGTTTACGTCTTTGATCCAGTTGGTGGGTTATTTATTTCGATCGGTCTTTGTCCAGGACCCACGTCGTCAGATGAGTTTCAAAAAGCTATTGTCGATATTTTTAGAAAGCACGATTTTTCCGGATCTTGAAAGTTCTGCCCAAAGTGTTTTGCAAGATGATCGTGTTCACACCGTCATCTTTGGGCATTCCCACGTCTATAAATATCGACAGTGGGGTCAAGAAAAAGAATACTTTAATACCGGAACCTGGACCGAATTGACTTCACTGGACATTGTTTCGTTGGGGAAAATTACTAAACTGACCTATGTCTCGATCGATTATCCTGAAACTGGGTCTAGACCTAGGGGCAAATTAAAAGAGTGGAAGGGTTTTCACCGGATTGATGAAGATGTTGCAGTGTCTTAGAATCCTTTTGTTTGAGTCTCTGAAATCTTCATTTTATATTGGAGACACATGAAATCTCGACGCGAAGATGTTTCTGAAAAAACGAATATTGTCACCGGCGAAACGCTCTCTGGTCGGCTTAAGGGAGCAGACGATACGCCGCCAGCATTGGTGGTGTTGATTGGGCCAGTGGGTTTTGTGGGCAAGCAGTGGTTATTGACCCAGCCCGAATACGTGATTGGTCGAGCCGTTGATTGTTCGATATTTTTGGATGATCGCAGCGTTAGTCGAAATCACGCTAAAATTAACATTAGAGGCACCGAGATTGTGTTGTCGGATTTGGGCTCGGCGAACAAAACTTTGGTCAATGGCACGACGCTCTCACCGATGAATCCTTATACGCTGAACAATAACGATCAGATCAAAGTAGGAAATGTTATTTTTAAATATTTGGAGAGGGGCAATCTTGAAGCCATCGCCAATCAGCAGCTGAATGAAAAAATGCAGCGAGATCCTTTGACCGGCGCGTACAATCGATTGGCGCTTCAAGAAAAAGGTCCCGAAGTGATGAAACGGTCCGAGTTTTTGAACGAAGATTTGGCTGTGATGGTTTTTGATATTGATCATTTTAAAAAAATTAATGATCAGCACGGCCATCCCGCCGGTGATTTTGTGTTGAAAACTCTTTCCCAGATTATTGGTAAAAAGCTTGTACGGTCGAATGATTTTTTTGCTCGATATGGCGGCGAAGAGTTCGTGGTTATTTTAATAGGCTCGCCAATGAAAAATGCTAGAGAGGTCGCTGAAAGAATTCGTTCTACTATCGAGACCACCGATTTTGAATATGAAACTAAAAAAATCCCCGTGACTATTTCAATCGGCTTGACCCATCGAAAAAAGGACGAGACCGAATGGGAAGTTTTATTTAAGCGCGCGGATGAAGCCCTGTATCAGTCCAAACAGGGTGGCCGAAATCGCGTGTCGTTTCAGTGAGTTTAAATCTGTGAATCCGCTTCCACTTAAAGTTGAAAATGTCTGTAAAACTTATACCGTCAAGAACGGAAGTTTGGTTCATGCGGTCAAAGATGTCAGTCTTGAAATCCACCCCGGAGAAATTTTGGGACTTTTAGGTCCCAACGGTGCTGGAAAAACTACAGTGATCAGTATGATTACTTCGCTAGAATCCATTGATCAGGGTGAAATCCAAGTCTTTGGACATTCGCTGAAAACGGCGACTTTGAAGGCCAAACAAAAATTGGGAGTTGTTCCTCAGGAAATTGTTTCCCACGGATTTTTTAGCTTAAAAGAAGTTTTAACTTTTCACAGCGGTTACTACGGAATTTGGAACAATCAAGATCGAATTCAGTTTCTGCTTAAAAAGTTGGGATTGGATTCTCATCAAAATAAAATGGTGAAGCAACTTTCTGGTGGAATGAAGCGCCGATTTATGATCGCCAAAGCGCTTTTGCATAAACCGGGATTAATTCTTTTGGACGAGCCCACGGCTGGCGTGGACATTCAACTTCGAACTTCGATGTGGGAGTTCGTGAAAGAATTGCGCAAAGAAGGCGTTGCCATTTTATTAACAACCCACTATTTGGCCGAGGCCGAAGAACTTTGCGATCGTGTCGCGATCATCGACAAAGGAAAGATTAAATTTCAAGGGCCCACCGGAAATATTATTCGCGAGTTAACTCGTAAAAAATTTGAAGTGGAGCTTAAGTCTGCTTACACGGGGGCCGACTTGAGCGGATTGGCAAAAGCCAGTAGCGGTCATATTATTTCTGTCGAAATGAAATCCAATAAATTATTTGCGGTTGTTGATTCTCAACTTTCATTGGGTGATTTTTTATTCCACCTAAATCTTCAGTTGGCGGATATAATGGATATCAAAACACAAGAGGGAAACCTTGAGGACGCCTTCTTGGCAGTGTTGGAAGGTAAAAATAAATCTCCTCAGGCGGCCTTATGATGGTTCCATTTTTGAGTTTGCTGAACCGAGAAATCCGCAGATTTTTGCGCGTGATTGTCCAAACAATTGTGACCCCTCTGGTCAGCAGCTGTTTATATTTATTTATTTTTGGAGTCTCGCTGGGGGATAAAGTTCAGATCAACGCGGGCTATACTTATCTAGCTTTTTTAATTCCTGGTTTGATGATGATGACGTTGATCAATAATTCGTTTCAGAATTCTTCGTCGTCCATAGTGACCTCAAAATTTACTGGAGAGCTTGAAGATCTGCGCGTGGTCCCTTTGTCTTCCCAGGCGATCTTGTGGGCCTTGGGATTTGGCGCTGTCGTTCGCGGCACATTCGTAGCCACGATTACTTTTTTGGTGGGGTCGATCTTTTTTTATTTTCAAAAAGGATTTGTGTTGGGAGTCGCCCATCCTTTCGAGCTGATCTTTTTCATGATATTTAGTGGTTTAGTTTTTGGCTTTCTTGGGCTGGCCGCAGCTTTCTGGGCAAAGTCATTTGATCAGCTGGGGGCCGTCAATGCGTTTATCCTTTTGCCGCTGACCTATTTGGGCGGGGTTTTTATCTCTATCGAACATTTGCATCCTATCTTGCAAATATTCACTCGAATGAACCCTTTGTTTTATATTATTAATGGCGCCCGACACGCGGTGATCGGGGTCTCTGACGTCGATATTGGAACTTCCATCGCAGTAGTTAGTTTTTCCGTATTTGTTTTTTATTGGGTTGCTTTGTGGAGCCTTCGTAAGGGATCCTTCGCTCGCTGGTCATAAGAATCGCCAGGTACCGCATCCCTTTTTACGTAACCGCGCGTTTGGCGGCCCGTTACGTAAAAAGGGATGCAGTGCCTGGCGGGAATCCTTCACCCCCGCTGGCAAAACTTTAGTCGGACCTGAAATTTCTGCTCTCAAAAAAAATCAGAATCTTCATTCGCAGCTAGAGCCAAAAAATCACTAGACCAATAAATATTTATTTCGCACTTCAAAACATTCTTGAATTGTTCATCCAAGCATTTCCCTTAAAGCGATGGAAAGCCCTTTCGGCAAAGGGTCTGGGGACAAAAGGACTCTGTTCTTCACGTCGCACAGCGGTCTGGGCCTTGCAATAACTCTATTTCAGTAACGACGAGGATCAGGAAGATCCCTCGTGACTAACCGAAACGCAAAAAAGGAGCGTCCTATGCTACAGAAAGATGGAGATCTCACTGACTTGGAGCTCGTACAGATGACAAAGGCCGGAGATCTTTCGGCCTTCTCGCAACTTGTGACCCGGCATCAACGAGCTTTGATAAGAACCTGTGTGCGCTTTGTAAAGGACTTGGCCCGCGCTGAAGATATTGCCCAGGAGGCCTTTATAAAAGCCTTTGAAAAATTAGATACTTTCGAAGAGCGAGCCAGCTTCAAGAGCTGGTTGTTCCAGATCGCGTTAAACACAGCACGAAATTCTCTACGCAGCAAAAAATCAGATTTTTTGGATTTAGACCAAGTTCATTATTCAGTTTCAGCGTGGGCAGACAAAAAAATTGTTCAAGAGGATTTCAAAGCCCGAGTCCACGAGCTGATTGAAAAACTGCCTGAACGCCAAAAGGAAGCCCTAGTCTTGCGAATCTTTGAAGATCTGTCGTTTCAAGAGATTGCCGATATCATGGAGTGCCCTTACGACACAGCCAAAGCCAACTACAGGCATGGTCTTTTAAAAATAAAAAAAGATTTAGAGGGCTTTGCAAGCGAAATCCCTACTGACGAATATGACATGAACAAAACTGTCCAATTTAAAAGTATGCGGGAGGCATAATGAATCAAGACCAAGAAAAAGAATTAATTTGGGCCTGGCGAATCGTCAAACGCAATGCCGATGACCCGCAAATTCAGCAGGATTTTTTGTCCCGATTTCACGCGAAGGTAATGACCCAAATTAAATCAGACGTGCAGAACCCCAAAAACAAAGACAAGTGGTACTGGCGAAATGACATACCTTGGAAAGATTCCAAATAGTCCCAATCGAAAATTAATCTGAAGAAGTTTCAGGGGCGCTTATCAAAGCATTGACTGAAAGGTTGATGCTTTGATGAGGGAATTCCAATACCCGGATTTGACGACCAACCTTTGAAGTTGGTTAATCAAGCCAGCAGACCAACTCCCCGGCCTGAATTTACATTTCAAACTAGATGATCTTTAGTCCTACCTATGCACATGACGCCAGCAAATTCGCCTTGTCGAATATTGTCGACTTGAATGCGCTCCAGTCGAACACGACAGGTAGGTGGCGTCATGTGCATATGTAAGTCTTTAGTTGCCACAGGTTTGTAAGGAATCCAAAAATTGTTCCATCTCGATTGTTCTTTGATCTGAGTTAGGCCGCTGGCTAAATGCCTGCAAGCTGCTTTGGATTTTTAAGCCTTGTTTTTCCATGAAATCTTTCGAGCACGCCAACCAATTTTTTGAGAAATAAAAATCAAGAAATTTTTGCCGCCAGTTGGATTGAAAGGGATTATTATTTTCTTTAAAAATCCGAATGAGATTTTGAGTTAAGCCCGTGATCAGGGGCCTGATCTGAGGGTTAAATAATCCGCCTTGTTCTCTATAGAAAACGGTCTGCAAACATTTATATTTTGAGGACGCACTTTCAAAAAGTCCCGGAGAACTGCACTTGGGTGAAAAGAAAATAAGTTCTGACATAGATTCGAAATCCGAGACCTCTTGATCCACGGCTAATATCTCGTAAAATTTTCTAGATATCACCGAAAAATCCGATTCAAAAGT
This sequence comes from Bdellovibrio sp., assembly GCA_025359945.1. Lineage (GTDB taxonomy): Bacteria > Bdellovibrionota > Bdellovibrionia > Bdellovibrionales > Bdellovibrionaceae > JANYDD01. The sequence goes on along the minus strand of JANYDD010000031.1, from coordinate 48,466 downwards.
GCTAATTAGCGATGTTGATTTTTTCTTGTCGCGACGTTTGAAATCCAGCAATGACAACGACAAAAGCGTGTACTTTTGAAGTTCCGTCATCGAAGGCATCGTTGGCAAAATATTCGGTATGAAAAAACTTGAGAACCAAGGCAGTTCAAGGGACTCATTATTTGTATACAATGATTTAAGTTCATTGAAACCCCGTTGGTTATCTAAGAACAGATTTTCCAAGTACTCGGTTAATTTTGGGTCGTAAGCTCGGCCAGTGCCAGTAGCGACGATAAAATTTTCCAAACTGCCCTCAAAAACAAAACTCAAAAGGTGAAGACTTTTAAGTGTGCGCTGAACAAAAGATAATCCAAAAGTCTCATACAGGTTTAAGGTCATTTCATTCACTTTTACCGAAGCCTTTGATATCACTACGTCCGTCTTGTAAAGGTCAACCAGAGTCATGAGAATTCGATTCAAGTCTTTAAGCTGATCTTTGCTCCATAATTTATCGCGCAGAAAAACATCAGCTGCATTTAAAAGCGGGTAGCTCAGTTTGGCTCCGTTTTCGGATACAATCTGAAATATTTCCAAGTATTCGGTGTCGATGCTATTGATAAACTGAAGATCTTTTGCGGAAATTATTTTTCCACGGCGAAAATCTTTAAAAACGGCCTCAAAAAAATATTTCATGGTTTGGCTTGACCCGTATTTAGAATAAGCGGTCAAAATCTGCTGCAAAGTTTCGGGTTTAATCTCATACCCGGAAAGTGTTGCAAACACCGGTAACTCGCGAACATCGGCCGGCAGCTGCCCTGGTGCTGACTGAAAACGATCGAGGACGGCGGTCAGGTCATCGGATTTCTTAACCCAATTGGCAGTGGATCCCACCGCTTGAAAATATTCAGCCAGCGTTTTTCCCAGACTCCTGGCTTGGTTGTATGCCGCTAAAAAATAGGCGTCCCATTGGTTAAAAGATTGGATCAATGACAAATCCGTCCCGGTTAACACTTTAAAGAAGAGAGGGCCAAAGGCCTGGTCGGTGATTCTACTGTCCCAGGGCCCTTGATAGATTTCGCAGCTGTGGGATAAGTTTTCCGGCGAAGGCTGAACGACCTCGGCCCACGAATCATTCGAATGAAATTGATTTTCAAATCGCAAATTAAGGCACATCACAAAATCGCTGACCGTGGGTTGAAGATTTCCCTGGTAGGTCACTGAATTTAAATTGAGTGTCGAATTTTGATCCCAGTTTTGCGCAGGATTCATCTGAGTTTCGAAATCAAATGCGCGGACGATATTAAGATCATCTTTCGGTTGAAACTGCATTCTGAACTTCACCGGATAACTTTTCTGATTCGAAAGATCCGAAAAGGGTTTTAGCGGAATAAAAAAATCGTCACTCGAGAACAACCCATCCGTTGCAAAATCGACGGACGGCCAAGGCCCAAGAGTCTTTATAAAATAGTTTCTATTTTCAAACCTGTTTTCTTCAACATATTCTTTTTTGAAAGGCAGAATCGAAAAACGGGTTTGTTCAAACGGAAGACCTAGATAAGTTGCCAATCGACGATACAAGACATCGTTAGGTTTTAAAAAATCATCGACAACAGTTTTTAGGCTGTAGGCATTCAGCTTCACCAATCCAGTCTTTTCACTGATCGACCGAGCGCGGTTGAGACTAAGAAGCGATTCTTCAACCGGAGCTATTCTTTTATTAAGATTAAAATCCCCCCACACCACCAAGTTCTGATAAACTTCTGTGGAATATAAAATTTCATCGTTCAGAGAGACGGTGCAATTTTCTTTGGACCTGTCGAAACGAAGCGAATTCAATTCCCCAGTTTTAGGATCAGTCTTTACAATTCGAGAAATCGAATCTTTAAAAAAATTTTTTCCAGATGCCAGGACGGCGAAATGATTGGTTTCAAGTTCGATAAGTTTTGATCCGTGATTCTTTCGAAGCAAGGCTTTGAAGTCAAAGCCGATGGTTCCTATATTTGTGTCGGTTTTTTTTGTCAGAATCTCTTCGGCGTCACAACTTTTAACAATTTGATCTTTCCAATTTTGAAAAGCGATCACTTGCGCTTGAGACAAAACTTTATCCAAAGATTCAGGCGGGGGAGCGGAACCGCTGTTGCCAGGGGCCGGTGCCGAGTTTTGAGTCTCTTCGTTTTTTTTTTCTTTACTGCCCGTGCAGCCGGTCAGGGGCGATATCGTGAATGTTACCATAACTGCAAACAGCGCACAAAATAACAATCCTTTAAAATTGGAAATCATAAGACCACCCCCGCCTTGATCTCCCCTATACCGGAAAAAAACAAAAGTTTCTAGGTCAGAGTCTTGGTCTCGACTAGGTGCCGCTAGGACTACATCGCAAGGATTTCAGCTCAGATTTAGGATCTTTCGAGCTTTGCAGCGACTTTAATCTATCCAAGGTGCGCACTAGATCCTTCTGGCACGATACAAAAACATTTTCAAAGTCCGACAAATCCTCCATGTACGTCGAATGCAGCATTAGATAAGCATTGTTCAACCTTCGCTTTTCAAACTGATTGTAGGCATCGGTTTTAAGTTTGGGTTTAATTTGATCGATAAAATGCTTTTGTATTTCAGCAAGCCTTTTTTGCCGCACCTCTAAATCTTGAACAGGGTTTTGAGAATACCAATGTTTTAAACTTTTAATTTCCTCAGCCATAAAATCAGAAAAAATAATTTCATCGTCCTGGTTTTTTTGAATTTCTAAGAGTTGGGGAGCTTTTGGCCCGTGCTGGTGCACGAAAAACTGCTGGGTCCCATGCCTAGCAATAAAAACAGCCATTCGTTCATTAAATTCTGCAGAATTTTTTATAAAGAAAGTCGCGTGGACACTTTCGTGAATTATTGTATCCACTAAGTCGATATCAGAATAGGTTAGTAACGAAGAAAATATTGGATCGCTCAAGTAACCTAAATAACTAAACGCCACCACCCCACGAAGATACGTATCCAGGCCCTGATCTTGAAGTTCCTTTTCTTTCTCTTGGGCGGATTCTGGATTGAAATACCCAATATAAGGAAGGCTTCCGACGATCGGAAACCACCAGGTTTGGTTTTTGAGCTCCCATTTTGGTGAAGCATTCACCACGTAAGTGGGATACGGATGTTTCAGCGGTACAAACTGGGTGTAGTTATCTTTGGGAGTTAACGACAGATTTTCAATAGCAAATTTTTTAGTCGCTAGAATAAGTTCAATTTTCTTTCGATCTTCTGCGGGTAAATTTTTTTCTTGAAGTGCCTTTTTAACCGGAATGCGGGCGTTAAGAATTTTAATTTGACCACCCAGTTGCTCGGTCAAATACAAGATTTGGCACCCGCCGCAAAAAAACAAAATCGCCAAGATCAAGATTCCCCGAAACCGGCGAATCAGAACATCCATGACAATCCGATGCGGCTGCTGATGTCGTCGGCGCTCGACGAACTATCAATTGGCGTTTTGACCACGTCATACCCCACTCGGATGGCGAAAGCTTCTGTGAGAAAAAATTTAAAACCCACGCCGTAGCTAGGTCCCCAGCCAGTAGCGGTTGGAGTTTCCCATTGAGAGTTATCTTGTTGCGAGGTTTGTTTTTTTTTAATGTAGGCGACGCCCCCTTTTATGTAGGGCTGAAACACTTCTTTTTTGCCGGTGAAAACATAAATCAAATCGACCCCGTAAATATCAGCGTACTGAGTTGTGATTCTTTGCGCAGTGGTTGATGGCAAAGAATCTGCTTTCTCGCGTTTAACGTATAAACTATTTGTGTAACTTATTTCGGTCGCAATCTGATCCCAAAAGTACAGCGAGACACTTCCGGTTAAACCTTGCTGTTCGATATTGTTGAGATTATCCACAATGGTTTTTTTATAATTAAAATTAAATCCAAGCTCGGTGTAGAAAGCTTTCGCGGAAAAGCTAAGTGCAGTCACTATGACAAAGAAAAACGCGACCATAAAGTTAATGCGGGCAAAAATTACTTTTTTAAAGTCGCTCGACCTAGTTTTGAATCCAGTTTTAAATGGAGAAGAATTTATTTTGCAAACCTTAAAAACCTTCAATATGTATTTTTCGCAAAGCTCAATACTTAATTTCAAATTTACCCCCGGGGCGCTTCAGCTAAGTTATTTCAACATTAGTGGTTTTTTAAAGCGTTGGACAACACAAAAATTTTAATTCCCCAGCGGTTACTGAGTTTGATTTTTCTGTGCAGGGTCTTTAGCCAAAATTTTAGGCTCGATAAAAACATTGAAACTGATTTTCAAATGAAACAATCCATCTTCTTGAAGTAAAGATCTTGGAGGGTTGGGAATGACAAGGGTCTCGCGTAAGGCCGCCAAAGCCGAACGGTCAAAACCCTCTTGCCCAGATTTTTTAAGCAGAACTGCATCTAGCACTCGGCCGTCTTCTAGTAACACCAGTTCAACCAAAGTGGTCCAGCGATTGATCAACACATTTGTAAAATGACTGGGGTAAGTTTGATTGACTACGTCACTGACTCGGCCGATCCAAGGGTCGCGCACCAAATCTCCAAGCCGCCTAAAAAATCCTGAATACTTGACGGGATCAACGTTAAGTATTGTAAATCCGCCCTCGGCGATATTGGGAAAAATCTCGGCCATTTGTCCTTGGGGTAGGTTGTGCGCTAATTCAGAATGAAGGCTAGGCATTGGTTGGGAAGAGGTCGGCAGATTTAGTTCTTCGGCCAACTTTTTTTCTATATTAGATTCGCTAAAGCTGAGTTTGCTCTGAGGTAAAAACTTTTTTTCCAGCTGGCCCATGCGGTGGGTCCAACTTTTAGTTTTTTGACTTTGCTGTGATTGCTGCCGAAACCGCAGCGCCTTTTCAGACAGCAGATACACCTGATCTTTCAGTGATTTTAGGGGATCTTGGATGGCCAAGTCCTGAAGTTTGTCTTGGTTGTCTATATCGGCAATCACTTTTGAATCGTCTAGAATTTCAAACTCAGTTAACCGAGGTGGTGTTTTCTGAAGAGCAGGAATTAGCCAAAAGCCCAGGACCAGTAGACCGTGCAAAACTAAACTGTAAAACAGTGAGTGGGCTCGCATAATGGTTCGATAGTACTAGAACCACGGCCTGTTGTCCTGCAATTCGCAAGGCAAAAATAATTTCCATGGAAATTTTTTGGGACTGAATAAAGAAACTACACTTTTATGCCGATCCGTAAGCTTTAAGGGAAAACAACCCCTAAAGGTGATCTAATTTATGGGACAAGTGATTGATTTGATGGCGCGACTTCTTAAAGCTGGAACTTCCATACCCGTTGTTGAAAACCAGGCCGCTGAAGTCGTAGATATTTCATCGGCCCGAGCCCTTCAGATCAGCGAAGACCGTCGCGAAGTCCGCCGAACCGTACTGACTGAATTTATTTCACTTCATGCGGTCATTCCCGGCTACGGACTTTTAAGAGTGACCTTATTTGACATCAACGACCGAGGTTTATCTTTTGATTTAGAAGAGGCCAAGGGCAAGTACAACGTCACTGACCAAATTGAGCTTCGAATTTATTTAAATCATCAAACTTATTTTCCAATCACAACTCAAGTGGCCTACATCAAAAAAATCGAGGACGAGGGCGTGTATCGTCACGGTTGCGAATTTGCCAAAGATTCGATCAACAATCAGGCGCTCAAATATTTTGTCGGATTTTTAGAATCAGTGACAACTCATTTTCGCAAAGACTCGGGCGATTTAACGATCACTCGAATCAATTCATAATCACGGTGTGTTAAATACCTAATCAGCAAGTGACATCTCTGCCAACGTACCATTTCATAAAACTAGTGTGTCTAATGTTTTAGGAAATGTTTTCTTAAATTGGGGGTTTAGTTGGCTAAAGAATCCGAATCTGGAACCAAACGTCGTAAAATCGTCATCGATACCAACGTGATTTTGTTTGATGCTTTAGCGATCACCAAATTCCATGATTCAGATATTCATATTCCAATTTCAGTTATCGAAGAAGTCGATCGCTTTAAGCGCGACGCCGGAGAAAATGGCCGCAATGCCCGGCAGTTCAGTCGGTTTGTGGATATGTTGCGAGAAAAAGGAACTTTATCCAAAGGCGTCCTTTTGGATAATTCCCATTCGTTCGTTTTTATCAATACGGATTTTCAAGTCACTGGCTTGCCATCAGAATTTGATTCCACCAAGGCCGACAATCGTATTTTGGGAACTGCGCTAGCTTTACAAAAACAAAATCCTGAAGCCAAAGTCGAACTGATTTCTAAAGATATTAATTTGCGCATTAAGGCCGACGTCGTCGGAGTTTTTGCGCGCGACTATGAACCCGACAATGCCTCGCAAGAAGATCTTTATGAGGGGTATTTCGAGGCCGCGGTCACGGCACAAGATATTGATCTCTTTTATCGAGAGAAAAAATGGGTTCCAAAAGATCTGAAGTTGGTCGCCAACCAATATTTAATTATGAAAGACCCGTCAAATCCCAATCACAGTGCAGTGGGAAGATATTCTTTAAAAGATCAAGCGGTGGTTCCGCTTTTCAATGTCAGCAATGGAGTTTGGGGAATTCAGGGGCGAAATGTGGAACAGTCGTTTGCTCTAGATTGTTTGCTTAATGATGAAATTTTATTTGTTTCATTGGTAGGAAAAGCCGGGACCGGAAAAACTTTGCTAGCGATCGCGGCGGGTCTGCATAAAACTTTGGACGAAGGCCGCTTTCAACGATTGTTAGTCAGTCGACCGATCTTTCCTATGGGCCGAGACATCGGTTACCTACCTGGTGATATCGAACAAAAATTAAATCCTTGGATGCAACCGATCTTTGATAACGTTGAATTCTTGATGGGTGCCGATAAAAAAGCAGCGGGGCGTGCGCAAGAATTAATTAATCAAGGGATGTTAAATATCGAACCCTTAACTTACATTCGTGGTCGCAGTATCCCCAAGCAGTACTTGATAGTCGACGAGGCTCAAAATCTGACTCCGCATGAAATCAAAACGATTGTGACTCGAGCGGGGACCGGCACTAAAGTTATTTTGACCGGGGATATTTATCAGATTGATAATCCGTATGTTGATTCTGCGAACTCGGGGCTAACTTATGCTGTGGATCGTTTCAAGGGACACGCGATTGCTGCGCACGTCACCTTGACCCAAGGTGAGCGCTCGGAACTTGCAGAATTAGCTGCCAATATTTTATAGTTTTTGAAAGAGGTTTCAACCAGATGAATACACCATTCAGAGTAGGCAATACTGTAAGCGACACCGTTGAAATTACGGATCGCATGGTTCAACTTTTTGGAGAGATGTCCGGCGACATGAATCCAATGCACTTTGACGACGCCTATGCCAAGACCACTAGATTTGGAAGGCGAATTGCCCATGGAATGATTTCCGGGGCACTGATCTCAAGGGTGTTGGGAATGAAGCTTGGCAGTGGTGGCATTTATCTTTCGCAAAACTTGAAATTCCTGCACCCGGTTTATTTAGGCGACACAGTAAAAATTGAAGTTACTGTGAAAAGCATGCGTGACACTAAAGGAATCGCAACTTGCGACACTACAGTCACAAATCAAAATGGAGTACTTTGCACAAAGGGTGAAGCGCTAATCATGATCGCCGACAATATCAAAGCAAGTCCGCAGACATAGTCGCTATTTCTTATAGCCCTACTTACTGTGAAATAATTTAATTTTTTTTCTAAAAGATTCAATACGTCGATAGACGTCAGTAGTCTTTAATTTGGTCCACTTTTTATTTTTTAGCAAAACCTGACCGTGACAGATGACCACGTCCACTTCCAAACCATTGGCCGAATAAATCAACTGCGAAACTAAATTATGAACGGGCTTTAAGTGAGGAAAATCCAGATCAATTAAAATGATGTCGGCGTTTTTACCTTCTTCAAGACTGCCGATGGCTGATCCTAACCCCAACGCCTTGGCGCCTGCCCACGTCGCCATTTTTAAGGCTTGATCGGCGGTCATTTTGGATTCGGGCGCACCGAAAAGACGTTGAATTTTTGTTCCCACATTAAGTGCACCGAAAAGACTTAAGTCATTTTTGCTGGCGGCTCCGTCAGTCCCGATAGAAACCGGGATGCCCTCTTGTAAAAACCTAGAGATCGGTGCCACGCCTGATGCCAGTTTTAGGTTTGAGTCCGGATTGTAAATCACACTGGCTTTTGAATTTTTCAAAATCGCAAAATCTTTTTCATCCAGATGGACCATATGCGCACATCTCGTGCGCGGGCCTAGCACGCCAAGATCCGCCAATCTTTGCACAGGAGTTTGTTTAAAAATTTCTAACGAATTTTTATATTCCTCTAAAGTTTCCGCGACATGAATATGATAAGGCACGTCGACTTCTTCGGCCCACTGAAAGGTTTCGACCAACAATTTTGAATCCACCGTGTACGGTGAATGGGGCGCAAGGCCCAGCTGAATTCGCGGATGGTCTTTGTAGAATTCTAAGAGCTTTGTGAACTTGGCTTTTTTATCAGCACCATTTTGGGGGCGATCGTAAGTGTCTTCAGGGGTCGGAAAGCCAATAATTGTTTGAGAAAAAATTCCGCGCAGGCCCGCGCGGTCCCAGACATAGGCACTTTCTTTTGGAAAGTAGTACATATCATTGACCGTAGTCGTGCCAAAGCGAATACATTCCAGGGCTGCTAGCTGTGTCCCGCAGCGGACAAAATCCGGACGAACAAATTGTTTCTCCAATGGAAAAATCACATCGTTTAACCATTCTTTTAATGGAACATCGTCCGCAATGCCTCGAAATAAAGTCATCGGCAAGTGCGCATGGCCATTGATTAACCCAGGCAGAGCCACTTTATCGGTCCCATCGATCCATTTTTTGCATTGCTGTTGATAAGATTTTTTAAAATTTGAAACTCGTGCGATTTTGCCATCCACAATCCCAATAAAAATATTTTCGTCAATTCGCGAATCGCCGTCCTTCATTGGAAGGCAGTAGGAAACATTTAAACCTAAATCATATTTTATTTTATTCATTGGGGACTTATGCCATATCGAAAATACTTTTCAAAAAGTATTTTCAACTGATTTATTATCAAGGTTCGGTTGGGCATTTTGGATTCAGATTTTTTAGCGAGCAAATCTTGAAGATTAGTCATTACCGTGCTTTGGTAACCGCAGGGGTTAAGTCCTTTGAAGGCATTTGCATCAGCCTCAAGATTTAGCGCTACACCGTGATAGGTTGTCCAATTTTTAATCGCCAATCCTAGCGACGCCACTTTTTTATCGTTCACCCAAACCCCCGTGGCAGGTTCCTCTGAAGTGGGTTCTGATTTTTGAAAACTTTTTCCAACTGCAGGCAGGCCAAAGCCACGGATTAATTCCACAAAAATATTTTCAAGATTCCGAATAAAAAATCCCACATCTTGGGCCGGCGACAATTTTTTAAGGTTGATAATAGGGTAGACCACCAATTGGCTGGGCCCATGATAAGTGGCCCGTCCGCCGCGCGAGACCTTTAAAGCTTTTCCGCTCCATGCAAAAAGATCTTCGGGTTTTGTCTTTCGACCCAAAGTAACAATCTCGGGGTGAGTGCAGAAATAGATGATTCCAACGGACTTATCGGACAACTGAGTAGAAGATACTTCATCAACGGCTTGCAACTGCAATTCCAGAGCGCGGTCGTATTCAATAAGACCAAGCTCAACAAATTTAATGAGTGGCCTCGCGAGATCTCCCTAACGGCTTTTGAATTAAATGAATGGCGTGACCCAGGGTGGCCTCGGCGGCTTCCATCAGCGTTTCACCTAGGGTGGGGTGCGGGTGAATAGTTAACGCCAAATCTTCAAGCCGGGCACCCATCTCGATGGCTAAAGCAGCTTCGCTGATCAGGTTCGAAGCCTCGGGACCCACGATATGAACACCCAGCAAAATATGTGTTTTGGAATCGGCAATCATTTTAACAAAACCATCTGTTTCTAAAATCGAAACCGCTCGCCCGTTAGCAGCGAACGGAAATTTGGAAATCATTAAACCTTTATACCCTTTTGCAATCGCTTCGGACTCCATCATACCCGCGGACGCTATTTCGGGATCGGTAAACACAACTGCCGGGACAGTTTTAACGTCATAAGCCCTTGGGTGCCCGGCGATCACTTCCGCAACCAAAACGCCTTCGTGCGAAGCTTTGTGCGCCAACATTGGCTGACCGGACATATCACCAATACAGTAAATATGCGGAACCGAGGTTTGTCTTTGCGAATTGGTAACGACAAAACCGCGTTGATCAATTTGTAAACCCAAAGTTTTAAGTCCAAGTTGATCGCTATTGGGTCTACGACCGACAGTGACCAAAATTTTATCAGCCTTTAAAGTTTTTGGTTTGCCATCAATTTCAATGACAACTTCGAACTGACTGCCCACTTTTTTTTGCGACAGGGCTTTTGCTTTCAACAGAATTTCAACACCTTGTTTTTGCAATTTTCTGGAAACAATCTGGGCGCAATCGGGATCAACAACGCCATTTAACACCTGCGGTGAGGCCTCGACGACAATCACGTTGCTTCCGAACTTACTTAAGTAGCCGCTGATTTCCAATCCAATATATCCGCCACCAATCACCACCAAACTTTGTGGAACTTTTTCTAACGCCAAGGCGCCTGTCGAGCTTAGAATATTTTTTTCATCAAAAGCAAAGCCCGGAATTTCAATAGGTCGGGACCCACTGGCGATAATAAATTTTTTCGCAGTCACGATTTCTGATTTTTCCGTGGACTGAACTTTCAATTCTTGCGGATTTTGAAAAGTGGCTTCTCCCATCATCACCGTGATATTATTGCCTTTTAAAAGCTGTGCCACTCCGCCGGCCATTTTTTCGCTGACACTTTTTTTCCAGTTCAATGTTTTTGAAAAATCAACTTTGACGCCCGAAAACGAAATTCCCATTTTTTCGGCGTCGTGTTGGGCTTTTTGCAGAAAATGCGCCGCTGAAATCATTGCTTTCGAAGGGATGCACCCAACGTTCAAGCAAACCCCCCCTAGAAATTCCCGCTCGATGATCGCTGTCTTCATTCCTAGCTGTGCCGCGCGTATCGCGGCTACGTAACCACCGGGTCCAGCACCAATCACCACAACATCAAAATTTTGCGCCATAATAAATTCCTCGTTAAAAAAAACTTAAATCATTTCAAGCATCAAGCGACCAGGACTTTGAATTTTGGCCAACAAGTCCTTCAAGAAATTGGCCGCCACGGCACCATCTATCAGGCGATGGTCGGCGGTGATGGTGAAACTCATCATCTTGTTCACTTTAATTTTGCCGTCGGCCTCTAAAGATAAATGGTCGCGGATTTTGTACATGCCTAGGATCGCCACTTCGGGGTGATTAATAATTGGCGTCGCCAAAATTCCACCGACAGAACCAATATTCGTAATGGTGATTGTGGCGCCTTTCATTTCGTCGGGCTTTAACTTTCCGTCCCTGGCCTTTTGAGACAAAGATAAAATCTCTTGGCTAAGTTGCAGAATTGTTTTTTGATCGGCGTCTTTAATCACCGGGACCAAAAGCCCTTGCGGTGTATCGGCGGCAAATCCGATATTGAAATGTTTTTTGTAAACGATTTCGCCCGCGGCATCATCGATGCTGGCATTGAATTGCGGAAATTTTCTGCATGTGGCGATTAAGGCCTTGATCACAAAAGGAAGGTAAGTGACTTTCACTCCCATTTTTTCGGCGCTGGCTTTTACACCCTCGCGCACCTGAATAAGTTCCGACACTTCCACTTCATCCATCAATGTAAAGTGAGGGATAATTTGTTTCGCCATTTGCAAATTTTCGGCGATTTTTTTGCGGACTCCGCGCAAGGGAACCCGTTCGTCACCGGCAACGCTGGTGATTCTTGGCCCTTGAGCGGGCGCCGACATCGGTGATAAATTTGGTGACAATGTTGACCCATTTGATTTCACGATATCTTCGCGAGTCACTCGGCCTGCCAATCCCGTGCCCGATAATTGACTAATATCGACGTTCATTTCTCGCGCCAATCTTCGCGTTGAAGGTGTGGCAAGTACGTGAAGTTCAGCCGCTGGAAGGCTAGAAAAGCTTGCGCCACCTACAGAAGCTTGGCGCGATTCCATCGGCGCAGGTGCCGATTTTTGTGGTGCGGGCGCGGGCGCTGCTGCAGCAGTTTTTTCAGGAGCTGAGGCTGTGCCTGACGTTTCGAGAAGAATCATCGTGGTCTCGACCTTGATGACATCCCCGATTTTATATTTTAATTCTTTAATTGTCCCAGCTTTTGGCGTTGGTACTTCGACGGTCGCTTTATCTGTCATGACCTCGGCGATGGCTTGATCTTGTTTGACTGAATCTCCAGGTTTGACTAGCCATTTTATGAGTTCCCCTTCGGACACACCTTCGCCCAGTTCAGGAAGCTTTATTTCAATGTTCACATTAACTCCTTTTAAATTTCAGTTTAAACTACGGGTTGATTTACTTCCAAAGCAACAGCGGCCTTTTTTTGTAAAAGCCCCTTCATAAAAAATTCGCCCGCACGGTAAGAGCTGCGAACTAAAGGGCCCGACGCCACGTACAAAAACCCAAGGTCCTCGGACACTTTTTGCCAGTGCTGAAACTTTTCTGGTTTCACGAATTCTTCCACTTTTAAATGGCGTTGGGTGGGTTGCAAGTACTGACCAAAAGTAATGACGTCGCAATCGATGGCGCGCAGATCTTTGAGCGTCTGAAGGATTTCATCGTCGGTTTCTCCAAGTCCTAGCATTAAAGACGTTTTGGTGTGCATTATCGGATTTATTTTTTTCACCGCATCTAAAACAAACAAAGACTGCTGATAGTTGGCGCGCGGGTCGCGAACTTTCTTTTGCAAGCGCTCGACCGTTTCAACGTTGTGGGCGAAAACATCTGGCTTGGCATCCACGATCGTTTCAATGCATTCGACGACCCCTCGAAAATCGGGGGTCAAAATTTCAATCAAAACGTGTTGATCCAGCTTTTTGATTGTGCGAATCGTTCGTGCAAAATGAAATGAGCCTTGATCGGGCAAATCATCGCGATCCACACTAGTAATCACAATATACTCTAACTGCATTTGCGCAATGGAATGGGCGACTTTTTCGGGCTCAAGGGGATCTAGCTGACCTTTGGGACTACCGGTTTTTACGTGGCAGAATTTACAACCCCTAGTGCAGACGTCGCCCATGAGCATAATGGTAGCGGTGCCGCCACCCCAGCATTCGGCCATATTGGGGCATCGAGCTTCTTGGCAAACAGTGGCTAATTTTAAATCGCCCAGCATATTTTTAATGCGTTGATAATTCTCACCGGCCGGAGCTTTCACTTTCAGCCAGTCAGGTTTTCTAAGTATTTTTTGGGATCCGGTTGTAGACATCGGTTAAATTTAAACCGAGGATCATTTTTTGTCACCGAATTGTGATTTTTTTGAAGTTTGACTGATGACACTCGAGATCAACATTTGGGAGATTTATGAATTGGAATCCACCTCTGGTCGAGGCCCGCTTTCTTCGCCGCTACAAACGTTTTTTTGCTGACGTTGAAATCAACGGGCAGGTTGAAGTCGCTCATGTGGCCAACACGGGCTCGCTGAAATCCTGTTTGGCAGAAAATGCCCCTTGTTTGGTAACAAGATCCACGAACCCCGAGCGAAAACTAAAGTGGTCTTTGCAAGCGATCAAACCAGAAAAGGTTTGGATCGGCGTCAATACCCAGTGGCCGTCGATCCTGGTCGAAGAGGTTTTCAAGGAAAAAAAAATCCCTGATTGGCAGGTTTTTGAGGCTTTGCAAAAGGAAGTCAAAACCTCGCAAGGAACCCGCCTGGATTTTTGCTTTTCGCGTGTTGATGCGCAGGGAGCTATTCATTCCCATTTCGTCGAAGTCAAAAACGTCACTTTTAAGCAGGGCGAAAGCGCGCTTTTTCCCGACGCCGTCACCGAGCGAGGGCAAAAACACTTGATTGAACTCATGGAGCTTCAAAAAGTAAAAAACACAACGACCGAAATTCTTTTTGTCGTTCAACGCACCGACGTCCTCCACGTTAGTTCTGCCGACGATATTGACCCCGAATACGGAAAAATCCTGCGTCAAGCCCAAGCTAAAGGCGTAAAAATCCGCGCCCTCCAATTCGAAGTCCACTCCAAAGGAATAACCTTTACCTGCGAACTGCCAATTCTTGCCAAAGCGGGCTGAAGGGTTTTCGACGGATGTTGAATCAGCGGGTGGTGCCGTTTCCTTTTACGAGCCATCTAGCGCTGGTCAGTTGGCTGAGGCCGACGGGGCCGCGCACATGTAGTTTTTGCGTGCTGATTCCCATTTCTCCTCCTAGACCAAATTCGTAACCGTCGGTAAATCGGGTCGATGCGTTCCAGTAAACGACGGCCGCGTCGATTTGAGTTTGGAAGGTTTTGGCGGCGTTAGCATTCTCGGTGACGATGCACTCTGAGTGGTGAGAGCCGTGGTTTGAAATGTGCTCGATCGCGTCTTCCAGCGATTCGACCATCCGGACATTCATTTCTAAATCCAAGTATTCGGTGTCGTACGAATTCTTGGAAATCTTGAAAACGTTTTTGAATTTGGAAAACCATCGCCAGCTGACCGGGCAAACATGGCAGATCAGGCCTAAATCAGTGGTCCGTGGAATTGCCTGCGACAAAAATTCTTTAGCTATTTTTTTGTGAACCAAAAGAGTTTCCATCGAATTACAAACGCCTGGCCGTTGCACTTTCGCATTGATCAAAATCTTTAAAGCCATCTGTAAATCGGCATCTTGGTCGACGTAGACATGACAAAGGCCGCGATCGTTTTGAATCACTGGAATTCGAGAATTTTCTTTTACAAATTCGATCAGCTGATCGCCTCCTCGCGGAATTAATAAATCAATCCATCGATCTTGCTTCATCAGCCAGTGGGATTGCTGACGAGACATTTGTGCAAAGCCCAGAAAATAATCTGCAGACAAATTATTTTTTTTCAAGCTCGCCAAAATAAGTTGATAAATCACTTTTGAGGTGTTGGCCGCTTCTTTGCCGTTCTTCGCGATCAAAATATTTCCGCTCTTGAAGGCCAGCGCAAAGGCTTCGGTGATCACATTCGGGCGGGCTTCGAAAATAAACAGAATCAGTCCCAAAGAATCTTGGATCTGGCGCATGGTCAGCCCATTGGGCAAAGTTTTTTCTGAAATTATTTTCCCAACGGGATCTTCCTGATCCCGAATCACGTGAAGAACTTGGATCATCCCTTGCAATCGCGCGGGGGTTAATTCCAATCGGTCCATCAAAGCTTTGGTGGCCTTGGGATTTTTTCTAAATTCTAAAAGATCTTTTTGGTTAGCCAAAAGAATTTGCTGCTGATTTTTTTTCAACACTTGCGCTAACGACTCTAGAACTGAATTTTTTTTTAGTGTCGTTAGCTCGTGCCGACGGTTCCATTTTTTTTTAGACATTTGCAAGTGCAAAAGTAAACTTCGTGAATTCATGCGCGCCCAGTTTCTTTTGGAATTAATGTCCCGACGCTTTCACCATCGGCAATTTTACGAAGCACATCGGGAAGTCTAGCATTCACCACGGAAGTCGAAACTCCGCCTTTCGCAGCTTTTTGGGCAGCAGTTAGTTTCGAGCGCACACCGCCTCGACCCCATTTTGATTTTCCGTTCTGAGACTGCGCCTGAATGACTTGCGCTGTAATTTTTGGAATCATGCCCAAAAGCTTTGCCCCTTTTAACTTGGGATCGCGATCATAAATCCCATCGACGTTGGTCATCAGAATCAGCCGCTTTGCTTTTAAATCGCTAGCGATCAAAGCCGAAAGCATATCATTGTCACCAAACTGGATTTCTTCAGTGGCAACGGCATCATTTTCATTCAAGATCGGAACAATATCCCAATCCAAAAGTGTGCGTAAAGTTTGACGAAATAATTTGCGCCGTTGTTTTTGCTGAAAATCCGAATAGGTCAAAAGAACTTGCGCGGCCAGCAGGCCCTGAGATTGCAAAGCAATATTATAAATATCCATCACCAAAGGCTGCCCGATCGCGCTTAATGCTTGTTTTTGAGACAACGAACTCCAACTTTTTCCTAAGCGCTGTCGAGCCGTCGCAATCGCGCCCGAAGTCACAACCAAAACGTGCAAGCGGTATTTTTTCTTTAAAGCGGCAATATCCTTACAAAGGCTTCGAATAAAAAGCGGTCCTTGTTCGACAATGGTTTGGCTACCAATTTTAACAACCCACAGCTCTTTAGCTTTTCTCATCCGCTGATTATGAACTGCAGTAGTGAATTTGTCACTGCGAGAGAACGCCAAAAAGGCACTACAGTTGAACGCTCCTTGACCTCAATTTGGAATCTCTTTAGCATTTAGTTCTGGCCGGGATGGATCGCGGCCATTAACAAAGTTTCTTAAAGGGGCCAACATGACGTTAGCTTTTCGGTTCGTTCTCATCTCTCTTTTTGTCTTTGACCTAGGCGCCACAAAGGCCTTCGCTGAGCCCGGAATTAGACTTCCAGTGACAGTTTCACAATGCCAGGTTTCTTCCTGGCGTCTTGATCAGTTTGTCGCTTCAAAAAATGATTTCTTAGATGACTGCCGGACCAGCAACGAAACCTCAAAAGTCTGCATGGCCCGTTATGACGACCAGTTGGCCGAACTAACGATAAGGCAAACCTATGGTCAAAAGTTTTTTGACGAAAGCCATTGGCAGAAGGCGTCCTATGAATTTTTCGAAGATTTAAAATCCGAGAATGGCATTGGAAGTCGTGTGAGCGCGCCATTGCCTTGGCTTCGCTCAAAGGAAAGTTTTGCTATGGCATCAACATCAGTGAAAGGTTGGCTAGGATGGTGCGCGGATTGTGGACCCGGCCCCTCGGAGCTGGAATACAATCTGTTTGAAATTGAAGCTGGTTCTTATTATCGGCCGACGACTTTAGCGCAAGTTTACATCTACCCAAATGTAGCCAATTCCTTTTATTCCACAGTCACGCACTGGTTTGCAGAAGATAAGTCGGTCGATCTGCGCTGCCAGGTTCAGTTTTAGGAATACGCTTTTAAGTCAGCAGCGCTTTCAAGTCTTCAAAGTCTAAGCTTTTCACCAGACTGTTTTCGTTGGTTAGAATTTGATTGAAAAGATCTGTTTTCGATCTTTGCAAATCCAGAATTTTTTCTTCGATCGTGCCTTTTGAGATCATCTTGTAGGCGAACACTTTGTTTTTTTGCCCAATACGGTGGGCTCGATCAATGGCTTGGTTTTCTACGGCGGGATTCCACCAAGGATCTAAAATATAAACGTAGTCGGCCTCGGTCAAATTTAATCCCGTTCCACCGGCCTTTAAGCTGATCAAGAAAAGCTGTGTTTTGGGATCGGTCTGAAATTCCTCGACGGGCGCCTCGCGGTTTTTGGTTTTGCCGTCAAGGTAGGCGTATTTAATCTTTCGGTGATCTAAAGCGCGTCGGAAGAGTGCTAGTAGGCTAGTGAATTGCGAGAACACCAAGGCCTTGTGGCCCTCTTGAAAAATAATATCCAGTTGTTCTAAAAGCATCTCAAACTTCGAGCTGGGTTTATTCACATGGCTTTCATCCAAAAGACCCAAATGACAGGACGCCTGCCGCAGTCGTAATAAAGCTTCTAAAATTTCAATCTTCGAGCGATCAAAGCCTTTTTCAGAAAATTTCTTCGACAATTGCGACCAATAAAAGGCCTTCAGCTCGGAATATTTTTTTTGCTCGTCGGAATTAAGCTCGCTGTAAAGGACTTCGACCGATTTTTCTGGAAGATCTTTGATCACTTCGGATTTAGTTCGGCGAAGCAAAAAGGGCTGCAAAGCTTTTGATAATTTTTTAAGTTGCTCTGGATCTTTTTGATTCTGCCAGTTTTCAGTCAATTCATTCGACACTAAGCCTGGATTTACAGTGCTTAAAATCGAAAATAAATCAGATAGAGAATTCTCGACGGGCGTTCCGGTCAGCGCCAATTTATTTTCAGCGTGAATTAATTCGCAAGCCTTGTGGATCTGAGATTTTCGATTTTTAATATTATGGGCTTCATCCATAATAAAAAACTGAAATTCTTTTTTGTTAAAAAACTCGATCTCGCGCAACAACGTTTGATATGTAGTCAAAACCACATCAAATTTATTAAAATCGTCCTTGTATTTCACACGTTCTTGCCCTGTAAAATTCAATACAGTCAAATGCGGTGTAAATTTTTGAACTTCTTTGATCCAATTAAAGATCAATGTTTTTGGCGCCACAATCAGACTGGTCGATTTGCGGCGCTTATCTAAAAGCGACAAAATCTGAATTGTTTTTCCTAGACCCATTTCGTCGGCCAGAATCCCACCGAATTGAAAATCAACTAAATGTTCTAACCAGGCCAAGCCTTTATTTTGATACTGCCGAAGAGTGCCCTTAAAGTGTGGGGTGGGTTCAGCCTCTTTTAAATTATTTAATTTTTGGATAAAATCTTTTATTTTTTCAAACTGCGAATCGGTTAAAATATTCTCTTTGGGGTCAAGGCTTGCGTAAAAAAACAGCGCCTGCACCGGAGTCAAAGTCATTTTTTTATTGGAATAAAAATTTTCTAAATGGCTGAATTTGGTAAACCAATCATCGGGAATCAAGCCGATTTCATTTTGCCCCAGGCGAATCAAGGGGTCATTCTTTCGCAAGTTTTCTAAGAGCTGCGGATAAGAAATTTTAAATTTTCCGAATTCTAGATCCAGACTTAATTCAAACCAATCACTTTTTGATTTCATATCGAAGTGATAACTAGTCGCGGACTGCAAGGAATTTCCCTCTAAGAAAATTTCAAAACCCACACCTGAAAAAACCACTAAAAATTCTTTAAGCAGTCGCTTTTTAATAAAGCCGTAGCAATCTCTGCGAATGGCGTATCCGTTTTTTTGCGTTGAAAGCGGAAAGCTTTGAACCAATTTGATTTTCTCGGCCTCGAAGTTCAAATTTCTTTCTACCCTGGTTTTAGTGTCCAGCTGGTAATGATACTTTTTCTTTGCTGGTGCCGACCAATCGGAGGAAAACGTGGTGTCGCCATAAAGAAAATCCAAGTAAACTTCATACGACTGGTTTTGAAGATCACTTTTCAGTTTTAGCAAAGGTTTTGGCTGTACATCGCTTAATGTTTTAAACTTCATTGATTCCGGCAGTACAAGGTCGGGCGCCGATGCTTGATTCAAGGCCAATGACAAAAATTCAGGAAGTTCTTCTTTAGGGATATCGGTCAAAAATCTTTTTCCAAAAGCATTCAACCACTGAGGATAAGTACTTAAGTTGGTGAAATAGAGATGCTGTTGGCGAATCAAACAGTCTTGAATTAACCTATCGCCCGGTTGAAGAAATAAAATTTCTGCGTCTTCAGCCTTCAAGGCGGCTTTAACTAAGGAATGCGATTCAAATTCTTCTAAAACCAAATTAAATTCATATTTTTTATCCGCCAAATTTAAAGGCTTAAATTCCACGCCGTCGACAATCGTGGGGGATTCATTGGTCGCTACCGAAAAAAGCTTTTTCTTTTGCGTTAATAAATCCAAAAAAGGATACAGATTTTTAGGCAAGAGCTTTAACTTCGACGTCGTACTTTGATGCGAGAAATAAGAATTCTCGAAAGCTAATGAAGTACCAAAAAGAGTTTTTAGAATTTCTTGATCTTCAGGCAGATGAAAGTCTTCAAGATCGTCCAGTTTAAAAGCAAATGGCCGGAAACCCAAATGCGGCTTAAGAGGGTCTTTACGAAACAAACCAAAGACAAAATTTTGCGTGACTTCTGAATCGTCCAGATCAAGTGCCACACGCAATTCATATTTTTTGGTGCTTTTTAAAATGGGCAAGTGCGTTTCTGCTGGCAACGCGGGTTTCAGCGCCGTCTGAAAAATTTTTCGCCAACCGGTGACTGGCTTCTCTGCAATTTTAGTGGCGGCAGTCTTTTTGGTGACAGGGGTCATTTCAGAGGGTGTGGCGACGATAGGTTCTCGGAAAGGTTGTGATTCAAATCTTTCTAGTTCAAGCAGACCGGCCCAAATATGTTTACAGAATGAACCATTGGTAAAGTAAGGGCAGCTGCATTTTAGGCTGTCTTCTCGGCGGGTGAATTTTTTGGTGACGATCACTTTGTATTTTTGATCGCCGCGAACTTCTATACTAGAAAATTGTTCGTTGTCCCCGGTGATTTTGACCAAGCCTTGGTCGAAGTAATCTTGACCACGGTTAATGATGATTTGTGGAAAGAGATACTTGTATCGAAACAGGTTCATAGCATCCAATGGTCTGGCGGCAGTTAATCGGAAAGAGGAGCATTGTAACACCAAATGCTTGCCATTGCTAGTGCTGGATGAGTTTCAAATAAGATAAAAAAACCCGCAAAGAAGTTTTGCGGGTTTTTTGGGCTTACAGAGCGGATTTCCGATCTGTAAATTACTTTTTTACGTTCGCCAGATGTCGATCGATAATCACTTTGAATTCTTCAGGTGGGAAGGCACCGCGGATGGAGACTCCGTTAACTAAATAACCAGGAGTACCTGAGAAGTTAAATTTTTTGGCTTCTTCCATATCTGCAGTAATCCGGTCCATTAACTTAGGGTCTTTAAGATCTTTATCCAGTTGGCTTAAGTTAGCGCCGACTTTTTTGGCAGCGTCTTTTAAGAATTTCTCGCCATCTTTTTTCAAAGCTTCTTGATTTTCAAAAACATAGTCATGAAACTTGTATGCCTTTTCATGGCTTTGTCGAACCACGGCTTCAAAATATTTGGCAGCAGGCATTGCTTTAGGATGGAAATCCAGCGGCAAATGTTTATATACAAATCGAATTTGATTTGGATACATGTCTAAAACTTTTTTAACGTTTTCAGCGCCACGTTTACAGAAGGGACATTCAAAATCCGAGTATTCAACAACAGTAATAGGCGCGTCTTTATTGCCCTTAACAGCGCGATTGGCTTCGATTTCTGGCTTTAAAGGATTATTAAATTCTTCATCACGCTTTTTTTGTTCTTCCTGAGCTTGCTTTTGGGCACCGCCTTCTTGCGCTTGCTTTTGAGCTTGCATTACGACCTTGAAAAAACCTTCGGGATCTTTTTCAATGGCAGAAAAAACGATCGTAGGATCTTTTTCAATGGCCTCTTTAAGTTGCTTGGAGCTTGGCGTGCAACCAGCGAACAGAAAACCTAGCGCAATTAGTCCGGTAGACACCGACAGAAAAGAATTTTTCAAAAAAACCTCCGAAGTGAAAATGTTGATTTAAGATCTCATAAAGGTTGGGATTAATAAATCATCTCTTCCTTAAATGACATGCCTCATAAAATTGATTGGACTTCGGACCTAAGGCCCTTTCTAATTTCTATATGATTTCAACAAACCACTTTTCTAGATTCACTTTTTTCATTCTGCTGCTGGGCTTTGGACTTTTTTCGAAGGCTGGACTTTTGTACACCTCAAATACTTTAGCCAGCAAAGATCTGGCGGCGATGAATAAAATCGTCGACGAAAAAATGATCGAAGCCAAAAAGGCCCGGGGTGATCGTTTCGTGCCCTTAAAAGAAGCTCTGCAGACCATTTTATGTCGACCCGATACCGATGGCTTGATTTCAAGGGTCCTGCCGCCAGTTAAAAACGAACTCCAAAAAATGAAGGCCTGGGAGCGTTCGATCAGTTCGTTGACTCAAGAATCCATCGGGGCCCTTAGTAACCCCAAAAATTTCCAGCCCAAAGTCCAGAACTCCTACTATGTGTTTCTGCAAAATCTAATGGCCGAGCTTCATCCCCAGGTGCAGTCCGGTTTCGAAAAATCGATTTTCGAAAAAATCAAAAACTCGAAAATTTTACTCTCAGAAGAATTAAAACGCGAACGCACGATGCACATGATGCAAGAAACCCCAGATCTTAAAACCCTAGCCGCACAAATTCTGACCGAAAATCCTACCGCCGCTCCAGAGCTCGCCGCTGAACCTGCCGGGATATCGCCAGGTCCTTCTCATTGAACAATTCAAATTGTTTGGTGGGTAAAGAAGTTCTTTCCACATTGGGTGTATACACTTTTTTTAGTGCCAGCGTTTTGTCTACGAAAGGTTTTCTTGAGGACGGGCAGTAGATTGAGTTACAACCCTCGAGACTTTGTCGAGGTCGCGTTCCAGCCTAGTTTTTGATAGATCCAGTACCTGGCTAAACCCATGATTTCGCGCCACGCTAAGTCTGCCACAGCAAAGTTCAAGGCTTTTGGTGTTAGCGAATACTCTGGGATGATGTGGTCCGCTGGGGCCGCGAACGATGAAATTCCAAAGTGCGAAAAATACAATTGGGCGCGGATCATATGTGTTCCCGAGGTTACCAATAGAACTTGTTCGAAATCTTTTGTGTTTAAAATTTCGCTGGTGAATTGGGCGTTTTGAAATGTGTTGTTGCTTTTGGATTCGATCAAAAGATCAGATTGTAAAACGCCTAGATTTTTTAATTCTGCGGCGGCGACTTGGCTTTCAGCTTGGCCCATTTTTATGGGGTCTCCACCCGTCAGAACTAGCGCGCAATTTTTATTATTGTTTTTGCAGTCGAAGTAGAGTCTGGCGCCTTCAAATAATCGCGAATATCCAAAAGCGTGGCTTCGAAAAGAATTTGTATCTGGCCATCGAACAGTTCCTAGGCCCAAAACCACAATGGCATTGCGATCTTTCCATAATGGTTTTTGCAAGGGCGAATGGGTTTGCAATTGATCTACTAAAAGTGATGGCACAAATCCGCAGCCCACGGCAAAAATCCAGATCAAAGTTAAAAATAAAAACGTAAAACTTAAAAATCTTTTTTTAAGAAGAAGACCTAAAGCTGCGATCAATAAAAAAGAAATTAAAAGAATAACAAACACGAAAGAACCTCCTAAAGCTGAATCGATGGATAGGTGAAAAAAAGCAAATGGATTAAATTTAAACTAAAATGAATCAACATTGAAAATCGCAGATCACCGGTTCGCAAATAAGTCCATCCATAGAATAAACCAGCCACGGTAGCTAAACCCATATAGGTGGTGCCCCCAGCCCAATGGGCGACTCCGAATAGCAAAGAAGACACTAAAAGTGCAAACCAAAGCGCCGATTTCGAAGCGCTCTCACCGAAGAGATTTTTTAAAAAATTCATCAGCAAGCCACGGAAAAAAGCTTCCTCGGCAAAGCAAACAAAGAAGAAATTATTTAGCGACCACAGGCCTAAACCCTGCGGCCACTTGGGATCCCATGCGATATACCCGGATAATAGTCCGGCAGAGATCAACAGTCCTGACAGTATCAAAAGGTTTTGGCCGGTGATCGTAAAAGATTTGGCTATCGATGTATTGGCGGCAAAGGCTTTCTCGCGCAGGGGTAGATAAAAATACCAGATGACTAAGCCCACCAGAATTTGATCCAAACAAAATTCCATGGAAAAAGGCGAGGAGCGTTCCGAGAATTTTATCTGATCAAAAATGGTCAATCGATGAAATGCAGGAACCAAATGCGCGCCCAATTCAAACGCGAAAAAAAGAAAGCAAAACATCAGACCAATTCTTAAAGCCTTTGAAAAACTTGGGCTCTGGCATAGCAGAAGGACAGCAATGGCGATCGCTAACCAAACCATGCCCAAAGGGTTCATCTGCAGATTCCACAAGGTCGCAGCTATTGCAAGGAATGCACAAAATCGGCTGGCTTTCATAAGCTTTGCGAATTGCGGTGCCAGCAGGATTAAAAAGACCGCAATTGTCAGAAATAGATACGGAACAAAATCCGCAAAAGAATTCGAAAGCATCAAAGCAACCTATCATTTGTTCCCTATTAGAACAATGTACGATTTCCAATGGCTGCCTTCGCCTTTAAAAAGAGTCTCAGAATGAAATGTTTTTTCTTCTGCCAATAACCTGCTATGAACCCGTGTCGAACAAAAAATGGCTGTCTCGTTTTGCGCCGATCTAATGCAATTGGCGCGTTTCATTATGATAAAAGAGGCTCGAATTCTCATTTTGAGAGGCCCGATATTTGAAGTCTTAACAATTGAAACGTTATTTAAAAAGGGGTCTGTGCCATGAAAAGTTCAATTGTAATTTCAAGAGGTTTCATTCAAGCCGTGACAGGGATGATCGCATTACTGCCCACGTTCATCATTTTCCAAAATATGAAGCCCACACAGGATGTTTTCGGGCATTTGACCGAACTTAAATTTAAGAAAGTCTCGACCGAAATCCGACGCTCACACGCGACCGAACTTTTGGGATCAAAATATAAAAAATCACAGGTTGAGGAAACGCTGAAGCTAAAAAACTACCAAGACTTGTTATTTAAAGCCGTGCAAAACGAGCTTCCGGCCCAGTATCGCAACCGAGCTCAAATGATCACCCAAACCATTCTTAAAGAATCACAAAAATATGAAATGGATCCCGCTTTTGTGTTCTCGATCATCAAAACTGAAAGTCGCTTTAACCCCAACGCCAAAGGATCAAAGGGCGAAATTGGTCTGATGCAGCTGATGCCCGAAACCGCCCGCTATATTGCCGGCAAAGGGGGTTATTTGTACCAAGGTCCAAAGACCCTTCGAAACCCCGTTTACAATATCAAATTAGGAGTGCGTTACATCAGCTACTTGCGCGAAAAATTTTCGGGCCATGCCACCAAATATGTTTCAGCCTACAATATGGGCCCAACCAATGTGAACCGACTGTACAAGAAAGCTCAAACCCCTAGGCTTTATGCCACACGAGTGATGAAGGAATACCGCGACTTGTACTCGTACTTAGTGTCGCAAGCAGGAGTGGCTAGCAACTAAAGGGGCGAAAAAAAATGTAGCTGAAGATACGCCGGCCCCCGTATCTTCGTCCAGTTTGATTCATTTTGACTCAAGTCCGCGCGCAATCTCTCCGAAAGGAATTGTGATTCCAAAAGGATTTTGGAGGGGAGGCTTCGATGTTACTACAAGGCGATTTGCAATCTGTGTTCGATGCACTTTACGAGGTTGGGGCTGTCGACCCGATGTTAAAAATGGATTGGCATGTTCTGCACGAACAGGTGAAAAAAAATCCGTTTCAGATGGAATGTGTGATTCGCGAAATTAATTCGTGTCGGGGTGATCGTGATTTGATGGTGATGACGCTGTCGAAAATGGATCAAAATGTCGTCTACTTATTGGCAATGGAGGTGGCTCGTGAACTGGCTGAGTTTACCGATCGTGAAACACTTCACTAAATTTTTTTTATTTATTATTTTTTCCTGCATTCAAGTCACGGTTCATGCGTGGGAGCTTGATTTGACTCGACGTCAACCCGAGATGAAGCAGTTGGTTAAAACGAAAACGCCCAACGAATTAAAGCCCAAAGAATCATCGTCTTTAAATTTTACTGAAATTGCAGGGCAACTAGAGCCTGAGAAAACAATTATTATTATAAACACCGAGACCGGCTTTATTCCCAATCGCATCAGCATGCAAAAAGGAAAAAGCTATAAAATTCATGTCGTGAATTTAAACACCAAAGAAAAAAACATTAGCTTTGTTCTAGACTCATTTTCGGAAAATCACTCGACCTATTACGGCGAACTTAAAAACTTTATTCTTCGGCCTCAGCGCGAGGGCATTTACTCATTTATTTCGCCAGAAAATAATTTTAAGGGCGAATTTATTGTTACTGGCGAATCTCAAGGGCCAGAGCTTCGCTCGGCAGCGTCATCGCCGTCGGAGAAATAATCCATGGCTCAGGATGATAGCGCCGCCAAGTCCGCCATCCGCAGTTTTTTGTCGCCCATTTTAGTTTTTCTTGAAGACCCCTCGGTGACTGAAATTTTGATCAACGGCCCAAAAGATATTTTTGTTGAGCAAAAAGGAAAGCTCACCAAAACCACCGCTGCCTTTACTGATGAAGATGCGCTGAAAGCGGCTGTGAATAACATTGCTCAAAGTGTGGGTCGTCGAATAAGCACCGAAGAACCCCGCTTGGACGCGCGATTGCCCGATGGTTCTAGGATCGCGGTGGTGATCCCACCGTGCGCGCGGAACGGCACTACGGTCAGCATTCGAAAATTTACTCAAAGCTCAATTTCATTAAAGGACTATGTGAAGCTTGGATCTTTGACGCCCCAGGGGGCTCAGTTTTTAGATGCTTGCATGTTTTTAGGAAAAAATATTTTAGTCAGCGGGGGAACAGGGTCGGGCAAGACCACCTTGTTGTCGCTGCTTTGCTCGCGAATTCCAAAAGGTCAGCGCGTGATCGTCATCGAAGATTCTTCGGAATTAAATATCAAGTACGAACACGTTGTTAGTTTTGAAACTCGAATGGCTGACCAATTAGGAAAAGGCGAGGTCACCATCCGAGATCTTTTGAAAAGTTCGCTGCGATTGCGACCGGATCGAATTATCGTCGGCGAGGTCCGCGGCAGCGAAGCTCTTGAGCTTATTAATGCGATGAACACTGGTCACAAGGGGTGCCTTGGTACCGTTCACGCCAATTCCGCGGAAGATGCAATCGTTCGTCTAGAGGCCCTTGCCCAAGGCGGTGACAGCCAGATCAGCGAGCGAGCGCTTCGCCATCAAGTGGGATCAGCGATCGATCTGATTGTTCAGGTCAGTCGTTTTTCTGATGGATCAAGAAGAATCTCGGCGATCTCGGAAGTGTTGGGTTCTAACCCCGACAATACTTACGATGTGCGACCGATTTTTCAAATGTCGCGTATGATTCGAAAAGCGGACGGCCAGTTGTCTGGCCACATCGAGACTAGCGGGCAACTTCCGTCTTTTATGGAAGAGATCAAAGACAACGGCCTACCGTTTACCGAAGAAAGCTTTGCTCTAAGAAAATCTTCTTAAAAAGTAAAACCCATCCCCACATCCATCAAGAAACTTAAAGGTGGCCCAGAAATGCTGTACGTGGAGAATGCCCCGTCGGAATAGTTGAGCGCAAATTTTTCCGCGTGAGAATAGTAACCAAACCCGGCTCCGGCATTTAGAACAAAAGATTGCCAAACCCACTGATACCCGCCAATTGCAGCTCCAAGAGTCTCGGAAAATTCACCTTTCGAAGTCAACCCAGGATCAAAAAGGGTGGATCTAGATTCTCCGGTGACGATGCTGCGACTGCTTTTGGCAGAAACTCCGGCATAAGGAGAATGGCGGCTAAAACCGTTAAAATAGTAAACGGCTTTGGCGCCGATCGACCGGCGATCAGTTTTATCATTAAAGAAAACTCGTCGAGAGACTAACGAGCCGTAGTAAACCCCGTCGCCGCTTCCCATGTACCCGACGGTGGGCCCCAAGCTTAAGTGATCGGTCAAACGAATTTGGAAATCGGCATTGACCTCACCCAACAAGAGCATCAGGGGGTCTATACGAAGAGAAAATTTATTTTCCTTAGGCTTAAATTCCGCGCGCACCATCGGTTCGGTTGTTGCCGCAGTGGGAACTTCTGCGCTCCAAGCGGAAGTGGATGCAAAAAGAACTAGAAGTGTCGATTTCAAAGCGTGTTTCATAAAGACCTCTTAAATGTTTTGAAAAGTGATGGCGTCGAACGATCCCAAGGCATGTATCAAACTAAAGAATATTAGGATAGATTATTTCCCCAGTCTGGTTGAATCGTAAGGTGCGAGGAAAAAAAGAACTCAAGTGTCATATTTTTTTACAGTAATTTGGGTCTTTCAAACGAAATTATTGAATGAGCTCTCTCTCTTTGGCATCTGATAGCGGTGCAGTGCCGGTGAGAAGTGCCCTGGAAAACTTTTCTTGAAAATCTCTAAAGCCATAAAGTCCATTGCTTTTGAAAGAAAATAGTTTATTTTCACCGCCTTTCGACCACTTTTTTCTGCGGAGGCCCTGTGATTGGAAAAGTCGTGCCCATTTTGATCAGTGGTTCGTTGATCGTTGCTACGGTTCTTGGACTTTCTTCGTGCGCCAGCATTGACATTGCTACGATTAAAAAGCTTCCTCCAAAGGCCGAGGACTGCCAACTTGACGTTTACTCCGAAGCATCGACAATCAAACGAAAGTACGAAGTGGCTTGCGTTTTGGGATCCTCTAAGGGAACCACGCTTTTTGCCGACAAATCCATTCAGCACGCGATTGATATCGCCAAGCCCGAGGCCTGAAGTTGCGGTGCCGACGCGATTTTGGTGGACTCAGTTACCAAGACCGGAATGAATATGATGAACTACGGCCAAGGCACCGCCAGCATCAAAGGCATCTTCTACACTGAAGCTCTTGCTTCTGAGAGTATCGTTCCAGCTACGACTGCAAAGTGATCAAACTGGTTTCACATCATTTTTGTTAGAGAGACCGCCCAAATTTTAAGCACAAGTTTCGTGATTTAGATTTGTCATAAGGTACTCATTTGATTAATGATAAACAAAATGAACTTTAGTTGTAAGATCACGAACTCAGTTTTAAGTTTTTTAGAGGCCTCGGGCGATGACCTAAGTCCCCTGATCGAGACCTCTACGTTGCCCGAAGAGTTCCTGAAAGACACATCCTACTGGCTGAAGGCCCAAGAAATGGAACACTTTCTTTCGCAGGTTGTAAGGCTTTATCAGGGTAACTACGACGTCGATCTTCTGGAAAAAATTGGTCACCAAGTTCCAGAGCTTCGATCTTGGGGTTTGCTAGATTCGGTGCTTAGGATGATGCCCGAACCTCAAGAGATTCTGTCGCAACCCGAACGTTTTTTAGGCTATTTTATTTCACCTGAGCCTCCTCTGGCGAATTTAATTAAATCTTCCGGTGGAATACAGTTTGACCTTCCGATTTCCTCGGACCTTTACCCGCTGACCACGCATCATTTATCGCGCGCTTTCGAAACTTTGCCCCTTTTTGTGGGTCAAGGTTTGGCTGAATGTCGTTGGTCCGGCATCCACGTTCAAATTTTGTGGAATTCTGAAGTTTCGATTTTTTCAGGGATAGACCCCGGCCACCAAATCAGCCCTGATCTTTTGCGAACAGTGATGGCAACCTTAGAGAAAACCCAGCAAGAACTTCAGCAAAAGAATAAAGAATTGCAAGAGCGAAGCAAGCAAGTTCAGGTCCCTGCGACGTACGATCAGGCACCCAATGATTTAGAAGATTTTGTAAGATTAAAAAACCAAGTTTCAAGGCTTTCGGATTATTTGGTTCGAGCGCAACAGGTGATTTCTTTACTAACGGCGATGACAAAAACAAATCCCATGGCCAAAGAGATTTTGCGCCGAGTGGATTGGGAGTATGTCACCAAAACATTTCCGGCTTCTGTTCAAGAGTGTTATCAAATTTTTCAAAAGAAAAACATTCATGATCCGCTTGTATCACGCCCTTCGATGCTTTCGGCTGCGACGTCGTCGCTTTCACCGACTTCCACGAATTCCACTTTGGCGGGCGAACAGCAGTTACCCAATTTAAAATTATCTGGCTTTGAGTTTATGGAAGTTTTGAATTCACAAAATACCAGCCACGCAGAGCATGCAAATAAAACAAGCGAGTAAATCTATCCAGTCAATCCCAGCAGGCGGAAAAACATGAGTAAAATAAAAAAAATTAAGGCCCGTGAAATCATCGACAGCCGCGGCAATCCCACAATTGAAGTGGATGTGACGACAGTTTCGGGGCACTTCGGCAGGGCCGCCGTTCCCTCTGGGGCTTCTACAGGAGCTCACGAAGCCTACGAGTTGCGCGATCAAGACCCAAAACGATATCAGGGTAAGGGCGTCCTGAAAGCAGTGGCCAACGTCGATCACTTGATTTTTCCGGCGCTCAGTGAATTCTCTGTTTTAGACCAAGAAAAAATCGATCAGAAGATGATTGATTTGGACGGCACTGAAAATAAAAAAAAACTGGGTGCTAATGCGATACTTGGCGTGTCGTTGGCATGTGCACGTGCGGCCAGCTCGGCGCAAGGTGTACCTCTGTATCGATATTTAAATCCCAAAAACAAAAAAACAATGCCGACGCCAATGCCGACTCCATTGATGAATATTTTAAACGGTGGCGCGCACGCTAATAACGGCGTCGATGTTCAAGAATTTATGATCGTTCCAAAAATGACCACCTTCGCTGAATCACTGCGTGTGGGTTGTGAAATATTTCACACTTTAAAAAAAATTTTAGCGGATAAAAAAATCTCGACGGCCGTAGGTGATGAGGGCGGATTTGCGCCACCACTTCCGCAAAACGAAAGTGCTTTGGAATTTTTAATGATGGCCATTGAAAAGTCGGGATACAGGCCAGGTGAAGAAGTGGGGTTGGCCTTGGACGTGGCTGCGACAGAACTTTTTCAAGCCGGTACCTATCGCTGGCAGGGGCAATCTATTTCACCAGACCAACTTGGCGAAATTTATCAAACTTGGGTAAAAAAATACCCCATAGTTTCGATTGAGGATGGTTTTAGCGAAGACGACTGGACCTCGTGGAAAAAAGCGACGGCATCCATGGGCCAGCACTGCCAGTTGGTCGGCGATGATCTGTTTGTGACAAACCCTTCGCGGATTCAGCTGGGGATCGACCAAGAATGTGCCAACGCCGTTTTAATTAAGGTCAATCAAATCGGGACTTTGACCCAGACCAGACGTGCCGTTCAGTTGGCCCACGCCAACGGTTACAAAACGGTGATGTCTCATAGAAGTGGCGAAACCGAAGATTCCACTATTGCTGACTTAAGTGTGGCTTTAGAATGCCACCAGATTAAAACTGGAAGTCTTTGCCGGGGCGAGCGCACCGCCAAATACAACCAGCTTTTAAGGATCGAAGCTGATTCAATTCAGGACTAGTTTGACGGTCGTGAATCTTTTAACATCGAAACTGTATGCAGTGGTTAAATCAGCCCAAGAAAATCTTTGTTTGTTGCTTGATCTATTTGGTCTGCCATTTGGCTTTTTACGACACAGTCACTAATCTTTACAGTCTAATCAAGGGACAGCAGCACTTGGCAGAAATGCGCCAGCAGGACCTTCTAGATATTAAAAAAATCGAGCAACAGATCGAACTTGTAAAAGACCCCAGCTACCTAGAGCGACAGGCCGTCGATCACTTTGATTTGGTCGGCGAGAATGATCTTCTGTTTGTTTTTCCCGACGGCGAAGACCCGGAAACCTAAGCTCGAACGTTGGGAGATTTTACTCACCGTCTTGCTTTTTTAGACGAATCCATTCAAAATCACTAGATGGAATGGAATTCGATCAAGATCAAAGATTTGCGACTTCGTTTGGGATGGAGTCAATCCGATTTGGCTAGGCATTTGAACTGCGATTGTGACTTTATCAAAGATCTTGAATCTGGCAGTTTGTCCCCGGCCGCAAAACACCTCCACGTCCTAGAGCTTTTAGAAAAGCAAGCTGAATTCCAAGCTGATGAAGTGTTGCAAAATCCACGGGTAGAAAAATTCTTGGATGAAAATCATTTAGGACAAACAGATTTAGCGACAGTCAAAAAAAGATTTTCTGAAAATAATTAAGCCGTCGACGGTAGTTTCGTTCTTGCCTGCTTGTGCAATAAAAACATAAAACTTTTAAATGAAGAAATTATATCTTGTCGACGTGAGTTCGCTTTTCTTTAGAGCTTTTTTCGCGATTCGATCTTTGAGTTCGCCGACCGGCATGCCGACCAACGCGTTGTATGGTTTTTTAAGCATGATTTTAAAGCTAATCCGGGAACAGAAGCCGGACTTGATCGTGTTTTGCCACGATTTGCCCACGCCGTCGTTTCGAAAAGAAATTTATTCTGAATACAAAGCTCATCGTTCCGAAGTCCCCGAAGATTTGGTGCCGCAATTTCCTTACTTAAAAAAAATCGCCGACTTTATGGGAATTCCGGCGGTGGAAAAAGATCTTTTTGAAGCGGATGATTTGATCGGCACCTTGGTCGAAATTGGAAAAAAAAATAATTGCGAAGTCTATATTGTCTCGGGCGATAAAGATTTTGGACAGTTGATCCAAAATCACGTGTTTCTTTACGACACGATGAAAGAGGTGGTTTACGATCCACCAAAAGTGAAAGAAAAATGGGGAATTCTTCCGGAATCTTTCTTGGATTATCTAAGCCTAGTCGGCGACACTTCTGACAACGTCCCCGGAGTTCACGGAATTGGACCCAAAGGTGCCATCAAGCTTTTGGAACAATTTGGTACTTTAGAAAAATTATTTGATGGCATTGACCAAGTAGAAAACAAAAAACTGCGTGAAAAACTAATGAACGGAAAAGCAAACGCATTTCTGTCGAAACAATTATGCCGGATCAAAATTGATGTGCCGATAGACCAAGAATTATCGCACTACGAAATGCGCCCCTTTAAAAAACAAGAAATGCTGGAGCTTCTGCGCGAGCTCAACTTTAAAAGTTTAGAAAAACAGATCGAAACTGCGTCGCCATTTGAGTATAAATCAAATTCAAATGTCAATTTGATCAGGCCACCCGATTTCACAGGACCGCCAAAAGAAATCGATTCAAATGACAGTTCCAACGAAATCTCAAACGGAAATTCAATTGAAAAAGTCATCGAAAAAGTCATCGAGAAAATTGACGAGAAATTCGAAAACTTCAGCCTAAAAACACTCGATGAGTGGAAGAATTTAGGGCAACCTGTTTGGATTTTTGATTTTGAATCCAAACTTTATATGTCACTGGCCGCCCATAAGACTTCGGAGACTTCTGCTCAGCATGGCAATTCGTTTGGAATAAAGGGTTATCAAATTAAAAAAATGCTGCATAAAGTTTTGAATGTTGGCCTGCAACCTGCGCCTCAATTGGAAATGAATTTAGAATCAACTGACGTTGGCGTAGCAGAAGTGCCATCGGCGGATCAAATTCAATGGTTAGAAAAAAGTGCAGTGCTTTTTGATTTAGAGCTTGCTGCGTATGTTTTGGATCCCGGAGAAAATTTAAGTATTGAAAATCTCTCGGGACGTTATTTGGCGGGGACAACTTTGTCTGGTCCGGCGAAATCTCCTTCTGAATTTTTGAGCCAGATAAAAGCATTGGAAGTAAAAATTTCGTCGCTGATTCAAGATAGGCAATTGAAAAGCGTTTTCAAGGATCTAGATTTGCCTTTAGTTGATGTTTTGCTAAGGATGGAAAGGCGGGGAGTACAAGTCGATCAGAATTTATTAAAAATTCAAAGCCTCGAACTGCAAGGCGAGATCCAACAAATCGAAAAACAGATTTTTGAAATTACTGGTGAAACTTTTAATGTGGCTAGCCCTAAACAGCTGGCGCAAATCATGTTCGAAAAGATGAAAATCCCAACCGGGAAAAAAACTAAAACGGGATTTTCAACCGACACCGAAGTTCTTGAAAAACTGCAGAAAGATTATCCCATCGCCAAACTGATGCTGGAATTCCGCGAATGTTCAAAACTAAAATCCACTTACGTCGATGCTTTGGGCCAGTGGGTAGGAGCGGACGGACGACTACACACCACTTTTCACCAAGCATTAACTTCGACCGGTAGACTTTCCAGCACTGAGCCCAATTTGCAGAATATCCCTATCAGATCTGCCCGGGGAACACGCATTCGACGAGCTTTCACTGCGGCCGAAGGTAAAAAAATTATGAGCATCGATTACAGCCAAATCGAGCTTCGGATTCTAGCTCATATTGCCGACGATGAAAATATGATTCAAGCTTTTTTAAATGATTTAGATATTCATTCGATCACTGCCAGCGAAATATTTTCGACACCAATCTCTACTATCACCCCCGAGATGCGGCGAACGGCAAAGGCTGTGAACTTTGGCATCGCCTACGGCCAGGGTGCCTTTGGCCTAAGTGACACGCTCTCTATTTCTAGATCCGAGGGTCAAGCGATTATCACCAAGTATTTTGAGCGTTTTAAAGGCGTTCAAAATTATATGCAAAAAACAATTCAAGATGCGCACGAAAAGGGTTACGCCGAGACTTTGTTTGGGCGTCGCCGTTACATCAAAGAATTAAAATCTCAGAACGGTGCTGTTCGCAAGGCAGGTGAACGCGCGGCCATCAACGCCCCCATTCAAGGGACCGCCGCTGACCTGGTGAAAAAATCTATGATTCTTTTAGATCAACAGATTGACGTCCCCATGGTTTTGCAAATCCACGATGAGCTTTTGTTCGAAGATACCGAAGAGAAATTGCTGAAGTCGCAGCAACAAATTGTCCACATTATGGAAAATGTTATGAAGTTAAAAGTTCCGCTGAAAGTCAGCGTCGGTATAGGGCCAAATTGGGAGCAAGCTCATTGATCGCCTGATTTTGAAAAATCAACCAACCATCGGCGACTCGTTATCGTCCTTTGCAGACTTTGACCGCAGTGTTTTCTTTAGTCAGTTTTTTATAGAATTCAGACCCAGACTTTAAATTTCGATGCCAATCGTTTTCGGAAAGAAACGCGATGACTTGCTCGATGGTCAATGTTTTTTGGCGAAGTGCTTTTTCGATCATAAATGCTAGCGCTTGCGGATCTATGTAAGTCTTTTCTTGGGCAACAGGCGAATTAACAAATCCAATCTGCGGAATTTCAATTGGATGGCTTTTGAAATCGGTGTCGACCAATTCAGGACCGGTGATCACAATCTGACCGTATTTTGTCCCATTTTGTTCAGTGACGGCATCGGCAAGTTCATAGGTGGCGCGAAATTCCCGGGGATTCTGCCTTGGAGATTTAAAAACATATTGAGAAAAGTGGGTCAACTATTCAGGCCGAGAAATAATTTTCGAGACTTGTCTAGCGGTTATCGATTCCGACTGCAAAGCCTGTTCGATAAGTGCAGCCAAAACATAAGGGCTAACAGATCCCTGTTTCCGTGCGCTGACAACTTGGAAGTCATAGATCGGCACGCTGATCAAGGCCGCTGGACGTCGCGTTTGCGGGTCCATAATTCCAGGACCAGTAATGACTAAAGTGAAGTCTTTGTTTGTCCCGACACCTGATGAAAGATTGCTTTGAAACTGGGCCCGATAATTCTTAGGTGGTTTTAGAAGCTTTGAGTTTTTATAATTCATTGTCTTTAACATCCAGTTGTCACTGCGAACTAGATCCAACGATTGATGAAGAGTGAGAGAGCCGCTTTGTAAAGCCTCCTCAAGCATAGCTGATAAAGCGTAAGGATCAATGAAAGAAGATAAAGCCTTGGGCTTTGTCGCTCTCAAATAGCCAGCAGGAGGAACAGAAATCACCGGACTATTTTTTGAAGTTGGCCTACCTGTCACCGGATCTAGCACGCCCTGCTCCACAAAACTAATTCGAATCCCTTTGAAATATGAGTTCGCTTTGCCTTGGTACCAGTCCCCCTCGGCGCGAACTCTGATATCTTTTGGAGCCGAAAAAGCATTTGGGAAAAATCCAAAAAAAGCGAAAAATAAAACGCATCGCCAAAAATTGTGAAATCTCAAGAGGAACTCCTATTTAGGAAATTCAGAGTTATACCAATTTGCAGGCGGAATTTCGGTGTAAATCATAGACCATCTTGAAATTTCAAAAACTGAACAAAAGATACACATTGAAATGGGCCTCGTTCGCCTTAGGGTCTTCGAAAAACGTACAGATCGGCAGTGTAAAAATAATAATGTCAGCGTCGAAGAACTCCGAGACCGCCAGACCGACCCGACCTTTTCTTTTGCATCGGACGACCGGCTGGAGGTTTCCGCAAAGCTGGGAGAAAAAACCAGCCCAAATTCAAAAAACATTATTAAAAAGTTTGGATCGCAAATGCGTTACAAGGGTTTTTGCAGAGTAAAAGTCATGCCCGCGGCAAGCTGTTGTCGAAGAAAAAATTTATGCAAAAACCAAAAACATAAACCTACGAAATTAAGTTTATACTGATCATCTTGAATTCGGGCATCGCTCAAGTTGGTATTGCTAAACGCGGATCTAAGCCACCGGGTCCAATAATAAACATTATAACGACTAATAATCTCGGCGCGATCAATGACCTTTAAGTTTTGAATCGAAAAATAGTGCGCCCAATCCGAAGGACTGTTCATCCATGCATAAAATTCCAGTGGTTCTTTTGAGAATTGATTTAATAACTTTTGAAGACGCCGTGCCCAGTTGTCTAACATGACAGAGACTACAATATAGCCACCGGGCTTCACCACCCGGGTGAGCTCGTGCAAAGCGGGATCGGTTTTTTCATTCAGTCCACCGATCACGCCAAAGCATAAGGCTACGTCGAAAGTTCCGGCGGGATAATTCATTTTACAGATATCCCCGAATTCTACTTTTAAACGTGGATCCGTAGTTTTAACTAGATCGACAATCGAACGATCATTTTCAATTCCTTCAACATTAAAACCAAATTTGTGAAGGTGTCTAACGACTCGACCAGCGCCAAATCCACACTCAAGAATTCTGTCGTTTGGCCGGCAATATTTCAGTGACATTGCAATAGGGTACATTTCAAGATCTTTAAATTCTTCCTGATCGACCTGGAACTCTTTCCAATAGTTCTCCCAAAACTTTTTTCTATCGTAGTGAAGTTCCAGTTTTTTCATAAGGTCCCCGTAAGATTTTTTCGATTAAAGAAAATCACTACTTTGCCAACCTGTCGATAGAATTTGTGGCTGACTTTAAAATCACAAGGCTGTCATTTTCAAAAGCTATAGGAAAAGAAGTCTTAAAATTCTTAAACGGTTTCAAATAAATAAAGTAATCGATTCCGTATTTTTGCTTTAAAAAATTTCTTTTTGAATCATCAAACGAATTGTACATCTGACTTAACCGAGTGTTCATAAATCCCATTGTGTTTTCTTTAAGGTACTGATCAACGTCGATTTCCAGATCTCGTAAAATCGATTTCCCATCTTCAAAGGCCTTCTGACTAGAAGTGTTTGCTAAAGCGCTGTACAGCCACTGGAAAGTGCCGCCAAAGTGACTGCGTTGGGAATACCCTTCCCAGCCCGACGAAAACGCCGGGTCAGACATAAATAAAGAATCGACGTTCGTGTTATCCCTGGCCCATAGTTGAGCCTGCTTTGTGTCTGCAGATATAATTTTAGCGGGCAAAACAAATTCAATGGAATTAAAATATTCTCTAGAAAGAAAAGCACACAGAACTACCACAGAAATGATTCGCAAATTTCGCAGGTACTTTTTTGCAAATGAAACCGAGAAAACAAATAAAAAAATTATAAATAATGGAATTTGGTTTGAGATGATTTTAGCCAACTCTAGATGACCTGTGTACACACCACGATTCCAGGGGTCCATCCAGCCTTTCCAGAAATAGTAGGCTAACAATAAACATATCAAAAGGTAAAATTCGCGGCTGAATCGAACAAAAAAACCAATTTCATCTTTAGAAGAGCCACTAACAAAAAAGAGTTCAATACCAATAAACAAAGCCAAAGCCGCTGAAAAAGTCGCAGTTGTTGAGAAGGCTAGCACCAACACAAGCACCGGCAGCAAGCTTCTCCATATCGGCTGCTCGGTAATATCTAGGTAAAACGCTTGAAGCATTGCTGGTAGAGAGCACAAAATAAAAAAATCTAACGACCGATGAAATCCCATTTTAATCAACGTGGGATTGGGAAAAACGCTGGCTGCAATGCCAAGGGCAACCAGGGCAGCCACGGCTAGAAACCCACCCGTCAGTCTTTTGTCCCATAGACGAGGATATCTTTTGACGTAGGAAACTAAAATTAAGCTGTATGACAAAAACGGAAGGAAGCGGTGGTAATGAATAGGACCCATAAAACCTTGTTGAAACTGCATCCAATGATAGCTCGTACGGCCCATGACAAACAACCAGACATCAGGCTTCATTAACTCGGTCGAGGCCTGGGTAGTTTTCAGGTTGTTCCACATCCATGGTAAAGCTAGAATTAAAGCGCTGGAAAGACCTAGCCATGGGTTTATCCTGCGCCGAAACTCTGGATCGAAAAGTAAAAAACCAGAAATGAAAATACCGGCAAACACTGCCTTGGTAGGATGAAACAAAAAGCACAACCCAATCAATAAGCCAGATACAAAAAATTTTCGTCTAAGACACATTGATGCGGCTAAAAAAATCAAGGCGTCCGAAAATATATAATACTGGCCAATAAAGTTGTTACCAAAAAAATTGGAAAAATTAATTTCTCTTGCGGTCGAGCTGCACAACCAAATACCAAAAAGTAAGGCGACCCAGGCCGAGCTTTTTGGAAACAGTGTGCGAAAAAAAAAGATTGCGCTCAAGCTTAACGTCAGGACCTCTAAAAAAATCACAGCAGAAACTTGCGCATCTGTCGGAATTCCAAAGAAGCGTTCAATCCATTTGTAGACCAAGAAAATGACTGACCAACCCACGGCTTTGAATCCGGGATTAAGGCTTCGGGTATAAAGTTCGGGGTGCAACATCGAGTTAACAATAACCATGGGGTTGAAAGACTCCATCGGCATCACATCGTTGTTATGAAAAATATATCGAAAGCTTGAATAGGCCACCCAGATTCCATAGGTAGTTACCAGGGCTAGGTGTTCCCAATATTTCTTTAACAAAGTTGACTCTCCAAAACTTCGACGATAGCTTCACACGCTTTTCCCGTGCCAAATAACTGTGCGGCATTTGGGTCGGGAGTTCGGCGAGCAGCCATCAAGCCTTCCAGAATTTGTTTTTCGCCGCCTGGTTTCACTAAAGTGTTCCAACCTGCTTGAACCAGCTCAATCCATTCGGTTTCATTTCTTAACGTCAAGCAAGGGACACGGAAAAAATAAGCTTCTTTTTGGACACCACCTGAATCGGTGATGATCATCTCAGCGTGTTTCTCTAGACTTAACATTTCTAAATAACCCACCGGTTTGATGATCTCTAGTTGCGTGAGATGAGTTAAAATCCCCAATGCATTTAATTTTGCTTTAGTTCGCGGATGCAATGGGACGATCACCCGGCATTTCAGTTTTGAAAATTCATTTAAAGCGGCAAATATATTTCGCAAGCAAATCGGGTCGTCGGTGTTTTCGGCCCGATGAATTGTGGCTAAGACGTACTTTCCGGAAGATACGGATGATTTTCTTGCGTAGAAAAGAGTCGCATCATACATGACATCGCCCACATTAAAAATTTTTAAAGGCGAAAGGC
Organism: Bdellovibrio sp.; assembly: GCA_025359945.1. Classification (GTDB taxonomy): domain Bacteria; phylum Bdellovibrionota; class Bdellovibrionia; order Bdellovibrionales; family Bdellovibrionaceae; genus JANYDD01. Next base: position 9,502 of record JANYDD010000031.1, on the reverse strand, counting down.
CTTCGCGAATTAAATTTTGCATGGAGTTTTGATTAGGACAAAACAATAACGCCGAGACATGGTCCGTAAGAACGCGATTAATTTCTTCAGGCATTTTTTGGTTAAAAGATCTTAAGCCAGCTTCAACGTGAAGAATTGGAATATTTAATTTACTGGCAGCAAGGGCGCCGGCCAAGGTTGAGTTTGTGTCACCGTAAACTAACACCGCATCGGGCTTCTCAAAAAGAAGCACTTCCTCGCAGGCACTTAAAATTTGCCCGGTCATTTTGCCGTGGCCCATAGGTTGATTCTTATTCTTTTGGCTGATGTTCAACGAGTAATCAGGTTTTGGGATCCCTAATTCGTCAAAAAAAATATCGGAAAGGTTGGCGTCGTAATGTTGTCCCGTATGAACCAACACTTCGGAAAATTTTGAACTGGTTCGAAGACACCTAGAAAGCACCGCTGCTTTGACAAACTGGGGTCTGGCACCGACCACCGTCAAAATCTTTTTTTTCATTTTTTACAAAGGCCTTTCGGTCCTTTGACGTAAACAGTTTGCGTGCCATGGCAGATCCATTCGTGAGCAAATTGTCCGGCCATAAGAACTTCGCCGAATTCTCCGATCCAACCAGAATGCTGAGCTGGAACGCCCTTCACTAAGGAATAGTCGGGAACATCTTTTGTCACAACGGCACCCGCTGCGACGAAGGCATATTTTCCGATCGTCACGCCGCAAATTAATGTGCAGTTGGCTCCCAAGGTTGCGCCTTGTTTGACGTGAGTTTTACGAAATTCATTTTTTCGAACAATTGCCGATCTGGGATTGATGACATTGGTGAACACCATGCTGGGCCCACAAAAAACATCGTCTTCAAGAATGACTTTATCGTAAACCGATACATTGTTTTGAATCTTTACGTTGTTGCCGATGGTGACGTCGTTACCGATAAAAACATTCTGTCCCAGGATGACAGAACGACCTAAGCGGGCGCCTGCGCAGACGTGCGTCCAATGCCAAATTTTCGAGGACTCTCCGATTTCAGCTCCTTCGTCGATAATTGCAGTTGAGTGAGACCAATATTTCATTAGCGATTCTCCGCGAAAAATTTATTTTCAATAAAAATTCGTTGTCCATTTTTTTTGGATGACTCTTGTATAGCGCATAGCAATTCGACATTTCTATAGCCATCGATTTGATTCGAAACTTCAAATCGCAGTCCTGCCAAAACATCAAAAACCCGACGGTAAAATTGTTTGTGACCTTTTCCATAAACAGATGTGGTTTTGTAGTTGGCCATTTCTATTTGTTTATCCTGGGGTTGTGGATTTGCAAATTCCCACTTTTGGATTTCATTAACAGCAACTCCGCCGATGCGAACAGTTCCTTTTTCCCCAACAATCGTCATCGAGCCTTCAAAGTTTTGCTGATGAGTCAACATGGTCACACCTAAGTTTCCCAAGGCCCCAGATTTCCATCTTAGCGATACAGCCCCAGTGTCTTCGTCTTCTATTTCTCTGGCTAAAGTAGCCGTATAGGATTGTAAGGAATCTACTGGACCTACCAACCAATCTAGCAAATCAACGTAGTGACTTGCCTGATTGAGAAAGGCCCCGCCACCGGTTTTTGAACGCCATGTGGCGCTGTCGTAATAAGACTGGGGCCTGGTCCAAAAAACATTTATCGAGACAAAATAAATTTTTCCAAATCGCCCTTGATCTATAGCCGTTTTAAGCAACTGAATTGTTGAATTAAGTCGATTCTGTTTAACAACGAAAACTTTCTTAGAATTAGATTGCGCGGCCAGCACCAATTTCTGAGCGCTGACTAAATCCAGCGCCATAGGTTTCTCAATCAATACATGCTTGTTTTGACGAAGCACTTCAAGCGCGTGCTCGACATGAAGTCCGCTGGGTGAGCAAATCGAAACTAAATCCGCAGAGGTTTCATCGATCATAGCTGAAAAGTTAGAATATCCGGGCACACTTAAAGATTCCGAAACACTGGTCAGGGTTTGAGGGTCTGAATCGCAGACGCCGACAATCTGCGCTTCTTGATCAAAGGATTTAATGGCCTCGAAATGATTCTTGGAAATGCGTCCACAACCGATCAAAGCCAATCGAAGCACTGTTTAGGCCCTCACGATATGGGGCTTTGGCTGAATAAATTTGCCTCGAGTGTCCACAATTAACTTCGAACTCTTTAAAATTAAATCGTAATCAAACTGATCGTGATCTGTCAGCAGGACAACACAATCAAATTCCGCAAGACGCATTTGGGTAAGGGGGGTGTGGACAAGCTCGAAGTGGTGCTTTCTCATTTTTGGAAAAACAGGAATGTGTGGGTCCGAGTAGGCCAGTTGAGCTCCGCGATCTTGTAAGAGATCCATCACTTCCACTGAAGGGGACTCGCGAAGGTCGTCGACATTTTTTTTGTAAGCAATTCCTAAAATTAAAATTTGCGAACCGTGGATGGACTTAGCTTGTTGGTTCAGTGCTTCGGAAATTTTGCCGACGACCCAGGCGGGCATTTGGCTGTTGATCTCGCCCGCCAATTCAATAAAATGCGTGTGCACGCCAAATTCGCGAGCCTTCCATGTCAAATAAAATGGGTCAATGGGAATGCAATGCCCGCCGACTCCAGGACCTGGAAAGTAGGATGCAAAACCAAAGGGCTTGGTGGCGGCCGCACGAATGACTTCGTGGATATCAATTCCCATTTTGTCGCACACCATTTTCATTTCGTTGACCAAACCAATGTTCACCGATCGATGGATATTTTCTAAAAGCTTGGTCATTTCTGCAACTCGAGTCGAGCTGACCGGAACTACGGTTTCGATAGCTTGACCGTAAAGCGCCAGAGCGGCCTCAAGACAAGAAGCTGTAATGCCGGAACAAATTCTTGGCGTTGTAAAGGTAGAAAACTGGGGATTACCAGGATCTTCCCTTTCTGGAGAAAAGGCCAAATAAAAATCTTCCCCGACATGAAAACCGGCAGACTGAATTTTCGGCAAAACTTCTTCGTCGGTAGTGCCCGGATAAGTAGTGCTTTCAAGTGAAAGAAGTTGCCCCTTTTTAAGAAAGGGAAGAAGGGAATCAATCGTTGCGTGGACGAAGCTTAAATCAGGTTCTCGGTATTTGTTCAAGGGGGTCGGAACGCAGACGATGATAGCATCCAAATTCTTGGCCGCGGAAAAATCTGTAGTAGCACTAAATTTTTGAGGAACAGCTTTTGCTAGGGAATGCGAAGAAATTGTTCCGATGTAACTTTCGCCCCGATTCAGCTGATTGACTTTTTTTTCATCGATGTCGATACCGACAACTTGAAATCCAACTTCGGCAAATCGCAACGCCAGCGGAAGTCCGACGTAACCCAGACCAACGACGCCAACAATCGCAGATTTTTTTTGGATTTTAGTAAACAAGTTCATTCGTAAATTGGTAACATGGCCACTAGAGTCAAGCAATTGATAAATCCAATGAACTGTTGTGCAAGATTAACCCGTTAGGTAATTTGAACGGCATGGAAAATCTCACTGTGGATAGGCCTCTTGTCAGCATAATTATTCCGTGTTTCAACGAGGAAGAATCCATAAAAATCAACTCTGGTTTGATCTTGGATTATGTCCAACCATTTTTAACTAAATACCGATTTGAATTAGTTTTGGTGAACGACGGAAGCACAGATCAAACGGGATCGATATTGGATTCCCTTGTCAGTAAAAAGATCGGCGTTCAAGTTTCAGTTGTTCACTTTGGGGTCAATCAAGGGCGCGGAGCCGCCATCAAAGCGGGGATCAAAGCTTCGCATGGACATCGTGTTTTAGTGTTGGATGCGGATTTGACATACGATGTGCAACACATCGGCGAAATCATCGCCGCGTTCGAGAAAGATTCAAAAATTGATGTAGTGGTCATTAGCCCGTATATGAAGGGTGGTACGGTTAGAAACGTGACTTGGGGCCGGCTTTTAATTTCTCGAATGGCAAATTGGATTTTATCAGGATTTTTTGATAATAAAATTTCGACAGTCACGTGTGTCGTTCGTGGTTACAATGGTCCCTTACTTCGTTCGTTGCCGTTGTTTGAAAACGGTAAAGAGCTTCATTTAGAAATTTTGCGTAAATTTAATTTGCGAAGTGCAAAAATTTTAGAAATTCCCGGTCGTTTGATTTGGAAAAAGACTCGTCGTCGAAGTAACAACTTAAAAGTCTTCAAGGCCGCGAAGGCTCATTTGCTTTATGGATTATTGGTTAAGCCCACCTTTTTGCTGTATTATGTGGGATTGTTTTTAGTTTCGGTAGGTTTCTATGAATTGGCGGTTATCTCAGTTAGTTTTTTTAAAAATTTTCATTATCAGGGCGATTTTTGGCAATCCTTGTGGTTCTTTCTAGCTTCGGAATTTGCGCACTCGCCTCACAGTTTTTTCATCACTGGCCTAGGATTAATTTTGGGACTGCAGACGCTCAGTTTTCTAGCGCTGTTTCAAGTTCTTAAGCTGCAGCAGGAAGAGTCCCTGAAACTTCTTCTAGCTATCTACGACGAGAGAAGAACTTCGGCATGTGCGGAGTAGTCGGGGTTTTTGGACCCTCGGCAGCGCAGATTTCAAAAAAAATGCTTCAGGCCATAAAAGTGATTCAACATCGAGGTCCTGATGGCCAAGGTGTCGCGCAATCATTGAGGGGCGACCTGATCTTTGGGCACGTGAGGCTTTCAATTTTGGATCTAAGCGGTGCAGCGGCGCAGCCCATGCGGGATCAAGATTCAATTTTGACTTTCAACGGAGAAATTTATAACCATCGAAAGCTTCGTCAAGGCTTAATAGCCAAGCCATTTTCTTCAACGTCTGATACTGAAACTTTGCTTCGAGGCTTGGTTCAGCAGGGGCCGAAGTTTCTGAATCACCTTCAGGGAATGTTTGCTGGCGGTTTTTACGATGTCAAAAGCGATTCGGTTTTGCTCTTCCGCGATTCCATGGGATTAAAGCCGCTTCATTATTTGACATTAAAAGATTCGACGGTTCTCTTTTCTTCCGAAATCAAGGCTCTCTTGCAATTGTCCGAGCAACACACCACCTGCAATTTGGCAACGCTACAATCTTATCTTCGTTTTGAAAATTATGCGGCAGACAGTAGTTTGTTTGATGGAATTCAAATGCTTCTGCCTGGGCAACTTCTGCACTTTTCTAAAAACAATGATGGAGTCTGGAACAAAACAGAATCTCGAATAAGCTATCAGCCGGTCGTGGAAAACCAAAACTCAAAGTCGCAACGGATTGCAGACCGAATTGCAGACCGAATTGAAACTTCAGTTGCTGAACATTTGTTAAGTGACGTGGATGTTGGGGTCTATCTTTCGGGTGGTATTGATAGCTCATTGGTTGCTGCGTTTGCGGCCAAACACAGCCGAAAGTTGGCGGCTTACACAGGGTATTTCGATACGGCTGACCCCTATTTCGACGAACGCTGTCTGGCTCGACAAGTGGCCCAGAAATTAAACTTGAAATTAAACGAAGTTTTGATCACTCCTCAGAATTTTGAAGACCAGTTTGATTCATTGATTTGGCATTTGGATGAACCCAGAATGGGAATGGGTTCCTTTTCGCAATTTATGGTCGCCAAAGAGTTCTCAAAATCTTTTAAGGTGGCTTTGTCGGGCCACGGCGGCGATGAGCTTTTTGGAGGCTACGCAATTCATAAAGCTGCACAAGTTATTGATAAGGGATTGTTTTCAATGAAAGCCTGGGGGCAAGCGATTCAGTTTTCGCCCAAAGAGTTTCCTTGGTTAGCGTACTTAGTTCAGCAAAAAACTTTTCGAAAGTCCATTTCCTTTGCGCCTGAAATATTTAAAGTAGATCAGCACACTCAGATCCCAGCCTTTCATTTTGATCGGAAGGCGGCCCTGCTTTCATCGGCGGAAGATTATTACCGAACCACTTATATTCCGGGACTGCTTGTGGTTGAAGATAAAGTTTCGATGGCTCACGGGTTGGAAACACGCACTCCGCTTTGGTCTCAAGAGATTTTTCGTTGGGCCTCTGAAATTCCCTGGAGTTCTAAACTGGAAAAGGGCACACCTAAGTTTCTTCTTCGACAAGTGGCCAAAGAACTTTTGCCAGGCTCTCTTTTGACCGCTGCGAAAAGGGGCTTCCCAACTCCGCTGCGTCACTGGTTCAGGGGTCCCTTAGCTCCTTTTGTTCAATCGCGTTTATTAAACTCTCAAAGTTATTTTTCTCTTTACGCCGGTGAACTTTTTGGGAAAAATTATATTGAAAACTTGATTCAAGATCACCAAAAACGATCCTTGCCTTTTGTTTGGGATGAAAAAAGGGCTCACAGAATCTGGATTTTTCTTTGTTTAGAGTCGTGGTTTCGTCAATACCGAGTAACAATTTAAATGACATCAAAATCTTTTTTTTACTGTAGCCAAGGTTATTTAGAAGAAGATATGGCAATGGATTTTGAACTTTTCAGCAGGGCCGTTCAAAAACGCAATTCTGAAATTAAGGTTTGGACTGAAGATTTTTCTAGGGACATTTACGGTGCTCGCCGAGGATATTCACTTTTTCAGACGCGCGAGAGCCCCGACCTAGAAGACAGGCTGGTGGAAATATTGAAGCAATGTTCGATCTTTTCGAATTCGAAAATAAAAAACCAGAAACCTGGTTTATGCCTTACTCACGATATCGACTATTTGAAGCCAACGTGGCAATTGGCGCTGAAGCGAGCTGTTGGTTATAGAAAAAAAACTCGGATGGGTTCTAGCTATTTAAAATCTTTCGCTCGACTTTTGGAGTTAGATCAGTCGGTGCAGTCCATTGGGCGTCCAGTGGCAACAGTCTTTTTTGCGTTGCCCGTGAAGTCTAAAAAATTGCGAAATCGATTATTTCAAAAAGTTCTTGATCCTTCTTATTTGCCGCACACAGATTTGTTTTTCGAATTTGTCAAACTTGCGAAATCCTTTTCTTGCCAGCTTGGAGTTCATGGCAGTTTTTTCTCAATTCAAGAAAATCTTTTAGGAAGTGAAATAAATGAAATCTCTAAAAGCACAAGGTCGCCGATTGTGGTGGGTCGCCAGCACTGGTTGAATTTAAGCGGCGATACTCCGTTTGAGGTTATCAAAAACAGTGGTTTGTGCGTCGATAGTAGCTTGGGTTGGAATGGCAGATCTGGATTTCGCGGAGGGATGGCCAGACCATTTTGCATAGATTTGAAAGACAATCAGAAAATTTGGGAAGTCCCGCTGGTTCTTATGGATGGCCCGCTGTTTGATGATATGAAGTTAAATTCCAGGCAAGTCTTTGAACGCGCCCAGCTTCAGCTGCAACAAGTTTTTGATCGTCGCGGAACAGTGGCTATCAACTGGCACGATCGTGCCGCCCATACCGACTATGGCTGGGACGAAGCGTACGCTAGGATTTTAGAATGGGCCGCAAAGATAGGATTTGAGTTTCGATCGTTGACCGAAGCCGTGGGCCTATCTGTTGAAAGCCATAATGGAGTTTGATAGCGCCAATTCTAAATTTATTATTTTGGACGTTTCGCAATGGACCGACAGTATTCGATCAAATCTTAAAAAATTTATTAAAGAACATCCCAACTCTACGCCCTATCACAACTTAGCTTACGCGCAGGTGATTAAAGAAAATTTTAACTACCCCGACTTTTCAATGATTGCCCTGGATTCGAAAAATCAGATTTTAGGATTTTTGCCTCAGTGGAAAAACGGTCAAATATTGGATTCGGTGCCTTGGCGGGATCGCGGCGGTCCTTTGGTCAGCTCGCAGGAAGTCATTGCTTTTTTTGTGGAAGCGTCCAAAAAAATAATTCAAAGAAACAAAATGAAAGGTTTTCTTTGGAAAGATTTCCAATTTGATGGTTTACAGCCCTATAGTTATTTTATAAAGACCGAAATTGATCTGCAGATTCCCGATTATTGGGAGCAGCTGGATAGTGCGACCCGTGGAAAGATTCGTGCAGCCGAAAAGCATGGGTTACTGATTCAGTGGGAATCTCGGCCCTCAGAAGAAAAAATGGGCCAGTTTTATAATTTATTTTTAGAAACCCGTCACCGCCTGGGAGTTCCGGTCTATGGACCTGAACTTTTCTCTTCTTTCTTTAAAAATTATCCAGAATCTTTGATTACAATGGCTTCGGTTTGGCTGGGAAATAAAATGTTGGGGGCCTTGGTTTTATTGAAACAAGGTGAGCGGGCCATCGATGCTTTTGCTGCCACCTCGTTGGACGCCGCAAATTATAAAGCCACGGACTATTTGATCTTTAAAAGTTTGGAAAAAATGAAACAGGACAACATTCGTTTTTTTGATTTCGGAAGCGATTCTCCCGTTCAGACTTCTTTGTTGGAGTACAAACGGAAATGGTTAGGGCGGTCAGGCCAATGTGGAAAACAATTTAAAATACTAAGCAGTAGCTTTGGAAGTTGCGCCGAATCCGACCACAATTTACCCCCTCAAAGTTGGTCAAAACCAATCTTGCGTAGAATTCCAAAGGCCATTTACCAAGAAATTTCAAAGTGGGTGGTTCGGTGAATTCGCCTTTTTTGTATATTCAAAAATATCGACCCTTGGATTCAAGATCACCCATATTAAGTTTGGCGAATGGCGATCAGCTTTTTGGCTACTCGACAAAGCATTGGGCGCAAAGAATTTTCGGCTCTGCTAGGCAAGGATTGTATAGCTGGCTTTTGGTGCAAAAGAAAAAAAACCCGCAAAAGAGCAAAATACTTTTACCTGCGTTTATTTGTGAATCTGTTGTCGCGACGATCCAGTCTGCCGGATTCCAGATTGATTTTTATGACTTGTGCAAAAATTCCTTGTCGCCGTCTCAAAACGCGATCGAGAGCCTTCTGCAAAAAACAGTTTTAGCTGTTTTGTATGCTCCCTATTTTGGCGTGATAGAAAACGCAAGTTTACCTTCTGAAAAACCTTCAGATGTGTTTTCGATTTTTGATTTTGCTCAAGCGGCGGGTAGTCCTGCCGACGTGACCTTCGCAGACTTGATGCTGCTTAGCTTTGGAATGGGCAAAGGCGTTGATTATTACGGCGGAAGTTTACTGGTCCGAAAGGATCAAGAGCAAATTATTTTTGATGTAACCTGTGAAACAGAAAATCCGATTCAATCATTTTATGCGAAAAGTGTAGTAGGCTTTCAAAAATTTATTTTATCGCATCCCGCATTAGTTCGCGGGACCACCTGGGGGCAGAGTTTTTTCGAACGGAATAAAAAAGAATCTGTGCCCTGCCAGGGGCAGCAAAAATTACTTCGCAATGGAACCGTCGAAATTTTGCAAAATAGATTTAACCTGTTTCAAAAATCCGTTGAGACAGCACGCACCCGGGCTTTGCAAATTTATGAGATGTCCCTAGGATCGCCTCTTGAACTTTTATTGTTGCCGAAAGAACAAATTCGGTTCCACGAATCGACTTTTTTGCGTTTTCCCCTGTTGGCAGAGACTCCAACCTTGGCGCAACAGATTTTTCAAAAGCTTAGAAACGCCGGTGTCC
>JANYDD010000074.1 GCA_025359945.1 Bdellovibrio sp. | reverse complement strand
CAATGATTTCCCATTCCTCTTCCTTAAGGTCAGTGGGATATCGTTTTCTCATTCTTAAATTTTGATTTTTATTGCGACGTTAGGCTAGATCTGCAGGACCTAAGTCTGTAGCGCGATACTTCTTAAACACGCTCTTAGATCGTGCGTTAAAAACACCAATTCTATTGTTCACTAAGGATACTTTTTTAAAAATTGATTTATAAATCTAACTTTAAACAAAATCAAAAATTCAAATCGACAAAAAATTTCGTTACATAACTTCCCGATCGTTTTTTAAGTCCAGAGATCGTGGATGTGGTTTACGCTTTGAAATTTTTTATGGCAACATTGTGAAGAATGAAACTACATCCTGGCGATATTTTTAAGGAACTTAAAACTTTCCCGTTTTTTAATTCGTTTCAAGATCCCTTACTGATGCAAATTGCTACGATTACAGAAGCCAAAGAATATGGCTCCCATTTCGAACTTCTTTGCGCGGGCCAAAAAAATGATTCGCTGTTTTTTCTAAGATCCGGCGCGATCGAAGTTGTTGTTCAGGGCGAGGTCGTCACTCGACTACAAAACGCCGGCGAAGTTCTAGGCGAGATGAGCGTACTGAGTGGTCGGCCGGTCTCGGCGACCATAAGGACAACTTCGCCCAGCACCTTTTTCGTGATTAATCCAGATTTATTGGCCCATGTTCAGCCCAAAGATCGCGAGAAATTTTTATTTCTGATGTATCAAATTTATGTCGTGATCGTGGCCGATCGTCTGACCAAGACTAACGAAAAAGCAAAAATGTTTGAAAGCTCCAATAGAAAATTAGAAAAGGCCCAGCAAGAGCTTGAAACAGTAAATAGAAATCTTGAGCGCTTGATCGACGAACGCACGCTTGAGCTTAAGAAAAAAGCCGACGAGCTTCAAGTGTCTTATTATTCTCTAGAAGAAAAAAATGCAGCCCTGATGGCCGGGTTTAAAAAAGTTGCTGATCTTTCTGAAATCAAGGATCAAGCTTTGGACAAAATTCGCAAACTATCGACTGGTCATTTGGAGCCTCTAATTCAGCAAATCACTTGGATCGAAAAAACTATCGAGGGTGATGACAAATCCACTTTGGCTGAAATTAAAAAAAATATCTTAGAATTTCAGTTGGACTTGAAACCCTTGGAAGAACTTTATCGCCTAGAAAAAGGGGTGCAGAGCAAGCGCGTGCTGTTTGCGGATCCCGACAAAAAGCAACAACTGGTGGCTCGAATGGTGCTAGGTGGAACTGGTGTTCAGCTAGATTTGATCAGTGATTTGTTCGAGGCCGAGCGGCTTCTTTTACAGAATAAGTATGATCTTATTTTATGTGATGCTTCTTTATCCGAAGTCATTTCAAAAGCAAAATCTTGGAATTTTGCGGGCGAAATTGTTTTTATGACTTCGACTGAAATTCAAAACTATTTAGAAAAATTAAAAAATTTAAGCTTTTTGGGTCACGTGGTTTCCAGGGATTTAGAAGATCGAACATTCACCGTGAAAAGTATTTTAACGACCGTGACTAAAATTCTAAATGAAGATTTTTTCGGTCTTGAAAAATACCTCTCATGGGGTGTTGAAGTGAACGAACAAAAAATCTACAAAAGCTCGGACCGCAGTATCACCATCGAAAAGATGAAAGAGAAATTTAAAAAACTAGGAGTTCGCGAAACCCTTTTAGATCGTTGCCAAACGGTTTCAGAGGAAATGCTGATGAACGCGATCTACGATGCTCCGACCGACAATCATGGTCAGACTTTGTTCAATCATCTTTCCAGGACCGTTGAGATCAACTTAAGCGAAGACCAGGCATGCGAAGTCAAATACGCGTGCGACGGAAATCTTTTAGGTGTTTCAGTTTCGGATCCGTTCGGTGGACTGACCAAAGAAACAATTATTCAGTACTTAGACAGTTGCTATAAAGGTTTTTCAGGTCATTCCAACCCCCAAGAAAAGGGCGGCGCAGGACGAGGCCTACATCAAATTATTGAAAGTTCTGACCTGACCATTTTTAACGTCAAAAAAAATATTAAAACCGAAGTGATCTGTTTATTTAACATTGACTCACATTTGCAAAAAAACTTTCGCAAGCCTTCGTTCCATTATTTTTTCAAATAACTACTCAGTAACCTTTGGATAGCACGTCACTTGATAGCCCTGCTCGGTTTTAAGTTCGACCTGAGTGGGTGGATACTTGGCAATATTCCACGCTTGGTTGACCTGCTTGATCACGCTTTGAGTTTTAGGGTTAACGATTTTAATGGTGATCTCGGCTAGGCCGCGACCAAAAGATTGCTCGACGATCATTTGTGAGTTTTCATGCAAAGTAGAAAAAGTCGGCGCATTTGAAAAATGCTGAATTTCGTAATTAATTTTTGGATCGTTTCGAACATCACTCAAGGAAGGTGATCCTTCGGTGTGAAAACATTTAGTTTTTATTCCGGGCGCCGAATAGAGTTGAGCCAGCGTTTGTTCTGGATTCCAGGTGTAACCCTGACACGAGGTCACGAATAACCCCTTAGTGACTTCCAACGGACAGTTATTGTTGTTCATGGGGATTTGAAGATTGGCGCAATATTCAGATTTTTTGAAATAGACGCGGTTCTGAGTGTCGCAATCTTGGTTGGCAACGCGATAATTTCTTTGGATCGATTCCTCGGGTGGTGGCGCAGGAGCCTCGTCTTCGGATTTGTTTCGTTTGTTTCCGCACGAGGCCAGCGCTAGACACAATACGACTGCGACGGCACAGCCCACCGCAGTGGCGAAGCTTGGGAAAGAAGTTTCTGGTAAATTTTTAGTCATCGTCGGTCCCCTTTGAAAAAGACACAAAAACCGTCTACAGTATCGTCAGGCAGATGGAGTTGGTTTTGCGCCAGATTGCTTTTAAAAACTAAAAGTATTCTTGAGCAAAATTTAGGCCAACAGCACGCGGGGATCAGTGCGCGGGGATCAGCGCGCGGTAAACAGAAGGCTCAGCTGGTTACCAATTTTTTAAAGTACCAACTGATCGACGTTCGCCAGAAGAAGTCCGCAACTGAAGGTAGATACTTCGAACTAGGAAATTTTAATGGAACTCTTCAATTCAACGCCATTACAAAATTTGCCGGGCACTCCCCTTTCGGAAATTTTACGCCCTCAGAATTTTTCGTCGTTTGTTGGGCAAAGCAAAGTTACTCAAAAGATTTTAGCCTTCGAAAAAGCAAAGTACTTGCCCAGTCTGATCTTTTGGGGTCCGCCAGGGACTGGTAAAACGACGCTTGCCCTGCTGATCTCGAAACATTTTGATTACAAATTTATTCAAATCTTGGCCACAGAAACCGGCGCCAAGGAAATGCGCCAGATCGGTGAAGCCGCCCGCGATGATCGAAGACTTTACCAAAAAAAGACGCTTTTATTTATTGATGAGATTCACAGATTAAATAAATCCCAGCAAGACGTGCTATTGCCGTTTCTAGAAAAAGGCGACGTCACATTAATCGGCGCTACCACCGAGAACCCCAGCTATGAAATCAACCGCGCTTTACTTAGTCGCTGCCAACTGATGGTGTTTGAAAGACTGTCCAACGCGGAACTGGAAAAGATTCTTAGTTTGGCGGTTAAAAAAAGATCTCAAAATTTGGAAGCTTATTTTTCTAACGAGGCCCGAGATCTTTTTTTAGATTGGTGCGATGGGGACTCACGAAGACTTCTTTTAATTTTAGAAGAAATTTTTTCTTTGGCGGCGATCGAAGATCAGGTCACGGAAAGCGCAAGGGAAAGTGGTATCGATTTCCCGCTGAATTCCGAACAACTTATTTCTTTTCTGGGAAGATCGCCCTTGGGTTACGACAAAAAATCCGACGAACACTTCGATGTGATTTCGGCGTTTATCAAATCGCTTCGAGGGTCGGATCCCGACGCAGGCTTGTATTACCTAAGCCGAATGCTAAAGGCCGGAGAAGACATTCGTTTTATTGCGCGAAGAATGATGATCTTTGCTAGTGAAGACGTGGGAAATGCTGACCCTAGGGGGTTGCAAGTAGCTGTCAACTGTTCGCAAGCTGTCGAGGTCATCGGAATGCCCGAAGCCGCCATCGTGCTAGCCCAAGCCGTGACCTATCTTGCTTGCGCGCCCAAGTCGAATCGATCTTATATGGCTCTGAAAAAAGCGCAAACCTTGGTTGAGGAAACTGGTACACAATCGATACCCTTGCATCTGCGAAGCGCCAAGACGGCAGTGATGAAAAATTTGGGTTACGGCGTGGACTATCAGTACCCTCATGATTTTTCAAAAAGCTTTATTCCTCAAAGATATTTACCCGAAGGAATCACTTTAAAAGATCCGCTGTATATTCCCTCCGGCCGAGGCTTTGAAAAAACTATCGAAGAGTATCTGAAATGGGTCAAAGAAAAAAAGGACGTTTAATTTGATAGCAATACAGGTTCTTCGTCGCGTCTCTTTAGCATTGGCTGTGGGCGCTGTTTCGGGGGTTTCAACAACTGGTTTGCTGTGGGGTTTACAATGGATCTCCCAGTTGCGCACTGAAAACCCAATTTTAATTTTAGGATTGCCCTTGGTGGGTTTTCTGACGGGCTGGATTTATTTTCGCTGGGGCAAGGCCGCTGATGATGGAATGGGTTTGGTGCTTTCAGAAATAAGAACCCCAAAAAACTTTTTACCTTTGCGAATGGCGCCGTTCATTTTGTCTGGTACTTGGCTAAGCCATTTGGTCGGTGCTTCGGTGGGTCGCGAAAACACAGCGGTTCAACTGACAGCAAGCCTTACTGATCAGTGGAATCGTTTATTTAAAATTCATGACGAAGAAAGAAAGCGTCTACTGATGGCCGCAGTTGCCTCGGGTTTTGGAGCTTGCATTGGGGCACCTTGGGCCGGAGCCATTTTCGGGGTCGAAGTGACCGCCAAAGGGCAGCGCTATCTTTCGGGCTTTTTGGATTGTGCCCTTGCATCTTGGACGGCAGTTATTAATAAGTGCGTTAGATAGTATACATTAAGCAGCGTACTTAAGGCTTTTCTTTTGATAAAATGATCGTATTTTCTTTTTATTATTTTGAAGCGACCTCATAGACTTTGTCACTTGTTTTTTGAAGTCAGCTTTATC
>JANYDD010000071.1 GCA_025359945.1 Bdellovibrio sp. | reverse complement strand
CAACGTTTGAATCTAAAAATGAAGTTCTCAGTTGCGTAACGGATGTCTTTGATAAAATGCAAAGAAATCCACAATCAATTGCTGGTTATCTTAAACCTTTTTGCTGACACTATGTCCCCGAACTTATGCGCGGCTGTATAGCAGGTGGACATACGTGATCGGTATTTTTAAATACAGTTTTCAGCTAGTCGCATAGCTTGAGCAAGCGATGTTTCTCGCTTCTTCCAGTTCGGGTCGAAAATTTCATTTTTTTGTAAGTTCAACTTATCAATTAAAGCTTCGACTGCTGTGGCTGAATTTGAAATAAGAAATTGAATAAAATCACTCGCGCACTGGACGATGATCATTCCAGCTCTTTGATATGAGGGCGTCATTTGTTTTTCTTTTTTGAATTCAAGGGCGAGAATATTTGCAATCGGATGTGCAATCATTGTGGCAATGAGTGTGGAATAAATAAGCGCATAAATAATTTTAGGATTTGCGGTCGGTAGGTCAGCCAGGCGAAGGCAGCTTTTAAAGGATTTAAAAACGAGTTCGACTTGCCAGCGGAGCCTGTACAGCGGGTAGATAAATTCTGCTGGGGCTAAAAGATTTGTTGCATACCAATGGTACTGCTGGCTAATGGGGTTCCAGAATCCAACAATTCTCGTATTGAAGAGGGGCTTATAGTTTAATGAAAATTGTCCAATCACTTCAACAATTCTACTTTTTTTATTCGGCAATTTTCGATCAAAGAGTCCCCAACCTTCAAATTTTGTTTTTGGAAGTCCACTGATGACTTCGATTATTTTAATATTAGCTTTTGTTTTTACTCTGGATAAAAAGAAGCCGCCTATTTTTATAATATCAGCCATAAGTTGATAATCCCAGTATCCGAGGTCAAAAATAATAAGTTTTCCGATAAGGGAATTAATCGGCGGGAATCCTTTCCGATCGTGAGTGGTTGCGGGGGTTAATTTGAACCAGCTGACTGCGCCAGCAAATAAATCAAAGCAAAGATGAAGTTTAATGGCGGCTGGTGCGACATTATTTCTGGGTGCCGGAAAGTTTTCTTTTGCAGATTTCGGCAGACTTGACGAACTGGAGTCCAGCAAAAGTATGGCGCTCACATTTAAGACTTTCAGTAGTTGAGAGGTTATCGACAATTTGCATGCGAACTTGTTTACCATTGAAGCGACGAGTCCCCCTAGTATTTTTTGAAGTTTTTCTGTTGCTAGCCTTTCCCAAAATGCTCCGCGACTGATGGAAACATTGAGAGTTGATTGAGCAAATTTTCGAACACAATCCAAAGTACGAAAATTCCCACGATCTCTAGAAAAACAGAATACAAGGGTGGCGATAAGATCTCGAGTTCCAATTGTCGCTCTCGGGTCTTCGTTGGAGATGTTGCCAAACCTATTTTTCATCTGATCTAAAAATGTTTTTAAATGCATCGCATCTCCTTAAATTAATACTGTACATCTGATAAATGTACAGTATTAATAGATGTTATGGGCAAACTAAAAACAAACCAAGATAAAAAGATTGAATCACTAAAAATAAAAATTGGAGACTTCGACCTTGCGGTTCCAGGAACTCTGCGGACGATATATTCAAAATGTGGCAAAGATTACTGCGCATGCCAAACTGACAAGAAAGCTCGGCATGGCCCGTATATTTTGTGGGACAGAAAGGTGGACGGAAAACTAAGCTCAAAAATGGTCTCAAAAGAGATGGCGGCGCAAATTAAAAAATGGATTGAAAATAGAAATAAATTAGAGAAACAGGTTCAGGAAATTTTAATTCTTAGCCAATCCATCGTTTCAAATTTAGTCGAGGAAAGCAGGAATTTGGACGGTGAGAAAATGTAACCGTTTGAATTCTATCAAGAAAAATACCGATCACGTATGGGCTCGCGCTTTATCGTGATGGAGGATGGAGCGCATTGAAGTCGAAGCCAACGCCAGGGGCGAAGCCAAAAATTGATAGCAAAAAACTAAAATGGGTTTTCGATACAGTTTCGCAAAAGAATCCACAACAAATGAAGTTTGAATTTGCTCTCTGGACGAGGGAAATGATTCAAAAGCTAATCAAGGATAAATTTCAGATAAAGTTGAGTTTAAAAGCAGTTGGAAGATTGTTGGCTCAGCTAGGGTTGACGTGCCAAAAGCCGCTTTATAAAGCGATACAAAAAGATGAGTCTCTTGTTAAAAAATGGCTGAAGAAAATTTATCCCCAAATTAAAAGCCGCGCCAGCAACGAAAAGGCAGATATTTATTTTGGAGATGCAGCTCACATTAGGTCTGACCGGCATGCTGGGAAAACTTGGGGTATTAGGGGAGTTACTCCAGTCGTAGAAACTTCCGGAGCACGATTTTCGTTCTCACTAATCTCAGCAATATCGGCTCAAGGGTTAATGAGATTTATGGTTCGAGAAGGCGGCGTTAATTCAGCGGTATTTATTGAATTTCTAAAGAGACTTGTAGCTGGCGCTAAAAGAAAAGTATTTTTAATAGTTGATAACGGTTCTTCTCATATTTCAAAAATGACGAAGGCTTTTGTTGCCAGCGTAAGCGATAAATTGGAACTATTTTACTTGCCGCCTTACTCGCCAGAACTTAATCCGGATGAACTTGTTTGGAACCATCTTAAGAATCATACTGTTGGTAGATCCACAGTCGTCGATAAAGCTGACTTCAAAAAACAAGTGACAAAGTCTATGAGGTCGCTTCAAAATAATAAAAAGAAAATACGATCATTTTATCAAAAGAAAAGCCTTAAGTACGCTGCTTAATGTATACTATCTAACGCACTTGTTAATAGTTGCTTCCTTTAAATTTGGTTTTGAAACCGTTTTTAAAAATATCGTATTAAACAATTAAATTGTAAATGTGATTGTTTCAATCTATCATAGATTTTTTCAATCAAACTGTCAGGTGGGTGAAGTTGCCAAGTATTACGCAGTTAGAATACATCGTCGCCGTCGCAGATCATCTTCATTTTGCAAAGGCCGCAAAACGTTGTCATATTTCGCAACCGACCTTAAGCCAGCAAATCTGCAAAGCAGAAGAAGAGTTAGAAATAAAAATATTTGATCGAGATAAAAAGCCCGTCCTGCTGACTCAACAGGGTTCGATGATTGTTGATCAAGCGCGAACCATCTTAAGAGAACATAAAAAGCTTTCTGAAATTTCAAGACAAAGTTTGGGTCAATTGGACGGCCCCTTTAAAATCGGAATTATTCCGACAGTTTCTTCGATGTTGGTTCCCTACTTTGTCGAAGATTTTGCAAAACGCTGTCCTAAGGTTGATCTTTTTATCGACGAAATGAATACGGAATCGCTGGTTCGAAACCTTCAGCAAGACAAATTGGATGCGGCTATTCTGGCCACACCGATGGGCGCAGAGGGATTGCATGAGGATCCGCTGTATTATGAGACTTTTAAAATTTACGCTTCATCGGGTCATCCACTGACGAAAAAAAAATCCTGCGCGCGTCAAGATCTGTCCGGGAATGATCTGTGGTTACTGCGCGATGGGCACTGTTTCAGAGATCAAATTACAAAGTATTGTTCCATAAAAATTGCGCACGCTTCCCAGTCGCGAAGTATCCATTTTCAAAGCGGAAATTTAGAAACTCTGCAGCGACTAGTGGCGCGTGGGCATGGATACACCCTGATCCCATCATTGATGCTGTCGACCATGGGAAAAGATGAGATCAAAAACCATATCGTCCATTTTGTAAACCCCGAACCCGCGCGTGAAATTAGTCTGGTGACCCACCGAAATCAGTGGAAAAATAACATCTTAGAAGAAATTCGCCGGTCGATTTTAAGTCATCTACCAGCAAGCGTTCAAAGATCTAAAAATAAAAGTTTTGAAGTTTTAGATATTTGTTAGGTTAAGTGCTGAAGAGTAGTCCCCAGTGCCAATTAAAGCATTCCGCAACTGCAAAATTTCGTCTGATTGACGGTAGTAGTTACGTCGGATTGAAGGTGCTAGTCCAGTCCCATTGACTGAGGCAGTTTCGTCCGATTGACTGACCCAGTTACGTGCTAATGACTGAGGTTCTACGTGTAAGCGTAAAATTTCATTGACACGATAAACCTTCCAAACCTGGGAGGTTTAAAAATGTCTAGAGAGGTCATGAGTATGGATCGTTTTTCAGAAATCAAACGTCAGTTAGAAATCGGAATTTCAGTTAATCAAATTTGTCGAAACTTGAATTGCTCCGATCGAACAGTTCGTCAAATTCGCGATAATAAAATGACTTCGCCAGTCGAAAGAAAAAATAATTTCACCGGCCCCATTTGGAGCGCAGAGGCGGACTGGCAATTGGTGATGCGCGAAGTTGTCGAAGGTCATGCGCTGAAATTAATTTGGGAAGAACGATTTTCGAAACACGTTGGCTACAAAGGCTTTTTAGATCAATTCCATAAAAAACATCCTGAATATAGAATGTCTCCGAGCGTACATCGATATTTTGCGCCCGGTGAAAGGTGCGAAGTTGATTACGCCGGCGACACGATTGCGTGGATTGATTTATCGACCGGGCAGTTTTTTGAATCACAGGTTTTCATTGGTATTTTAGGTTTTAGTCAGAAGATTTTCGCGGAAGCTACAACTGATCAAAAAGGCCCAAACTTTGTTCGAAGTCACACCAGAATGTATAAATCGTTTGGCGGAGTACCTTGGTTAGTCGGCCCGGAAAAAGCCTAAGTTTTTAAATCGCCAGATTGAGCTTACTTGATGCGGTAACGAAGGTTGAACGTTTCAAGTTTAAAATCCAGTCCAAAAACAAATTAAAAAATTCACAAGAGAAAGATCTCAAGAACTTTCTCAAGTTAAATCCGATTCCCATCAATAATGCGTTGATTTGATCGCCTTGCTGCCCCGTAACTAGTCGGCCCGGAAAAAACCCGATTTTTAAAAACCAAACCTAAAATTGGGCATCAGCCTAGACTTTATAGTTTGCATGGTAGCGGATATTAAAGTCAAAGTTGGCGCTAAAAACTCGAGACAGAAAGATCCTTGGATCTTTCTCAGGTTAAAACCAATAGCCATCATCAAAGCGTTGATTTGATCTCCCTGTTTGCCGAGTAAATGATTTCTCTTGGGG
>JANYDD010000063.1 GCA_025359945.1 Bdellovibrio sp. | reverse complement strand
CCACCCCAAGCAGCGTCGACATGAAGCCACAGGCCGTGCTTTTTACAGATGGCCGCAATGTTGTCGATGGAATCAAAAGCCCCAAGAACAGTGGTGCCTGCCGTTGCCACCGCAACAAGAGGTGTGTTTGCTAATTCTTTTTGTTCATCGATCAATCGATCAAGTTCTTCAACATTCATCCTGCCTGATTTATCAGAAGGCACGATGACTATTGCATCCAAGCCCAATCCTAACACAACACATGCTTTTTTAAATGAATAGTGTGCTTCGCTTGAAACAAAAACTTTGAATTTACTGGAGGTCATTCCCGTTTTTTTAAAGTGGGGCGATAGTTTATGGCGGGCGCAGTGAACGGCCATAAAATTGGCTGCACTTCCCCCCGGCACACTTAATCCAGATTGCTGAGTCTGAGGCCAGCCTATTTGCTGGCAAAGGGCTCTGACGATTTCTGCTTCGATAGTCGAAAGCACGGGACTTGCTTCGAAGGTGGCCAGCGTGGTTTTTGTAGTCGCAATGAATTCTTCCGCCATCAACATTTGCGGCCAAACCCCGGAAAAAAGTTGATTCATAAAATACGGTGATCGTGTGCTGATCGAATGATCTTGTAGATCTTGAATAAGCTTCTTAAGCACCCCTATTCGAGTTGGTTCCGAAAGGGAAATTTCTTTTTTAAGCCTTTCGACGGAGGGAGTTTTAAAAATTGCGGAATCACCGAGCGCACTGATTTTTGGTGTGTAGACATGCAAGGTTTTTCCCATGGCAGTTTTGCAAGTCATTTCGTGTTTGGCGCCACAGGGAGTAAACACAACCTGTCCAACTTCAAGAATTTTTATTTCCGTTTTTGCGCCAAGGTCGAGCCTATTTTCAAATAGGCCTTCTTCAATCAAGACGAAACACTGGCTCCAACCGTGGTCATGAAGCTTTGAAGTTCCATGATTTGTAGCGTGATCCGACCAATGAATTGAAACGACTTCAAAGGATTCTGTTTGAAATAGAACCTTGCGGTCTTTTGTTCCCGCGTCGTCTTTGACCTCGCTCATGATTTTTACTCCGCTGTCTTTGCTTCCGATTTTATAAAAGATAAACCATATAAAACCCAAGCACGAACTTGATCCGGCTGAATTGCAAGAACTAACAAACAAGCACTTAATACAGCGCACGCCAGACCAAACAAAAGGCCCCCATCATCTTGAATGACAATTCCCAATACAAAAATGTGGCTGACTAGAGCGCCGGTCATCACGCCAATCGCTACCAGAGCTCCTAAAATTTGTGTTGATGGCACTACCAAGAGGACACTTGCCACCAGCTCGACCGCACCCGAAAAAAATCGGCCCCAAGGTTCAACCCCAAGCGTTCCGAAAATAAGTTTGGATTCAGGAGCGCCGGTAAATTTAAAGTAAAGCGTTTGCAGCAAAATGCCCGCGGCCAGCAGTCTTAGCACGAGAACGATTTTGTTTTTCATGTTAGGGCTCCTTTTTTTCAACTTCAGGCCAATTGGCGTCAGCTGTTTTGAGAAATGTTTTGGGATCTTTTAGCCATTTTTTTCGAGTGTTCGCCCACACACCATTATAGAAAAGCAGAAGTCTTCCATCTCGAATTTCGAAACTTTTTGGATCTACGTCGACTTTTGATTTCGAATCAGCAACCGCGTAGGCGCACCAACCTCCAAATTGAGGAGCATATTTTCTGGAATTGCTTAAAAATTCTTTTTTATTGGCTTCGTTTGCAAAAAAGTAAATTGCCCCATCATATTTGGTTTGGAATTTTGGATCGCCTTTTTGAGGTTCGGCCGGTTTTGATTCGGTCGATTTAAAATAGGAAACAGCATCGTACCCATGTAGGACAACACCATCTTTATCGAGATTGGATTTTAGCTCTGCAGCTGCAGAAAATGCCCAGAACAAGGCAAGCGCTCCATAAATTTCAAATTTCATTGGATATTTCCCCCACAGCTTTCAAAAAAAGGAATTTTTTGTTTAAAGTGAGAGCGAACCATCTCCATTTCGTTACAACTTTTTTTAAGTAAAATTTAACCAGTTGATTTCAAAGGGAAAAATGAATAGCAAAAAAGATTGTAATGAAGCGACGTCGACAAGCTCCCAAACCAAACCAGGGGGATAGCATGTACAAAAGTCTGTTTCGTTCCTTCACTTCTGATGTCGCTTCATGACGGGATATTTTTTTTCAGTGTTCTTTGGAACATTTTTATTAGAAGACGTTGCATTGGCTACTGCACTTGCTCTAATCGCCAATGAAAAAATAGGTCTTTTGCCGGCCTTTCTAGCTTGTTTTTTTGGAATTGGAATTGGGGATTTAGCGCTTTACTTGATTGGTATTGCAATGGGTAGACTTGGAATGGCTGACCGTTTTCGGTCGGTCAGAAAATTTCGTGCTTCTCTGGTCGACGACAAAGGGTCGAATTTTCTGACGAATTCAATTGTGCTATCTCGTTTTATTCCAGGCACCAGGTTGCCCACTTATCTTGTTGCGGGTTTGATCGGTTATCCATTTTGGAGATTCTTTATTTTAACTCTGGTCACGGTTTCGTTGTGGGTGATTTTAGTTTTTGCATTTGGTCAAGCGATCAAAACGGTGCTTTTGAATCACTGGATTTTAACTGTGGCAGCTATTTTATTATTTCTAAAAGTGATCAAATCGCTTGTTCCCAAGCTGTCTGACTACTGGTCGCGAAAGGCACTGCTTCATTCGTGGAGACAACTGCTAAGCTTTGAATTTTGGCCTGCCATTTTTTTTTATCTGCCGATTATTCCCTATGTTGCCTACCTTGGAATAAAGTATCGCAGTTTGCTCGTCCCATTTTATGCCAATCCCGAAATTGAAAATGGGGGCCTTATCGGAGAATCAAAGTGGGATTTTCTAAAGCACTTGCAGGCAACTTCGCCGCACACGCTTAAAGCCTTCAAGATGAATCCACAAAAGGATTTTTCAAAAGCTCGTGAGTTGATTGATAAGGAAGGTTTTAACTACCCTTTCATTCTGAAGCCCGATGTGGGTCAGCGTGGATTCGGAGTTCGAATTATTCGCAGTGATTTTGATTTAACCGAATACTTACGGTTAGCCGACTTTGAAATGATAGTTCAAAAGCTCAGTCGGCTTCCTGGCGAGGCCGGGATTTTTTACATCAGACATCCGTCGGCGCAAAATGGAAGTCTTTTCTCAATTACCGAAAAAAAGTTTCCAACTGTGATCGGAGACGGACAATCAAAGCTTGGCGATCTCATACTCAGCGATCCTCGTGCACGGATCATCGCGGCGACTTATTTTTCAAGGCACCGCCATTTTCTCGGCAGTATTCCAAAAAGCGGGGAAGTCTTTCAACTTGCAGAATGCGGTAACCACTGTCAGGGCGCTATTTTTCTTAACGGTGAAAAACTTAAAACTCCTGAATTGCTTTTTTCGATCGAAGCGATTGCGCGCAAAATCCCTCATTTTTATTTTGGACGTTTGGACATTCGCTATCAGGATGCTAGCTCGCTGATGAATGGTGCTAACTTTGAGATTGTCGAAATCAACGGTGCAGGATCAGAAGCGACCCATATTTGGGACGAAAGTACGACTCTTCGCCAGGCCCATCGAACGCTTTTCGCGCAATGGCGTCTACTTTTTGAAATCGGGCAAGAAGTTAAATTGTCGGCAACCATCAAATCGAACGTTCATCCATTGCGTTTTTTAAAGGAAAGTGCCAAAGTGGTTTTTCGGAAAGAAACCCTTTCGGTATCGTCTTAAGGTAAGGCTGCGGATGGCACTGCCTTATTCCTTCAGCTCGGGTTTGATTTCTAGATCCATTTTTTTACCGTCGCGGATGAATTTGAGTGATGTCAGTTGATTTGCTTTTAAGGACTGCAAGACAAACATATACTCCTGCAAGTTTTTGATGGGGTTTCCAGCCATCTCGACGATCAAATCATTTTCTTTTAGCCCTGCCCGATCCGCCGGGGAATTTTTTGTCGTGCCAGTAAGACTGACGCCGCTGATTCCCTCTTTGGTATAGTCAGGAATGGTACCTAGGTAAATTCGAAAAGATCTGTTCTTCATATCCGAGCGTGAACTTTCGACTTTTTGATAAGTTGGAGCTTTTTCTGAATCCAATTTGACGAGCGTTTTTCTGACCGCATGAATGGTTTGGTCTAGTCCTGCAAAATCAATGGTCGAATATTGATCCCGGGGGCTGTGATATTCCGAATGGCTGCCGGTGAAAAAACTAATGCTTGGGATTTTTTTCATATAAAAAGCCATCGCGTCGGTCGGCAAATACGGATCTGCGACCAGACCAATCTTTACAGGTGAAAAATCAATTTGTTCAAACCATGCGCGCCATTGTTTGGCAGATCCCACGCCTTGAATGGAAAGTTCAGATCGAAGGCGTCCAATCATATCCATGTTGACGTAAGCCTGCAGTGGCTTCTTAAATGATTCTAGAAAATGGGTGGATCCAATATTGCCCAGTTCCTCGCCAGACCAGATAGCAAAATAAAGATTTTTTCGAAGTCGATTTTCTTTTTTTGAAAAATAATGAGCTAGCTCTAAAACGCCGGTCATCCCCGATGCATTATCATCCGCACCGGGATGTACTTGCCCGGCTTCGTCGGACTTGGCCATCGACGAGCCTTGATCCCCGTGCCCCAGATGATCGCCGTGGGCCGCTAGCATAAGGTTTTCTTTACCGCCCTTGCTGGAAGGCAAAAATCCAATCACGTTAATGCCGGTGGATTCCACTTTTTTGATGTCGATTTGCCCACTCAAAAGAAGTCCTGAAACAGGTTCTTGAACAACTTCCCCAAGGTCTGCTTTTTTCTGCAGATCTGAAAGATTTTTACTTTTTAGAATTTTTTGCGCTAACTGATCCGTTGCGCTGACCACGAAAAGATCGCTGACTGCTGCGCCCTCGAACTGAATTTTCATTAATGGTTTTTTGAATTCGGAAAGTGGTCCATTAATCAGGATTAAACCTTTGGCGCCGTTTCTTTGCGCCACGAAACTCTTATGTTGCGGTTTTGAAAAAAGACTGTAATACGCACGCTTTTTGGCATCGATACTTTGCGGCAGATCTCGAAACGCCAGAACATATTTATCTTTAACATCCAACCCCTGGAAGGAATCAAAACTTTGATTTGTCTCTGACGCTGGCACTTGTAAGCCATAGCCGACAAAAACAATTTCTGCTGGTTCAAGCGTCCCGCTTTTTGAAAAAGAAAGCGGCGTATAGTCGATTCCTACGGTTAAGGTGGGATCTGAATCAGATCCTTTAAGTTGCAGACGATTGTCGGGTCCTAACGAAACTCCTGATGTAAAAGTAAATTTTTGCAGAAAATTTTTTCCATCGATAGGCTTTAACCCAAATGATTTAAAGGCCTTTTCGATTTGAGTGAAAATTTCTAAAGTTTGCGGCGAACCGGTGGCTCGGCCGCCTTGAGCGGGATCGGCTAAATAGGCCAACCATTTTTTTTCGTCTTCAATGTGGATCTTTGGCGAAAGCTTTGTTAGCACAGGACTTTGCGGTTTTAAGTTAAGCAATTGTCTGGCCATCTGATCATCCCACGCGGCCATATAGATTTGCGATTCGCCTTTTTCATTTTTTCGTGTCCAGGATAGCCCGTCACCGCTGGGCAAAAACACCGGCAGGCCGTCAAAGCCCGGCAAAAAAGAGGCCTGGACAGGTTCGCGTTGGCCTTCGCTATCGACAATAAAAAGTTCAAAATTTTGATAACCCAATTTGTTCGAGGTAAAAATTAAATAATCTCCTGACGGATGGTAAAAAGGCGCCCACGACATCGCCTGCAGATGAGTGATTTGTTTTTCTTCTTGGCCGTCGATCTTCATAGTAAAGACTTCGGCGGATTTTCCGTCGACAGAAAATCTTCTCCAGGTCAGGTGGGTCCCATCTGGACTAAAGAAAGGGCCCCCATCGTATCCAGGAGTGTGTGTCAGTTGTTTTAAATTTTTCCCGTCAGCATCCATAATAAAAAGATCAATAAAATACGATGGATCAGCTTCTAATTTTTTATGATCCTGAGCGGAAAGAATTCCCTGGTAGGCCCTAAAATTAGAGGCAAAAGCAATTTTTTTTCCATCGGACGAGTACGAGCCTTCGGCGCTGTATCCCTTGGGCCCAAACAGCGTTTTGTATTTTTTAGTTTTTAAATTGTAATCGTAAATTTTAAATTGATCGTCAAAACTCCAGCTGTATTTGGCGGCTTTGGGATTTTTTCTAGATTCGAATTCTTCTTTTACTTTTTTATTGAAGTCAGGATCGTCGTGCGTGCTAGAAAACATGACTTTTTCAAGTCCTGGGTGAATCCAAGAACACGAAGTCTTCCCAAAGCCTGGCGAAATTCGCTGAATCTTTTTCTTTTTTAAGTCCATTAAATAAATTTGATAAAAGGGATTTTCGTCCTGTCGTTCACTCTGGAAAACCATCTGACTTCCATCGGGGCTAAAGTATCCTTCGCCAGCCTTTGGTCCATCAAAGGTGAGTTGTCGCATTTCGGAGATTAGATTTTTTGATTTTTCAGGCGGCGCATCGTTTGCCGAAACACCAGAGTTCAAGGAAAATATTAAAAGTAAAATTAAGACTAAGTGTTCCAGCGACGTGCTCATCAAATCTCCGCAATTTTAAAAATGGGTGATGGAAGTTTTGATGAAAAAGTTAACAACTAGTGTGGGTGTTGGGCAAACCTAATTTGTTGGAGCGCTAATGAGTTGCATTGGGACTCCAGTTATTCAGTGTACCGCCCGGATTGTTGGTAGGGTTGTTGATGTTGTAGTAACTTGGCGGCGCCGTGTTTACTGGCGTTGGCGCGAAGATCTTGTTTCTTTGATCTAGCCAAGCTCTGTCGGACTGAGTTCCAAAGTACATTGCGGCCGCAGCCACTCCAAATGCAGGTAAAAATGGATTTGCAAAGAATGAGGCCACCCAATTGAACGGACTTTTTTTAGGTTCGTCATCATTATCGTTCAGATCGATGGCTGCATCTACAGCCATCAACTCGCGATGGCTGGGCCTACGTGGAGCATCTTGCAGATCTTCTTTTAACCCCGCTTGCGAAGGGTCAGCCCCCGGACCTAATTTAGCCAATGGCTTTGCTAAATAATCACTGGCGCCTTTTTCGATCGCAGAATCATAGGCTGGAATATCTTTTATATAACAAGCCAAACCTAATTCGGGATCGCTTACTTGCATCTTCCGACATTGATCAAGCATAATTCCCGCCACACTAAAAAAACTAGAACAAACAGGGTTCCCCGAATTTACTTTGCATTCAGCGACTTTGCGATCGATCAGTGCAGTAAATTCTGGAGTCTGAAAATTCAAAACCGTATTCGCTAGAATTTTTGGGTCTTGCTTAAACTGAAATCTGGCCGCTCGGTTACATTCTACTAGTCTATCCATATCAGGCTTAACCTGAACCATCAGTCCCGGTGGATAAATTGAAGCGGTCTGGCCCGGCTGTTGACACTCCAAGTACTGAACACCCTCTTTTTGAAACATTCGATTTGCAGAGCCCTTAGAGATACATTCTTTTTTGTCATTCAGCTCGCCAGTGGTTCCGTTGTTACTAACACAACTTTCGCCTGTCTTTCCCAATTGATTTAAATCCCTCACCACCGCCAAAAAATCATACGCATCGCTAATCTGCCTCTCCTTATCATCTAAGCTTAGCGTTCCTGGTGCGTTAGGTTTATCGATCGCCCTTGAATTTAAACCTGAGTTTGAAGCTAATTTTGCACCAGTCTCTAGTTCAGCGATTTTCAGGTTTGGTCCAGCTACTAACGGAGCTTGAATATTAGCGACTAAAGCCGGTTGGCCTAAATCACGATTGCGATTGGCGCCACCTATAGGGGGATATGGCACGTCAGCTTCAGGAATCCGCGCTAAGCTTCCGCCTATAGATCCACCACCCTGACGCGTCTGATCTACTATATTTGGTGAAGCAGAATCCGTCGGACCCGGCAGCACCATTTTTTGCTGGATCGGAGCTGGTATTAAGTTGGGCGCATCTCGAACCGTCATCTCTGCTTTCACTGCCTTATCAAAAAAATTGCTCACTTCAGCGCTGATTTTATTGGAGTTCAGCGTCGAAAGCTCCACGAACATTCCGTTGGGAATATCGACGACTTCGTTTTTTTCGTGGCCCTTGCCGTCTGCCGCTTTGAATTTTACGCTGTAGGTCCCCGCCCGCTGGGGTTCATTTTTAGTTAAAGTGACAAGTCGAACATCATTTGGATTCACTTTGCTGGTGATCACAAACTGCGTGGCAATATTGCTCTTAGAGTTTGAGGGGAAAACCCTTTGGACCATGGTGTAGGGAACATCGTCTGGAAGTACTTTAACAATTTCGGTAGCTATAGCCTCGGCGGCAGTCTTAGGTTTTTTCTTAGGCCCTCTTTTACTTTTGGATAACTTTTTTGTTCCCGTTGTAGAAGACTCTGGAAATGTAGGATACTCCAGTATTGGGTCTCGGGTCGCTGGGGGAATCCCAGCACCAGTCTTTGGTTCTGAACTCGGGTCATCCAGAATCGCTTTGATATTACTTAAACTGACTTCTCTGGTAGTTACGCCAACTGATTTTACTTGTTGATCTTTCGGTTGGCTTTGCTGCTTCATATTGGGTGTCCCAGCGGCCAAAGATACCGCCGGTGCCACAGAAAGTGACGTCGCCAAAAAGTACGAGATAATATTTTTATAACTTGATAGAGGTCTCATCGTAAATGGGATCGGAAGATTTCCGGGTATTGTTTAAGCTTTTTTCAAATTACAGTTTAGATTTTCGCTGTACTGATTGAGATCTGTCTCACTTTGAGACCTTCCTGGACGGTCATCGCATGTTGATCACAAATAAGTGGCCCC
Organism: Bdellovibrio sp.; assembly: GCA_025359945.1. Classification (GTDB taxonomy): domain Bacteria; phylum Bdellovibrionota; class Bdellovibrionia; order Bdellovibrionales; family Bdellovibrionaceae; genus JANYDD01. Next base: position 59,525 of record JANYDD010000063.1, on the reverse strand, counting down.
ACTTTTAGCGTTTTCAATTTACAAACGTCGGATTTTCTTAAAAACTACTTTATGTCGCAAAAAGCAAAAATCCCTTCGCAATCCCCGTCCGCCGAAATTTTGGCCGCGTCTTTAGAACTGGCTCAACTGATGAATCAAGATCGCTCTGGAATCGAAGAAGACCTGGCCACCGAAGGCGAAAAATTTATTGGGATATTTTGCGACGAAAATTATACGACCTTGCGTTTTCCGGACCTTCATCGCGAGCGTGTAGCTATCATTAAAAAAGGCATCGAGGACATTGCCATAGGCGTGATGATTCTTAGGACCTCGACACTGGGTCTGGTTTCTTTGAACAATGAAATTCAGCCCTATATTTCACCCCACGGAAATATGCCGAAAGGAAATGTGATCTTTAGTATGAATTGGAAAAATCTGGCAAAGATTCGAAAGTGGAAACCAGGGGATCCAGAACCCGTCACCCAACAGGAAATGAATGCTGCCATTTATCGCCTGACAGTGGAACTCTCTAAAAGTCTGTAAAGCCAAATTGGACTTTCAGAGCAGTTTAAGTTCTTTTAGAATATGGTTATGAGCAGTGTGGGTCGAAAAGACGAAGTCGCCAGATTAAAAGAATACTATTCTCAGCGCGAAAGCGATTTGATTCAAAAACAAAAACAACAAGTGTCTGACCTGAATGAAACCCATCAAGCAGAATATGATAGTTTAAAAAATCTTTCCAAAGGCGAAGTCGAACAGACCAAAGAAAAAATGCGCGAAAAATTAACCGAGATCGACAAAAAACACCAAAAAGAAATCGATCAACTTCAAAAGATGTATCAAAAAAAATTATCGCAAGCTTAGGCGACAATAAAATATCACTAAATTTTTTTTGTTAAAAAAAGCGCAAATCTTAATTCTTGCGATAATTTAGAAATGCATAAGTCTCGGTGAAAGCAGCTGCCGAATTGCCGTAATAAATATTTCGCCCACCCATCACAAATGTGATCGGAGCACTGTGCAGAATCAAAAATTCTACCCCTAAATTTAAATTGAGCTCTTGAAACCGATCCACGCCTGAAACCGTTCGGGAACTTCCAGTCACATCAAAAAACGAATATTTAATTTCAGGGATTACTCTGCGCAAACTCAACGGAAATTTGTAGCACAAATATTCTAGCTGAATAGCTTTCTTGATCGACAGTGAATTCATAAAAACACGATCTACTTTTAGGGCATAACTTGAATCCATGCTGTATTGAGAAAGGCTTGATTGCTGATTTAGATAATATTCAAAAAGTTCGATCTCAGAAATCTGCGAACGTGCATAAAAATTTTGCACCGTTGAATACACTTCCCAACCCCAATTGTAAGTCCATATTTGTTGGACCCCGCTGGGGGTACTTTCTTTGTGACGACTGCCGGCGATCTCAAAAACGTAGCCGCGATAGGAATCAATATTCAGCGGATAACTTTTTGAAAACTCGTAAGAAAGTTCAACGTCGGTATTGATAAAATCTTTGTACTTTGATCGGACACTCGAGAACACTTTTCCAGTTATTATGTTTCGGCGATTCAGCCAAAATGGATACAGCAAGCCCACTTGAAATTTATTTTCACTAGTTTTTGATAACAAACTGTATTTGGTGTCGGACTTTAAAATTTCAAGAGTGTCGTATCCTAAAAACGAAATCGTCCAATTCAGTCGGTTTCTTGAATTCAAATAATTAACTCCAAAATATTGCGATTGAAAAATCCCCCGGGCGTAAAGCAACGACAATGCATTAAATCCCATTGGGTCAATAAAGTAAGGGGAAAGAGTCAGCAGGAAATCGTTTTCAAAGCCAAATCCAAAACCAGCGTAGGTTTGCGACCATCGCATTTCGCTTAAATAATTATAATCCGATGTTTGGGGCATTGCCGGCTGTACTGTGGGCGGTACTGTGGGCGCCGCCGCCTGCAGCGACGTAGGACCCGGATCCAAATCAAACTTTGGCTTTTTCAATTTCAAAGGCGGATAAAATTTTTCGGATTTAAATTCATCATTGGGGTTTGCCCCCGGACTAAATTCGACCAACTTCATTTGATATCCGGCCGAGCTGAGCTCTGTAACCAATGCTTTTGTGCTCTTAGAATCTTGTTTTAGCACTCGCATATCTAAGGCTCGATCGGAATCCAAGATTTTAAAAACTTTTTGACTTGCCAATTCAAAACCAAAAATTTGAATTCCTTTTTCGGAAGCTTGAGAAAAATAAACCCAAGTGTCGGTCACGTCCACGACTTCTGAATCATAAGATTCCAGCGAAAAAAGTTCCTCTCTATTTTTCTTTAAAATCCGACGACTGCCCTGCTGATCAAAATAATAAAGATCACCGATCGCGGACACTCTAGGCAGCGAGGAAACCGGTCCAAACTGTTGACCGTTTACATTTAAAATGGTCTGACTGAATGATTTTTGAATATCAATACTAACGTAGACTGGATTTTCAGGGTTTTCGCTTTGATCAAAATAATATTGACCTAAGGAATCCTCTAAATAATCTGTCGAGGATTCAAACAAGGCGTATTTTAAGAGCGCTGGCGACAGCCGCGCACTGGCCGAAGTAAAAAGCTTTCCATTTTTTTGAATCACTGGACCGTCGGGCCGATCATTTTCCTCGAGTGTCCATTGCAAAGTCTGACGGTCCACTTTTAAAATTTTGGGTGGAGATTGATAATCGTCTTGAATAACCCCGTAAATATATTTTGAATCCCTTGTAAGTTCGGGACTGCTTAAGGAACTGATGATCGCTGCTTCAGAAAGACTCTTCTGATCCTTGGATTTTTGCTTTAAAGATTTCGCAAACGAAACCAGGGATTCACGCAAATTAGCATGAAAATACCCTTGAAAATGTTTGTTCAACCATATCGGATTTAAATAACCGTACGAGTTCTCGGTCATATGTTGGTTCACTTCTAGGTCAGGAAAAGTTTCGTCCAAGTAATTATAGAAATAACCACCCAAGGCATATTTTGAATTTGAAAACGGAAAGCCAATGGTCTCGTTGATTAGACGTGCTGGTGTTAATAAATCGTCTTGGGCCAACGTATAAACTAAGGCCCGTTCGCGGCCAGAATGCAAACGCCCGCCGACCCCCCAGCGCGATTCGTTCCAGGTGGCATTGCCTTCCATAAAAAGCCTGGGCAATAGCTCATTGGGAGTTACAAAAACGGGAAGAAAAAGCACGGGAAAGAAAAAAACATTTCTTAAATATTTATGAATGATCTGCGAAGGCCATCCTTTTTTAACATTCACCTGGTACAGATGCGCGGATTCGTGCACGACCAAACTTTTCATCCACTGGCTTTCTGCCAAATGGCTAAGAATAGGGGCGCCACCGGGGTAGTAAACAGTACGCATAAAAGGCCGGCCAACGACGTTGGCATCGGGAATTTGCGCCCGATTTGAAACTAGTACGATGGGAATTTTTTCGTCCAAAACCCAATCGAATTCTTTTTCGTAAGTTTTAAAAATAGGATCAATCAGTTGAAACAATTCCGGCAGAACCTGCGCGTGTTCTGCGGGATAAATAATCTGAAAAGGGCCGTAGTCCAATGTCAGGTACGAGACATCATCCGGTACGGTGACCGACTGAGCTCCAGCTGGGACCCCTTGAAAAAGAATAATTAAAACTATACTTTGGAACAAAGATCGAATTAATAACCGAAATGCTAAAAGCGCAAAATGCGCCCGCTGTTTTAAAACCTTTAGAAAAAATTCTGACATCTAAACCTCGCTTCTATTCGTGGCGTTGCTTTTATTTAATTTTGAGCGGGCCTTAAAAGAGTTTTTGAAGAACTTCTAATACGCAAAAAAATTAAATGGTGGTCTCTACTGGACTTGAACCAGTGACCTTTTCCATGTCAAGGAAACGCGCTACCAACTGCGCCAAGAGACCATCGAATTTTTCAGTTATCTCAGACTTTTCAGTCTTTTCAAGAACTTTGTTAAATTCGTTGATCCAAACTTGAAATACGTCCTGAAGCGGAATTTCTTTTTGAATTTGATTTTTCAAAGAATCCATCGCTTGCCCGTTCACTCCGCAAGTTTTGATCTGCGAAAAAAGATCCAGCGAATTGTTGATGTTCATAGCCAATCCATGAGTTGAAATATTTTTTTTCACCCTAATTCCGCACGAGACAATTTTTCCCGCGTTAGTGAAAAGTCCTGCCTGCTGGGACTGCGTGGGTACCCCAAAATGCGCTAAAGTTTTTGCAGAGGTTTGAAGCAAAAGCTCGACATACTGACGGACCCCCCAGCCCATTCTTTGTAGATGGACGATGGGGTAAATCACCAATTGGCCCGGCAAATGGAGCGTGGCGTGGCCACCGCGTTGAACATGCACTACCGGAATTTCCGGATGACCCTCAACGTCAGGGGAAATGATTTCCGCAGACGAAGCTCTTTTTCCCAATGTAGCCACCAGTGGGTGTTCTAATCCCAAAATAAAAAATTGATCCGGGTCTTGGCTGATTTTTGAGTCCAAGAATTCTTGGAACTTTAACCCACGAATATAATTTACTGCTCCCAGCCAACGGGCTTCGCCCCTGCCGGTGTGTCTATCCTTTTTGGGTGGATGGTCCAGGAAAATAGAATCACCTTCACATGCTTCCCCGTCAGGGACTTTCTGATGGCGAACAGAAGCGACTTCGCAATAAGACGTGCTGTTCTCGAAAGAGCTTTCGTTTTCCGGTAAATTAAAATTAGTAGACATCGACTCGGTCATTTTCTTTAAAACCTGCTCCGGAATGGATAACCGAAACAGCGCCGTCTTGACCAAAGAAATTAACGATTTCGATAGTACCCTTCATTCGGCCCGGAGTTTTGCCTATATAAGTCCCCGTCTGGGGGTCAAACACATCTTCACCGGCTTCACTGACTTTAAGAATGTCGCCCACGTTCAGTCCGGTCAATTGGCCAACGTTTAAGTAAATTTTGTCCGAATCAATCATAGCGATGCGGCCCTCCCACCCCATTTTTTGGGTGACCTGGCTCAAAGAAGGCAGAAATTGCAGAAATGCGTCCGTGACTAATTTTTGGATCAGTTCAGGGTTTTCTTCCATCAGTTGATCGAAAGTCATATCGTCAGGCACACGAATTCCGGGCTCTTCTAAAGTTATTGTCTTGGTCGTGTTTAACATTTCGCGCCCAGAGCTTGAGCTTAATAGCCGGACCCGCACACTGGATTCAAATTCCGATTTCACCTGTTTGAAAACGCCAACCGTTCCGGATTTGCGTTTCACTTTAAAGGTCAGAACTTTTCCTTCCATAATAATTGGAATCCCCAGCGCCAAGACTTCTTTGGCCATATCCGTTAGCTGGTATTCTGAATTATTATAGAATTTTTTGAAATCAACTTTCAAATCTTCGCTATCGACCACCACAAAAGTTCCAGCTTTCACCAAAGCTTCAACAAAACTTTTCTTGGCTTGCGCCCGCAAATTCTCGCTGTTCTTAAGATTCTCGGTCAAGAAAGGTAAGATTAAAACCCGCTGTCTAGGACCATGAAGCGCTGGTGCAACGGCAACGTCTTTTCGAGATGGTCCATTTCGTTTCGCGGTCAAACTCTCACAAGCGGTCATTGAAAACAGAATTGGCACTAACAAAATACTCAAAAATTGTTTTCTTAATCTTCCATCGAAAAAATATTGAGATATGCCCATCATCAATTCCAAATTTCAAACTCCATTCTTTTCGTCAAATCAACCGCGCGTTTTGAAGTTTTCATAGACTTCCACTAATCCCATATTCGGTCAATTTTCCCAACAACAATTATGTTAAGTTGAAACATATTTTTTCTTAGCACTCAAAACAATGCAAGTATTAGTTCTGGTCAGCGTTTCAAATTATTTTGTTTTTGGGTCTGAGCTGGTTTCCAAACTAAAACGGGAAGGCTCTTAAGGGTAAGCCGTGGACACATCCCCTTAAAAAATTAGGGTCCACTTCGGCAGAGGCCCTAAGAGGGCCTCTGCCTGTTTGAAACTATTTTTTATTGAAAATGATTTCGCGATCGGTGGCATTGCCAAGCACAAATTGAAACCCGGCGCCTTCGAAACTTGAAATCTTTTTGGATATTTCAATTGGCGACACTGACGAATCAATTTCGTATTTGATTTCCTGCGAACTTAGTTTTCGCTCGCAGATTTGGCGAATATCTTTAAATTTCGATTTTACGGCGGCCTTCAATGCTTCCTGGACCGGCAGCGGCACACTTCCTCGAAGTGTTAAATAATAAACGTTGGATCCCAAAGTTCCTTTTTGCCACGCTTCTAAAACTTGAGCGCTGATTTCTTGCGAGACCCCATCTGAAAGCTCGTGGATTTTCTTCTCGACCACTTTTTCTTGCGGTCCCATTTCGGTTTCAAACTGGCGGTAGAGGTCCGCGATCAATCTGGCATTTCCCGTCTGCTGGGCCTTTAGGCTAACTTCGATATTGTAAATATCTGATTTAGTCGGGTGCTTCGAAATAAAAAAAGTTCCCGTTAAAAAAACTTGAGCATTCCATTTTTGCGCAAGGCCCTGCAAATCTTCGGTGCGCAAACTTTCGGATCGCAAATCTTCGGGAATCATTTCGATATATTTAAGTTCAAAAGGCTTGATCAGATAAAATCCGTTCTTTTGAAACTGAGCCCGAAGCGAAGTCTCGATAATATTCTGATACCTGGAAACCAAAGTATTTTCGTTCTTGATCCACCAAGCATAAGTTTGCGACGTCAACTGATCGCGCCACCTGATAAACGGAATCACAATCGGAGTGCCATCTGATTCGTAAAACAAACCTTGATCCAGCAAAATTTTTTCTAGATTCTGCTGGTTAATTTTTATCTGCGCATTCATTTTAAATGCGGGACCCCCCTTTTCTACTGGGGTGATGGGGACGACATCGGAAGTCTTAGTCAATACAATATAGCGGCCACTATTTTGAATCACCTTTTGCCGGATCAAATTTTTATTTCGCTGATATTTGGAATCCCCAATGATTTGTTTGATCAAATCTTCCGAAACTTTGAAATTCGCTTTATCCACTAGATCTTTGCGCGCTAAATTCGCATTGGTCTCGGTGGAAGTAACCTCGACCGTGGTATCAAACAAAGCGTTTTCTTCGGCATGCCCTAGCGGACCGTTTAAAAAGATCAACGACCCTAAAGTTATTAGAAAACCGTAAAGCCTTCGCATTTTTGAAATGCTGAAAATAATTTGCGAAATTAATTCGAAGGATTTGGCGCCCGAAAAAATGAAAGTTATTTTTTTTTTGTTCACACCTCAATTGGACGTCAAATTCAAGCAGATGTCACTCTTTACGCTCAGCAAATAAAACCAAACAGACTTCGCCAATATTAGTTTATAGATTTGGATCGACCCAATTTAAGCAGATAATGTTTCGAACTGATTCGCTTTGCAAAGAACGAAATCCTTTGAATCCGGTAATTTTCACACCTCTAGTACCGCATGTTCCAAAGCCAAGAAAGCTCCAACAGGCCTCGCTAAGACTGGACCTCAATAAAAGAAGTATCCCCTAACCGATTTTTAATCTTTTCCAAAAGATCATTCGACAGCTGAATCCCCTTTACTTCGTCGGACTGAATCACGACTTCTTTTTTTAAATCCTGGACGAAAAGTTTAAATTCAATGGCCGTATTTCCCGGTGCAGCCACCAACAACGATTTTAAATCTTTAAGTTGATGGTAGCTTAAATCTTTTAAATCAAAGGTTAGTTTTTTGGTTTTTTTAAAGGCGTCTTCTAAAATAATGATTGAATCGACAAAAATTTTGGGGTTGGTGTTTTCCACCTCCAAAAAGCCACCGATCAAAAGCGGCCGTTCATCCTTTAACAACTGCTGGACCTGTGCAAAAGTGTCTGGAAAAACAATCAGCTCGCAAGAGTCCGTTAGATCTTCAAGTTTTGCAAAGGCCATACGCGTGCCTTTTTTAGTGATGACCTCGCGAAGTTCGGCGATCATTCCGCTGACGACGACGCGTTTTTTCTGGCTGTGTTTTCCCCTCTTAGGATCGATAGCGGGCTCGACACCGCCAGAATTTAAAGAGATCAGATGCTTATTGTAAATCGACCCCAAGTCTTTTAAATTTCCCGTCACCCAGACTTGTGAAAGGCGCTCGTAACCCTTCAACGGGTGATCGCTTAAGTAAAACCCTAAAACTTCTTTTTCAAGCGCCAAATTCTGTGTGCGATTCCATGGCGGTGCCGACGGAATTTGAAGCTTTTCTTCGACGGGACTTAAATCAAAAAACGACACTTGCCCTGATTCTTTTTCTTTTCTTTTTTCATTGGCAAGCTCCATCAGCTTTGGAAAGTAGGCCATCAGATCCGCTCGCGGAGTTAAAAAAACGTCAAACGCACCGGCTTTGATCAGGGATTCAATCACGCGCTTGTTTAGTTTTTTCACATCGACGCTTTGAAAAAAATCATCCACAGATTCGAACTTTTGATTTGGTTTCAGCGACCGCGCTTGCAAAATCGCATCGACTGCATTTTCCCCAACACCTTTTATTGCGCCCAATCCAAAATAAATATTGTCATCCAAAACAGAAAATAAAAAATCCGATTGATTGACGTTGGGGGAATGGACTTTTAGCTGGTGGCCTTGAGCATCTTTCACGTATTTGACAATATTATCTGTATTGCCTAACTCGATCGACAAAAGACTGGCGTAAAACTCGCACGGGAAATATCGCTTCAACCACGCTGTTTGAGCCGCTACCACGCAGTAAGCCGCCGCGTGCGATTTATTAAATCCATAGTCTGCGAACTTGTACATCAGCTCGAAAATTTCTTCGGATTTCTTTTTGTCATGACCGCGTTCGGCAGCACCCTTTAGAAAATGCTCGCGATGAACGTCCATTTCTTCTTTGATCTTTTTTCCCATGGCCCGACGAAGCATATCGGCTTCACCCAGAGTAAAGCCCGCAATTCTAGAAGCAATCGCCATCACCTGTTCTTGATAAACAATAATTCCATAGGTTTCCTCTAGAACTTCTTTAAGTTCATCCAGCAGGTATTCCACCGGAGATTCTCCGTGTTTTCGCTTGGCGAATTCAGGAATCATCGCCATCGGACCGGGACGATTCAGAGCATTGATCGCGGTAATATCAAAAAAGTTCGAGGGTCTGATTTTTCGAATGGCCTCGGTCACGCCGTCGGCCTCAAACTGAAAAATTCCGTCGGTGTCGCCTTCGGAAATAATTTGATAAATCCCCTGGTCATGCAAAGAAATATCATTTGTAGTAAAAGTCTTTCCCTGATTTTTCTGAATCAACTTCAAAGCCTGATGAATTGAAGTCAAAGTTTTCAAACCTAAAAAGTCAAATTTGATCAGACCGATTTTTTCGGCGTGCTTCATATCGTACTGGACCACGTTTTCACCTTCGCTACCGCGATAAAGGGGAGCATGATCCACTAAATTTCCATCAGCAATAATCACACCGGCCGCGTGAATCCCTGCGTGACGAACTAAACCTTCGACCTTTTTGGCAAGATCAATAAGGGTTAAAACTTGTGGATTTTGATCCATCAATTCACGCAAGCGAGGCTCCATTTCCAAGGCTTCGTCGATAGTGATATTCAGCTTATCCGGAACTAATTTTGAAACTACGTCCACTTCGGCGAAGCTTAATCCCAGCACCCTGCCGACGTCTTTTAAAGCAGCTCGACATTGCAATTTTCCGTACGTGATAATCTGCGAAACACTGCCCGCACCGTATTTTTCAGTCACATACTGAATAACTTCCACCCGGCGGTCCTGACAAAAGTCGATATCAAAATCCGGCATGCTCACACGCTCAGGGTTTAGGAAACGCTCGAACAGAAGTTTATAAGGCATCGGATCTAAATCAGTGATCTTGAGCGAGTAAGCGACTAACGACCCTGCACCCGATCCCCGCCCCGGCCCCACCGGAATATCTTTCATTTTCGCCCAATTGATAAAATCTTGAACGATCAAAAAGTATCCGTTAAATCCCATGCGATCGATCACGCCCAACTCAAAATCCAAACGATCAAAATAACTTTGCTTCTGATTTTCATCGATCGCTTCTTTCCTGCGCTCGGCTTCTTTAAACCGATCCTTAACGCCCTCAAGCGACAGCCTGCGAATTTCTTCTTTTAAAGAAATTCCATCTTTGGTGGGGTAACTAGGCAAATGATAGATAGCCTTGCCGTGATCATCTTTTAATTTAAATTTCAAATTCGTTCTTTCAGCAATTTCCAAAGTGCTTTCCAAAGCTTCTGGAAGATCGTGAAATAAATCTTTCATGTCCTCGGAAGATTTTAAATAAAACTGATTGGAACCAAGCTTGGGACGATGTTCGTCTTGAAGGGTCCTATTCTGCCCGATGCAAACCAAAACTTCCTGAGCAATCTGATCTTCAGGCGTCAAATAATAAACTTCGTTGGTCGCCACCAATTTGATTTGATTCGACCGCGAAACTTCCTGCAAAAACTGATTGTAGACCGTCAATTCAGGCAAAGGAATTTTTTGAATTTCTAAATAAAAACGATCACCGAAAATTGCTTTTAAATTCTGGATTCGTTGCAAGGCCGCATCTGGGCCCTCTTGCATAAACCTGACGGCGATATCTCCGCGCAATCCGCCCGACAAACAAATTAAATTCTCGTGATGGCGCTGGATCAGTTCGTCATCAATCCGAGGCTTGTAATAAAACCCTTCTTGATAACCCAAGGTCGAAAGCTTACACAAATTTTTATAGCCCGCTAAATTTTGCGCTAAAAAAACTAATCGCTCTGGCCCTCGCATTAAAACATCGCGATGCTCTGTCGAAGTTTTCTCGAGCCTCGATTTGCGGGTCAAATAGCATTCTAAACCCAAAATCGGTTTTACTTGCTGGTTGAGACACCCAAAATAAAATTCGATGGCCCCAAACATATTGCCCAGATCGGTCAGTGCTAGGGCCGGTTGTGAAAACGTTTTTGCTTTCGCCGCTAAATCTTTAACCGTGTTGGAAGCTTCCAGCAGCGAATACTCGGAATGCACGTGCAAATGAACAAAAGACATTAAGTGCCCGTCCAGGAATACACTAGACATTTTTGCTTGGTCTTTTGAATCATATCATCGTTGTTCCTTCACAAATCAGCGGTGCTAGTTTTCGTCGACAAGCCTGGATATGATTCCAAAGCCACGGCGAACAATTATTCCCACTCGATGGTGGAGGGTGGTTTGCTTGAAATATCATACACGACGCGATTGATATCCTTTACTTGATTGGTGATTTGATTTGAAACTTGTCGCAAAAATTGCGACGGAAAATCAAACCAATCAGCTGTCATTCCATCCTGAGAAGTCACAGCTCGTAAAGCTAAAACGTACGAATAAGTGCGCCCATCTCCCTGCACTCCAACGCTTCGGACCGGAAGCAAGATCGCCATCGCCTGCCAAATCTTATGATACAAATCATGTTTTTTCAGTTCGCGAATATAAATTGCATCGGCTTCCTGCAGAATCGAGAGCTTCTTTTTATCCACAGCACCCAAAACTCGAATCGCAAGCCCAGGACCTGGAAAAGGATGGCGACCAACGAACTCATCGGGGATTTTTAATTCTCGACCCAGGTTTCGGACTTCATCCTTAAAAAGAAATTTCAAAGGCTCGATCAATGGAAACGGCAAAATATCCGGAAGCCCACCCACATTATGGTGAGATTTAATGGTCACACCAGTGCCGTGCAAAGAAACACTTTCAATCACATCGGGGTAAAGCGTGCCTTGAGCCAAATAAGCAATATTCCATTCAGCGCGAACATTTTCTTTAAACACATCGATAAAAAGCCCGCCGATAGTTTTTCGTTTTTTCTCGGGGTCGTCGATACCCGCAAGAGCCCCCAAAAATTTTTCTTCAGCCTTGATCAAACGAATATTCAGCCCCAGTTTTTTATAAATATTTAAAACTTCTTCGGCCTCGTTTTTTCGAAGCAATCCGTGATCGACAAACATACAGTGCACTCGCTCTGACCCCAAGGTTTGGGTCAGGATCTGTGCCAACACGGTTGAATCAACGCCTCCGCTGAGTGCGCACAAGATATTACCGCCTTTGGATGTGGCCGCCAAAACTTCCACTTTGATTTTCTCCAACATCGATCCCGTTTTCCAATCGGGCTGAGCACGACAAATTTTTTCTGCGAAATATTTTAAAACTTCAGAACCTTTTTCGGTGTGCGCAACCTCGGCATGAAATTGCAGTCCCATCATGCGATCGCTTTCAATGGCAGCGATCGAACCCGAATCACTGATCGCAGTGACTCGGAAATAGGGGGGGACTTTTACGACTGAATCTCCATGGGACATCCACACTTTTTGCTGATCTCCGCCCAAAAGATTTTGATGTAAAGAATCTTTCCAATGAATCGTCTGATGCCCGTACTCTCCCGATGTTCCGCCTTTGACTTCGCCACCCCATTCAAGCGCCATCAACTGCATGCCGTAGCACACGCCCAAAAGTGGTGCGATCGGCGACAATTTTTTTAATTCACGCTGGGGAGACCCATGATCATAAACCGACGATGGACCACCCGATAAAATAATTCCTTTGGGGTTTAGCTTTTTAATTTCATCCACTGACAGATCAAATCGCTTGATCTCGGAATAAAATCCAATTTCGCGCAAACGGCGCGCGATCAGTTGGGTGTACTGCGATCCAAAATCCAAAATTAAAAAATAATTTGTGCTCAAAATTTTTAAAACCTATTCAATTCGATAGTTGGGAGCTTCTTTGGTGATGCTTACATTATGAACGTGGGATTCGCGTAAGCCCTGATGACTGATGCGAACGATTTGTGCTTTTTCTTGAAGATCGGCAATGGTGGAAGCTCCTAAGTACCCCATTCCCGATTTCAAGCCGCCCACCAGCTGGTGAATGATCGTCGACAAATGTCCTTTGTAGGGAACTCGACCTTCGATACCTTCGGGAACTAATTTATCGGTGTCGACCACATCCATTTGACCGTAGCGATCTTTACTTCCTTGTGCCATGGCGCCAAGGCTGCCCATGCCGCGATAAAGTTTGTACGTGCGGCCTTGATATAAAATCGTTTCTCCGGGACTTTCTTCGGCGCCAGCAATTAAATTTCCGATCATCACCGTCTGTGCACCAACCGCCAAAATTTTTGTGATATCTCCTGAAAATTTTACTCCGCCATCGGCAATAATCGTTTTTCCTAAACGTTTGGCGGCTTGCGAACATTTCATCACGGCACTGACTTGCGGCATTCCCACACCGGCGACCATTCGCGTGGTGCAAATGCTGCCCGGACCCACGCCCACTTTAATGACATCACATCCAGCCTGAGCCAAACTTTCAGTGCCATCGGCGGTCACCACGTTCCCGGCCACTAAAATAACGTCTTTAAATTTTTGCCGAAGCGTCTTGATGGTTTCGATTACGTTTTTTGAATGCCCGTGGGCAGTATCGATAACTAGAATATCCACCTGTGATTGAACCAAAGCCTCGGACCGCGCGATGGCTTGATCGCCAATTCCAACGGCAGCCGCCACCAATAGACGGCCTCGATCGTCTTTCGAGGCTTGAGGAAATTGTTCGTTCTTCTCGATATCTTTGATCGTGATCAGGCCTTTTAAAATTCCTTCTGAATCAACCACAGGTAGTTTTTCAATCCTGTGCGATTGCAAAATCTTTTTTGCCTGTTCAAGCGTTGTCCCTGCCTGAGCCGTGACCAAATCTTTTGATGTCATCAGGTTTTTAATGGGTTGATTTAAGTTTTGTTCGAATCGCAAATCTCTGTTTGTTAGAATTCCAACCAAACGTTTTTGCACTGTCACTGGCACGCCACTGATGGAATATTTGCGCATCAGCTCCATGGCTTCACTGACCAAAGCATCGGGCGGCAGGGTGATTGGATCGGTGATCATTCCACTTTCGTATTTTTTTACCCTCTCGACTTCTAGGGACTGCTGCTCGACGGTCAAATTTTTATGAATAACGCCCAAGCCGCCCATTTGCGCCATGATTCGGGCCACTTTGGATTCTGTCACCGTGTCCATCGCGGAAGAAATCACCGGAATATTTAATTTTTTTCCTCGCGCAAATTCAGTGCTTGTGCTGACTTGCGAGGGAACGATTTCTGAATACTGCGGCACCAATAAAATATCATCGAAGGTCAAGGCCATCTCTACGTCATTTTGATTTATTTTCATCATCACTCCTTACGCCAGGGCATACCACGTTTTGTAGAACAAATAATTCTGAACTGACTCTTCAAGCGATCTTTTTTCTTCTTCGGTCAGCGGTCGCTTGGCTTTTGCCGGGCGCCCAACAATCAAATGCCCTTCAGGAAAAGTAGCCCCCTCAAGAATCAAGGAACCGGCGCCGACCAAACTGTATTTTGGAATCACCGCCTTATCTAAGATGATCGTCCCCATTCCAATCAAAGAAAAGGATCCTATCCGGCAACCATGCAAAACCACTTGATGCCCGATCGTCACGTCATCTTCGATAATGGTTTCAGAATATTTATAGGAGCCGTGGACAATACTTCCGTCTTGAATATTACTGCGAGCACCCAATTGAATTTTAGCAACATCCCCGCGCAAAACCACTTGATACCAAATCGAAGCCTGGTCCGCGACCTGAACGTCGCCAATCAGCGTGGCGTTTTCAGCGATAAAAACATTTTTTCCAATTTGAGGAGTTAGATTTCGAACGGTTTTCAGAATCATCTTCCAAAACTACAGAAAAGCGCAGAAAAAAGAAAGCGCCAATTTTCTAGATTAAATAAGGATGTGATTTCTGCAAAAGCTCGGGCCGATGGATCAAGGATTCCGACACTTTTGTGACTTCAGCATTAAGCGCCCGACTTTTTTGGATAAATTCTAGCGTAGCAAAGAACGGAACCTTGAGATAAAGCCCTAAACTCATCGCTTCGTCCGCTCTTACCATTATCGTATCGGTCACTTTTTCACCGGTGACACCTGAGCTTGGGGTTTCGAAATAAATTTTTATAAACTGAAGCGGCCCCTTGATTTCCCAAAACTCGGCTTTGATCAAATGCACACCCAACTTTGAAAATAACACTTCCGAAGTTCGATGCGGGTTAGAAATCGCCATCTGTCCAAAATAGTCCCCAGATCCCATGGGCGACTGCGTGCTTTGCAGGGCCAAAGACAAACCAGCCTCTAACGGAGATAACAAAACAGGTAAAATATCGGATCGATCTTTCATTTTCATCAACAGCAAAGGCCTGACTTGATCGGGACCCATGGCCATTCCCATGGGCTCTAAAAGCACCATTTGCCTTGGGTCTTGCAATTCGTTAACCGGTGCAAGAGCCGCCGCAGAATTTTCTTCGATCTTAATTTTCAACGGAGTGGGATTTCCAGATTTAACAATTTTCGAGCTTTTGGATCTTAAATGAAGTTTTTTCTTGCTCATAATTTAACGAGGTCTCCTCTAAAAACGGACGGTCTGGCCTTGGAGATCAAAATCGGGCACACTTGCCCAATTAAATTTTCAGTAAACTGATCTCCAGCAAAATACACAAGTTTATTTTGCGTTGAACGACCCACCCAATTGCTTCGATTTTGATCAAATTTTTCAACCAAGACCTGCAGCGTTTGACCTTCGTATTTTTTAACCCAGCCGTCGGCCAATGCTTCGTGATGGGCAAAAAGCCTTTGCAGTCTTTCTGACTTTACATCTTCAGGAAGTTGACTCTCAAAGCTTGCCGCTTTGGTCATCGGCCTGGGAGAATACATAAACGCGAAAATCGTTTCAAAGCCACCTTCTTCAACCAAAGACATCGTGTCTTGAAATTCGGCTTCGGTTTCCGATGGAAATCCCACAATAATATCGGTCGATAGGACAACCCCTGGTATAGCCGCTCGGATCATCGCTACTTTCTGCAGGTATTCTTCTCGGGTGTAGCCACGATTCATCATCTCAAGCACCCGCGAATTTCCACTTTGAAAAGGCAAATGAATATATTCACACAGTTTAGACTGATAACGAGCCATCACATCCACCAGCTTTTGATCAAAATCTTTAGGGTGCGAGGTCGTAAACCGAATTCTTAAAAGATCAGTTTCACGACTTAAGATTTCTAGCAGGTCCGCAAAATCAGCGCCGCATTCGGACTTATAGGAATTTACATTCTGCCCCAACAAAGTGATTTCCTTTGTGCCTTTTAAACTGAAGTCTTGAAAGTCCTTTAGAACATGTTGCAGAGGCCTGCTTTTTTCGCGACCCCGAGTGAACGGCACCACACAAAAAGTGCAAAAATTATCACAGCCCTTGGTGATATTCACAAACTGTGCCACCCCAGGTTGAGTCACCATCGTCTGAATATGATAAGGGGTCCGGTGGTGAAACTGCGACTGAATCACTTTCTTATATTTATCGTCTAACTTCGCCAAAATTTCGGGCAATTCATCAATATTGTCGGTGCCAAAAACAAAATCGATCAAGGGCTGCTTTTTAGTCAGATTGCCTTTTTCTTGGCTACCAACACACCCCCCCACACCAATTTTAAGTTTTGGATTTCGACCCTTAAGCACGCGATACGATCCAACTTCAGAGTAAACCTTATGCACCGGCTTTTCCCGCACGCTACACGAATTAATAATGATCACTTCGGCCAAGTCAGCGCTGGGGACTTGGGTGTAGTTTTGCATTTCCAACACCGCGTACATGCGCTCGGAATCGGCCACATTCATCTGACAACCGTAGGTGGAAATAAACACCCCGCGATCGATCGGAGAAGCCGGCGGCCAGGTCCCGCCAGAACGAGTTTTAATCGGCTTAAGAATTTCAGAATTAGTTTTTTCACTCATATAATTTGTCGCTAAAATTTCAATTAGGTTTTCATCAAAGAATTTTAAAATACTTGAAGTCTTTCGCCAAGGCCAGCATTTTTCACTTCGTGTGGATTGTTCCACTGCGGTGCTGAAGGCTGGCAGGAAGTCGAAATGATTGCACCGCAGAAGGAGGGTGGGGTTCGCAACTTCCTGGAATTGCCGAATGGAATCCCCCCCCCAAAAAAAAAGAATTGGCCGAGTTCCGGCAGAGCGCCTTAGCTCAGATCAACTCTGCGAAAGTTTCCATAAGAAATTCTTGCCTAGGAATTGCAGAAATGTTCTCGGCCAGTTGTTGGCGATTTTTTCCGGTGTACAGCACGAAGCCGCCTCGCGGGCACGGGTTTTCATCTAAAAAAGTGCGCAGATGCCTACAGTCGGCCCTACTCACGGATCCAGAAAGTTTAACTTCGATCGGAAAAAAGTTTTTTCCTTTTCTTAGGACCCAGTCTACCTATGGAATCAAACAGAAACCTTCTTATCATACTTTCAAATTTCTAAGAAAATTGAAATGTAAGACAATAAAGCTCCTTTGAAAGCTTAGTCCAGCCGCGGGGGAAACGCACCCCAATTAGGGCAGCCGCTTTAATTCCCTGTCCGACAGTGAGCGGAGGTCTAACATCTATGCCGAACTCATTTTAAAAATTGTTTCTAAAAGGATAGTCCATTTCTGAAACATTAGTAGTTTCTAAACTTTTGATTCGTTTCCCGTGCCCTGGCCAACAGCCTGGACATATTTAGTTGCGAGTCATTTTGATTTGTTATATCAAAACGCTTCGAGTCAAAAGGAGCCTTAAAATGCTAAAACCACGACTAAAAATCTCGACCATGGCGACCAGTTTGCCCGCAGAGTATTTGGCGCAAATTCAGGAGCTTTTGCGCGAACAGCGTCCAGAATACATTTGGGTAGTTGAGGGTTTAATTTACTCTGATGAAGTGACGCTTCGATTAGGTTTTCGAGAACCCGAAAGGCTTAAGCAAAATAATTTGGAATTGTCGATGGATCTCAACCAAAAAGATCCTTTGATGGCGCAAATTTCATTTGGTTTCGAATATCTGCACTTTATTCTTGAAGAGGTTTTTAGCCAGGCTCTGGCTTCCGGGGACGAGTTTTTCGACCCCTTCCAAGAACTGCCCGTTCTGTGGAAGAAAATTTTATTTCAAAAAAAGCAGCTGTATTTCAAAACCTCTGGCGAAAACACCGACCTTGAAGCTGAAGCCGATCGCTTGTTAGGCCTTCGTTCCGCCGCCGAAAATGACCATTTAGTTAAAGAGTTTCGAAGCGAACAAGAACTGCAGGACGCCCTAGATCAAGTTTTGGATGATGAATTTGCCACTGCAGATGTAACTGATGATTTACCTGCAGATTCAAGATCCAACATGGAAAAAGGGAATGCAGTGCCTGCCGACCCCTTAATTCACTAAGCTTATATTATTCGGCTGATGGAATGCCTAGCGAAGGCCTTGCCGAGTCCAAAACCATTGGAATTTCTATCGATGAAAATAGTCCCCGAAATAAAATAAAAACCAATTAAAAGCTTTCTTCGTCTTCCATTCCCATTGGGGTGACGCCACGAACTTCGTCGATAAAATTTTGTGATTCG
Organism: Bdellovibrio sp.; assembly: GCA_025359945.1. GTDB lineage: Bacteria > Bdellovibrionota > Bdellovibrionia > Bdellovibrionales > Bdellovibrionaceae > JANYDD01. Next base: position 41,068 of record JANYDD010000063.1, on the reverse strand, counting down.
TCTTCGACGTCCTGGTCGATTGCGGCCTCGTCGATATCAAGCTCGGCGATGGCGCCAAGGAATTCTTTTTCAGATCGCAGATCTTTTTTCAACATTTCTAAAAATTTATCTGGATAACGAGAGGTCAATTCATCGACATATTTTTGAAGTTTTCCGTCGACCAAAATTTTTCGGCGAACTTGAATCTTTTTCCACTGCAACAAATAGTGGTACCGGCAGTACCCTTCGACAGAAGCGGCTTGGTCGCAATCACGAACTCTGCACAGCGGTCGACCCTCGGGGTCAGTCAGTAAAATTTCTTTGATGCCGCTGATATTTGCGCTGGCAGCAATAGCGATATCGCTGGTCACAATCACTTCTTCTTCAATGTTCAATGAAACGTCAGAAGCCTCTTCCAATTCGTCCAAGGCGCTGAGATCCTCGGTTTCAACCAAATCGTCATCGGGAACCAAATCATCAAAATCTTCAGGTTTATTTTTTTTCAAGTCCTTTTTAGTTTTATCGGACTTCTGAGCTGATTTCGCCGTTTGTTTTACTGATGGCTTGGCAGCTTCGTTCTTTTTTCCACCGGACTTTGCAGATGCGGATTTAAAGATTTCTTCCTTAGCTGGTGATTGAGATGCCGAATTTTGAAGTTTAGGAGTTTTGCCAAAAATCTTAGATGCTTTGCCCAAGTCTTTCTTTCCCGCCACCAGGCTTGCTACTTTGTTAGACAGCTTGGTCGCTACGTGGCTAGCTACTTTGCCGGCAAGCTTTGCAACGCCTTTGGCCGCTGGCTTGGTCGATGCTTTAACAGCAGCCATTGGAGTGCTTTTAGGCTTGTTTTTAGGCGTTGTTTTTGAAGTTACTTTCGAGGCCGATTTATTTTTTGATTTTGATTTCGACATAGAGACAAAACGTGATCGAAAAGGATCTGAAAGTCAATTTTTTTGTCGGCGCCAAACTATTTCAAAGAAATAGATCCATCGGCAGACCGCAAGCGCAAGACGCCTTTGGGCTCGACCCCGCGTAACCTTCCTTGTACGTTTTTGCCGGCGCCATCACGAGTTTCGTGCAAGTAAGAAGGGGCCCAAAGCTCGCCGGAAACCGTCGACAGGTTCACCCACTGCGAAGCTTTCGGCGACGAAGTGACTCGAATCCCACCGGACAAACTTCGAAAGTTCATTTCTGTGCTTTCGACTGCGGCTACTTGCGTGGAACCCTCACTATTTAGGCCTTCGATGCGACCCTGAAAATCGGAAGCGACAATCGAACCTTTTTGAGTTTCAATTTGAAGGCTGCCCTGAGATTGCTCCACTTTCAAGGGACCCGACAAAGAGTTCCATTTGACATCCCCTTTGGTTTTTTGAAGTCCGGTGTCGCCAGAAAAATTAGAGATTTGCACTGCGCCCTCGGCATTTTTAATATTTAAATCCACATTGTAAAAATCTAATGCCAGATCACCGGTGTGTTGACTGACTAAAGCTTTGCCCTTCAGCATATGCAGTTTAAAATCGCCTTGCGATCGCACCGATTCGAATTCGCCTTTTTGAAGGTTCACCAAGATGGGGCCCTTCCAATCCTGAACGACGACCTGGCCTTGACCTAAAAAAAATTCCACTGGCACACTTCCCGAGGTGACATTCAAATTTATTTTTTTAATCGATTTCGAATCGCGAGGCTCAATCACCAAAACTCCGTCCTCGGTTGAAACTTTTAATTCTTCAGTGTCCGCGCCGGTCATTTCTAATTGCGTACTTAAGTTTCCAGAAATTTTGATCTGAGCTGAAGAAAATTTAAATTTAATTTTTTGAACGCTTTGAATGGGAAAGGTTTGCGCAGCCGCGGCACTATTCGACGCCGCTGGGGCTACCGAAACTACAACCAAGGGTACAAGTATCACCAAAAAAGTCTTTGCCCAATTCACAAAGCACGTCACAAAGCACTTCTCAAAATAGGTCACGAAACAAGTCACGAACCATGTCACAAAATTGCGATTTGCGGAATTGAGTTCAACCATCTTTTTATTTTCACTCCAGACTTGGATTCTGTCCAGCTGGACTGGACTGGACTGGACAGACGGATGTCTCATTTTGACAGCGAACGATCTCCTCTTTACTCAAAACAATTGATCGCGCTAAACTAGAAAAAAACGTCACCGGGGGTCACCAATGAAATCATGGTTTAAATATGCATCTGCAATGGCGGTAATGGCGGCAATGGCGTTGGTCGCGACTCTTTATATAAACTGCTCGGGCAAATTTGGAAGTTCCGGGGAAAACTCGGGCGATGCCGCGGCCCCAAACCCGGTGACGCCAACAGTAGCCCCCGATGTTGTGTTAAAAATTGACTCTTCCGGCACGATAGGAACGATTAATCCTTATATTTTCGGATTGAATATCGGATGGACCGGCAATGGCGACAAAATCATTGAATCCGGCGATATGTTGCGGGATCGATCATTTCGGTTAGCGTTGGACGCTGATCATCGTCAATGGGTACCCAGCCTCTGGTCTGCTGCCAATGGCGTTATCGTCAAAGATAATTCCGTAGGTGACGCAACACCAACAGGTGGCAATTCCATTCCGGGTTCGATGAAAATGTCTCAGACCGCCGATGGCTATACCTGCTTGGATCAAGTTTTGTTGGATGGCGTGCAGGCAGATAGCGACTACCAACTCAATTTCTCATCGATGGCGACTTCAGGAACTCCAAAACTTTTAGCCTTTTTCGCTGACACTTCCGTCATGCCGATTTCATTGTCTGCCAATCCCGTAAGCGACCGGATGGCGACAACTTTAAATTCTTGGACCAGGCACACGAAGACTCTGCGCCCCTCGGTAACCTCGATTCCTGCGTACTTTCGATTGTGTTTGGCAACCGCGGGGACAGCCTATGTTGACGAAGTCAGATTAAATAGGCGCGGCTTAGAACCCACCGTAAAAGTTATGGCTAAAACTAGGCTGCAAGAATTGCGGGTCAAAGGAATTCGATTTGGCGGATCTTCTATGAACACTTATTTTTGGAAAAACGCCATCGGCCCCCGATTGCTACGAGCTGAATTTTTCACTGATCTTAAAAATTATGAGACCCCTGCATATAGTCTGCATGAATTTTTGAATCTCTGCGAGGAGCTTCAGCTTGCGCCGCTGATGGAAATAAACGTGTTGGATACCGCTGGCAATGCAGCCGATCTGATCGATTATATTCTTTCGTGTAACCCTTCAAAGTCAGGTTGCAGCGCAACGGCTATGGGAAATTTAAGGCTTAAAAACGGACGGCCTGATCCTTGGAATGTAAATACTTTCGAGATAGGTAACGAGCCCGCTACTTCGTATGGAAGCGGAACTAATTATGCTGTGCTAGCCAAGGCCATTTCCAGCGCCGTCCGGGCAAGGGCGACAACTTTAAATAAAGTGATTTTCTTAGGTGGAGTTGTCGAAGCCGGATTTATCTCGGCCGACTGGATCGCGAACACGCCTTTGATCGGCGATTGGAATCCGCAAGTGTACGTGAACGCTGGAAATATCAAAGGCAACGTCGATTTTGTGCACGGCCATTTTTATCCATACAACAGCTGGGATGCCGATGAAGCCACGCGCTTTCGCTTAGTGATGTCGGGCGGAGAAGTGCTTCGCAAAAATATTGCAACCGTTCGCGCGCAAACCGGCGGACTTCCGTTGGGGATTACTGAATTTCATGTGGATATTGCAAAACCCGATACCGACGAAAAACAGGTCGAGTTTTTTAAGGATTTTCAGTCAGGATTGGCGATCGGGCAAATGTACCACACGATGATCAACCAAAATCTGGCGGGGGCACAAATTTTTAATTTCTCTGGAGATGTTGGCTATGGCATCACTCGCGATCCGGATCAATTTTTCTTACGACCTGCGGGCCTGGCCTTTTCACTTTTTAGTGTTAGCGCAGGCGACACGTTGATCAACACAACGGCTACAGGCGCGTCAACGATATCGATCGCTACAGGCGTTGGGATTATTCCGTCGAACACAAATTATTCTAGTATTTCCGCGTTCGCTTCGAAAGACAGCGCCGGCAATCACCATATTTTTATTTTAAGCAGCGAATACGTCGCACGGAAAAAAATCAGTCTACAAATTTCTGGGTTCACGCCGATATCGGGAAAGTTGATCAGTTACGTCAGCGGCAAACTTTCAGAGCACAATGAAAACTTGGCATCTAATGTTGGACTTGTGGAAACTCCAATTTCCGTCGCAAACACGTTTGAGATAACCATCGAGCCCCATTCCATGGTGCGGGTTGATTTAAAGTGATCTCCGCAATCACTTAGGATAAGCTAGTCTATTTTCTGGTTTTAGGATTGGCGTTGGGGAGCCTCACGCACGGGCCGACGATAGAGCTTTTTAAGAGCCCGTAGATGGTCAGGTTTCAAATTGAAAAATTTGACACTGTCCATCTCGACTCGACTTGGATCTGCAAGGTCGTCTAGCCTTCTTGATTGGAGGTTCTCTTTTATGCAGAATAATTTTTCGGACTCTGTAGTGATTGTCGCGGCCCAACGAACCCCAGTGGGAAGTTTTCTAGGGGCTCTTAATTCATTGCCCGCGCCCCGCTTAGGCGCCTTGGCCATTCAAGCAGCCGTCAAACAATCGGGTTTATCTACCGATGAAATTCAAGAGTGTATTATGGGGCAAGTTTTGCCTGCAGGCAGCGGTCAAGCACCGGCCAGGCAAGCCGCCATTTATGCACAGCTGCCGGTCTCGGTGGCTTGCATGACAGTTAATAAAGTTTGCGGATCCGGATTGAAGGCAGTGATGTTAGGAGCCGATTCGATCCGATTGGGGCACTCGCAAATCGTGGTGGCCGGGGGTCAGGAAAGCATGAGTCAATCTCCTTTCTTGGTCGAAAACGCGCGCACCGGACTTCGCATGGGAAATCAAACTTTGACAGATTCGATGATCAAAGATGGCCTGTGGGATCCATATAACAATTGGCATATGGGAAATGCGGCGGAACTTTGTGCGCGCGAGTTTCAAATCACCCGCGAAGAACAAGATCAGTTTAGCATAGGGTCGTACAAAAAAGCCCAAGAAGCGCAAGCCAAGAATTATTTTAAAAATGAAATCGCCGCTGTCGAAGTTCCAGATAAAAAAGGACCGATTCGATTTGAAAAAGATGAAGAGCCTTTTAAAACTCAATTTGATAAAATCCCATTGCTGAAACCAGTCTTTGATAAGGCTGGTACAGTGACTGCTGCAAACTCGTCTAAAATCAATGACGGTTCTGCAGCCTTGGTGTTGATGTCTGAAAGTCGGGCTGAAAAAAAAGGGCTTAAACCCTTGGCCAGGATTGTTGGCTATTCGACTTTTGCACAAGATCCCAAATGGTTTACAACCGCACCCGTCGGCGCGATTCAAAAAGTGTTGGACCAAACCGGTAAAAAGATTTCAGACATTGATCTTTTTGAAATCAACGAGGCTTTTAGCAACGTGACCTTGGCAGCGCAGAAAAAACTGCAAATCCCAATAGAGAAAATTAATGTGCACGGTGGTGCGATTGCGATCGGCCATCCTATTGGCGCTAGTGGCGCACGCATTTTAACAACTTTGATTTATGCCCTACAAACGCATTCTAAAAAAACCGGTCTGGCCACTTTGTGTATTGGCGGCGGCGAGGCCGTGGCCATGATCATCGAGCGAGCGTAGAGGCCATGTCCAAAAAAGTATTTTCATCTTGCGAAAGTGCGCTTCAGGGTTTGTCGGACGGGATGACCTGCCTTTTTGGGGGTTTCGGCCTTTGCGGAATTCCCGAAAATGCGATCGAACAAATCCGAAACCTTGGGACAAAAAATTTAACCTGCGTTTCGAACAACGCCGGCGTGGATGATTTTGGCTTGGGACTTTTGTTGCAACAGGGACAAATTAAAAAAATGGTTTCCAGTTACGTCGGAGAAAACGCGCTGTTTGAAAAATTATATTTAGAAAAAAAACTAGAAGTTGAGTTTGTCCCACAAGGCACTTTGGCGGAACGTTTGCGCGCAGGTGGTGCCGGTATCCCCGCTTTTTTTACACCAACGGGTGTGGGTACTTTGGTGAGCGAAGGTAAACAGATTCGCGAATTTCACGGGCGCCAGTACGTGCTAGAAATAGCAATCCAAGGGGACTTTGCCTTTGTAAAAGCATGGAAAGGTGATGCCTGCGGAAATTTAGTGTACCGAAAGACAGCTAGAAATTTTAATCCGATGATGGCCACGGCGGGAAAAATCACCGTGGCCGAAGTCGAAGAACTAGTTCCTGTCGGAAGCTTGGACCCAGATCAAGTTCACACGCCGGGAATTTATGTCCAAAGAATTTTTCAAGGTCAGAATTATCAGAAACGTATTGAACAAAGAACGGTTTCAAAAGGTAGGATCTAATGCCCTTAACACGAGATCAAATCGCGCAAAGAATCGCCGGCGAAATTGAACCAGGATTTATTGTTAATCTTGGTATTGGGATTCCAACACTAGTGGCGAACTTTGTTCCGGTGGACCATCATGTTTTATTTCAAAGTGAAAATGGCCTTTTGGGAATGGGCGCATTTCCTTTAGAAAAAGACGTCGATGCAGACTTAGTCAATGCCGGAAAACAAACTGTGACGGCAGTACCGGGAGCTAGTTTTTTTTCCTCGGCAGATTCTTTTGCGATGATTCGCGGCGGACACGTGCATGTCACGATCTTGGGCGCGATGCAAGTGGATGAACAAGGCAGTATCGCCAACTGGATGGTGCCGGGAAAAATGGTCAAGGGCATGGGTGGCGCCATGGACTTAGTCGCCGGAGCTAGGCGCGTGATCGTGGCGATGCAACACACCGACAAAGAAGGCCAATCAAAACTTATGAAAAAATGCACGCTTCCCCTGACCGGACTAAAATGCGTGAACATGGTCGTCAGTGACTATGGAGTCTTCGATGTTACACCCGACGGATTTGTCTTGCGCGAGCACCCAGCAGACCTCAACGTCGACCAAATCAAAGCCGCCACCGAAGGGCGCTTAACGATTCACCCTCACCTAAAAAAAATCGGTGCCAGGTAAAAAGTCAGGATGTCTTTTCGATGGCGCGGCTTGCACTTCCATAAATCTCATCCTCACCTTATGGACTAATGTTAAGTTCCAGTTTCACTTCTGTTTTTACTGAATTTAAAATAAAACCTGATTGAAAAGCTTTTTCAGCGATGGTCCGAACGCGATCGAGCTGCGCAGATCCTTCGATTTTTACCCGCAGGGTGCAACTCTTCATCACTGGTTTTTTATGGGCGTCTAGATCTGCGATAAGCTCGGCGCTGACTGACACTTTCGAAAATTCGACTCTTGATTTCTCGGCGTAAACTTTAAACGTGGCTACAAAACAATTAGTGAGAGCCTGCACAAATAAATCCTCTGGCGAAAGGGCCCCACCGGGCCCTTCAAATTCCGAGGGAACGGCGCAAGCATTCTCGATGTTTTTACTGGCGATGGTCCAAGAAGTTTGAATTCCGGAATTGGCTTTGGCTTCTGCAAAAAATGAAATAGGATAATGAATCACGTCGCCGGCCTTTCGTTTTAGATTTATACTAGATTGACCTTTTAAAAAAATTCAAGGGCGCTGCTGATTTTTTTTTGGAGACCACCGTGACCGTTCTGCTTTTTCACATTGTTGCGTGCGCGTTTAAGCCAACATTCTATAAGGTCGGAAATGGACTGACGAAGTTTTTCGCCAGCAAAAAAAAGCATGAATTCTTGACTCAGAATTAACTCGAAAATTAGGTTTTCTAATTACGCGCAAAAATAGCTAGACACTAGAAAGCTAATCTTATTTTCTCCACGGCGAATTTTTTCTTCTCACTAAAAATCGAGTTTCAGATCAAACAAAGAAGACATCCTCGTTGGCATGAGAATTGGGTACATCTTCGAACCGGTACGCCAGAGGTCAACGCCACCTACACCGCCGACCAAGTCTACCGCGTAACACCTCCGGCCATGCATCCTCAAAATACAGATCCAGTATTTCTTTTAAACAATGATTTGGAATAGCTCTGCTTAAACACTACTATTTTCTTGGAGATAGTAAGTTGAACTTCAGCCGCGAACATTGAAGACTTGGGGGAATTCTATTAGATGTTGTCCGCAAGGGATCATCAGGGTGAGGATTTGCTGATTTGATGTCCAACGCTGGGTTCTTGGCAATAAACTTTAAGTAAGCCTGGTACGATATCAAACTTAGTCCTATCCCTGCACCAGCAGTTAGAGCTGGCCCATAAAAATCAGGAATGACTCTACGAGCATCATTTTGGAACAACAACAACACGATCGATGGAGTCCAAGTCACCATAGAATAGGGAATCATATAGGTTAGCTTCGAGATTGTGTTATTCAAAGGCTTGTATCCAATATTGCGGAAAACTCGCTGTAATATTCGCGTTGGAGTAATTATTAATCCGATCGATAAACTAAATAGTGCCCAAACTGGGTAAGCCCATGGGACTAGCCAAAAATACGTTGCAGTCAAGTACCTACTGGTCATCATACTAGGAAGTCTTCGCATCATTTGGGCAGTTCCGCCAACCATATCATACCAGCCAGGGATAGTTCGATCGATCAAAGACGAAAAACCAAGATCTACAAATCGGCCATCAGCGAAAGTCCCTTCAAGAATACGAACTGCGGTGGTCAAAGCTTTAGAACTTTTCACCAGACTCCACTGTCGGACAAACTGCAAGGTTCCTGGTTGATCAGGATGCATGGCTGATATTTTCGCACTCTTTTGGGTAGCTTCTCTGTATGCGCGCAAAAATTCCAAAGAATGCACACGGGCTAGAAGAAGCGTTTTCTGATAGGCATACTCTTCGTCTTGAAGCGCTAACGCTTCAGAACTTTTTTCAGCGATAACAACTGCCGCATCCGCTCGGGATTCAGCATATTTAATATGATCGCCCTCACTATATGTAAGTCCGACAGACTTAGCTAGACCGCGATCAAAGCCAGATCGATAAGCCAATTCAAGTTCTGGGTGGATATTTCGAATCCTTGGAATATTGATCAACTGCTGTCCTAGCACACGTAAAGCTTCTGTTTCAGCTTGAACCATAACCGAAATACCAACCTTATTTAGGACACCATCCATCACCAAACCCTGCTGTGTCTGCACACTATAGCGTCTTGCAATAGATTTACGAACAATCGCTTCAAAAGCTTCGACGTGTTCAGCATGTGCTGTTCTCAATTCAGGTGATTCAGAGTTAACAACTGCGGCAGCGAGAGCCTGGAAGCCCGCGGCTTCAGCCTGTTGCAATTGACGTTTGGCATAGAAATCTAGTTTTTCTTGTTTTTGTTTTCTTTGTTCAGCTTTTACTTCTCGTTTTTTGGAATCATGAATCGTGAAGTCATCATGTAGTTCGACTTCTCCGCGACCAAGACCAATGCTAGCAACAGCAAATCGAAACATCACATTTGCCCGTCGGTATTCTTCTGGGGAAAAGCCACTCCAAAGTTCTGGAAATAGTTGTGCTGCACGATCAGCAGGGCCCTCTAAAGCTAGCAGCGCAAGCGTAGCTCGTGCCCTCTGGGCGGTTTGCCGTGCGCTTAGGCTTGGAAATTTCCCTTTGCCACGAATTTTGTCTACTAGTGAAAATGCTGATTGAACACTTTCTAAAGCCCGCAACGCCCCCAGATTTTCCTTTTCATTGTTTCTTTCTTGTACACTTTTTGCCACTTCAATAGCCAGCTTCAGGGCTGGTATCGATAATCCAGGACGTTCAACTATCTGAGAGCGTTTTCTTTCATTAGAAGTCAACATCCCATATCCAAGCCAATTCTGTACCCCTCTCCAATAAGTGCCAAAATCAAACAAAAATTGATTTGCGGTGGGAACACCAAGCCTTGCCAAGGCTCGGTCAATTTCCTCAAGAATTAACTTGTCTCTTAACTCTTTATTTTCTGAGGCATAGGGATTTAGCCCTCTACTGCGCAACTCTTTTTCGACCGCTTTTTCAACTGTTTGTAATTCTATAGCTCGAGCATCTGAAGAAAAGTGGACAGATCCCGCGACCAGATAGGCAATCTGATTTCGTGTCACATCATTGATCATCAACATTGCAGCATCAGGTCTTGAAGTGTCAAAGGCTTGTAAAACAAGTGAACGAGTCTCAGGGGACAAGGACTCAGAAGCCCATTCAGCCATTGCCGGAAACATAAATTCATACTGTCCACCTACGATGGAAGAGTCGGTGACCCCAGCAACAATTGCTCCCAGCCAAAAAGTCCGTGCGCTTGCGCCACCATCTTTGACCGAATGGCTGGCAAAAATAAATGTTTTATTGATAAATAACCTTGTGATGGAGTTTTCACCACTAGCTACACCCGGAAGAAAACGATCTGCAAAAAACTCAACTGAGCTTGCCATTGTCATCTCGGAAAACTGAAAAAGCACCGTCATCCCATGTGCAAAGATATCCCAAGTGTTGACGAAGTTTGTTCGTCGCCTTTTCCAAAAAGATTCGTAAAGTTTTGGCACTTCACCAAAAGTTCCCACACGCATCTCTTCAAAACTTTTTGAAATCCTATTCAATACTTCAGTTCTTTTATCTTTTTCTAAATTGCTATTGGCTTCGGACCAATCCCTTCGAAAGGCATCAAGGGCCATAAAATAGGTCACCTTTTGCTTCAGTTCAGCTTCACTGATTCTGTCGCGATGCTTAAGTAATTTTTCCTTCAGTGTCAGAATTTCTTTCTCAAGGCGACCCGTTCGAGTTTCGATATCACGGATCACATTCAACTGAGCCAGCTTTTCACGAAGAAATGTCATCTGCAAAAAGAGACTTGCTCCCATAACAACACCCATGACCGAAGCAACGTGTATGGCACGCGCAATCACTGCTGGATCAAGACTAATAGCATGAACTTGCGGAATTAAAAATCGAGCGATGGTCTCCAGCCTAGATGGGAAATTACTTTGTGCCAACCCCTGTCTACTTGGATCCAAACCAGGAATAAACCCGTGTCCGCCCACTGTTCCCACTGTGGGTAACAATCGCATTATTTGGCCATTGGCTTTTTCTGGATCCGTCGAAAGCCTACCCTGTGGTCTGCGACAAATCGGATTTCTCATGCATTGACTGATCGAAAGAGTGAGCACATGATTTTGCCAGGCCATCGCTTTGCTAAAAAGCTTGTCATCAAGGGTTATGGATTCATCCTCACCAAACTCAATTATAGTCCAGTTTGCACTGACTTCTTCAACCACACTAAGAATTGGGAAAATACTTTTTGGTAATGGAAAAAAATAAACAGGAACAGAAGCTTTCATTGATGACCGGTCGGCAGCCTCATTTAAATCAATGAACCATAGACCATCTTCTTCGGCATCTGTCATTAGCACTTTGTCATTCGACGTTCCGAGAATCGTGAACCCATGTGGGATGCTTAAACTTTTGCCAAGCTCTCGAAAAACAAATGTAGTCAGATCATCGTCAGTTCGATACTGGACATTCGATTCACTAACCCCCTCAAAAGTTTGCACCTCAGACCATTGCTGGCCGAGCATCCAAAAAGGGTTTCTGTCGATCAGAGTTTTATCTAAATAAAGATTTTTGAGCCTGAAAGGTTCATGCAAAAGAACTTGCTGTATAGGGTCCTGCATGGCTGATTGATGCATACTCGCCATCTGCATCAGCCGCAAAATAAGTTGTCGCTCCTCAAAATCCTGCTGAGAGATTAGGCCACTACCAACCTGTTTATCATTGGTTTGGAATAAATTTGACTGTGCCAACGAACTGACACCAGAAAGCTCGAAGGTCAGTACAATCACCAACACAAATCTAAATTTTTGCGAGAACTCCCCAAACAATTTATTCAAACTCACTCTCTGCTCCTTCAGCATGGCTTTTCAACTTTTCAATTAAATTGAAAACAATACTATTTACATCAAAAACTATGTACCGGAAAATACCACAAAATTCAAAACGATATTGGTTCAGGACGAGTTATGAATTTCTTCTAGATCCGTAAACAATTTAGCCAGTTTATCCTGAAGTAATTTAGGAGGACCGCTCCTCATCGAAAAAAATGGAATGTCAGATTGCATTCCGTCCACCTCAAGAAAGTGGAAGATCACCAACCCGGGTGCTTGTTTGATAGCGCAATGGAAGATCTTGTTCGGGAAGTTTCTGCACATTGGCGCCACCCATAGTGAAGATAAAAAGTGAATTGGTTTTATGCCCCTGTCGCATGGGCTGGCCCAAAGTTAAAATGATCGAGTCCCCGGTTTTAGCTAAGCCCATTTCGATCAAAACTTTTTCCAACTGCTCAACAACGTCTTCTAGTTTTTGATAGGGTTTAATAATTAAAGTCTGCAGTCCCCAGGTCAGTTCTAGTCGGTTCAAGATGGCCATCTTATCGGTGACCGCTAAGATTCGCGCTTTGGGCCTTAAACCGGAAATCTGAATTGCGGTTTTTCCGGTCGTAGTTAAACAAACAATGACTTTCGCATCCAGCTTCAAGGCCGAAAGTGCACTGCTGGCGGCGATACTGCCCGAAACACTTAAATATTCTTTTTCCAGCGACAGCTTATAATATTTTTCTTGGTTGGTTTCAACTTCCAAAATAATCTCATGCATCGTTTGCAAACACTTAAACGGATATTTTCCACTTGCGGATTCTGCCGATAGCATCAAAGCATCGGTTCCATCCAACACTGCATTGGCCACATCGGTGATCTCGGCGCGCGTGGGTGTGGGATTATTCACCATACTGTCTAGCATTTGAGTTGCCGTGATCACTGGTTTATTCAGCTCATTGCAAAGAGTGATAATTCTTTTTTGCAATCCCGGAAGCCTAGTTTGCCCAAGCTCGACCGCCAAATCTCCGCGAGCGACCATCACGCAATCGCTCAGTCGAACGATTTCTTCTAAATTTTCAATGGCTTCTTCCATTTCAATCTTGGCGCAAATCTTGGCGACCGATTTTTTGGAATCAATAATATCTCGCAAGGCGCGAATGTCTTTTCCGTAACGAACAAAAGACAAAGCGATATAATCCACATTTTGTTGCAAACCAAATTCAAGATCGCTGAGGTCCTTGGCGGTCATGCACTCGATGGACAAATGAACTCCGGGGCAATTCATCCCTTTTCGATTTTTTAAAGTTCCGCCAAAAATGACTTGGCAGCGAGCTTCTTGGCCATTCACACCAAGGACTTTAAGTTCAATCAGGCCGTCGTCCATCAAGACCTTGGCGCCGATTTTTAAATTATTCATCAAGGGTTCAAAATCGCACGAAATCAGGCCCTCCCGGCCCATCACTTTTTTGACCGTTAGGGTGACTTCCGCATTGGGGGCTAAGTCGATAAATCCGTTTTCAAACATGCCGACCCGAATTTTTGGTCCCTGCAGATCCTGCAGAATGGAAAGTGGAGCTTGCATCTCTTCGGAAAGTTCTCGCAAGTTTTTGATCACTTGCTGATGCTCATTTTGCGTCCCATGTGAAAAATTAAGGCGCGCGACATTCATCCCCGCCTGAAGGCATTTTTTAAGATTCTCACGACTTTGCGAAGCGGGACCAATCGTAGCTACAATTTTGGCGCGGCGATTTGCAAGCATTTGCTTTTAAGCCTTTTTGTTAATGGCGTTCATTCTTGAGGCTAATGTGGACATTTGCTCTTGATGCTTTTTTTCAAGACGATCAATTTCTTTTGAATGCAAATCCTCTTGCAGAGCTAATCGCGATTCATACTTCATTTCGATCGCCTGTTTTTCGGTATGGATGGCTTTTTCGCGATCTTTCGCGCGTTGCTCGAAAACCATATTCAGCCTTTTAACTTGGTCTTGATGGCCTTGCTTTAATTCATCTAGTTTCACTTCGTAGTTTTGCGTCACTTCTTCGATTTTCTGGCTAAGGCCTGAAGTTTGTTCACGAAATTTTTTCTCCATTCTGGTCGAAATGTCGCGCAGATTTTCTAATTGCTTTTCTCGTTGGTCTTGTAAATGTTCGGCGTAGGACTGCTTCAGTTGATCCAAATTTTCTGCATAATAACGACCTTGAATTTTTTGGGCTTGGGTGGTTTCGTGCACCAGCCTTTTATAAGTTTTATCCCCTTGGGTGACCGTGTGATCCATTTCTTGTTCAAATTGACGTACTAACTGATGTCGGTCTTCTTTGCTTTGAGTGTCTTTTAGCTGACGCTCGCTCTGATTTTTAAAATTATTTTCGGAAAGCATTCTGTCGGATTCTTTTTTTATTTTTTCGATGTTCTCTAAAGCCTTTGCATTGACCACGTCGTAGATTTGATCGCGTTGTTTATACAGATCTTGGTACTTATTTTCATAATCCGTTTGCAAATTACGACGGTCCAGTTCTCGCATTTTTTTGTCGGTCACCAGATCGGCGGTGCGACCCAGTCGTAGTTCTTCGGCCTTTAATTTGGCGCCTCGTAATTGAGTCTCGGTACGATCGGTGATTTCATCCTTAAAGGTCTCATAGTCGGCCTGGATTTTTTCGCGTTTCTGACCCATTTTGTTCGCCAGTTTTTCGGCTTGTTCTTCGCGCTCGGCCCGCAGGGTGCCCTGATTCTCGTTCAGTAGATTGCCGTATTTTCTTTGTTCATTCTGATAGATGCTCATCCATCGGTCTTCGCGTTTGCCGGCATCCTGAGATTGCTTCCGCTTTAAGTCGGCAAGCTCATTAGCGTATTTGGACTTTAAATCTTTTTTATCGGAGCTTTGTTCGTAAACACCTTGGTCGCGATCCTCGCGCATGCGCGTCAGCTCTTTGGCGTGCTTTTCGTTCAGCTGGTCGGTTCTTTTCTTCAATTGATCCTGCAGACCTTCGATCGAGTTCTCAGAAGTTTCTTCCAGCGCGCGGTCTTTTTCTTTCAGAGAACTATCGAAATTTTTCTTCATAATTTCTTTTTGCTGCTGGGTGACCAATTTTTGTTTGTTCATTTCTCCAGAGTAAGCTTCTTTCTGGGCGCGCCTTTCTTCTTCAGCCTTTTCTGCTTTAGACTTGAATTGATCTCGGTACAGCTGGCGTACCTGATCGACCTGCTTCTGATTATTTTCGTCTCTCTCGGAAAGAATTTCTTTATTTTTATTTCGTAATTCTTGAATCTGCTCGTTAAAGCTTTCAGTCAGACGTGAAAGCTCTTCGCTTTGTTTTTGACGAAGCCGCTTCAGTTCTTGCGCCTGCTTCTTTGCATTTTTGACTTCTTTGTCCTGATATTCTTCACGAACATCACGGTTTTCGGAGCGATCCGCTCCTGAAACAGAAGACATCTGTGTCCTCCTCGCCTTTGAATTTTAAAATTGGGATTTAAGACCCCAAATCAATTTCTAATTTAACATTCCCCACGGGGGTTTGTCCTCTGATAAAAATTTTTGGGACGAACTTGCCTAGCCTTTTAGCTGCGACAGAAGAATAAACACTGGACAGGAGTCCAGTTCGTTTTTTGCTGATCCGATCATTCCTATGGTGCAAAGGCTCGAAGCCTGAAGAGCTCGCGGATTTTTTGTTTTTCTTGTGCCGTTCGTTTTATTTTTTCTTCACGGCGACTGATCGCTTGCGCCTGCAGATCTTCGGTCTGTTCGATGGCCTGGCGATAAATCTCGGACGCTTGCTTTTGATTTACTTTCCAAATTAACTTTTTATTTTCTTGCCACTCGACGGCGCTCATATTCGAGAGCTTCATCAGTGGCTTCAAAGCTTTAATTAATTCCGCGGTGTCAAATGGCTTTGGGATTCCTTGCGACAAAATCCCTTTGGAATTCACAAGCGAGATCCAGTTTTCAAATCCTGCGGGAATCGCAAAAATGGATTTTGATCCTTTAACGATTTCACCTTGCAAATTCTGCAGTTTAATTTGGCTGCCCGTGGCCTCGATCAACCACTCGCCTGTCAGTTCAAATTCAAACCCTAACAGCCCCACTTTTTGGGCAATAACCCTGTCTCCCTTGGATTCCAGATTTCCTTGAAGCCAAATAACGCCTTCGAGCGGTTTAAAACTTTCTTGAGATTGAAGCAAAATGGAACTTTGCTTTTGCAAAAAAAGCTTGGGAAAAGTTTTTTGTATTTGCAGGTCCTGGTCTACAGCCCTGACCGAGCAAGGAAATTCAGCTTGAGTCAAACACCCCTCGGGAAATTCGACATGCGACAAAGCCATGGAAAAAAAGCTTAAAAAAATATAAATCACGTTTAGTCCTCGACTCGGCCTTCGTTTTTCTTGGATTGAAGAACTAAGCTGCTTTGATCTTTAAAGTTTTCTTGAATCATGTGATAGACCGATCTAGCTTCTGCGGGTCGCCGACGAGCCTCGTAAATTTGTCCCAGTCTTAGTAAGATATGTCCGGTCAATGGGTGATCTGGGTAGCGCGCGGTCATTAGATCGATATTTTCTATTGCCGAATCCAGTTCACCTAACAAAAAGTAAGACTCGGCCAACAAAAACCTGGCTTCGACTTGGGCGCTAGATGCCGGATATTTTTTCAAGAGATGATTCAATTTTGCAATGGCGCTGGTGTAATTTTTGTCACGGAAATCGGCTTTCGCACCGGCCATCAAACTTTGAGAGTTCAAGTTTTTTTCCTGAGCAGGGATTCGAATGGCTGACAGTAAATTTCTTTCCTCGTAACTTGATTCTGGAAAGTTTTGAGCTATCGACTGACGAAAATCCTGAAACTGATTGGCGACCAAAGCGGTTTTAAGCTTTTCTTGTTCCAGATTTTTTTTCAGTAAAGTTTGCTGCAGCTGAAGTTCTCCGCGCGCTGAAAAATAATTTTCGAAAGCCTGGTACGCCTGCACTAGTCCCAAAGTCAGAATTAAACAAAAAATGATAAAAAACGAAGAGTTGCCGCGCATACTAGATCTATCGGAAAAAATAGAGCGCGACTGGACGGAAATTTTAATAATTTCAAAAAATTTTTTTAAGACCTTGTTCGAACTGTGTCTCAATTTGAGTCAAGCAATTAAAGAGCAATCACTTTGCATCAAGGCCAAAATTTACATGAAGAAAACTTGACCCCAACTTCGGTGAACTTTACCTTTTTTTAATTGGGGGAATTGTTTCATGAATAAATCGCAACTGGTTCAGAAACTGGCCGAAAAAACAAAAATGACCAGAGTCCAATCCGAATCTCTGTTGGATGCGACTCTAGAAATTATCCAAAAGTCGGTGGCCAAGGGCGAAGAAGTCAAGTTAGTTGGTTTTGGAACATTTTCACGGTTGCAGCGAAAACCCCGGCGAGGTCGCAACCCTCAGACAGGAGAACTTGTTGAAATACCTAGTTCAAAGATCCCAAAATTTAAGCCCGGCAAAGACTTCAAAGAACTTTTAATTTTGTAATTTACAGTTTGTCTGATTTAGAAACGAAGGGTTGGGGTAGACCTTCGACAAACTCAACCATTTCATAATAAAAATCCAAGAACGAGGGATCATAAATATTCTTACGATACAATTTTCGAATAGTTTCCAGCTGAATTAACTTTTTTCGATAACCAAAATAAAGTTTTTCCCCCATTGAAGTTCCAATCAGTTTTGCCGACAATAAATAAGCTAAATTCTGTCTAACTACAGCCTTGGTTTGGGGTTTCCGGCTGCTTGACAAAAAAATAATCTCTTGCATTCGCTGGGACAAAGTCAGCTTGAGTGCCGCTGCCTTAATTTCCGTGGGACGATCCACTAAAAGTTCATTTTTAATATCTAATAAAGTGGGAGATTTTTTTTTGGGGTTAATCATTTTATTTCCAAAATACTGCAAGGACTGGATCCATATATTGCGGATGTAGTCCTCTGGAAAATGAAGCGGTGTCTTTTGAATATCGGCAAGCTCGAAATGCAAGATCGACGAAGCCAAACGCGCCGACTGGTTGACCGACCCGCGGGATAAATACCCCGCTTGAATTTCGGGAAGATAAAAACTTTCGCCCTCTTTGATCAGAAATCGAAGTTGTTTAAGCTCAGTACTTGAGTAATGTTTTTTTAATTTTTCAAAAAAGGAATGTTCGTGCCTTGTATAAACCGAGAAATGCCCTGACTTTGGCTTTATCTGAAAATCCTGGCACAGAATTTTGTAGTGATTTTCCACGTGATCCGTCAGCTCGATCGCACTGTCCTCGTCCAAACTGAGGTCATAATTTTTTTCCAAGTAGAAAAGATAATTTTGCCATTTCACCCAAGGTGGAACATTTGAAATACAAAATGAATTTTCGCTTAAACGAACGATATCGGCCGTCATCTCAAGGTTTTTTTTAAGCAGCTGAAAATAAATTCTTTCTGAATTCTGAAAAACGATATGGGGCACGTGTCGCAATCGCTTTTTCTTGAGCTCGTGGGGCAAATGCCCGCGCGCTAAATGCCAGTCCCCGATCACCGCGATCCATTGACTTTCAGGAAAAGCTTGGGTGATTTGCGCAATTTGCTGGGCAAAATGACGATCGCGGACGCGCAACGAATGTACAGACCGTTTTTCGCTCCACAAATTCAGTCCGATTACGGGAATTTTTTTCTTTTGAGCCCAGCGAACCAAGGGTCGATAATTTTCCCACGGGAAGCCCCACCGTTTCTGCCACTGAATTTGGCGAAGAAATTCTTTTTCGGTGATGGTCCCCGCCATCCATTTGTCGATCAGCTTTTGGTGCTGAGTTTCAAAAAATTCAACCATCAAAACTTGCGGTCGATCTGATTTCAATCCTTTTAAAATCCGAAGATGCGTTTTCTGAGATTGCTGAAGAGCGTGAAAATCGGCCAATAGTAAAAGTCTTTGCTGATCAAGATGCCGCAGAAAAGTGGACCGATGTATCAGGGACCATTTTCGTTGAAATTCGGCTTCGTACTGAGCCTGATAGGCCTGAGTGCTGCGCTGGTCGCCGAGGCGCAAATGAACTTGTTCCTGAGCCCACCGCAAGAGCTCTCGCCGATTCCGCAACCAATCCATAAAAAACGCTCCAAAATTTGATTCTGACACGATAAATAGTTGATTACAAATGAGAAGCTGCTTTAATAAAAGTCATGCAATCAAAATCAAAGTGGCTGTTAAGTAGTTTTATTTTTTCTTTGGGTTCTTTGTTGACCCATATTTATCTGACCTACCACACCTACGCGATCAAGTTTGGCGCGTCGGATGGGCAATCGCTTTGCAATATCAACAGCGTTTTTAATTGCGATACGGTTGCGGCCAGCGTGTACTCTCAAATTTTTGGAATTCCGATCGCGCTATTTGGCGCCATTACACATTTCGTTTTGTTGATTTTTCTAGTGGTGTATGCGCTGAACCTATCGATTAACGGCCAGCGTATTTTGCACGCTTCGCTTTGGCTCTCGGCTTACATCGCTTTGGTATCAGTCGTGATGGGATTTGTTTCTTTTTCTTTCTTAAATTCCTACTGTCTATTTTGTCTACTAACTTACGCATTTTCTTTTATCATCTTGTTTTCGCTTTGGAAAGCCAATGAGCCTAGGTCTGATTTGTCGTCTAATTTGGTGTCTCATTTTGTCGCTGAAGCTCAGGGTGCGATTCAAGAACAAAAGTGGATTTTTGTTTTGTTGGGACTCATCCCCGTCGTCGCCGCTTTGGGGCACTCGATGATTTCGGACACCATGGGTTTTAAGAATTTGGATCTTTACGTTGAAGAAAGTTTTGCCGAATGGAAAAGCGGCACTTTGTATGATTTCGATAAAAAAGCGGGTGTCTCCACCAAAACGCTCAGCGAGCCCAAGGCCACATTAGTGGAATTCGCAGATTTTTTATGCCCCCACTGTAAAGAAGCCGGCCCCACTTTAATCGCTTTCACTGCAACCCGACCCGAACTTCAATTGATCTACAAATTTTACCCATTGGACGGCAACTGTAACAAGGGTTTTACCCAAAAGGGCGATGGGCTTCGATGTGATTTGGCTTACTTTGCATACTGTTCCGAACAAATTCAATCCAGCGGCTGGGCTGCGATTCAGTTTATTTTTGAGAATCAACGGGATTGGTCCAAAGCCAATTTCGAAGAAAAAATAAAAGCAAAAATCGCTCTGCAAAAGTGGAATGAGGGCGAAATCTTGGACTGCATTAAAAAGGAATCCACATTCGAAGCCATTATTAAAATGGCCGAAGAAGGTAATCGCGCCCAAATCCGGGGAACGCCGACGATTTTTCTCAATGGCCGCCAATTGCCAAGGGCTCAGTTTTTACCGATTCTTCGCGAAGTTTATCAGCGCATTGAAAAATAAACGGCCTGCAAATAATTTATTCAAAAAAATAATCTACAGCGATCACCGTGGTCTGAAGAAAATCGTCCAGCACTACAGAAGCATTATCTAGTTGTCCCCTAGTCATCTCTAAAGCCAGCGCTACGACCGTCACCACAAAGACAGCATTCATCAGCGCCTTAACAATAAGAACCGTTGAACGCACATCTTGGATATGCAGATCGCTGTGAACCTTTTCCATTTTGGATAGAGTATCTTGAAGATCTTCAAAGTGCTGATGGAATTTTTCTTTTAGCTCCATTTGTTTTGCCATCGTTAAAGCCTTGATTCCGGGAAACCGGCGTTTGGCTCGGATGGCGTGAACCAAGTCGATGCTGTGGTTAATATATCTTTCGATCTTCTTGCGGTACTCGGGGTAGTCGAATTCTTTTTTGTGAAAATCTTTAAGTTCTTTAATGGCGCGATCATAGTGTTCATCGATCACCCATGTGACGACATTGCGACGCAAAAGCTCGACTCGCCCTTTTTCACTAAAATTTGGCCGTACTGCTAACTCTTGAGCCATACTAAAGTATCGGAAACTCCAGAAAAAAATTAAGCCACTAGACTTTGGAAGGTATTCGTCTCGCGTTTTTGACTCAAAACGAGATTCACTGCCAGACTGGAGTCAGGAGGCCATATGGACTTTGAAAGAGAAAAATCCTTCCTGCCAAAAAGTTTGGGCAACGTTGATTTCGTTGAAAAGAAATCGACCCACGGCCCGAACCCAAATCCATCTGCCAGTTTTGATACACTTTTAGGCCAGAACGAAGACCTGTCGTCGCGACTGAAAGTCACCTTGAAAAGACTTTCACTGCTGGAAAAAGATTTAGAGCAAGCCAAACAGTTTTCATTGCAAACTCAAAATAAAAGTGTGTCCCTTCAGGACCAACTTGAAGTCTGGAAGGAAAAAGAAAAAATTTGGAACATCAAACGGCAACAGATCGAACAACGTCTTTGGGCCATTGATTCGTTGGAACCCAGCGTGAAAGACCTTCAGACGGCCTACAAACGGCATCAAAAATATCACCAAAAAATCAAAACAGTCATTAAGCCTTATATTGAAAATCTGAAGAGTTTTGCCAATCAAATGGGTTCACGGATTAAATCTTTGCAACGAGATTTGGATGTGAAGAAAAATCAAATTCAACAACTGCAATTGGAAATTGAAATCCAAAAAGAAAATCATCTGGTCGAACTTAAAACTGAAAGCAGCCAAGTTCATTTTTTAAACCAAAAGTTAAACCGGCAGCATTGGGATCAACAAAAAAATATGGCTCTTTTAAAAGAAGAAAATAAGGATCTTCAGGCCAAAGCCGAAAAACTTTTTGAAAGTCTTCAGCGCCAAGACGAATTGGACAATGAACTTCAGTCTTTCAAAACCCTTTATCAGGAACAGTCACAAAAGCTTGATCAACAACAAAATTCTCATCGCGAACAAATGAAAGAAATGGCCACAAAACTGCACGATAAATCTTTGCGGTTGGACGAGACCGTTAAAAAAAATCAGGACTTGCAAGAAAGAAACTCGAAATTAGATCGAAGTCTTCAAACCGTCGAAGAGCAGTTGGCCAGTTTGCGTTTTTTATGGGCCTCGAAAAGCGATGAGCTGGAGCGGTATAAGATTTCAATCAGGTCTCTAGAAAAGCTCAATGGCGAGCTCAGTCAGAAGATAAATCAGCTTCGGGGATCAGCAGCGGCGTCAAAAAACTCCTAAACGCCTGATCTTCTGTTTCGCAAAATTCTAAGTTAGTTAAAGCTAAATTTTCGATCATTCGTTTGAGCTCGGATTTAGTGCCCACCAGTTTGATGCCCCGATTTTCTGCCAAAAGTCGAATGGTCTCAAGAAATGATTGAATGCCTGTAGATCCCACAAAATTGACACGCTCTAAATTAAAAATCACTTTTTTTTCTTTGAAATGATTTTTGCAGGCTTCACGAAAAGGCTGTGTTAGGTCAATTTCCAATGGCCCTTGAAGTTCTACGATTGAAATATCACCGGTTGTCTTAAGACTGACTAGCATACGAGACCTCCGCACCAATTCCTTATCGGCAGATTCGCGAAAAATTAGATTCGTCATTCGACTAGTTTTTGTGCAACTAACGCACCACCTCCTCGACTGGGCTTTATGACAGACCCTAAAGCTTTTGATCTAATCATTTTCGTGAACTCAAACAAAAAAAATAGAAAAGATTTTAAAATTCTTCGCTTTTTTAAATCCCCGCTTTTTCTAGGCGTAGTCCTGACATGGATTTTTGCAGGTCTAGCCTTTGATTTTTATCGCCTGAAACATCAGAACGAAAATGACCGAAGGACACACGCTTTTTTTAATCTGCTCGAGACCCTAGACCTTAAGTATTCGGACTTTCGGTTTCGATTCCGAGGCCCTAAAAAATCCCAGACCACAGATCCTCAGGTGGCATTAATCACAATCGACGATCGTTCCATTGAAGAATTGGGTCGATGGCCATGGACGAGGTCCTTGACGGCTGAAGTTTTGGAAAACGCAATGAAGTTGAACCCCAAAGCCATTGGGCTAGATGTGATATTTTCTGAACCCGAAAAAGATGCGGGCGGTGCTGCCGACGATATTCTTGCAAAAACCATCGAGAAATATAAAGACAAAATTGTGCTAGGGGTCTTCAACGATGATCACGGGGATAACTTTAAGGCCTTCCAAGACTACTGCCGCAACGAAGCCTTTCAGCGCGCTAATGCCAATACTTTTGTTAAATTAAATCCTACTTTTTTTGTCGACGACACCACTGACCTTTTCGTAGATTTTAACTTTGATTCAATTTTTAAAAATATTTTCGATCACCTGGAAAAAGAAAACACCAAAGCCTTTTTTGATCAACGAACGGCAGAACCAAGGGCTGCCAATCAAGACAAGTTAGAGCGACAAAAAAAGCAGCTGACCTTTTTTTTACAGGAATCCAATATGGATTATTGTTCGGTCTGGCTGACTGAATCGGATCGCTATTTGAATTCTTTTCGAAATTCCTATCTTGAACTGTTTCAGACGTCGCCCGATCTGAAAGGTCTTGAATTCAATGATGCAGTAAAAAAGTTTAAAAGCATGGTAAAAACACTTCCAGTAAATCAAAAAAGAAAGTGGACAATTAACTTGCCGCAATTCCACCAAGCGGCTGACTTTTCGGGATCTTTCAACGCAGAACAAGACAGTGACGGCACGATCCGAAAGATGTCGCTTTTTTACCGAACCGGAAATCGTATCGGCCTTAGCTACGTCCCGTCGTTGGCATTGCAAACTTATTTGGTGTCGCAAGGTTTCCAGGCCCGAATTGAAATTCAGAAAGATCCTGAAAACGTCGAGCAAAAAATTATTTCAGGTTTTCAGATCATCGACGCCACCAAAGATCCCGAGGTCACTGTGGGTTCTCTCCCCATTGACCAACAAGGCCGTCTAAAAATAAATTATTTTGGGGGCTCTAACCATTTTTATTTTTTACCGGCGCGTGAACTTCTTAATGGAAAGAAAACAGCGGAAGTGACGTCCGGCTTTTACGATCCGGTCACACATAAACAGATGCTAAAAACCGAAGAGGTCGATAAGAGCTTCTTTCTCAAAGACAGAACCTTAATCGTGGGTGCAACTGCCATCGCGGTTTACGACCTTCGGGTAACGCCCTTTGAAAAGAACTTTCCCGGACCCGAAATTCATTTGAACGTTTTGGCCAATCTTTTGGATCAAGATTTTCTAAAAAACTATGCCCATGAAAAATTTTGGATGATCACCTTTTTAATTATTTTTGGATTGGTCTTAAGTGCTGCCATCTCGATCAAAGGAGCGGCATTTGGATTTGCCTTAACAGCCGCGTCTTTAGCCAGTTTGGTGGGCTTTGATCTTTATTTGTTTTTCCGCGGGATTGAGGTCGTCATACTCTTGCCGATTTTAATGACCTTGGGTCTTTACGTATTTCTTACTTTTTACAAATATTTGGTCGAGGAAAGAAAGAAGAAACACCTGCGCAGTACTTTTTCTAAATATGTTTCTCCGGCCATCGTTGACGAAATTTTAAAAGACCCGGCCAACGTCGAATTGGGAGGTCAGAAAAAAAGGGTTTCAGTTTTTTTCTCTGACGTACGAGGTTTTACGACTCTTTCCGAAAAACTAGATCCGCGCGTTCTTTCTGATGTTTTAAATATTTATTTAACACCCATGACCGAAATTGTTTTTCGAAATAAAGGGACGCTAGATAAGTATATTGGTGATGCAGTGATGGCCTTTTTTGGCGCACCTATTTCTTTTGCCAATCACGCTTACTGCGCTTGTCAATGCGCTTTAGAAAGTTTAGAGAAATTGGCAGAAATCCAAATCGCGTTAAAAAACTTTGGCGATATTCATATTGATATCGGCATCGGCATCAACACCGCTGAAGTCAGTGTTGGAAATATGGGTTCCGATATCGTCCGCAATTACACGGTCATGGGCGACGGAGTTAACTTGGCCGCACGTCTTGAGGGCATCAACAAAGAGTACGGAACGCGAATTGTCATCAGCCAGTTCACTTATGAAGAAGTTAAAACCTTTTTTCTTTGTCGCACATTGGACTTGGTTCAGGTGAAGGGAAAAAAAGAACCTGTAAAAATTTATGAACTGATCCAGAACCGTAAAAGTCCAAAGTTTAATCCTGAAATAGAAAAGAAAGCGCAAAGTTTTGACAGCGCCCTGACCAAATATTTTGAGAAGGACTTTAAATCAGCGCATTTGCAATTCAAAGTTTTGGCCGCAGATCCTGCTGACAAGACCAGCGCCCAGTACGTTGAGCGATGCGAAGCCTTTATTTTGAACCCTCCGCCAGCCAATTGGGACGGTATCTTTGTGATGAAAACAAAATGAGGGCGTTTTTATTTTTGGCTTTTTTCGCGCCGTTTTTATCCCTGGCTCAAAATAGTCCTAACGCCGTTCCTACAGGACAAAAAGTTCAAGGCATATTAATGAACGCGGATTCTAGCGATCGCGATCTGGATAAAGAAACGATCGAGTTGAATGGAAATGTTCAAGTTATTTTTAAAGAGCAGCATTTAAAGGCCGATTTTGTTCGCATCTATTTGCGATCAAAAATCATTGAAGCCCGAGGTCGAGTTTTCATGTCGACACCCGAAGCCACCTACGGCGGCGATCGACTTAAATTTGATTACGAATCCAACACCGGAATTATTTACGACGGCTACGTACAGTCGAATCAAATTCTTATCGAAGGTAAAGTTCTTCAGAAAATTGGCCCTGCCGAATTTATTGCGACGGACGCCCGCTACACCAGCTGCAAAAATTGCCCCGAGACCTGGAGCTTTTCGGGGACCACCCTGCGTGCCGAATTGGGCGGTTATGCGTACATAAAAAACTCGGTGATGAAAGTCACCTTTGTTCCCATTTTTTGGCTTCCTTACCTTATTTTACCGCTGAAATCAGATCGACAAACGGGACTGCTGACTCCCGAGGGTGAATACATTCAGGACTCTGGAATTGCGATTTCGGATAGTTATTTTTGGGCGATCAATCGAAGTTCGGATGCGACTTTTACGTTAAAAAACTACGAGCTTCGGGGGCCCAAAGAACTAGTCAATTACCGGTATTACCTTTCAGAACGAAGTTCTGGCGAATTCGATGCCGGCACCATCCAAGATAAAGTTTTTGCGACCAACGAAGATGTTAATCTTTATCGCAGTCGGCAGGATCGCGGCAGCCTGACTGACCGCTGGTTTATAAAGTATCAGCACTATTATGACCTTCCCGAAGGCTTTACCAATCGTATTCAGGTCAACACCACCAGCGATTTAAAATACCCGCGTGACTTTACTAATGAATCCCTAAACCCCAACGATCCGGCTCTTGAGAATCGAGTTTCCGTCACTCACTCGTCAGACAAAATCTACTGGGGCGTTGATTCTTCTTACTACGTGAACATGCTTCAGTCGGATCCCATGTCGACTTCGAACGATTCGGTCCATCGAATGCCCGAGGTCCGCATCAGTCAGCGAAGCGAAAGTTTGTGGGGAAAAAAACTTTTCTATAACTTAGATTTTGTTTCAACGCAGTTTTCCAGATCAGGTTTTGGATGGGATGAAATGGATCGCGCCTACAACCCCGATGTGACCGATAAAAGCAGACTGCTTCTCCACGGGGGAACAGCCAAAGAATGCGCAGAAGAAAGTTGGGAAAAAAATCGAGACTGCTCCCCACTTCGAACTGGTCGGTATGATTCCGCCAAAGACATTATTCGCGCTGGGCAAAGAGTCGACGGACAAGGATCCCTATTTTACCCACTGAAATCCGGACCTTTCGATTTCCTGCCGCAGATCAGTTATCGCGAGACCCGCTACTCGTTTCCCGTAGGCGAAGATCGCACAAATACACGTCAGTATCTAAAGACTCAGATCTCAACCCGAACAACGTTTTCGGGTTTTTTCGGTGGGCATGAGCTTAAAGAAAAAGGCCACGGCACCTACTACAAACATCAGTTTCAGCCCGAAGTCACCTTCACGACAATTCCTTGGATTTATCACCCCGCCCATCCTTTTTTTGGTAACTATTCGTCCGCGGATATCCCATTTTACTCGCAAGAAAATATAACGGATTCGGATATCAATGGGCCTTATGGAATTCAGTTTGACTACTCTGACCGATTATATGACCGCAAGATTATAACTTTTGGATTCACTAACAAGATCATCCAGAAAAAAGTAGAAAAGCCCATTGGAAGTGCAAAACTTCTTGACCCTGCTTACAACCAATTTCTGACCTGGAGAATTTCACAAAGCTATGACTTTTTCCAAGCGGAAAGCCGAAACAAAATGGCTCAAGCCTATTCCGATATTTCGTCAGAGCTTCGGCTGAATCTCGAGCATTTTACTTTTTATCAGCTGAGCAGGTACTACCCCTACCAGTCGGCGACAAACTCGTCGACCAATGTGACGTTAAGTAACGACGCCAGCGAATTTATTACTTTGGGATATAATTCGGGATTCACGATCGAGCCCGGCAAGCGAGTCGACTACAGCACCCGCAGTGAGGAAATTTCGGTTTTTGCAAAAAAATCTTTTATCCCACTAGATGCCTTGGCCAAAGTGACTTACGATTTAAACCCTTACGCTTCGACCAGCCGTGTTTTTAAAAGTTATGGATATGGAGTTCAGATTAATCTTCCCGGTGACTGTTGGAAATTTACATTTATGCAGTACCAAAATCCGATTGGATTGATTGGATACAAAGTCAATTTTGCGTTTTCGTGGGACGGCAAACCTGTGGGCCCAATTCAAAATAATATTTTGGATCAGTTTGGAATTTAAGCGTGATTCGACTAACGCATCATCGCCTGAGCTACCGGGATGGTTGAAAACCCAACCGACAAACCTGAAACTAATAAAGAGACTTTCACCCTTTACCGCAAAAAAAATGAATATAAAATTAAAGCGAACATTTTGCCCCAGCTTGATCAGTTTTTTCTTGATCTGCGCGCTAACGATTTCTATGGGTCTGCCCAGATCAGCTTGGGCCGTTGATCACGACCTTAAAACGTTTCTATCTTATTGTGGCTGGGGAACTTTAGCCGGAGCCGGTGTAGGCGCAATGAGCTTAGCCTTTGTCGATAGTCCGACGAAAAAAACAAATAATATCGCCATCGGGGCTTCTTTGGGTTTGTATGCAGGGATAGGTTACGGATTTTTTATTCTCAATCAAACACCAGCTGACGATTCCGCCCGCACACAAGACTTTAGTTGGTTTTTTTGGCCGCAGTTTAAGGACCAAAAATTAGACGGCGCCGCTTTAGCCATTAAACTTAAAAGTTTTTAAAAAATATTTTCATCGATTATGATCACTTTTGCCGTTCGCGTGACGTAGGCCATTTGAAAAAAGACTTTTGGTTCATTTTCACACAAAAAACCCATCACTTTTTGCAGTCGTAATTTTTGTCGCCAAGATAGGCTTGTCGAAATTCTGTCGTCGCAAGCGATATTCTTCACTTCAATCAGGTACAGGGATCCGGACAAGTCCCGAAATAACAAGTCCACTTCAACACCAAATATTTTTTTTCGATGACCCACCAGTCTAAATTTTCTTTTCAAAAAATCAGCAATAACTTGGTTTTCGCCCCAAAGCCCGCGTTCTTGCTTAGAGCGTGTATTCTTTGACGCCGCGAAAGGATTTCCGATGAATTGCGGTCGGCCCAAATTTTTTAATATTTTCTTTGTGGCAAACACTTGAATACCCTTTGTGCTTTTCAAAGCCATATTGTGGATACTGCACCGCTAGCCTTTTCATCCATTCATCGCGATAGACTTTAGCTACGATCGACGCCGCAGAGATCACTGGGACTTTATTGTCTCCTTGGGGAATTGGAATTTGCTTCCATTCCAAATCCGGAATTTTAAAAATTCCGTCGACTAGAAGACTAGCCCCATCGACAATCATTTTTGAAGCCAATTCCAAACAAG
Organism: Bdellovibrio sp.; assembly: GCA_025359945.1. GTDB lineage: Bacteria > Bdellovibrionota > Bdellovibrionia > Bdellovibrionales > Bdellovibrionaceae > JANYDD01. Next base: position 12,407 of record JANYDD010000063.1, on the reverse strand, counting down.
CTCGTTTCATGCTAAGTAGACTGGCTTGTAAAATATTTATTTCGTCAATTTCTTCAGGAGTTGCAATTCCAATTCCGACTTCATGATAAGAATAAATTAGATCTGAGAGTTCTTTTCGTTTTTTCTCGGACAAAATTTTCGAATCCCGGAACTGATGAATTCCCTCGTCGCTCTTAAGAAAAACTGCGGCAGAAACTACCGCACCGGCCAAACAACCTCGACCCACTTCATCAACCCCGATCACCGGGCCCGACAATGATTGGTAAAGTCTTTTCCAGTCGAAAGAATCGACCTTTAAAACAGCTTTCGAATTTTTATTTTTTTCGTCTAAGTCTTTGATGTTTCAATTCTCAAAAGTTGCAAATGCTGACCAACCTAAAACGGATCTTCGTCTGACGCTAATCAGACTTAGCGGTAAACTCTCGAATTAATTATCTATTTTTTTTTCAAATTCACTGGCAAACGCGATTTTTACTTCGCTGTGGTCTCTGCAGCTGCAGCAGAAGCAGCCTCAGCAAGTGCGGCTTTACCCAAGCTTGTCGCTAATTCAGAATCGATCTTCGCTGCTTTACCTTCAAGACCTCGAAGATAGTACAGTTTAGATCTTCGCACTTCCCCGTAGGAAACCACCTGAACTTTATCAACCGAAGGGCTTGAAAAAGGAAAAGATCTTTCAACCCCAACACCGGCTGAAATTTTACGAACGGTAAAACTTCGGCTGACACCACTGCCCTGCAGTTTGGTTACGATGCCTTTGTAAACCTGAATACGTTCTTTCTCGCCCTCTTTAACTTTGACGTACACGTTGACGGTATCGCCCGAACGAAAATCCTCAATATTTTTGTTTTTTTCACGAAGAGTCAGTTTTTTCACTCGATCCATTGCACACCTCAATATGCATCAGGGCTAACATTCACGTATTCATTCGGTCAAATAATTTGTCCAACAATTCTGTCCAAGTAAATCGAAACCGCAGAGCGTACAGAGTAATGCCTAAAATCATCCGGCGGAGCGCCCCTCAAACTTTCCAAAGTCCCATCACATTCGCTGACCATAAATTCATCCGGAAATCCAAATCCCGTACCAAATAACAAAAGCACATCCCGATCTTGGTGGGCCACGATTTCATGCAGTTCGCGACAGGAAAAATGGCGACTCCCCCCCACAGGTCTTGCGTGTGTGGCGACAATCAAAGGTCGCTCCGGAAAATGTCTTAACACTTGTTCTAGATTCGCAGCCGAAATGACATTTTCTAAGGAGAGTCTTCGAAAAGGATTAAATTTTGATCCCGCACCCACGCGCCAGTGATCCAAAATCCGCTCCACGTAAGCCAACTGATCATCCAAAGGATGCACTACAAAATATTTTTTAACCCCGTTCACACGGCTGGCCCTAGCAATATCGTGGATATCAAAATGGGTAATGTTAGTTGCGACAATTTTTTTTTCGCGATCTTGCATCGGATAGTGAAATAGCGCCACGGACAATCGCCCTTTTCGCTGATCTTCAAGCAGATGCTCTAAATCTCCTAGACCGCACGACGCTTTTTCGTCGTTCGAAAGCTTTCGATAAAAATTCAAGACCTGTTCCCTAGTTTCTTCTGCACCCGCCGAAAGTTTTCGCGCGAATAAATCGGGTCGCTTTTGCAAGGTCACCAAATACGCCATTAGGTTTCGCCACTCTTTAATCTTTTGATGATGACCCTCAACCAAAACCCGCGGAACCAGCGAAGGGCCTTCGTGATCGGCCAAGCGCTCGGGTCTTGTAAATTGCGGCGCTTCTAAAAGCCCATCTGTAAACGAGTCTCTGGTTTTGGATTCAGGGTCACTAAGAACATCGTCGATTTGCCTAGCGACGGCTTCGATTAGGGTCAGAGCAGGAAGCTCGCCGCCCATCAAAACATAATCGCCCACCGAGATTTCTAAGTCGACAAACTCATTGATCCAGCGTTGATCAATTCCAGCGTAACGAGCACTGACTAAGATCAGTTGTCCTTCTTTAGAAAGCTCTTGCACCAGCGTCTGAGTCAAAGGCTTTCCCTGTGGCGACAAATAAATCACACGGCCCCTATTTTGAAGTTTCGCCTTGGCGACCGCAGACTTTAGTGGCCCGTAAGTAAATACCATACCGTCGTCGCCGCCATAAGGTTTATCGTCGACGGTTTGATGACGATCGGTGGTGAAGTCCCGGGGGTTCGTCGTTTGCACTTCTATTTTTTTATTTTGAATGGCCTTTCCTAAAAGACCTTCTTTCAAATAATTTTCAATCAGCTTGGGAAAGATGGTGATGACATCGAATTTCATTTTTTTTTCACAATTGGCGGTTTTAAATTAATTTCGGTCAGACCTTCAGGCAGTTCCATTTTGATGATTTTTTGATCAAAAACAATTTCGCGAATAAAGGCCTCGACAAAAGGAATCTCCATTTCATCCTCAGCACCTTGAACCAGAAGCAGATCTTGCGGTCCGTTTGAAGAAAATCCTGAAATCGACCCTAAGCTTTGATCACGATCATAAACTTGAAAACCCAAAAGCTCGTCCAGATAAATTCTTTCATTGGCCTTTGAAATAAAAAGATCAGCAGAAACAAAAAAATCGGATTTAACTAAATCCTCGGCCTGATTACGATTTTTAATTTGGGGCGAGCGCAAAATGGCACCGTTTTTATGAAGGCTAAAACTTCTTAAATCAAAGATTTGGTGGGAACCACCAAGGCCAGATTTCTTCAAAGAAAAGATATTAATTTTTTTTAAAAAATCAAAATCTTGACTGGGTACAAATAAAAATAATTCGCCTAATATTCCGTGGGCATGAGAGATCACACCCGCCTTGCGCCAAGCTTTAGGATTTTCATCTGCCAATCTACTCAACGATTTCTAAAACGCTTCTTTTCTGCAATTTGGTAGAGGCTGCATTGAGAATGGTTCTCATCGATTTTGCCGTGCGACCCTGCTTTCCGATTACTTTACCAAGATCGCTTTTGGCCACTTTTAGTTCAACAACAGTCGTTTGCTCGCCAGAAATCTCGAAGACTTCGACCTGATCCGGTTCGTCCACCAAAGACTTGGCCATGTATTCGACAAGTTCCTTCAAAGGTGAATGTACATCTGAATTTGTAACCGAATCTGCATTAGATTCTGTAGACATTAGAACTCCAGTTTGCTGAGCCCGAAACCGGGATGATATTTATGTAGTGGCTTTTTCAGCTAAGGCCACAACGTGTTTCATTCGGTCAGTCAGGAGTGCTCCCTTGCTGATCCATTCCTTAGTTTTTGCCATGTCCAACACGACTTTCTTTTCTTGTCCTCGCGGCGTTGGATTGTAATATCCTAAAATATCTAAAAACTTACTTTGAACATATCTTCTAGAATCTGCCACGGTGATTCGGTATTTTGGGGCGTTCTTAGTTCCTACTCGAGTTAATCGTATCACGACCATTTCGTTTGCCTTTCTGTTTTCTACGACCTGTTCAAGGGTCTAGCTGATGTTTGTACAAAAAATTTAATTACAAGTTCCCGTTGCAAAATGCAACTGCCATTCCCCATGCTTGACTTAATATTAATATTTTTTCGGTTTTCTTCGCTCTTCACGATCGCCATTTGCCTCGGGCCAACACGGATTTGATTCCACTCCCACCCATGCTGGGCATTCCCGGAAATCCGTCCGGACCGCCGGACTTCATCCCGCTTTTCATCATCATCGACATCATCTTTTTGGACTCCTCAAACTGCTTTACCAGCTTGTTGATGTCTTGAACCCGCCGCCCGCACCCCTTGGCGATTCGTTCTCGTCGGGAAGCGTTGAGAATTCTTGGATCCCGGCGTTCTTGAGTTGTCATCGAGTGAATTACAGACTCGATTTTTTTGATTTCCTCATCAGGTGGAGCCATCGTTTTCATTTGCTTTGAAATCTCCCCCATTCCGGGCAAATACTTCAGCATCGACTCTAAGCCACCCAATTTTTTTAATCCCTGAATTTGTTCTAGAAAGTCCTCTAAGGTGAATTCATTTTTTAGCATTCTTTGGGCAGAAGCTTCTGCCTGTTTTTGATCCACGACTTCCTGCGCTTTTTCGACCAGAGTTAATACGTCGCCCTGATCTAGAATTCGACCTGCAAGTCGATCCGGGTGAAACACTTCCAAAGCCGTGACTTTTTCGCCTTCACCTAAAAATTTGATCGGCACCTGGGTCACTTCTTTAATGCTTAGGGCCGCGCCGCCTCGGGCGTCGCCGTCGATCTTGGTCAGGATTAAACCTGTCAACCCTAGCTTTTGGTGAAAGCCTTGCGCGACCTCGACACTGGCCTGTCCAAGCATCGCATCCGAGACCAACAAAATTTCTTGGGGATTGGCCAGCTTTTTCAAAATAGAAAGCTCTTCCATGAGCGCTTCGTCCAGCTGCAGGCGGCCTGCGGTATCCAAAATTAAAACTTCGATCATGTGGCTTTCGGCCCAAGCTTGTGCTTTTTCAAGAATCTGCGCGGGCATGTCGTTGGGATCCGAGGGGAAACACGGCAGATCCTGACCCTTGGCCAAAATTTGAAGCTGCGCAATCGCCGCCGGTCGATAAACATCCAAGGGCACAAGCCCAGGTTTTTTGCCGATTTTTTTACGAATATATAAAGCCAATTTGGCGCTGGTCGTGGTTTTTCCAACCCCTTGCAATCCAACTAACAAAATCGAGCTTCGCTTTTCCCGAAGATTAAGGTCCACAGCTTGATCGCCCAAAGTTTTCACCAATTCGTCGTGAACGATTTTTGTAAACTGTTGGCCGGGATTCAGCTGGCCCAAGACATCCTTGCCCAAGGCCTTTAGTTTGACCCGTTCCAGAAAATTTTTGACGACTTTAAAATTGACGTCGGCCTCTAAAAGACCGCGGCGCAGTTCTGTCAAAGTTTCTTCGAGATTGGCTTCGGTCAGTCGCGATTGCCCGCGGATTTTTTTAAGGCTGGTCAGCATTTTTTCAGAAAGTTGTTCAAACATAAGCTTAGTTTTTCCCAGGTGAAAAGTTCATAGAGGTTTTAAATTCGACGTTTGGGTTTTCTTTTTGTGCCCAGTTCAAGTCCCATTCTTGATCCAGCAGAATCACTGGGCAGTCGGCCAAATCGCGGTATATAGTGAAATTGCCCTTCAGGCTTGCGACGGGTTCACCTTGACTATTTTGCGGCCAGCGGGCCACCGACAAGGATAGTCTTTGCAGTTTAGCTTCTAGATTGTACTCGTCCTGAAGACGATACAAAAGCACCTCGAACTGCAGCTCCCCGACCACCCCCAAAATGGGATCTTGGATGCCAACAAAAGGATGAGTAAAAATTTGCACGGCACCTTCTTCGGCCAAATGTTGAAGAGCTTCTTGCATTTTACGGCGGCGAAGAGCGTCTTTAATCGAAACCTTGGCAAAAATTTCGGGCGCAAATCGGGGAATACTTTCGAAAATAATTTTTCCGTTTGAACTCATCGAGTCGCCGATCGCGAAATGACCAGAATCATTGATTCCGATAATGTCCCCGGCGTAGGCCGTGTCGACGGTCTCGCGATCCTGCGCCACAAATATTTTTGAGGATGAGATCTTAAGTTCACGCCCCGATCGCGCGTGTTGAATTTTCATGCCCCGGTCGAATTGGCCCGAACAGATGCGCACAAACGCCATTCGATCGCGATGCTTTCGGTCCATATTGGCTTGAACCTTAAAGACAAAACCCGAAAAAACATCCTCTAAGGGTTCGATCTGCTGGTCTTTTTGAAGCGCTCGTTTTTGGGGCTCGGGCGCGTACTGAGAAAAAAACTTTAAAAACGTGTCCACTCCAAAATTTTGTTTGGCAGAACCAAACGTCACGGGGCTTAGTTCACCGCGCAGAAACGCCAGCGCATCGAAAGGGGGCAGGACGCCTTCGACCAATTCAAGCTCTTGTAGTAGCTGGCCCATAATCTCGGGGTGAACTTGGTCTTGCCAACTGGGATCGTCAAAATCAAAGATCTGAACCTCGTCGCCTTCGCGGCGCTGGTCGTATAAATTTACTTTTCTGGTGACCCGATTGAAAATCCCTTTAAAGCGTGATCCGATTCCGATCGGCCAAGTCAGCGGATAGCAATTCATTTGCAGAGTTTTTTCGACCTCATCGATCAGATCCAAGGGGGCTTTGCCCTCGCGATCCAGTTTGTTAACAAAAGTCATGATGGGAATTTGGCGCAGTCGACAGACCTCGTAAAGTTTTCGGGTGCGGTCTTCGACGCCTTTGGCGACGTCGATCAACATACATGCGGAATCTACGGCCATCAAAACTCGGTATGTGTCCTCGGAAAAGTCCTTATGACCTGGGGTATCTAGTAAATTCACTTTTAAATTTTCGAAATCAAAGGTCATCACCGACGAAGTGATCGAGATTCCTTTTTGTTTTTCAAGTTCCATCCAGTCGCTGGTGGTGGACTTGCTGCCCGCTTTGCCTTTGACTTCGCCGGTTTCATGGATGACCCCGCCGTGATACAGCAGCTTTTCGGTCAGCGTGGTTTTGCCAGCATCCGGATGCGAGATAATCGCAAAGGTGCGACGGCGGCGAATTTCTTTTTCAACGGCAGCATTAACTTTCATCGACATCGAATACTTGGAAATGCGAAAGCATGCAATTAATTGTCTTTCCAGATCGGCAATTGATTTTTTCTTCAGGCAGATTTAAACCGTGGAAGTTCGAAAATTTTTTATTCCTTTTAGTTTTGGAGACTCTTATGGAAAACAACTATTATGTATCGACATTCTATCAATTTAAATTTCTAGAAAATCTGGATGCTTTGAAAAAAACTCTTGTCGATTGTGCCTTGGCATCGAAAATCGAAGGCTTGGTGATTTTGGGCCCCGAGGGGATTAATTCGACCGTGTCGTCCACTGACCCTGAACATCTTCAAAAATTTAAATCGGCGCTGACAGATTTAGGCTTTAAAATCGAAACCAAAGATTCGCAGTCAGCCGTCAGGCCCTTTCAACGTTTCGTCGTGAAAATTCGCGACGAGATCGTCACCTTGGGAAGTCCAAAACTAACTCCGCAGCAGGCAAAGAACCACCATCTTAACCCCCAAGAATGGAACGCTGTGATTGCAAATGAAAAAGTCACCCTGATTGACACCCGAAACTGGTATGAAACCGAGCTTGGAACTTTTAAAGGGGCGCTGGTCCCGCCGATCGATGATTTTGGTCAATTTCCAAATTATATGGACCAAATCGCCGCAGAAAAAAAACTTTCAAAACAAGAAAAAATTCTGATCTTTTGCACCGGCGGCATTCGCTGCGAAAAGGCGATCCTAGATCTTCAGGAAAAGGGCTTCGACAAAGTCTATCAGCTGGATGGCGGAATTTTAAATTATTTAGAAAAATCTCCGCGCAAGAATTTTGAAGGTGAATGTTTTGTTTTTGACCATCGCGTAGCCTTGGACCAAGACCTTAAGCCTTCGGAAAAGTATGGGTTGTGTCCGCACTGCGGGCAACCCGCAAAGCAAAGTGTGGACTGCGTTCGATGTGATTCTAAAATTCGAATTTGCGATGCTTGCTTGCAGTTACCGATAAAACAAAAAACATGCTCGAAAGATTGCGCTCATCACGAAAACCTTCGCCCGGGTAGAAAAGCAAAACCTCAAAGTGGCAGCCACGAAAGACCCAGAATCCCCCCACACTGGCGCAAAATCTGGAAATTTGGTTCCAGGTATTAAACAAGCAATCGGGTAAAAAATATTATCTGTTCAACAGTTAAAGCTTCGGCTTGACAACAGGCAGCAACTATCAATATTCACTGCCTTTCATTAATTTCTTCAAAGGAGATCTTGTGAGCTTTGTACCCCCCGAAAAGCAGAAGCAGATTATGGGCCACCCAGTGGGCCTCTTTGTCCTCTTTTTCACCGAGATGTGGGAACGATTTTCGTTTTACGGGATGCGCGCGCTTTTGATTCTTTACATGACAAAGTTTCTGATTCTTGAAGCCGAAAAAGGGAAAGAACTTTTAGGGTATTCATTTATTAAAAGTATCGTCCTGGGCCTGCTTGGCAATGCCAACTCGTCCGAGGTCACGGTTCAGATGATCTCGTCGCAAATTTACGGGTTGTACGTTGGAATGGTTTACTTCACCCCGCTTTTTGGTGGCATTTTGGCGGACCGAGTTTTGGGTCAGCGAAAATCCGTTTATCTGGGCGGAGTTTTAATGGCCATCGGACATTTTCTAATGGCCATCGAGTCTTTGTTTTTCGTGGCCCTTTTATTTATCGTTTTGGGTTGCGGTTGTTTCAAACCAAATATCTCGACCCAAGTGGGAAGCCTTTACGCCGAAAAAGACCCTCGTCGCGACGGAGCTTTTGTTATTTTCTATCAAGGAATTAATTTGGGTGCATTTCTTGCGCCGCTGATTTGCGGAACCTTGGGACAGAAATTTGGCTACCATTACGGGTTCGCGGCCGCGGGTGTGGGCATGATTGCAGGTTTATTTATTTACCACTTTGGTAAAAAATATTTGCCCATCGACGCCGGCACTCAAGCGATGAAGGAAAGTAAAGCAGTCGGCCACACCGATGAGGTTCTATCTAGTCAAGATATCAAAAGACTTTTTGCTTTGGTTTTTTTGGCGGTGGTGAACGTTTTGTTCTGGAGCGTATTTGAACAGAAGGCGAACACCTTGATGCTTTGGGTGGATAAGAACGTCGATTGGATCATTGCTGGAATCACCGTTCCTTCTTCTTGGTATATGTCGTTGAATCCTTTTTTTATTATTACTTTGGCGCCGGTGCTGTCGCGATTGTGGGCATGGCAAAATTCCAAAGGTCGAGAACCTCATACGGTTTCAAAAATGGGAATCGGAAGTTTACTTTTGGGCGCCTCTTTCTTGGCATTGATTTACGTCGTCAGCACAATGGTGCCGGGCGAAAAAGTCAGTTTGTTTTGGCCCGTGATGATGGTTTTGTTTTTATCTCTGGGCGAGCTTTATGTAAGCCCCGTGGGATTATCATTGGTGACACGAGTGGCTCCGGCGCGAATGGTGTCTATGATTATGGGAATGTGGTTTCTTACTTTTTCTGCGGCTGGAATTTTATCGGGCAAAATCGGCAGCAAAATGAGTACGATGTCGCAGACCAGTTTTTTTACATTGCTAGGCGGAATTGCCTTCGGCGCGGGTTTGATTTTTTTCTTGGCGAAAAATCCATTGAAAAAAATTATGGGCGACAAAGGTTGATAGACATTGACGGGGTCAGTTTTGTCCCCTAACGTTTGGGCAATTCAAAAAAATTTTCCCAATGTCGCGGGGTGGAGCAGTCTGGTAGCTCGTCGGGCTCATAACCCGAAGGTCGTAGGTTCAAATCCTGCCCCCGCAACCAATTTCGCACCTGGAGAAATTGGTTAACTGATCGAATCCACAGGTAAAATCAAAAAACGAAAATTTTAAGAAGTGTGCTCCAGGTTCGTTGGTGCGTGGGAATTCCCAAAGGTTGAGGAGCTCGCGAATGACACACGATTCAAAAAATCAAAAAATTGCTGCGCAAAATGTTCCATGCTCACCGGCGGTGAGTAGGAGGCATTCCTGCGCATTTTTTCAGGGAGAGGTCGCACTGTGAAGCAAGAACTTAAAGATGGCTTTTTACTCTCAGAAATCGAATCGACCGACAAAACATCCTTCATTGAACATTTTCGCGAGAAGCAAATTTACGATCAAACGCTGAATATTCCTTACCCGTACACTCAGCAGCACGCCGATGAATGGTTCGAGTATGTTGCAAATGAAACCAAGCAGATTGGTCATCCGATTAACTGGGCCATTCGCTCCAAAGACGGAAAACTGATTGGCGGAATTGGGTTTCATGGCTTTGAATCTGGAGCCAATCATCGTGGCGAACTTGGGTATTGGCTGGCAAAGTCTTATTGGAATAAGGGTCTCATAACTGAGGCTATAAAAGCGGTCACTGCGTTTGGGTTTGAGAAAATGGGGCTGGCTCGAATTACGGCCCATGTCTTTCACTTTAACCAGGCTTCGGCTCGAGCCCTCGAAAAGGCAGGCTTTCAGTATGAAGGTCGCTTGCGAAATCACTATTGCAAAGACAACAAGATTTTTGACGGCAAGCTGTATGCTATGACTGATATCCCTGCTGTTCAGCCTCCCAAGAGTCGCCCTGAATTCATCAAGCATTACTATGAAATCCAAGAACCAGACAGCGCACACTATCCAAATAGCGATGAACTGCTCTCGATCGGATCGCCCTTTGCCAAAAAATTCGGACTGACCAGACTTGGAATTCACCACGAGTTGTTGCCTCCGGGGCGTCGCACGTCGTGGCCCCATGCTGAGTCGGAAGAGGAAGAATTCGTTTATGTGATCGAAGGGAACCCCGATGTGTGGATTGATGGAGATCTTCACCGACTTAATCCGGGGGATGCAGTCGGCTTCGTTGCTGGCACTGGTATCTGCCACACCTTTTTAAACAACACTAAAGCCGACATTCGACTTTTGGTGGTTGGCGAAGCGACAAAGAAAACCAACAAATGCTTCTATGCTCTTCATCCGAAGCGAAATGAACAGGCGAAAATTGAAGGATGGCTGTGGGAAGATCCACCACAGGAGACCTTAGGCAATCACGACGGCGTTCCCAATGAAGCCTTCGTACAACCGACGCTCGAAACATCGAGACTCACCCTCGAGCCAATTCACGAAGGTCATGCTACAGAACTTTGCGAGCTCTTCGCGGACTCCGAACTTCATACCTATGTGCCCTTTGAACCACCCACGTTGAAACAGCAAAGCGAAAGATGCGCTCGGTGGGCAAAGCGGAAGTCACCCGATGGTAAGGAACTCTGGCTGAACTGGCTTGCTCGAGACACCGCTACCAAAAAACCTGTTGGTCACTTTCAGGCCGGGGTTGGTCAAGACGCTGTTGCCTCAATAGGCTATGTCGTTGGCAGACAATTTCAAAATCAAGGCCTGGCCACTGAGGCCCTCGGTGCGGTGTTTGAATACCTCAAAGAAAGACTTGGCGTTCGCCAAGTGAAGGCATGGAGTGACACAAGGAATTTAGCCTCCCACCGACTCGCGCAAAAGATGGGAATGGTGCAAATCGAAGTCATCAAGAACGCCGATTCCTTCAAAGGCAGTACAAGCGACGAATTTATTTTTTCAAAGGATCTCATATGAGCAGGTTGACTATCAAACCAAGCCACGTCGCTTTGCTCGTCAGGTCCGTTGACCTGTCAGCTCGGTATCTCGAAAGCTTCGGATTCCAGATCAGCCCTTCCGAGATATGGGAAGGCGAAGGCACCAAGGAAATCTACGTTGAGCGCGACCGATGCAATTCGCTACTATTGATGGAACCAACTAAACCCGGCGCATATCAGAGGGCAATTGAGAAGCGAGGCCCCGGCCTTCATCACATTGCTATCGACATTTTGAATATGGATGAGTTTCTTCATTCAATCGCTGGTTCTGGCTGGCTGCTGCATCCGAGTAGCATCAAGACCATTGCCCAATCGAAGACGGCATATCTCGCACGGCCAGGATTTCCGGCGTTGATTGAGGTGCAAGAAAGAGACAAGCTTAGTGAGCAAGAACCCTTTGTGTCGAGAATCGAAATTTCCTTTGAGAAGGACTTGGTCCGCCTTCTTCCCATTCTAGGACTTGAGGGCTTTATAGTTCCGTCCTCGCAAAGGTCGTCCATCACCCTTGGCTCAAAAGTTATCTCTCTTGATGACATCCTTACTCCAAAAGCATCAAAATGAGTGAAAGACTTGATGGCGAAAGCCGCTTCCTCCCTAATCTGCATTTTGACTTAAGCGAGATTCAGCTCAGCGAAGTGACTTTCATTTTGCAAAAGTTGGAACAGGCCCACCGAACGCGCATCGTTTGGATGGGGCCCTATTCGCTCGAGGGAAATCATCTGTCGATCAACGCTCTCGATTTGCTGTCGGTTTTGAATCATTGCACCCGAACAACCGAAAACGAGATGGAACTCTTCCGCCTGCGTCGGTCAGCGGCTGATCAGATCGTCGCCGTGATGAAGCGAGCGCGGGACGAGATCAAGATTCGCAACCTCGAGATGTGGCGCGACTCCTACAACAAACTCTGGCTGGGTGCTGAGTCAGGCAAAGATCTGACTCAGGCGCCGTCGCAGCCACGTCGGATCGAACTCATTCCTTGAGTCAGTCGACCAACGCGATCTTTGATTTCACCAGGGCGGCGTCCCGATTTTGGTAGAAATTTTTTAGAGAGCTTCCAGAATTATTTTCATTCTTTTATTTCCTAGGCTGCGGTTAAGTCAAATTGAAGTTGTTTGATCATTGAATTTTTTTCTTCCCGAACCTTTTTCCAAAGTCTTCGTATCAGATCATCGACTTGCACCCTTTGCTGTGGATAGGAATAACTCTTAGCGACTTGGTAGATTAACGAAAGACATCT
>JANYDD010000022.1 GCA_025359945.1 Bdellovibrio sp. | reverse complement strand
ACGGACACAAAATTCATGCTGCGAGCGCCAAGGTTTCGTACTCAGCTGGACTCATGTAGCCCAAGGATGAATGAAGTCGTTGGCGATTGTACCAAGTCTCGATCCACTCGAAAATAGCTTGCTTGGCTTCTTCTCGGGTTTTAAAATTTGTTCTGTAGACTAGTTCTGTTTTTAGCGAATGAAAAAAACTTTCACAATGTGCATTATCCCAGCAATTTCCTTTTCTAGACATACTTGCAATAAGTCCGGCGAGCTGAATTTTCTTTCGATAATCTTCACTTGCATACTGGGAGCCCCGATCTGAATGCGCTATGAGTTCGCCGTCCTTCACGTCTTGCCTTCCTAAAGCCATATCCAAGGCATTCATAACTAGTTCAACTCGCATGTTATCATCGCTCGAAAAGCCCACAACTTTGCGCGTGAATAAATCCAAAATTATCGCAAGAAAAAGCCAGCCTTCGTCAGTGTGAACGTAAGTGATGTCGCCGACCCAAACTTGGTTTGGTGCCATTACCGCTTCTACATTTTCAGTTTCAAAAATTCGTTCTGCAATAGGCAAGTCGTGGTTTGAATCAGTGGTAGTGATTTTGAATTTCTTCACCGCCTCTGACGCAATATTATTTTTGCGCATAATTTTGGCAACACGATTTTCACTGCACTCAAAGCCCTCAGCTTGTAACATTACCGTCATCCGTGGCGAACCTACCTATGCACATGACGCCAGCAAATTCGCCTTGTCGAATATTGTCGACTTGAATGCGCTCCAGTCGAACACGACAGGTAGGTGGCGTCATGTGCATACGTAAGGTGGCGAACCATAGGTTTGCTTGCTAAAATCATGTACAGCCCGAATGCGCACCAATAGCGCCGCAGTTTCAATGGTTCTGTCGGACTCCGGTCGTTTAAGCCATTCGTAATATCCACTGCGACTAACTTCTAGGGTCCTGCAAGCCAAATTCACTTTGATCTTTTCGGATTCCAAAAGCTCGACCATCTCAAATATTACTTGAGATGGTCCTGCGAAAAAAAAGCTGCCGCCTTTTTCAAGATATAATTCACGTCCTTAGAGCTCTTTGTTCTCTTTCAAAAGACGACGATTTTCCACTTCCAAATTTACTTTTTCTTTTTTCGATTGAGGCTCTTGATTTTCAGCCAATTTCTTCCATCGATCTACATTTTGCATCGCAACCCCCAGTTGTTCAGCCGCTTTTCTGGACCCAATTCGCTTTGCTAATTCAGCCGCTTGCTGTTTAAACTCTGAAGTGTAGCGCCGTTGTCCGTGCTTGCCCATATGTTTCCCCTTTTGTTAGACGTTTTCTTTCCTAAAAAGTGTCCGTCAAATTGGGGGAGGTTCAATTTGACTGGCGGTCTGAATGGTTGTTGTCTCAGCTGCAACTGGCGACAAAAGACTCGAACCATAATTATCAGTAGGCACCTCTTGGCCACCTGTGCCAGCTTCGCCTGACAAAGCACTTCTCAAACACACACTTCACTTTTTTAGTTATGCGACTTTAATTTTCGACATGAAGTTACTATCCGGCCCACCAAAGACTTCCGATCACCTGAAGCGCTACCGGCGGTTATTGTGTCAGGTTGGGATTTTTCCCAGGCCTCACGAATATTTTGAAGAAGTCTTTCCGTTTCTCCTATCGTTTTTTGGGCCAATGCCTGGCCTTTTTCAAGGCCTTTGTACACCGCACCTAGCGAAACCAACATCACCGCCGACACCCCCAGCAGCTCTAGGGCAGTGACATAGGGATTTTCTGCAAATGCTTTTGGTAGATCTACGTGTACACCTAACACGTCAATTTTTAACCGGCCAAATGCGATCAACGACGTAAAGGTGCCCAAAAAGTTGGTCCATAAAATCGTGGCCTGGGTAGTTGTAATATCAACCAATGCATTCGGCTTGGTGGGAAAGGGCGAATTGGGTTTGGACTGCATCCAATCATAGGCTTCATTGGCCGTAGACATCAAACGCTCAGGGGTAAATTCGTCCGCGAAATGAAGAAGCTTTTCAAAGTTTTCCCCAGGGGGTGAATTAATAATTTGTCTTGCCGCCGAAATTCGTTCTGACAATTCCTGAGGAACAGGGTCACCGTTTTGGCCATATAAATTTAAAAGAGTCTGAAATCCTCGAAGAATTTCGACTTTGTTTCCAGATCTTACCGCCAATTCCATCTGGGCCTGAATCTCAAAGAGTTGCTGGCGATTTTTCCGGTAAAAAATATCATAGGCCGCAAAACTGTTGAAAGCTTGCTCCCAGAAACTTGAAAAAAGCGCACTGATTCTTTGCAAACCCTTGCCGGACGGATCCGCCAAAATAGCATTTGATTCTTGCATTCGATCGCGAAGCGCGGGCCGGATCGTTTTGTCAGCTTCCGCGTACACTTGTAATATTTTTTCAAATGAAGTTGAAATCCCTGGGAAATCATGCAGGCGGATAGCTTCATCAAGTTGAGTTTTCAAATCAATCAATGTCTGTCTCTTTTCATTCATCGTATCCAAATAGGCTTTTGTCCCTTTATTGGCGAAATTCCAGAAAAAAGCCAAGGCGGTATTGTTCATAAATCGGTGAGCAAGACCTGTCATTGCCGCCAACCCAACCGACATATTGGCAAAAACCGTTCTACCTGCAACCATATAGATTAAAGAAAACTGAATACCTTTGAAGAAGGCGCTGTTGACTCTTTGCCAGTAGTCAAAATATTTTCTTTCTTTAAAATTCAACGCCTTACCTAGAATTCCGCTAAGCCCTGAGACATAGCCGTCTTCGACATCCGAATCCCGCTGATGAATTGTGGCCTGACTGGGACTTCCATAGTTTGGATCTGTTCGATTTCGCGAAGCCTCCATCAGCGCCAAAACGTTTTGCCCCGAAAGACCTAAACCGTATACTGCAGTCAACTGAAAGTAATCGTAAAATTGATTATCTCTAGTCCACAATAATCCATCAGGATCCGCAAAATAATTATAAGGATTGGAAGGGTCGGCTTTTGGGCCAAATAACGCCGACTGCGGAACATATTCCATAACATCCAAGTAATACTGGCTAACGGTGATTCTGACGGTGCTGGCGTCAGGAGCAGTCTCATTTAATATCCGATTGTTTTCTAAGCCAAGATTTCCAACCGTACTCCAAAATCGATGCCTGGCCAAACTTGCCATGTAACGAGCTCGGTCAAAAAACTTAGCCATCGCTGGACTATCGTTTCTTATTTTTTGAATGGATTGATATTTAGCCTGAGCTATTGTAACCGCTTCGTCTAAAAACTTCCGATCTATATTTTTGAACCGCTCACCTAACTTTCCTGAATCCGTCGAATCCATCGAGACCAACGAAGCCAAGGTCAAGGTTGTTTCGTGGGTGGTGCGCGAAACATCTTCAAAAAAATGGGGGTCTTGGTACGCAACCTCGATCGTTTTTTTATCTAAATCACCTTTTTTAATAAGAGTTAGCATTAGGCCCAGGTCGATCGCTTGGTTTCCATCTTGTTGAGACACGACAAGTAACGAGATCAACAAAGCAAGGCTCTCTACCTTTTTTTTATCTACATATTTTTCTTGTAAGGCTTGGCGATTAGATTCGATTTTCGCAGCGCTAGTCACCAAGGGCCAGTTTAGGGCCTTGCCCCAATATGGCCTAAGCCCCCTTTGAGCCGCATAAATCATATTGGTCATTCGAAAAACATTCGCCAAATGAAACCAGAAGAACAAACTGACATACCCGAATGCTTTCATTCCAGAGTAAACAAAGCCTCTTGCGGCCTCAAAAGTCCCGAAAGCGGCTTTGTGCACGAAACCACCCAAAACCAGAAGAAGATTTGGAATCAGCATTAATGTGCTTACTGAAAAGGCTAAGGCCCCGTAGGCGTAGCCCGGATCGCTGAAGACGTCTGATTTGATCACCGAGTAAGCCCGATTAAATAAATGCACGGCCCACTGCGGACCTATGCCATGGCCCAATGTCGATATGCCCACAAAGCCTAAAAGACCTGCCGTGACCAATCCCAAATAGCGAAATTTATTTCCTTGAACATGATAGGCTAGTCTTTCGATCAGAGGTTCAAATTTGGGTGAATGAATTTCATTTTGAAACGAACTTAAATTCCCTTCCGCCAAACCATCATCAAAAGTTTGACCGTAGACGCGATCGACTCCGTGAATTTTCAGGCTTTTTTGAACCCGAGCGGTTTTACCCTCTTCACTGAGCTTCTGATAGGCGTCAGGCCGTTGACCCCCTAAAATCCGGGCCATCTGCTGGTTCATTTTGGTTCTTGCACCAGGGGTCAAATTGCCCGACGCCCGCGCCATCATCGCTGCAATCACTGGCGGTGGCAGGGTTTGCAGCGCCGCTGCGGTCAATGGATCAACGTTGTCTTTCCGATTTTCTAAAAACTGCTGATATTCAGAACTTGCGGCAAAAAGTTTGTTCGACTCTTGCAAGATTTGAAAAGTCTTTGAGCTTGGTAAAATTAAACTTCCCAATCTAGAGAGCGCACCTTGCACCACGTGCAGGTGGGTCCTGATCACGTCGCGATCGAAAATTCCTGCGATCGACACTCCATTTTGATCACGCACCATCACTGTCAAATGGCCAAAGCGAAAGGCGCCGCGGGCGCCTTCTTCCAAAGGAAATTTGGCTTGTGGGTGTAATGGGTACGACAATCCGTCGTTAAAATAAGCGGCGCTTTCAAGCCTGGCGCCAGTGGCAAGCTTCGGAATCGAGCCCACATCTATGAGCGGCAGGACCGACGAAAAACTTTCGAATTTGGCAGTGATCGCATCCATCACCAAGATTCTTCCGTCGTTGGTGACTACCGAGATTAATTCTTGATCTCCGGCACTGACCGCGCCATTGATGTTTCCGATGATGTGTTCGGCGCGCATTCTTTTTTTAAGAAGACTTGGGCCCAAACCCGCCTTTAAATTATCGATCCATTTTTGGCGACTGGTGTAGTCGCCGGACTCGTATTCATAGACCAGGCGAAGGGTTTGATCTTCGGGATTTAATTTGATCTTGATATCGCGGTAAAAACTGTTTCTCTGAATTGGAACTTTAGGTGGCTGGTCCGTCAGCAAATTGTAAGTCTTTGAGGTTCCAGTTTCTAAGTCGGTAATCACCACACTTTGCGAAGCCAGATGAAATTCGTCTGATGTCGTGCCCGGTGCAGGACCATTGGTCCCCGAACCTGCCCCTTCCAAGGGAGTTACCAAATCTTGAATAGTTTGAAAACCAAACATCGCCTGATTCTGGTCTTGGCCCAATTTTTGAAGTCGTGTAATCCAAGGAGTCTCTGTATCTGTGATCCCCGCGCTTGAATTGTTGGGCGGGGCATGATTGGGCGTGGGAGACGATGAAAATCTTGTGCCCGGTGCAGGACCATTGGCGGCCTTGACCCCCATTGGATACAAGCTTTGGATCGCGAACAACTGCGCCAAAAGGTAGAAATTAATTTTTTTGAAATTCGATTTGCGAATGCACCCTCGGAAACTTGTTCTGAAATTTTGCAAAGTATTTAAAAACCGCAACAAATGGCGCCGTAAAGTCTTCAAGAGGGCAACTCACTTTCACTACTAAAACAGCGATCAAAAGCTGAGGTCGAAAACTACTCAAAAAATCGCCTTTTGAAAAGCGAAAAAAGGCCTGCTGAAAAAAGACTATATGGACTAAGCACGGTTCAGGCAATCATTCCGACAAATAAAATAACCAGCATATCAACACGCTTGCACTTCGAGGCTCGAAAGGAACGGTGAGGCTTTGTCCATTGCCTGAGTCGGTAAAATAAATCCTGCTTATGCACATGGAAGGCCCAAAAGTACTGAACTCGCTACGCTGGATTTCAAATCCGATCTGGAGGCTGGGACACAACTTGGCCTTTCATTTGCGTATGCAAGAAATAAATTTAACTCAAAAAAAAAGGAATCCTTAAATATGCCTGGGGGATAGGGCAAATAAAGGCCATTTCACTTCCGAGCGCCGAGTATCGGCGCGCCAATTTCGGGGCTGGTTGGAGAGCCCGATGCTGAAATTCTGCTGAATTCCTCAATGACAGGCAAGAAATCGATCAATTTTCTGAATTTTTCCGAGAAGTTGGCGATGCTTTGGGCAAAGGTCTGCAGTTTGGACGGATGAAATCAGTCCTGGAATGGCTGGGTGGATTCGAAGTCGTTGCTTGACGACGAGGTTTGAGCAAACTCTTCAAGCTGTGTCGGCGGTGGTCCTCGAGCTGGGTGGATTGGCGGCGGATTTGTCGGCAGCCCGAGATGCTCGAGGATCTTTTTGATCACCGGGGGTTCTTCGATGGCAGCGATGATGCGAACCCGCCCTTGGCAGTGTGGACAAGTTTCGACGTTGACGCCGAAAACTCGTTTCAGAAGGCGGGCCCAATGCATGCGTTGTTTGACCGCACTTTCGTTCTCGCCGTCCTCGGGATCAGCGTGTTCAGGCGTCAATTGCGGGACGGCCTTGGGTTTGGGGACGATGGGACGCTACCATATTTTTATTCGAACAATCACTAGTCGGCGCGGACTATTTAGTCGGCCCGGAAAAAGTCAAAAATCGTTGATTCCAGCAGAAAGCATTTTGATTTGTTATGTTTGAAACGACCGGGATGAAGCGGTGAGACTTCAAAATCCGGTCGTTTTTTGTTTGAATTTTTAAATGGGCTGGGTGCAGTGGTCGTTCCGATTTACCAAACAGTCACTCTTCAAGATTTAGAAAGTCGTGCTTTTCGAGTGAAATTTAGCCGCGCAATTTTGAAAACCAAAGGTTAAGCTTGGCTTACCAGAGATCTTTGGTCTTTTTCAAAAACCGTTGCGGAGCTCTCAAAACAGCATAGAGACAAAATTAAAATAGTGGTGAACTTTCCGTATTTCATATCTTTTGACGTTAGCAACGATGACTGTGGGTGACAATAAAGTAATGTTTGGCCCCCATTTTCGGCTCAGCCAAGATCAGACATTTTATCAACAGTACTGTTCACTCTAACTTCGTATTTGTTTCCATACCTATGGAGATAATAAACACATGCCACATTTTGCACCGGATTCTGAAGCGTTGAATTTCACTTTATCGGCATGCCCGTTTCATGGGCAATGGGAACTTAACGCGTCGACAAATAGTCAACGCATTGGTGGTCAGCCCTGATTATCGACCTGAACCTAAATCACAAAATTTTTAGTCACCCTTTTGAGAAATTACTCTTAGGGCATGCGCTAAATATTGCTCCTGATACCCCAACCGAACATCAGGCTTTGCAGGGTTTCCCTCAAGTGGCTCACCATTTGGACGGTAACCCTCGCCAACTGTTATCTTGATTTTTAAAATGGAACCGTTTTCTAGCTTAATAGGCAAAAAGGCACGGAACGGCGAATGACCGCCATTCGACGGTAAACCGATTATCTTGGCGATTTGATTATCCTTCATTATTGCAACAAATTGATCGCAAGAACTCACGCACCGTGGCCCTGCAAGGACATAAATTTGAGAATTTCCCAACACATTGCCGAGTGATGGTTGATAGGTTGCTTCACCAAGATCACAGTTTTTTGTTAGACATATAAATGGCAGCAAATTTGATGAGTCAGAATTATTCCCTAACTGCCCAGTCAGAATGGGTGTCATTTCCGGGTCACCCATTTTTAAAGCCTCTTTAAAAAAATCCGCTTGCTCCCTCATATAGGTGGAAAATATTAGCTTTCGGCTAAGTATTCGAAAGGGCCTTTTTGCAAACATGGACATCAGGTACGGAAAGACATCACCACCATAGTTCTCCCTAACATCTATCAAAATCTTTTTGGGCTTTCTTTTTTCGAGAATTCGGCGAAGCTGCTCATGATCCTGCAATGGAATCTGCTGCATTGCACTTTTTAACGGGTCAATTGGCTTTGTTTTATATGACATAGCAGCGGCCTTGTTCCAAAGTCGCGTCGGATTGTCTTCAAAATCATATAGAAAGGAGAAATACTTAATAATCAGAAATCCGTTGATGTTGTTGAAGACACAAAAATTTAACCCCGAGAAATCGGGATTGTGTCCGTTATAGTCCGCAGAAAATTCCCCGGTTAAGCAGCCCTCGGCTGGCGGGGTGAGAGAGGCTTCGGCCCATGTTAACTTTGCTTCAATTTTCGATTTGTCGGCTGGATTTTCAAAAATTAATCTGGATTCAATTCCAGGGCTAGGAACGGGAAGATCATCTGAACGACGATCTGATAACCATTTCGAGACCAACAGATATTGGTATTCGGGAGAGGTCGTATTTGTCCACTCTCCGAGTTCATCTTCCAATTGTTTTGGGGTTTTATCATCGAACTTCACCAAGATAAAACCTGGTTCGACTGCCTTAAAATCGCTTAGAATTACTCGATACCTTATTCTAGTACTTCCAAACACATCAAATCCATTCTGATCTTTGCATGGCGCAAACTCTTGAATGTGAATTTTATGACTCAAAATCACATCAAACAAAGAATTGTTCGGGTCAAATAAAGCAGGGTAGTTGCGAAAACCATAAATTGTTGTAAAAATAAATTTTCTCGCATTGCCAATAACTTCAACTGTTGGCGCAGATCCTACTGGGCTCTCAATTGAAACGCCGGAAGATCCAATCGATTGGTGACTTGAAGCGTGAACCGCAGGGGGGGGTGCCAATGCAGCCAAAACCATTGAAATTCCAAAACCTGCATGTGCACCTGAATGGCCCAGTTTTGCCCGAGCGTCTAAATTAGATTTGAAAACCAACATAACGACTTCAGTACTTTTGGGCCTTCCATGTGCATATGCAGGTTCCAAAATACCCAATTTTCATAAACACATCCTTCCTGTTAGTTTGTTTGAATCTCTCGCTGGTCGAGAGCTCCCGCTAAGTCTAGAGGATTCAAAAATTGAAATGCAATGCAAATTGAGTTAAGATTATGAGTTTGTTGCGATTGGTCTTTGAGTGACTGAATTCATCGGTCGGCAACCCTAACAAAGCCCGCTCTTCATACGGACCTTTTTCAACGAAACAAGCGACTTGCGTTCCGGAAAAAGCACTACTTGATGCAATAGGGCCAGACAGAAGCACTAAAGAGGTAATGACTAATAAGTTTGTTTTCAGTGTAGCTCTGAACTTTCGCAACATTAATGATCGCTTGGCAAGAAGCATCTGCGCGAGTGATAGAGAATGTCACTCTCGTCGTAAACTCTGTGTAGCTGGGGCACAAAAGTCCAAATCCAGCCAAAGACTCTGCCCATCCATGAATCGCGAGGTCACCAACGACAGTCGAGACAATTTCCGTGGCTTCGATGGTTTTTTTGCTACCTGTGGGCCATTTCAAGCTTAAAAGTTCGATCAATGCTTTTTCGGCCAACTCACTCTTGATTTCCTCTCGGTCGATGACCATCGTACAAGCGTTGGCACAATTTGAGAGTCCTATTGTAGCAGTAAAAACTGCGAGTAGAGCGAACAATTTCATGGGGCCTCCCGATTTAAATGTTACACTTCCAAAGTTGGTAGACTTATTTCTACCGGCTATTTCATGAGTGTCATTAGGCGAGATTGGCGCCGGAGTCAAGACGAAATTTTATTTCGAAAAAGCCGTCAACAAACTCGACAGTGCGTTGCCCACTATCGCCCAAGGTCACCCAAGGTCACTTTTAAAATTTTTTGGCAGTGGGAATTTTTTTCGTAAAATCATTGCCTATTGTTCTTTTGCTCCCTGAACTGAAGGCACTTCGCGGGTCTTCATGTTTTGATTTTCCGCCGAGTGTAACTGACTGGAAGGAGGCTTAGTCGTTTACAATTGGTTCATTAGACTTCTTTCATATCTAGGAGGCCCATAAATCGCTGGATTCCTCTCTGGCTTTTGCGTTCGCAGGGAAAAAATGATCCTCAAAATAGCTTTGCTATTCCTTCGGGATCATTTTTTCCCTGCGAACGCAAAAGCCAGAG
>JANYDD010000001.1 GCA_025359945.1 Bdellovibrio sp. | reverse complement strand
TCCCTACAGCGAATCGATGCGATGTAATCAACACAGGCATCTTGTGTAGCGAATTTTTTGGTAAGCGATTGATAGTTTTTAGGATAATCCACTCACTTATATTAGCTTTGATAGTTTACTTGCGTCAAGTGCATAGGTTGGGAGAACTACCCTTGAACTTTTGCAGACGGCCCTGCAAACGCCGTATGAAAAAAACCAAAAGACTGAAATTTTTTTCAAGCGCCGGCCCGACTGGGCCCGTAACAAAATCGGCTGTTCAGCACTTTCGTGCAGCTCTTAACAAAAACTCGCGTATGTTATTTGGCGATCACCGCGATTTCCTGAAAACATTTACGTAAACCATCTTGCAGCGTAATAAATTTCGCAGAATGAATTTCCTCTCGTCCAATGATGACTGCTTTTTTTTCTGTCTTTTCGGAAATAATAATTTGATTTTTTTTTCGATAAAAATCTCGGCTAAAGTCAATCCACGGTGAACTCAAATGACAATGATAATTGGGGGATCCTTGCCAGAATGAAACATCAAATACAATTTGACGAGTCCACGTGTATTCGGGGCCCAGGGCCAATGGCGAAAATCTTTGCTGGGCGTCAAATTGAAAAACCGCAATCTCCGGCGGAGAAGCGACTAAGTAAGCTTTGCCCGCAGTGGTCAAGAGCGGATGCCACAATTCCTCGGCGTTAAATTTGAAATTCTGATCCGAGGTGATGCGACTGCGCAATTCAAAAGGGTCAAATCGATAATTTTGAACCCGATTTAAACTCAATAGATACGAAATAATCGAAGATTCGATCGTCGCCTGGCTAGTGACCAAAGAAGCTCCAGTTAGCCCATTTGCGGCTCGCCCCATCTGGCGAAAGTTTCCATCAATCGTAATTTTTTGAGATTTAAGCCGCGGAGACCCAACCCTGAGATCGATTTGAACGTGACCCGAGGTGGGTTTGCCCTTGGGCGTATTTTCTAGAACAGGCACGGATTTTAGGATCAACGCGGGTCGATCGCTGATATCCATTTGCAGCTCTTGCGCAAAACTAAACGGATTCGTGGCATCGACCCAAAATATTCGATTTTCTTTCTTGGCCCAAACGATCGCGTGGTTAAAAAAATCCATACTTGGAATCAAAACCGGCGGAGGCGCATAGTAACTGCTTCTCCAGACCAAAGCGGGAAAAGCCTGGTAGCCAAGTTCGCGGAGAATCCTAGTCGTTAGCACTGCAAAGTCTTTGCAATCGCCAAAACCGGTCTTTTGGATGACCGAAAGCGATCGCGGTTCATGACCGCCCTCGATAGTTTTCCAATCTCCCATATAACGGACTTGCTCTGAAATTGCGGCTGTAGTTTGGTTGATTTGATCAATGGGGTCCGAAAAGGCTTTAGCGCTTTTAACTATGTCTGCCAATGGCAAGGGCAAATTCTCGCTAGCGGATTTTTCAAATTTTTGAATCAAACCTTCGGGCATTTTTTCCCAATTTTTCATGGAACTCAAACGAACCCATGGGGTGCTATCCATCGGCATAAAAGAATTTTGTTCGTCTAAGAAACTTTTGAAAATAGGACGCAGCAAGCGGACAGAAATTTTTTGCAGTGAGCCTTCCACTTTTTGTTCAATACTTAAAAATTTTTCTGGATCAAAAACCACCATCTCTAAAGGGATTTCGCTTTCTATTTGGTAGTCTGCCGATTCAACGAACTCTGCAAAGCCAAATGAAAACGATAAAAAGTAATGATCCTGAAAAGGCGTCTTTAAAGTTTTTAGGCGAATTTCACTTTCGAGAATTGATCCTACGTTGACTTTTGGAAATCCAATGGTCAGCTGTTGATTTGAATCAAAGCCAGCTCCTTGGCTGGCTAATCTTTCAATTTCAATTTGATCGTCAGAAACTTTTAAAACCTTTCCTGCGTTGGTCGTTTGCGCCAAAGCCACCTCTACTTTTGACCACATGGGATAGCTGCGACGAAAAAGCCCCTCGGAATCCCTGGCCGATTCTTTCAAAATCTCGACCTTGCGAATTTCAGTCCAATCGCTCTGGCCATTTTTTTTAACCCGAATATTATTTTTCGAAATCAAAATCTTTGAACTAGCGTCAGAGAACTGCGCAGGACGGGCGGCCGCGAAAAAGGAATAAATATAAATACAAAAAGTGAAAAGGAAACGAAATTTCATCTGTCGCATAGATCCAAACCCCTAAACCTGACTCACTAGCCAGGCCGAGTAACTGAAGACCGCGATTGCGCCAAAAAGGTGAATCCGAGATACTTTCTTATTTCCGTATTTTTGCACAACGAAAAAATCGGACATGGCGACAATACCAACTGCCGAACTTAAGTAAGCCAATGCATTCCAGTCTTCACTGAAGTACAAGACAAGAAAAACTAAACCAATAAAAACGTCTCGAATTCCCATGCTGACAACAAAGGGAAATGCCGGTGGAGTCGCTTGGATCCCAAAATTTTTTGACATCGCCTTGGGCTTAAAAACAGCTAAGATTCCGATGGAAAGTGTGGCTAAGCCAATGATCAAAGCCCCGGAATGCATAAGGAAAGTCATGTTCAATTTCTTGTCCTTGGTTACTGACGGTTACTAACGATTACAAACTATTGCTCGGGAGAGAGGGGGGGGGCGCTAACTGATGCTAGTCCTTTTTTTGATCGCGACCAACCGAAATCGGGTTTAGTTGTCAATAAACTCTCTCGGGAGTCTCTCCAGTTTCGACGCCAAAATTTGGCTGGTAAAGTCGAACTTTTCACTGGGTTTCCAATCTCTGGCGAGACAAGTCCCGCCTCTGACAACGAACTCATTTGCCTTTTGGGTAAAACCCTTTGCTGGACAATCGAAACTTCATAGTCCCATAATTTGGATTTTAATTTCTCCCGTATCCGCGCATTGGCAGATAAGTTTCCAAGCACAGCTTCTGGAAACACTCCCCCGAAAAAAGCTGACAGGTTTTACAGGATTTAAAATACCAAGGTTTTGAACCAGGTTGCTTTGAATGCAGCAGAAGAACTCTCGTCGATCCTACCTATAGTAGTCTGACCACTTAATTTTTTCCCCCTTGAGTCACGTAAAAATGGGCTACTAGGGAAAAAACTAAGTGGTCAGAAAACTAGTCATGAAACAAGGGTTACACGGACAGAATTTTTTCCATGATGTAACAGGCCATTTTCTGTCCAGACCTCATCAAGTGTGATCCTTTGCCGAGATTTTTATATCCATTTTTCTCGTAGAATTTTTGGGCATTTACAGAACTATGCATTTGTAGCTTCCTTAGTCCAAGTTCGATAGCTTTGCTCTCCAACACTTTAAGAAGTGCGGTTCCTAATCCATTTTTTGCTGCTGCACCTATTACGTAAACTGCACGAAGCTCATCGGCGCTTGGTACAAGCGCCGAAAAGCCTTGGATCTTTCCTGAAATTTCTGCGACCCAAACCAATTCATTTTTTGAGCGGATCGACTCTTTGTGTTTTTCAATGGCGTAAGGGGTCTGGTCTGATCCCCATTCAGCAATGACTTCCGGCGGGTAATCTTTGGCAGCCAAATCCAAATTGGTCGCACCTATGGCAAGATTGGGCAGACGCCAGTTGTTAGGGTTTCGGGGCAGAGATTTTCTTACCAGATGATCTCCACAGTTTCCAATCGCGGGACTCTGCGATTTATGGTTTTTGATGGCAAGTTCAACGCCAAGGTATGCATCACGTTTCTTAAACGCCTGACTAAAGATTCGAAGCGAAAAATATTTTTGATTTTCGACGGCCATCCCGTTCACAAATCCAAAAAAGTGAAATCTTGGATAGCGGCGAACGCCGCAAGGATTAGCCTCTTTGTCTTGCCGGCCTATAGCCCAGAACTCAATCCAGACGAGTTGTTGAATCAGGATGTGAAAACAATCGCCGTCAGGAAAAAGCGTGCGGCCAACAAAGATGGGCTCAAGCGAAATCTGGTTGGATATCTCCGGGGCCGACAAAAGCGACCAGATTTAGTGCGGAGATATTTTGAAGCAAAACACGTGCGCTACGCTGCTTAAAAACACGCACTATGTGGCGCTCCTGGCAATAGCTAACTTTGCTATTTCTCGATATTGGCTGGACTGTGGACCGCCTGCTATCGCGAGCATTGCCATCGCAGGAACCCCGGGACCGGCCGTATCAACGGCAGCATAGACCGCAAATTTTGCACCAAATGCAGGGTCATCACAAGATTCCCCTGCATTGCTTATCGTTGCTGCAATAGAAATCAAAAAGGCAGAAAAGTTCGCGACAAATAAACGAAAAGAAATTGTTCTCATAAAAAATGCATCGGCTATGAAATATTAAAACTAGATGAGACCATCAGTCCAGTTTGCTGTATCCCGGCAATCAGTCCAGAAGTCCTCAAGCATCCGCCTAGGAAATGGTGCACAATCCTCAACCGGCCACAAAAAACCTAGACCCCCGTCGTTCGCCTAAGCCAGATCTGCCTCGGCCAGGTTGGAATCGTACAGTTGCGCTTCTGCCATCGAACTTCTTCGACAACGTGCCTGCATATCAATTGAAAGGGCCCGATTGGGCGACAGCGAATGGGTCGATTCTTAAAATGATCTTTGTGCGCTCAAACAGCCTACTAATTTACTTGCGCCAGATCAAAATTGACTCTAGGTCAATGCCGTCTGTGAAACTTCTGACAGAACAAGGAATCTTTGTTTCGGTCTTTTTTAAAGTCCCAGGCCAAGGCAATCAAGGCCATGGATTTTTGGCAAGCAAGGTCCGTGTTTCAGCAGAGGAATTCGTTATTGATGGATATGATCCCAACCTTGGATTTTTTTAAAGGCCTTGCACGAATCAACAAAAGTACAAATCAGATCTCAACATTAAATTATGGAAAGCCTTCTAGCCTTTTCATTGAGCCCATCGATGCCAGAACTGAACCTCTAAAGGTTGGAACTGTTCACGGACCGGTTGGAGAAATTTTTGCTCATCAACAATTTAACCAAAATTTTTTTAGTTTACGATGGCAAAATTTATTTCGAATTTTTTAAGATAAATTCTACCCGCAGGTCAGGTGACTAGCGTCTAGAATTCGTTGGGCCTCGCGCGCTACTTTGCTGCAGATGCAGAAATCATTGGTTGATCCGAATGATCTGCAAATATCCATTTCGGGAACTTTGCTGTTTGGATTAATGCGATCTAAAAAAGTTTGAACCATTTGCGCTGCGGCTTTGGGCGAGTTTCTACCGTCAACATTGGCTTCAACAATTCTGAAATTTGGCGTGTTGGTTTCGTCCAATGGAAATTTATAAGCCGTGGCGTTTTTGGGAAAGCATATAAACTTTTTTTGAGACCCAACTTGGATAACTTCGAAACTAGCCGTTTTTAAAATGCTGCACGAGCGAGTTGCTGCGCTTTTACTTCGTGCCGAGGTACTGCCAGAGGTCTCGGTAGCAGAACTGCCGAAAACAAAAAAATGACTCAAGATGAGAAATAAAAAAATAATCCTGCCCACAATCGGGCTTCGACATATTTGCTTCAAAACGTGAGTCTAGTTTAGTTTCCTTGGGTTCTTGAGGATCTTGATAATTATGGATTTAATGATTGCTTTGCGTTTAGCGGGTGAAATTTTTTGGGATTTTAAAGCTACGGCCATGGCAAGAGAAAAAGAAACTAAAATATTTAGAAATCCCATACTTGCAATTCCCAAAACGGCATTCCAAAAGTCCCAGGTCTGAAAAAAATCTAGGCCCAACGTGAGTGTGGCTGCAGTTAAAGAACCTGTCGACAAAGTCACATGCCTGACGTCGAAGGGCAGTCCTAGAAATTTTGCAAATACGGGGCTCATCCCCAGCATTAGGCCTAGTGATAGATTGGCTGCCCAACCCGCGGAATTTCTTTTGACGAAACCTGAAAAGTCGATGACCCAAGGTTTTCCGAAGGTAAAAATTAAAGTTCTATTTTGTTGTAAAGCTTGCGGAAGTTTTCGCTCTAACATCCAATTGTGAAACCATCCCGCAAAAACGCTGGATGCAAATAAAAGTACTCCGGTAAATGCCGCATAAATCGGAGTCATTCCCAACAATGAAATATCGTGTACGGATTTTAATGCTTTCTCGGGCGTCATTAAAAAATCGCCAGAAGCACCGGCAAAAGCTAGTCCAACCAATATGACGGCGGGAATTACCGCCGATAGATTTCCAAAAACGGCGATAGTTTGACTGCGAATTAAATGAATCACTTCTTCGACAATCTCAGAGTTATCCGTCGATCGCATTTTCCCGGCTAGGGTGGCGGCAGTCATCGCCGGCTGCTTAGTTGCTAATGTCAAACCCAACGCTTGCAAGCCCAAAAAACTAAAGCAGTAATTCATCGAATTAATAATGCCGGCCCAAAATGGCGATGCCGGTATCGAATAAATTAAAATTTTAAAAAATGTCGTCAGCCCAGTCAAAGCCCCACCGCCAAAGGCACTTTTAAAAAGATCCCAACGTTCGCTAAAATTTCGGGCCAGATAGTGTTCACCAGTGTGGGCGCTGGACTCGATAATTTTTCGCGCCAGTAAACGCGTATTATCACCAAATAGGCTTTTGATTTGCCGACTTTGGTAATTAAGATCCGCCAACAAAGCCACAAAACTTTGAATGTCAATTTTGCCTGGCTTTAAAAGATCTAAAAGCACGTTCAATCGATTCAGGTATGCTTCGGTTTTTTCTAAGAGCGTGTTTAAGAAGTGTTGTGTCGAGCAAGTCTGTGCAGCATGAGCTGTATCATGGCGATATAAATCATCGATTCACTTGAATCGGTGAAGTGTTCGTAGTCTTTGCTAAGTCTTCTATATTTACAAATCCA
>JANYDD010000052.1 GCA_025359945.1 Bdellovibrio sp. | reverse complement strand
CCCGAAAAATTTGAGACTTTAAATTTTTTGGATTTAGATCCCAATTATTTTTTAGTGCCCAACCTAAAACCAAAACTAAACAAACCAACCCGCGAATGATCAGGCTGATCGATAAAGGAACACCTTCGATAGCCAAGGACCTGGTTGCCAAGCCATTAGCGACCAGGCTGAGAATCAAAGCCGATGCCCAAAATGTATATGTTGAAAAAAACGATTTCATATTTCCCCTTGATCGTCCATGTCTGCAAATCGAATTGACCATAAATCCAATTCTTCTTGAACTACGTGACAAAGATTAATCCATAAGGAAAATTAAAAAAAATGATATTATTTCAGTGGAATCGGTGAAGAAAAAGAAGTGATTTAAAATTTCGCCGAAGATCTTGCCTGATCATTTTATAGCTGGAACCACCCGAAGTACGCTACTTCAATGTTTGCAAAATGGATTCCCGCATTCGATCCACCAACAAATCTAGGGCTTGAGTTCGAATTCGAAACTTGGGCCAAACGGCGGCCACTTTGTAATCTGCATCCCAGCCCTTGGGAACATAAGACTCTAACATCGAGTGATTTTTTCTAGCGATAAAATCAGGAAGAATCGTCCACACGGTGTTTAACTTTAGCGCTGCAATTGCCACTTCATAACTATCAAAGAGATTACTTATTTTGGGGCTCAGTGAAAAACGTTTAAAGACCGGATGATTTTCACAGCTCTCGATCCCTTGGGCCGCCATCGCAGCAATTGACGGATATTTATTTAAGTCGGTTAGTTTGCGTTCTTTTAGATGAGAATGTTTTTTTCCAAAACTCAAAAGCAAAAGTCCCTTGTGCAAAATTTCTTGTTCGTGATGGGGACCAGTATGGGGCGATAAACAAAAACCAAGATCGACTTCGCCTGAATCCACCCGCGCCAGGACCTCTGCAGATTTTAATGACATGATCGTGCTGGAAAGTCCCGGGTGCTGGTTTTGCAAACCCATCCATTGGGGTGTCAAAAATTCAGAACAAATATAAGGTGGCGCCGCAATTCGATAGTGTCCGCGAAGTTCGGTCTGGTCATTGGCCAAGTCTTCGTGAATACGTTGTGATTCGGCCAGTAAAAATTCTGCACGATCCAATAGTAATTTTCCGTGCTGAGTTAGTTTTATTTGTCGACCTTGTTTTTCGAAAAGCTTTCGCCCGAACTCTTCTTCTAACGCAGTCAAACTGTGGCTGATCGCGCTGGGAGAAATATTTAAAAATCGCGCCGCCTGACCAATGTGCTGGCGACGAGCGGTCTCGACAAAATACTGAAGCTGATCTAGTTTCACGACCCTAATATTTTCTACCGAGTCTTTTTTTTCAACGAAAATAATGAAAATTGATCAGTTTTTTTCATCTATCTTCCGGGCTAGCTTGTTTCTATCGCCATCAAGGGGGAACAAAATGCACAAAATTAGCTTTAAAAATTCTGAATTCCACAAAGCTTACGGAATCCTTTGCAGCTGTGCGTCCGTACCAAAGGAAACCCAACGGCCCGGCGTTTTTCCCACCTTTTGCAAGATCCCGGGAATGGGAAATTCAATTCGTCATCGACATTTTGAATCCGAAATCTTTTTTATCATCCAAGGTCACGGCCAAATGCGCATTGAAAATGAATCAGTGGACGTCAGTGCCGGTGACTTGATTCAAATTCCCTCGGGCCATTTTCACGAATTGATCAATACAGACTTTGAGGAACTACAATTTCTTTCCGTATACAGTGAAAATAGGGACGCCCCAAGCTTTGCGCCGCAGTATAATATCACCTCCGCGCCACCAACCCCAAATGGCCCACTTCATCTTGGACACATGAGTGGCCCTTATTTATCCGCTGATATTTTAACCCGATATTTGCGACAAAAAGGATCACAGGTATCGCTTATTTCTGGTACCGACGATCACCAAAATTACGTGGCCTTCCAAGCCCAGAAATTAAATCAAGCCCCCCAGACCTTCCGATCCTCGATGCGAACTAGAATTATAAATGGTTTCAAAAGTTTAAATATTCACCACGATGAATTTACCGAGCCCAAAATGGAAAGCGATTACAAGGCCCAAGTCCAAAGTTTTTTTCAAAGGGCGATTGATAAAAGTATCATTCAAAAAGAGCAAATTCTTTTTCCCCACTGTGAGACTTGCGCCAATTTCTTGGTTGATGCAGCCATCATCGGAAACTGTCCTGATTGCCAAAATCCTAGCCACGGAAGCTGTGAAAATTGCGGAGTAGTTGTTATGCCCAATGAGCTTCACAATATTCGATGCGCCATTTGTCCTGGCAGCGACAAAATTCCTAAATTAAAAAAAGCTAGCGTTTACACTTTTCACCTGGGTAGGAATTTGCCCTTGATCGTCAGTGATTTAAACAAATTAGAAACAAGCTCTAAAATCAAAAACTTGATCCAAAAAATGCTGCACAGAAAAAACGCAAAAGTTCTTGTCAGCCATCCAGACCCAGAAAATCATGGAATTGCCATTCCGTCATCGCAGCAAAGTATTCATGTTTGGTTTGAAATGGCCGCAACTTACGAAAAATTCGCCATCAGTCCAAAAAAATGGATAAGTTGTTTTGGATTCGACAACAGCTTCTATTATTTGTTGTTTATTCCATCTGTACTTAAAGCAGTGAATCAAGAGTCTCGATTTCCCGATCACGTGATCACAAATGATTTCTTGAATTTAGAGGGGTCAAAGTTTTCGACCAGTCGAAATCACGCTCTTTGGGCTGACGATTTTCTGGCGGATGCTTCCGCAAAAGCCGACACTTTAAGGTTTTTTTTAGCATTGCATCGGCCCAGCACGAAGACTTCCGATTTTTCAAAGTTAGAATTTTATCGATTTGCTAAAGACCTTGAGGGCACGACCGATCGACTAATCTTCAGAGCAAAATCCTTATCAAAGGTACCAACGGATTCTGAAATAGAAAGCGATGAATGCAAGCGATTGCTTCGGGATCTTGAACTTTGTCTGGGGCCTGTGAATTTTAATCCTCGGCAAGCGACACGAAAAATACTGACCCTAATCGATTTAATTTTAGAGTTTCAAGGGTCATCAAAAACAGAACTGAAAATGCTGGAAACTTTATCAGAGGCGCTAATCCCAATAATGCCAGATTTTTCGCGCGAACTTCTACTGGCACTACGATCTAATGAAAGGCAGCAACATGAATCAAACAGAATTTGACATCGTTGTCCTGGGCGGAGGCTGTATCGGGGCAAGCATTCTTTTCCATTTGGCCAAGGCGAATTTCAAAAATCTGGCGCTGATCGACAAGGGCAGAAAAACTTCAAGTGCTACGGCTTCTTCGGGCGGAATGCTTAGAGTTTTCCACGAAAATCCAAAACACGTTGAACTGGCCTTGGGTACTGAACAGCAGATTCAATTGCTTCAACAGCAAGGAACAATCTCGGAAAAAAAATTCGCCAACGGCACACTATATTTTTTCAGTAATAACCGCATTCGAGGCTACCAAGAAAGTTTTAACTTGATGCAAGAGGCGCGATATCCATTTCAAATTTTAAACGCTCAACAGGGCCAGGAAAATTTCCCAGACTTCAAATGGCATGCGGGTCAGTCCGCTGTGTACGAGCCCTTTTCGGGCCATATGGCACCAGCAACCTTAGTGGACGACCTCTTAAAAACAAGCCTTGGAATGGCTCAAGAAAATTTAGATATTTTTGAGGACACTGAAGTGAAAAGAATAAGCCACTTTCAAAACCACTACCGCTTGTGTTTAGGGGACCGCGTGATCAGCACAAAAAATTTAATTTTAGCCTGCGGAGCGAAAACCTTGCCGCGTTTGAACGACTTGGGGGTCTCGATGTCCTTGGAAGTAAAAACTTTGGCCAGCTATTTTTCATCAAGGCTGAAACCCCAGATACAGATGCCCAATTTTTTTGATCGAGAAAATTTATCCTACGGGCGCTGGAGCGATCATCAGCAGATCCTGCAATCGGACCCCGAAAGCTCTAGATGGCGACTTAAAACTTGGGGCCCGGTAGAAGCAATTCTGCAAGCTGAAGAAAGTTATGCTCCGAATCGGCTAGGATATTTGGGAAGTCTTTCCGGCCATCCAAAAGTGATTGTGGCCACCGGCTGGGGCGGAACTGGTTTTAAGTTTTGCCTAGAGATCGGTCGAAGAGCTGCAAATATTTTAGAAATGGAAAAAATGAATTCACAAAGTTCTCAATTTGAAAGGAATTTATATGGGATCAGTCCCACTTAAAACTTTTGTTATCATTGGCGCAGGCCCAAAGGGTCTGGCGGTTGCTTTGAAAGCAAAAATACTATCGGAATTTGGTTTTCCGATGGATAAAATTATATTAGTCGAAAAGCACCAGGTCGCTGCTCATTGGACAGGGCAATTTGGCTATACGAACGGCGAAATGAAACTGGGAACGTCTCCAGAAAAAGATTTGGTTTTTCCTTTAGAGACTGATGTCGGCGATCCGGTGCTGAATCAAAAAATTAGAAGCCGCAGCCAAGATTTCACGTGGACTTCTTTTTTGGTTCAGACTTCTAGATTTTCCAATTGGATTGATCGTGGTCGGCCAGCTCCGTGTCACGGCCTTTGGGCTGAATACTTGGGCTGGGTTGCAAAACAATTGGCACCTGAAATAGGCATGCTGCGCGCCGAAGTCGAACGCATTGATCTGGCGTCCGAAAAAAACCAATGGAAAATGACGCTTAAAATCCCAAACCAACAAGCCAGATCCGAAATTTTTGCGGACCGCTTGATGTTAACTGGTCCCGGAAAAACACGATTTGGCCAGCAGGTTCAACAGGGCCCCGGAGTTTTGGACTTGAAAACTTTTTGGAGCTCGTTGAAAGCCGGAAAGTTTTCAACACAGGGCAAGCTGGGTATTGTTGGCGCGGGCGAAAACGCAGCATCAGTACTTCTAGCTCTTTCGAAAATTGCGCCTGATTTTCGCGTCGAGGTGATTTCTCCGACTGGCTTTGTTAGCACTCGTGCGGAAAATTTTTACGAGAATCAGTTTTACAGTCAGCCCGAAAAAAGTGGATGGGCCGATTTGGCAAAAGACGATCGCGAAGAATTTGTTCGCCGAACTGACCTAGGAGTATTTTCGATGCACGCGATGAAAATTTTAAACGACGAAATTCACCATCGAATTGTTCCAGGCAGGATGAAAGCTATAGCCCGAACGAAAACGGATCAGATTCAGTTGCAAATCGACTACAACGGAAGATCAGCGTCTAGGATCTACGACCAAGTGATTTTAGCCACGGGTTTTGACCAAGTGTCTTTGATACAAAGTCTTTTCTCAGAGAAAGCCTATGCTCTATTGCACCGCTGCTGCAATGGCAACGTCAGCGATTCCTCTTTGGGCGAAAGGATTTCAAGGGATCTATCAGTTCAAGATATCCGCCCGTCTTTGTATTTGCCAATGTTGGCGGGCAGATCCCAAGGGCCGGGCTTTGCAAATTTAAGTTGTTTGGGAAAACTCTCAGACCGTGTCGTTATAGGCCTGATACAGCAATCTGATCAAAAAACATTTTTTCAAACTGAGCTGATGAGTGCATGAAACAAGAAATATTTTTCGTCCAAGATACCGACCACGTGAATGTGGAAGCAATCAATCAGCTGCGAATGCAAGAGTATTCAAAAGCCCAAGGTTTTGCAGTTCAGGTTTCGACGCTGAATTGGAAACAATCCGACAGCGAAAGCTTTGTTATGGCGGCGCGAACAGAAGATAAAATCACTTCCACAATGCGGGGCGAATTTATCGATGACCAGTCGTTGCTTGAAAAAAAGTTGGAATACAATTGGGATTTCCCAATGGAACTTAACTATCCTGTCTTGCTACTAAGCCGTGCTGCAACAGTTAGCGCAGCTAGAACTTTGGGGTTGAATCTGCTTCTACGAAATCATTTTTTAAAGTTAGCTCTACAATTTCAAGTCCAGCATGTCGTAGGAACTTTTGTCGCGGGCTCGTCCCGCGAGAGAACCCTTCGCGAAATGGGTTATCAGTTTTTTGAAAACCCTAAAGGCTGGCAGAAATCCACGTATCGATCGCTAAGGCCTGTCCAAGTTGTGGTGCTAGATTTGAAAATCCACGGACAGCAAGCCTTGGAATATTGCCAAACACAACTTGGCCCAAATTTGAAAGCCTATTCCTTTATTGAATCCATTCCAAAATTAAAAATAGTGAGGTGTCTATGAAATCAGAAGTTCAAAAAGGATCCTATCAATTTGAAAAATTAGAAAGTCGCCATCGAGAAGCAGAATTTTTAGCCGAACGGGCCCAGATGCGCCTTGAAGGCTTTGTTGATCTTTTGCACCGCCATCAAATTCCAGCAACAGGAAAAGCGCTGGAGGTGGGTTGCGGCCAGGGGATCAGAACCGGCATCATCGCGCGGAATTTCCCAGGACTAGAAGTGCTGGGCTTGGATCGAAGCCCCGAACTTTTGGCAGAAGCGGAATCGTCTTTCAAAAACTCTGAGTTAAAAAATTTAAAATTTTTATCGGGAGATCTTTACGCCCTTCCGTTGGCCGTTGATACTTTTGATTTTATTTACGCAAGACTGGTGTTTATGCACCTAGAAAATCCTACGGCGGCGTTGGCCAGCCTAATGCGAGTCTTAAAACCCGGTGGAAAAATTCTGATCGAAGATGCAGACCGCGACTGCATGTTTTTCGAACCCGCCCCGAAATCTTTCGCCGACTTCTGGAGAAAAATCCAAAGCGCGCAGCGCCGATTGGGCGGTGACCCCAACATCGGCAGAAAACTTGCGCCGCTTTTAAAACAATCGGGTTTTTCAAAAGTCCAAATCGAAGTCCAAAATATTTTAGGCGAAGGTTCCGACATCAAGTTTTTAGCTAGAACCCTGATGCCCAGCTTGAATTTATATTTGGTCCCCGAAGATCGCGCCGAAGGAGAAGAAGCGATAAAAGATTTGCACCGATTGGCTGAGGATCCGTCCGCTACGTTTTATCATTTTTGGTTTGCGATCAGCGGGGTGAAACCATAAGCAAACCGCAGCTGGCCAGAAATTCTGCAATTGTCATTCAACTCTTAGAATCCATTGGATTTGAATGAAAAATGTCGAACTTTTCTTTATCCGGTCTTATTTTGAAACAGCATGCTTTAGCCTGCCCGATTTCCATCGCTGTTTCCAAAGCCTGGGGTTACAATAATTTGCAGGGGGAAACCATGAGACCACGAAAAGGTGTGCTTTTTTTATTTTTTTTGGCTCAATTGCCTTTTTTCGGAATGGCTGCTGATCCAAAGCTCAACCCCAACGGTAGTTTTGATGCCGCCTACGTTCAACCAAAACCGATGTCAGGCCCTGTTCGAGCAAATTCGATTTCTAGGCTGGTAGGAAAAATTGCCTTGTGCAGAAGTTTAATTCAGTTACCAGCAGATCCCGTTACAAATGGATCGCTTCTTGCTGGCGCAGTGAATACTTCGCTGACAGACAAAGCTCCCATCAGCGAAATTCCATCTAACTTTACTCCCATCTGGAGCCAAGTTCGCGGTTCACCCCGTTTGTCTGAAGGGCAAAGAACCTCCAACGGAATTGTATGGAACCAGGTAGATCAAGACGGTTGGACCTTGTCCTCGTACGATGGTCAAGCTGGCCCTGCGGTTGTTTTGACCCAGGCGCAATTCATTGGAACCAAAGGCATTGTCTTTGAAGCCCGAGTTCCCGACAACAGTGGTCAAAGGATTGCCGTTTCAGATTCGGAAATTGTCTGGCAAGCTATCTCGCTTGAAAAACTAGTCAATAACTTCAAAGTTTTAACTGCGGGAGAAAATTTCAATGCATCCACAAATCAAGTAGATCGAGCCATTACCGAAAAAGTTTGGACCGATAAAACTTCGGAAGTTCTGGATGGATTACCCCAAGAAAAAAAGGTCAAAATAATCGGCCCGTCTTTTAATATGCCGGCGTTTTTAAACCCCGGAAGAAATACAAGTCCTCCTGCTGGCCAAACACAAGAGGTCCCTCTTTCAGTTGCAGAAATTTTTAATAGCAATCCATCAGCGATCGAGCATCTTGAATATAACCAGTCCTTAAATCAAATCGGGTACTATGATTCTTCCAGTAGAAAAGTACCAGTAAGCCGTTCTGAACTTCTGGATCGCTTGATCAATCTGGATTTGGCTGAATTGCCATCGGGTACTCAGCGGGCCACAGCCGGCTTTCCCCAGGGTGAGATTCTGCAAGCTCAACTCGCGTCCGGAGATTCAAGGACGCTTACTTTTGAGAAACTGGAATGGGAAAATGTGGCCAAAATTTTACCACAGCGAAGTATTGAGGGTGGCGAAAGAGTCGTCGACGGGGTTTTCCAAAAATTGGTGATTCCAGTTTTGGATGAAGCTTTTTTAATTGGAAAACCCATTCGCGGAAAAGATATGGAAATCTTGCAGTCGTCGGTCAACAGTTTGGTTGTAGAATTTAAGGCGAAAACAAAACGCACTGATATCGAAGAAGTGGGTGCGTCCGCAGGCATTTCGGGAATGCCGGGAAGCCTAGGCCGAAACCCTAGTAGCAGTTCTTTTACTGGACAAAAGATTAGTAGCTTGGCGCTTTCTTCAATGGTCCAAACTGTGGAGAAGATGCAGT
>JANYDD010000048.1 GCA_025359945.1 Bdellovibrio sp. | reverse complement strand
GGCTGGATTTGTAAATATAGAAGACTTAGCAAAGACTACGAACACTTCACCGATTCAAGTGAATCGATGATTTATATCGCCATGATACAGCTCATGCTGCACAGACTTGCTCGACACAACACTTCTTAAACACGCTCTTAATTTTAAATTAAAAAAGGGTAGACTCTCAAATGAGAGTCCACCCTTTTTAAAGCCGGTCGCAATAGTGTTTTAACGTGTAAGTTTTTGAGTATAAGCGGATAAGGGCGGTAGTCCCTTTTGGATTTGCTTGATTGCCATTTGCTTCACGTAGGTATGCACTCTTTCGGCGGCGTATCCGCCGCTAAATAAAATTGTGAGTGCCACAAAAATTTCTCGTACTGATTCCATAACTTTTCCTCCTGGCGCTTTCGGCGCCGTTTTGCGATACAGGTTCAATTTTCGCCTGTGACAGAGGTTGAAATGGTTAAGACATCGGCGCTAAAAAAGCTGTTTTCAAGTAGCCACGAGGTAGCCAAAAAGTAGCCAACTCTCGTGATGGGCCGTGATTTTCTGTGATGATACGAAAAATTCGATTTTCTTCGTGCGGCTTAAGTTATTGTTATTATTGTTTTCTGATTTCGCGGGTTTCTGTATTTTCTATCTCTTGAGTACTTTCACTTTCCTCAGAAAGTGGCGGAGAGGGAGGGATTTGAACCCTCGGTACAGCTTTTGACCGTACGAGCGTTTAGCAAACGCTTGGTTTAAGCCACTCACCCACCTCTCCGACTTCTAGTACTTTAGCTAGCATCTCTTTGAAAAAATTTGAACGGTTTTTTAATAATGGCCGGGAAATAAATCTCTTTCAACCATTTCGATCACATTATGCAAAATTTTGATGTGCATCTCTTGAATTCTGTCTGAAGTTTGGGCGGGGACAATCAAACTAAGATCCGCCAAATTTTTTGCGCCACCACCGTCTCGACCCAGCAAAGCTACAGAAAAAATATTTTTTTCTTTTGCCGCTTTCAAAACTTCCAAAATACTTGGCGACTGGCCGCTTGTACTTAAAACAATCAGCACGTCTTTTTCGTGTCCCAGGGCCTGCAGCTGCCTGGAAAAGACAACATCAAAGCCGTAGTCGTTTGCGACGCAACTCATGTGCGCGGCCTCGCCCAAAGCCATTGCGGCCAAAGGTTTTCGATCCTTTCGGTAGCGTCCGGTCATCTCTTCAGCAAAGTGAAGTGCGTCGCAATAGGATCCCCCGTTTCCGCACGAAAATACGGTTTTGCCCGACCGAAAAGCCTTGATCAATTCCTCCGAAAAACGAACACAATTCTGAATAAAAACTTTATCACTACAACAAGCTTTTAAAACTTCTGAAGCGTCATCAAAATTTTTTATCCAAAGACTTTTCATTCAGGGCTCCTCTCACGCGAAAAATGCGTGCTTTGGAACAGAATATCTCACTCTGCGAACACGTGCCATAACAAAGTCCTCCCCAATTTTTGCCACATTTAGAGTTGCTTTCGGCCCTGTTTCTTTTTACACCTAGGTGTACTTGTGCGCCCGTAGCTCAGCTGGATAGAGTACTAGACTACGAATCTAGTGGTCGGTGGTTCAAATCCTCCCGGGCGCACCAATTTTCCAATTAGGATTTTGAATAAATCGTTGGTCGTACAAATTCCCTAAACCGTAATTGATAAAATAAACCTAACCGCAAATTCAGAAGTTGAAGTTGAGTCAAAGAATGGAACGATTATTATCTTTCCAGCCAAGAAGCCATTTTCCAAAAAGGAATTGGCATCATGAAAATGATTTTAAGGCAAAAGGTGACGAAGTTTGGCTCGGAGAGTCATGAAAGCCCAGTTTATAGAAAAAGCTTCCGCGCGGAGGTCGTCCATCAGAGTTCGATGAAAATCTCGAGCCTTTATAGTTCTTGAAAAGACATTGTTAGTTGTTTTCAAAGCAAAACATTTGCTAAATATTAAATCTTCAAACTGCATGCCGCCACGAAAACTTAGGAATTATCCATCGAAAATTCATCACAAACCTCTGAAAAACTAGGTCCCAAATTTAACTCTGCCGCATTTCTTCACGCGCGAAAGCTTTGCCAACAGATTGCGGGCGAAATCCTTTCACTGGTCGTCCCCGATATGTCCGAGCCTGATGGTCAAAGTTTAATTCGCCAAATTTTCTCTAAATACGGAGTTCAAAAATGCTGGCACCCTAGCAAATTTCGGATTGGCCCTGACACCACAAAATCTTTTCGTGAACTTCCCAAAATAGATTTAACAACTTCTGCCGGTGATCTTTGCTTTATAGATATTGGCCCTGTCATCGATGGACACGAAGCCGATTTCGGTCAAACAATTGTTGTTGGATCTAAAAGACCGCACCCTTTGATCCAAGCTTGTGAAAAGGTTTTTCAAAAAACCGCTGGCGCTTGGAAATCCGAAAAACTTACGGGCCAAGACCTTTTTGAATTTGCGAACACCGAAGCAAAAACCCGAGGCTATCAGCTAAATCCCTCCATGGCCGGTCATCGATTAGGAGATTTTCCGCACCATCTTTTTTCTAAAGAAAAACTTTTTCGATGGGAATTTTCACCCTCGCCCAACTTGTGGATTTTAGAAATTCATTTGGTGGACGCCGCAAATGTTCGCGGAGCTTTCTTTGAAGATCTTTTGTCTTAGGGTCAAAGAAAATTTTAAAACATTCTTGGTCGTGT
The DNA here is from genome assembly GCA_025359945.1 of Bdellovibrio sp. Taxonomy (GTDB): domain Bacteria; phylum Bdellovibrionota; class Bdellovibrionia; order Bdellovibrionales; family Bdellovibrionaceae; genus JANYDD01. The sequence goes on along the minus strand of JANYDD010000048.1, from coordinate 19,804 downwards.
CAAAGAATTCGCTCTGACAGATTCCTAATGATTAAAGATTTGCAAAAAATGAATCGTTAATTCTACGATTGGAGCTGGCCAAGGAGGGTCATATGAATAAACGAACCGCTGTCCTGTTCGCGTCTTTTCTGCCTTTGTCTCTGTCTCTTTCTTTGTCTCTGTCCGCATCGCAGTCGGCTAACGCCGCAATAATTCCTAGTCAGTGGAATTATGGCCCAGTGCTGACGCTTCAGCCAAATACGAAAAACCCGTTGCCTGCAAAATTAAGTTTTATGCAATGGAATGTCGAAAACCATTTCGCCACTAAGCCCGTCCCGTCTTTAAAAGCAGTCGCCCAAATGTACCTAAAGACTCAGCCCGATTTGATTCTTAATCAAGAAGTCGACACCCTTCAAACCATGCATCAGTTCGACGATCAGTATTTAAATGATTCTTACGAGGAACTTTTAATCGATGGCAATGATGGTCGAGGCATTGATAGCGGCATGTACATCAGCAAAAAATTGGCATTCGAAGTCGAACTGCGAAGTTTTAAAACTTTGGCAGATCAAGACGGCCCCATTTTCCGTCGAGACGCAGCTACTTTTATTTTTCGCGAACCAAAAACTCATTTACCACTATTTATTGTGATAGGAGTTCACTTGAAATCGATGCGACCCATGGTCGGAGACCCCACAGGATCTATTCAGCGCGAACGTGAAGTGGGTGGTTTGATCCAGGTCAAAGCTATTTTGGAAAAAGAATTTGGAATCCAAATACCCCTTCTGATTTCAGGAGATTTAAATAACGACGCTTTGACCGCGCCAGAATTTCAAGGACTTCGAACAAATCTTTTTGTCGATGCTTTGCAATTTTTGTCTTACACCGGAAAACGCTACACTCATTTTTTCTTTGCCGGCCAGAATAGACAAGACTTCAAACAGCTGGACAGCACGCAACTGAACACGGCGGCACAAAATCTTCATTTCGTGACCTCTGGTGAAATTTTACAGCAGTTAGATCCTAACGGAAAGACTCTTCCGGATCCTAAATCCATCAAAGAAAAAGAAGCTCCTTACCGACCATCGGATCACAAACCAACTTTATTTTCGTTCGACCTGAGTCACTTAGTTCACTAGTTTTTTTTAAGATCGTTTTTTCGAAAAGAACTCACTGTTTTTTAAAAAAAGCGTGAGTTCTTTTTTTTTACCCCGCATACTTTTAAGAAACGGAGAAACTCAAAAATGGCTTTTATCGTCGGCGGCGCTCGCGTGCCCTTTGCAAAATCTTTTACTTTGTTTAGGGACGTCACTTCGCAACAATTGATGACTCTTAGTCTTCGGGCATTAGTCGAAAAATATAAACTTTCAAATAAGACTTTGGGAGATGTAGCCCTTGGAGCCGTGATGAAGTCGTCAAAGGATTGGAACTTGGCTCGAGAAAGCGTGATGGCATCTGGACTTTCAGCCAACACTTCGGCCTATGATGTTCAAAGGGCTTGTGGCACTTCGCTTGAAAATACTCTGCAGATTGCCTTGAAACTAAATGCCGGGATGATGACCACGGGTATTGCCGGCGGGGTGGATTCAAATTCAGATATTACGCTTTTGTTCAAGAAAAAATTCACTCAAAAACTTTTTGATTTGAACATGCAAAAGTCAGCGATTCAAAAAGCTTTAAAAGTTTTCGACTTTAATTTTTCTGATTTAAAACCCGAGACTCCGGCAGTGGTTGAACCCCAAACCGGTTTATCGATGGGTCAGCACTGCGAACTGATGGTCAAAGAATGGAAAATTTCACGAGAGGCTCAGGATCAGCTTAGTTTCGAAAGCCATCAAAAAGGTGCAAAGGCTTACGACGAAGGTTTTTACCAAGATCTTGTTTTCCATTTCGAAACACAATCCAAAGATTTAATTCTTCGCAAAGAAACTACTTTGGAAAAACTAAAAACATTAAAACCCGTTTTTGATCGCACCAGTTCTGGCACTTTAACCGCCGGAAATTCTACTGCTTTGACCGACGGGTCTTCGGCAGTACTGATGTGTTCTGAAAAAGGCTTATCAGAACTTCAAGTCACACCACAGGCGCGATTCGTCGATGCACAATTCTCTGCCGTTGACTTTGTCGCCCGCGAGGGCAAAAGCGGCCAAGGCTTGCTGATGGCGCCAACGGTTGCGGTCAGCCAACTTTTGCAACGCCAAAATTTATCTCTTCAAGATTTCGACTATTACGAAATCCACGAAGCCTTTGCAGGCCAAGTCCTTTGCACATTAAAAGCTTGGGAATCGGATGACTACTGCAAAAAAACTTTGGGTCGAAATCAAGCCATGGGCTCGATCGATCGAACAAAAATAAATATCAAAGGCGGAAGCCTTGCCTTAGGTCACCCTTTCGCGGCGACAGGCACCAGGATCGTCGGCACTTTGGCAAAAATTTTAAGCCAACATTCTGGCAAGGGCCGAGGTTTAATTTCTATTTGCACGGGCGGCGGAATGGGCGTAGCCGCAGTTTTAGAAACTGTCTGATGGCGTGAAGTCCACCGTCAAACTGCCGGGCTCGCCGCCAGAGATTTTTTCCCAATCTAAATTATCACTTAAAACGACTGCGTTTCTTGACGGATCAAAGGTCCAACCCTTTCCCGCGTCGTTGGAAATTTCTTCGGTTTTGAAAAAGACACGAAGAGTATCTATTTCAGGAATTTGATCTAGATAAATATACTTGGAAACCCGTTGAACTAAATTTCTTCCCACTGCACCCAACTGCGGGCCGTAATCCGCCGTGCAGATATCAAACCACTGCTTATTAAATGCCGAATTCATTAGCTTAAAATATTTTTCAATTTTCAATGGCTTTCTTCCCATCTGATCACGGATGCAGTTAGGGCGTTCATGCATGGCGCTAGGGATGACTGCTCCGTAAGAAATTAACTTAGTTGGGTCATTTTTTTTTATTTTTTTCAGAAAGGCGAAAAGAACTGCGGGATCAGGCACCAATACTGACTGATCTTCGGCATCAGTCAAAAAGATCGTGGTCAAGTAGGCTTGGGACCTGTAAAAGTTGCGGTTTGTAGTGCTTAGGGCAGGTTCCGAAAGCGCTAAAAAAATAGGATCAAAAATCATTTCATTGCCACTGCCCAAGACGCCCACATTTAACAATTGCCGCAAAATCAACAGGCCGTTATCGGTCATTCGGTCGACAAAAGTGATTCCTTTCCCTTTATAACTGACCAGATTGCCACTGACGCCAGACGTGCGCGCCCTTTGATCTTCGGCAGAGGTCGTCACCACCCCAATGTGGTAGTCAATTCCTTCACTTTTTTCGATTTCAGCCAGAAATAGATCGATGTTCTGCTGAAGTTTGGCTTGGTATTTGTTCATGCTGTAGGAGTTGTCGATTACAAAAAGAATATCGACCATCGCCGAAAACCGAACAGTTCCTTTAACCTTGGCAACTGGCTTTGGCGACACAGCTGGATCTAAATAAACATTATTTTTTTTACACGAAACGCCTACGACAAGCGCAGCTGTGAAAATTCCAAGCAAAATATATTTCCAACCAAAACTGAATTTCATTTTGGACCCCAGAACTAACGTAACTACTTAAAAACTTCTCTTCACCACTAAGCAAAACCTACTCCTAGACTGAAGAAAAGTTTTTTCAGTCCTCCAACAGCAGTTATTCACTTTCTTTGAATGCAAAAAAATAAAATTATCGTGGAGCATCCGCAGGAGTAAAGTCGACCTCAACCTGGCCGGTCTTGCCCATCGTCAGGCTATCCCAATTAATGGTATCCGCCAAAACTACCGCGTTTCTGAAAGGATCAAAGGTCCACCCTTTCACGTCATCGTTGGGGATTTCCTTTGAACCGTACCGAACTTTCAAAGTTTGAATGTCTGGAATCTGATCTAAATAAATATATTTTGAAACTTTTCTCACCAAATTTTTGGCGATTTGGGCAAGCTTTGGACCGTAGTCATCGCTACAAATATCAAACCAATTTTCGTTGTATATGGAATTTGTCAGCTGAAAAAATCGCTCGATCTTCGTAGGGACAACGCCTTCATCTCGGCTGCAGCCAGTGTTTTGGCCTTTTTTAACGGGGACAATAGCTCCGTATGAAAGAATTTTGCTGGGGTCGTTATTCTTCAATCCAAGCAAAAACGTAAATAGGGTCTCGGGTTCAGGAATTCGCTGAGACTGATCTTCCGCATCCGTAATTACGATCAAAGCTAAGTATGCCGACGATCTATAAAAACCGCGGTTCATCCCGCGGACGGTCGGGTTCGAAAGCGCCAAAAATACTGGATCAAAGACCTTTTCGGTGATACTACCGCCAATACCAACCAACAAGTTTTGCTCTAAAAGCTTAAGCCCGTTCGCAGTCGCTTTGTCTATATAGGGCACATGAGAATCATTTTCTCGAACAAGGTTGCCGGCTTTTCCCGGATCTAAGCTTGTGATGTTATCAACATCCGTAGTGACAACACCGATATGATAATCCAAGGACGCACTTTTAGACATTTCATTTATGTATAGTTTGATATTCGACTTCAGCTTATTTTGATGGGCACTCATACTTCCAGAGTTATCAATCACAAATAAAATATCTACCTGAGGCGTAAATTTAGCTGTCCCTTTGATCCGGGCCAATCCCCTGGGATCAGGCGCTTGCTCAAGAAATACTGATTTTGGCGTGCACGAACTAAATAATAGTAAAACAGGCATCATCAGACTGAAGAAAATCATTTTTAAAATGAATTTCATTTTTTCCACCTATCTCTTCACGGCCTGGCAACCATTTTTGACATCAACGCTGTAGTTATCTAGTTCATCGAACCAAAGCTCATTGGCAGCTGTTTTACTAATCGGAAACTGAATTTGGTTTGAGGTTAACTTCCGGTCGCTAACTTTTGAAATTGCAGCCGAGTTCTTTGAATCTTTAATCACTCGTTCCGCTAACGATACTTGCTGAATCACTTCGGCTTCAACAATATGCATTTTCTTTAAAATTAGACCGATTTCATCGACCTCATTTTGTGACAATAATTTGATCCTGTTGACTGAAGCTGATTTTGCCGAATGAGCGCGCTGTTCGATTTTATTTTTTAACGTTTCAAAAAATCCTTCGAAGCCTACTTTCGCGGAACCTCCGGCTAAAGATCTTGAATAAAGCCCGCCAGCAATCTGGGACTCGGCCTCTAAACTTTTCTGCGTTTGCACTAATTGCAGAAGCACGCGATCGCGAGAAACCAAACGTGGAATATTTCTGGCCTCGCCCTTTAAACTTTGTTGCTTCATCTTTCCTTTTTTAAGCTCTTCCAAAGTACTCTGCACGGCTTTGCTGATTTCGCCTTCAGCGACGCTCATCAAAACTTTCGCTCGGGGTTTAAACTCTGTTTGAAAAACTTGAAGAGTCTTCATTACGTTCGAATAATCACACACTTTTAATTGCGCTAAAGCTTTTAAAAACTGAGTCTCCGGTCCCGCCAGCGGCAAAAAATAGGATTGAGTCAACGTCATTGATTCTGCCAAAGTTTTGTTCGGATCGCCTTTTCGCATAAAAGCCCAGCCAATTTCCTCCTGAGATTCAAACCAATAGTCCGACGACTTTGGAATTTTCTCGTAGTATTTGATCGCTGCGTCCATAAATCCCTTTTTATACAAAAAGCGCGCGGCCGACAAAGTCATCAAATCTTTCGAGATCGGATTATTTTCTTGCTTCATCAAATGAGCCAATACTTTTGCGGACTCACCGGTATCTTTTTCTGACAACGCCAAGACCAGCTGCCACTGAATCATGGCGCGCTCTGCAGAACCCGGCTTGGATTTAACTAAAAGACTCTTTAGTAAATCCACTTGGTCAAAGCCGTACAATTCTCGACCTCGCACCCTAATTTCGATAGCTTCTCCAAAAACTCCGGTCCAGTCTTCTTGCCAGTTTGGCAACTGGGCGACCCCCCATGCCGTGCTGCTTTCAGGCGCAACTTGTTGCCATTCTTTCACCAAGTGTGCGGCCAAGGCTTTTGGTTTTTTCACCGTAAACAAAGTCTCGATCGCGCTGACTTCCAATTTATTTTTATAAAGCAGAAGCGAGTAAAGTCCTATTCCATCGTCAGACTTTTCAAATTCCGAATTTTTAAAAGCTTCAGGCCACTGAAAAAGAGCCTTCTCGAAATCCGCTTGATCGATAAATTGAAAGAAAATCTGCTGCTCGCCATTTAAGTTAGAAATCAAAGATCTCAGTGGAGTTTTATATGTCGATGTCGCCGACTGCTGCGCAGGTTGAGCACCCTCTAAGATATTTAAAATATCGTCCTCGGCTTTAGCCAAACCCGACTGAGCCACTAAATAAACTAAACTGCAGGCCAATCCAATTTTTTTCATAATAAGTAACCCACTTGGATCCCAATCAAAGTCAAATCCATGGACGTTGGGCCGTCGTACCTCTGGGCTTTATAATTCTGATAACGAAATTCCAGCCTGGTCGTAACGTGTTGGGAAATCCAAAACCCGACTCCCGCACCTGCTGTCCAAGTTGGCGTTGTCCCTGATTTTAACTCAATTTGCCCATAGCCCAATTGTCCGTAAACATCGAAATGTGAAACACCGGCATTAAACAAATTCATTTTTCCATAAATCGGATAGTAATTCACAAAAGCTAGTTTTTGATTTTTTGGAAAATCAATGTCTGGAATTTTATATTTTCCGATTATTGATGTGTCTTGAATAAGATTTTCTCCATCTCGAGATAAACTATTATTCATATACGAATACTTGGCCCCAAGGCTCCATCGCGGATTAAAATGAAAATGGATGTTCACACCATATTGTCTAGATTCCATAAATGAATCTCCACCAAGTACAGAAGCATATTCAGGGGCAAATTCAAAACGACGAAATCGATCCACGATGCGATCTTGCACCACATAAATTTTTTGCTCGGGGTTTAGTTCCTTGGCGCGCTCAAGAAGCACGTCATTACCACCCAACGAGTCAAAATCTTTTAAAAGGTCTGCCCTAACTTGGACGCTGAACAAAAGTGCAAAAGCCAAGAATTTTTTCACGGGTTACCCCCACTGTTTCGCGTTGAAAAAGCCATTTTGAAAATTTTAGAAATGACCGCTGTGTCGATGGGATCAACGGTCCTGGAGTCCACCTTAAATTCAACCGCAAAAAATTGGTCGACCAAAATATCCTCAGGTACGGCCCACTGAAAATCACAATTCAAAGTCGACAAAATTCCAGAGGGTTTGCATGACAAGAGACTAACTCCCGGTAGTTGGCTGGTGTCGATGGAGTTTAAAGAAAGAACCCCTCTGTTGGTTGGAATATAAAGCTGAAACTGAGTCTTCACTTGTTCCCCGGGTTTTACATTTCGCTCGACAGCGGGCAAGGAGATACTGGGTGAAATTGGCGCCACCAAAGCCCTTGTTTGGACCGATGCTCTTTGCTCTGAAGCAATCCCAAAGTAATTGTAAGCTGAGAATAAAACCGAAAAAGGCTTTGCGTAACTATTCCCCAAAACTTCTTTGACGGACACTTCGACTTCAAAATACCAGGTGCCATCGACCGGATCTTTCGCTGGCAATGGAATCGAAGTTCGAGTCGGGTTAAGTGTAGTTGTTTTCTTGATTGAAACCATATACACGACGTCCGAAGATTCGCTATTTGCAAAAACCAGTTTCGGCCTGGTGCCTTCGGTGCTGGTCGCCGAAAGATCTTTAACCCAAACCTTTAAAATTCCAGTTTCGTTTTGTTTAATCGTCGAAGATATTTCAAACCGCATGATTTCGGGTTTGGTGATATTTTTCTCCACGATCACTTTGTACGTAAACCTTCGCGACAAAGACGGGATTTTATCCGTCGCTTCGGTCACGATATCGATTTGAAAATCGTTCTCTTTTTTCGGAGCGTCCTCGGTATACCCGTTCGGAGGAGTCCAAGTAAAAACACCTTTGCTGGAATCAAAATTAGATTGGGGAAATTCTTTTTGGTTGGCGACCACCATTTTATATTTAATATTTGCCTTCAAAACTTTTGGCAGAAATGTGGCCTGGCCTTCAACACCCTCTCGGAAGTAAATAATTTCAGAAGCCGTATCCAACTTCAAAAGTTGCTCTTCCAAAGTCAGTTGAGTTTTTTCATTGCGCGGCGGAGTCGCATTACGAATGTTGTCGGCCTTGTCTTCGTAAGGGTCTTGCTGGCCGCCAAATAAGCCTGAGCCCCCACCAGAACAACCCGCAGTCAATGCCAAAGCTGCAAATCCCAATGAAAACTTAAATAGAATAGACGATTCAAAGGTGCTTATCTTTTTTGTTTTAGCCCCATTTGCCCCATTCATTTTTGATCCGATCATCAACTTTCCAGACATCTTAGCTCCTCTACTCGCAAAGCAAACAAATCAAATTCTCAACGACTTAAAAAAAACTTCACAAAGCCGGAAGGCGCGATCATCCCTGACCCGTTCTTTTAAGCACGAAAGGGTATGACACCTTCACGTCTTTTCCACCTTCGGGTAGCGGAAATTTCCAACTTCTCAACCGCAAAACAATACAGTCTTCGACGGTTCTCGAATTCAGACTAGTGTTATCAATTTTTGCAGTCCTTACCACGCCGTTAGAATCGATGGTAAAGCCCACTGCAACTCGACCATGCAGGCTTGAGTCCCCCTGTAATCCTTGTTCATAGCAAAATCGAATCTGGCCAATATTTCTGTTGATCACATCAGCAATTGTGCTGCGATCCAAGCCACCGTCAATCGAAGCCTCTGACACCAATGGAACTGATGACGATCCATTCGACCCCATGATTTCCATTTTTCCATAGCCGGCTTGGCCGCCGCCTTTTCCCTTGGTTCCGTAACCGCCACCGCCCGCTAAATTTCCTCCAACCCCAAGTGGAGCTGAAACTAAACCACGCGCATAAATGTTCGTTTGAACACCACCGCTTCCTCCTGTTCCGCCCAGCCCAGGGCCGGCAGTAGTTTGAACCGCATTTAGGTTCAATCCGCCCTTTTGATTGCTTTTTTGTAAACTTCCTAAAGCTCCCAATGCTCCCAATCTTTTAATTGAATCATTTTTTGTCGCATTTTTAACTTCAGAGGGCTGAACTTTTTGGTCAGAAACTGTTGCCAAATTAGGCTGTGCCTTGCGGGCCTCGACTTTTTTCAGAATCTGAACCACTTGCTGAGTCAGCTCTTGCTCCAACTTCGGGGTTTGAATTTCACGAGTTAAAACAAACGTTAAAAAACCGGCCACTAGCGCCAAAACACTATAAAAATATCGCGAATAAGATCCCTTCTTAACAGCAGCAACGTGCACATCTTTTTCCATGGACCCACTGACCGAATCTAAAATTTGAATCGAATAGTCTTTAAACTTAAAAGGAACCTTCTCCAATACAGCAGTGTCGACTACTGCCACTGGCGCGAAACGAATTTTTTTCTGAACAAATTCTATCTCCAAATCAGAATCGCCGACCAGCTCAAGTCTTTTAGTGGAGGCCACTTGAATCAAGTGCACTTTTTGGTCAATACTAGGCAAGACTCGCACAACTTTGCCTGCGGCATTCACCAAAGCCAACCTGACCGAGGAACTTTTTGTTTTTTTATCTACCGTGTCTTTACTCATAAGTTGCTATCCCCGTTACTAGTGTTCATCTCTAGAAATCTTCACGCGATCGTCGAAGTCCTTTCGAACTCCTAAAAGTGCATCTAACACCTTGTCTTCTTCAACCGTTGTGACGGCTTCGTCGGAAAAGTTATATCGACCTTGAACCAAAATATCGTCGAAGCTGACGTCGGTTGTTTTTTTTGCGTTTTTGTTATTTTTTTGATCTTTGCTTTCCTCCGTTTTTTGCACAGGATTCGCTTTTGAATCTGAAACGATCGATGATGGTTGAGGAGCTGCCACTACAAAGTTAAAGGCAACGTTACTCAAGACAAACACTACACTTAATAAAACAATTCTCATTACTGACTCCTCTTGGCTTCACTGCCCGCGCTGCTTAAACGTAACATCCGACCCTCTAAGTACGAGATCATTTTGGTATGCCCTGCTTTTTTCTCGACGGTCAGCAAAGTTTCCAAAACCGATTTACCCAAAGGATTTTCTCGGACGGCTTGCCTAGCTTTTTCAATTTCCTGAAGCGCAGGCTTAACATCGCTGGGAGTACCACTAGATTCTGCAAAAATCCCTTTAATTTGGTCGGGCGCAATCTGTCCTACCATGTCCCACTCGTGCTGCAAAAGTGCCTGAACGGGGCCGTAGCTGCCGCGAATATCTTTCTTCATCAGCGCGATCGACGCTTCTTGTGTCCAAAATTCTTTGACCTTATTTTTTACGTCTTGAGCTTTAATCTGATAAGGCGCCGCCTGTTGGGAAAGCGCCTGCAAGTAAATTTGCTCCTGTTCGGAATTTAGTCCTGCGGGAAGTGGCAACGCCATAAGCTCTTGGTAAAAGCGATCACTTTCCTTTGCCAAAAGATCTAAACTAAGTAGTTGCGAAGACCAATCCGCAGCATTCACCGCCGAAGTCGCCAATTTTTCGACCTTAGTTAAAAGTTCGATCCTCTTTTTTAAAGCCGCTATTTGTTGCTTTTCACTCTTCGCACTGATCTTCTCACTGATCTTCTCACTCAGCTGATGCGAGGTAATTTCTTTTTTTATCTGTTCAAATTCTTTAAGCATCTGGTTTCGAGAAATAATCTTTCCAGAAGTCGTCCCCGCCAGTCCTTGGACACCCAAAGCCTTTTTGGCTATTTCTGTAGCCTTGGTCGCATTCACGTTGGCGGCATAGATTTCTAAAAAAAGGGGAGCCAAAAGGTCCAAATTTTTACTCAAGACCGGCAAGTGCTTGTTAAGTTCTGCGACCGGATTTGCCGAATTTTTCACAACTTCGGCGGCAATCAGGGATTTCTTAGAATCGTCTTTTGAGACCTGCAAGTACTGACCGTAATAGGCCTTGGGATCCTTGCCGGAAAGTTCCGAATACATCGCCAGTTTCAAAAGTCTTTGATCTTCTTGGCTTTTCGTTTTTATTTTCAAAGTCGCTTGTAAAGCTCCGTCAAAATCAAGAATCATCTCAGACAACCAGGCTTTGCGAGTCCACGCCAATTCCTGATCGACTTCAGAAACTTGAGGCGTGGTGAGCAGTCGATCCGTTGCTTCGCGGGCCTCGGAAAATTTCCCCAGTTTCTCGGCCAAAATGAGTCTGTTTTTATAAAAGCCAATTTGATCCAAGGGCTCGCTTTGGGTTAGATTAAATCTTGATAAAATACTCCAGGCTTTCTGCAAATCTTCGGGCGATGCTTTTGATTGATCGATCGCAGCTACTTGGTTCAATACTGCCTTGCGCGAAATCGATCGGTATTCTTGCGAAGAGGCTGGGAACTGACCAGCAAAATCCTCGCTCCAAATCTCTAAATTGACGTCATCTTTCAATAAAACCAGGGCATCAAGGGCCAAGTCAGCTGCTTGCTTTTTTAATTTATCTTGTCCTGGCAGCTGGCTCATGGCCAGCTTTCGAAGCTCTTGACTGGCCATCTGGAACTGGCCGTTCTCGTAATACAAATGCGCTTTTTGATACTCAACTTCTAGCGCACGCTTTTTTTCTTTCGAAAGTGTCAAATACTGTCCGTAACCGTTTTCCATCAAATTTTTATCTTTAGACAGTTCGGCCACTTCCATGGCCCCAACTAACGCAACCTCCAAATTTTCCGAGGACCCTTGCGCTGCAGAGGAATAAAGTTCAAAGGCTTGTGCATATGACCTTAAATCAGTAGCGACTTTCGCCGCCCAAATTTTAACATCGGTCTCGGCAGGAAAGGTCGCTACATAAAGCAGATAGGAGCTTAGCAATGCTTCCGAAGGTTTGTTTTTTTCTAACTTATTCCACTCGACGACGAAATTTTTCATCCTGGTTTTAAGTTCTTTGCAAAGATCCACGTCGGAACACGGTTGCGTGGAACCCCAAAGTCTTAGTGCCGACTCAAAATCCTTTACGGCTAAATCTCGCGATCCAATCAGCATATAAAGCTGTGACAAATGCATATGGCTTTCCAACCTAGCCAAAGGCTTGCTTTGATTCTCCAGCGCCATTTTCCAAACTTGGATGGAAGCCTCGCGAAGACCTAGACGCTCAACTTCTGTAGCATAGTAAACCAAGTTTTCGATTTTCTTGTCTTCGGGGCTGAGTCTGAAAATTTCTTGCGCGTGACTGATATTGAAAGTTCCACGCGCGTAAAAAGTAGCTAGGTCTTTCGAAACCTCTTCATGAAATTGCTTGTCGACTTGGCCGTTCTCCAGATTTGAATTTCTGGAAAGAAATTTCGGAGTTTTTAGAATTTGCAAAAGAGAATCTGTGCCCGCTTGTAGATTTCCTGAGTTAAGTTCGGCCCAGGCCAGCCGATACAATGCCAATCCTAACTGGCTGGATCTATTTTGACTGATGATGGTCTTGTAATACGATTTTGCTTTATCAAACTGTCGCTTTTTAAAATAAAACTCGCCCAAGTCAAACTGAGCTTCGCTTTGGTATTCAGGCGGAACCGACGTCGCCAACAAAACTTCATAAGCCTTGATGGCTTCTTTTTCTTGACCCAAAAGATCGTTCAAATGACCAATCTGAATTCGAACGCGATATTTTGATTGATCCTCGATCTTGTCGACGACTTCGGAATAGTATTGAAGTGCTTTCTTACGATCAGGCCCCCCATTTTTACATTCCAAACAACCGTGTGTGGATTCGTCGTAGGCCTGCAAACGAGCTCGCTCAGCATGCAGATCCGCTAACCGCAAGGTCACGGGAATTTTAGCCGATTCACTGGGAGCTAAATTTAAATAGACGGTCGTCAATTTGCCGATCAGTTGATCCCGAGAAGCAGGATCTAACGAAGGTGAACTTATAGCCAACGAAGTCGTCAATGAAGTTGCCAATGCGGAACAAAGAAGTGAAGCAAAGCGAGACAACAATTTTTTAATGTTTAGGTGAACTTTAAGAACTTTTAAAAATTTCAACTCAAACCCCTCGCTCCAATTTTACTAGTTCATCAAAACTGCAAATTTAATATCTGAAATTCCAGCTTGAGACGCCGCCGCAATCACTTGGTTCATAAATTCGTATTTTAAGCGGCGATCCGCTTGAACGGTAATTGTGTCGTGAAAGGCTTCTCCGGGTCTTTGCTCTTGAAATTTTTTGCGAAGATCCATTAGTGCAGCGGTGAGATCCTGAGTTTTCACTTCTTTATCTTCAAGATAGACCTTTCCCTCATCAATTTTAATGACGGGAAAGCGCTCTAGGACAACTGTTTGAGATGATTTTGGAAGTTCAATTCCACCGGCCATCAACAGCTCTCCCGAAGACGAAAAGCTCATCAGAAGAAAAATCACCAAGATCGAGAAAGCGTCAATGAGGGCAGTTAAAAGCAAATCGGCTACGATATTTCTTTTTAACCGCTGATTCTTCGGACCGATGACAGAGGTTTCTAGCACGATGCTTTGAAGAGCACTTTGATTTAAAATTCCTTGAGCTAACACCCTTCCCCCTCTGTTTTAACGTGTTTTAAAACGATTCAAAAATACCAAACTCGAAAAACTTAAAGCGGAGATACTCCCAAATTAAGTATTCCGGCTTTTTTAACACTTTCCATTGCCGTAATAATGTCTTCGTAAACCGACCCCGCTTTAGGCTGCACCAATGCTGTCAGCAACTGAGGCTCAAGATTACGAAGGTCCGTCACAATACTAGTGATTTTTTCATAATCAGGTTTGCCGGCTTTGTTCTGCACTTTCAAACGAGCCATCTTAGCGGGCACGTGAGCGTCTTTAACGTCCAACCCAATGTCACCGTTGTTTTCAAGGTACATCCACATCGTTGGTGATTTTTTGGTTTCACTTGCAGGCTGCCCCCCGACAGCCTGCTTAGCGCTCATGCTCCCGATTTGAATCCAAACAGCCGTGATTAACAAAAAACAAATGCACACAGACAACAAGTCAATAAAAGGAATTAAGTTGAGTTCAAAGTCTAAGTGCCGTTTGTGTTTCATGCATTGATCTCGCGTTGCTCGGCAGAGCCACTCGCCGCGCCAGCAGATGAAGATTTATAAGTTGATTTGCTGTTCACGGGGTCAAAGGAATAACTAAGCCAGTTAAACACTTTCAGCGCGCTGTGATTCAGATCCTCAGATAGCACGTTGGCGCGGTTCTGCATAATCGCGAAAAATAATAAGGCTGGAATCGCGACAATCAGACCGTAAGCAGTACAGTTCATGGCCTCCGAAATACCCAACGAAAGAATCTGCGCCTTCATATCCGGAGTAGCACTAGAAACTGCCGCAAATGATTTGATCATCCCCGAGATTGTTCCCAAAAGACCAGTCAAAGTCGCCACGTTTCCCAACATTGAAAGATAACCAACGCGTTTGTCCAGTTTCGAGTTCTCGTGCAAAAGAACTTCATCCATTTTTCCTTGAATTTCTTCTTTGCCACCAAAGTTTTTGGCGACCCTGCTACCCGCTAAAATTACCGCGGCCAAGGGTTGTTGTGCTTGCTCGCGATCGGATCTGCTGATGACTTGCTCGATATCACCTTTTTTGATTAGATCCTCGAAGCCAGAAGCATAGGCGGCTTGATTGGTTTTTCTTTTTCGGAAGAGCTCAACTCCTCGCTCCCAAATGATTGACACGCTGACGACTTGGAAAAGCAAAATCGGCCACATCCAAAATCCGCCGTGTTGAAATGCAAGAGCTATTTTTTCCAAAAGATTCATAAGGACTCCCCCCTCTGTGATTAAATTGGAGAAATCTTCCCTTTTAATTTTATTGAAATCAAAATTATTTTTTCGTCATTTTAATTTCTGACGCAAGGCCGTTGCTGGGCGAGTAGAAAATGTCGGAAACTTAAATTGAAAACATTTTTGCACGAACCCGTAACTTCCCTTAATTTAAAGACTTTTAAACAAGGCCCAAAGCGGATTCCGCACTAAGAGTGCAGCAATGTTGAGCAGTCAACGAAACGAATTTGAAATTATTTTTATCAAAAAATCAAAAGTCTCCCACGACATTTCTTATGTGATCTATTTTTTTCGCTTTTTGTGGCACACTTGAGAAGCACTTCCGATCACCAACTGACACTCAAGGATTTTATGAATATTCCCTTACTCAAGACTTTTAAATCCGCTTTTTTATTCACTGGGGTTGGCTTTGCGCTTTCTTTGGTTGTGGGCGCTTTCTACCATCAAGAACTTTCTGGAGCTTCTCTTTTGGGGGCCTTGGCACAAGCCTTCTTCACAGTTTTTCTCTTAAGCCTTCTAGAGATTTCGATTTCGTTCGACAATGCCGTCGTGAACGCAACGATTTTGAAAGATATGGATCCCATCTGGAAGAAGCGCTTTCTAACGTGGGGGATTTTGTTAGCCGTTTTTGGGATGCGATTGATTTTCCCCGTGGCATTGGTGGCCATCATCGGCGACATGAGCCCCTGGAGTGCCCTGGTCTTGGCATCGACAAGTCCGGATAAATACGCTCAGATGATGTTAAGCATTCACCATCAGATTTCTGCTTTTGGCGGGACATTTTTGCTTTTAGTGAGCTTAAAATATTTTTTGGACACGCAGAAGACGGTGCACTGGATCGCATGGATCGAGGCCCCATTAGCTAAAGCCGGAAAACTCGAAGCTTTGGAAATTGGCCTAGTTCTCGTATTAATCTATTCTCTCTCGCTTTGGGTCCCCCAGGCCGAAAAACTTCCAGTGATTTATTCGTGCTGGGGTGGGCTTTTGACATTTTTGTTTGTCGAGGGCCTGAACACTTTTCTAAAGTTACCCAGCGATTCAGGAACCTTGGCACGGATTGGGGCTGGTACCTTCATCTATCTTGAAGTTTTAGACGCTTCCTTTAGCTTTGACGGCGTGGTCGGCGCCTTTGCCATTTCCAACAACCTTTTTCTAATTGCTTTGGGCTTAGGAATTGGCGCCTTTTACGTCCGAAGTTTTACACTTTACTTGATTGAGCGGGGCACTTTAGCAGAGTATTTGTTCCTAGAGCACGGCGCTTTTTACGCGATCGGAAGCTTGGCGGTCATCATGTACCTGAATATTTTTTACGCCATCCCAGAAATCATCACTGGGGTGATAGGACTGGCATTTATCGGTCTGGCTATTCTAGAAAGTCGGAATCACTCCAGACAAGAAAATAAAGCGAAGATATAAATAAAATCTACTTAAAGTATCTTTTGACATGGCTAATGGTGTTCATGGGCTCTGGTTCTTTGGCGTTTCTTCCTTATGGCGTAGTTCAATTTCGCGAGCTTTCTTTCCCTGAATTCCGACCCACTCGGGAAAAAAGAAGGCTAAAAAAATAAAACCCAAAGTCATCAGGACAAAAAGAAAGATAATTGCAAAAATAACCATCAAGTCCACTAAAGAATCCCCTTTTTTGACTCTGAAACTCTTTGTATGATACGGGCTTTGCCATGCGATATCAACCTCAGGACCATTTTTTTAAGCGCGCAAAAAAAGAAAATTTTGTAGCTCGATCTATTTTTAAACTGGAAGAAATCGACGTAAAATTTCAGCTCTTTAAACCCCATCAGACGATCCTGGACTTGGGAGCGTCTCCGGGTTCGTGGAGCCAATACGTTCTGAAAAAAATTGGGCCCGCGGGAAAGATTGTGGCTTATGACTTAAAACCCATGGAAATAAAGTCACCACAGATCAAGTTTCATCAAAAAAGTATTTTTGAAACTAGTTGGGGGCCTACTCACGCGAACGCTTTTGATTTAGTTCTCTCGGATATGGCTCCTAACACCACTGGAATTAAATCCACTGACCAGGCGCGATCATTTGATCTGTGCCAACTGGCCTTTGAAATTTCTTTGACGACTTTGAAATCAAAAGGTCATTTTATCTGCAAACTTTTTCACAGCGATGACTTTCAAGTTTTAAAAACCGAAATAAAGAAGCATTTTCAAGAATTCCACGCTGTAAAACCCAACAGCACCCGACAAATGAGCAAAGAAATTTTTTTAGTAGGTTTAAAAAAGAAACTATAAAAAGAGTTTGAACAGCTACAGGGCCAGCTAAATTCTGATAACTACTTATGTCCAACGATGCCATCGTCGCCAACTTAGGCCAACTTAGGCTCAACTCATACCGAGTTTTTTCGGAAACGATCACTCAAACAAAAACGTTGAAGACTATTTTAAAGAAACTTTTTAACGATATCCACGACTAAACTGGCGTCGTTCATAATATAAAAATGCACGTTTTTGTGACCGTGATCGATTAGGTCTTTGGCTTGTTTAAGCGCCCATCGCTGCCCAATCTCGGCGATATTTTTTGGGTTTTCGGTCATTTCATCCACCATTTCTTCAGGCAAATGGGTATGAAAAGTCTTGGGGATTGATTTCAATTGCCCTAAACTTTTGACCACTTTTAATCCGGGGACTATGGGCTGGCGAATGCCGATTTCACGACATGCAGCCACAAAATCATAAAAAACCTGATTATTAAAAAACATTTGGGTCACAATGTAATCAGCGCCCTGATCCATTTTATTCTTTAAAAAATTCAAATCTGTTTTAAAGTTGGCAGCCTCGAAATGTTTTTCGGGATATCCTGAAACGCCAACGCATAGGTTTAAGGGCTGAGGATCACTGATATCATCTATATATTGACCTTTATTCAATTGCTGAATCTGCGCCACCAAATCCGATGCGAAATGATTTACTGAGCGATTTTTGCTGATAGGCTTTTCGTAATTGGGACTATCCCCTTTAAGAGCCAAAACGTTTTGAATCCCTAGAAAATAAAGTTCGATCAGTGCATCTTCTGTTTCTTCGCGCGTAAACCCCTCGCAAAGAATATGCGCAACGGTATCTATTTTAAAACGGTTTTGAATGATCCCGCAAATTCCAATGGTGCCTGGCCTTTTTCGAAACGTGCGCCGATGTATCGACCCATCTGGTTTTTCTTGATAATAAGCGTGCGACGGATGCGAGGTCACATCAATCCATGGCGGGCGCAAAGGAACTAAAGTTTCTACGATATCAATGATATCTTTGATCGATCGACCCCGGGGTGGCGGAACGATTTCGTAACTAAATTGCGGATTGCGGCTGGAGTGCGCTTGCAGGATATGGTCAATCACTTTCATATTTTTAGGTTATCCCCTATCGCGAAGTTGGAATCAAATTGTAAGTTCAAAAGTCGCCTTAGTCGAACCGCTATTCAGCAATTTTTTGGTGATGGCTTTACCGCCCTCGACCCCCGGCTGATCAAACGCATTGATATCTAAATACTCACCAATCGTGCTGACGACTATTTCAAATAAATAAATTAAGTACCCCAGATTTTTTTCATCTAGCTGCCTGACCTTGATCGTTAAATTTGGAATCTTTTGCTGATCCAAATACATGGCAGTACCTTCGGCCTCGGCTTTCATCAGATCTCCCAAGGATTTATTTTTCAGAATTTGAGTGGAAGAAAATCGTGGATTTTTCAGCTTGAACCGATTGGCCTCGCAAGATTCACTACGAAGAAAAATAATAAATTTGTCTTTGGCTCCTTCAACAATTTGTTGAAGAACAGAATGTTGATCGGTGACTCCCTGAAGGTACACGGGCGTGCTGACCCGGGGAGCCTTCAACCCATGCCGCGTTTTTAGTTTTGCCAATGATTCCGCCCAAAGCTGGATCCACCATCGGCCAAAATAATTGAGTGTCGAAGAATAGCCCCACATCACAGTAACCCATTTCTCATCTTCAAAACTACGCAGAATTGTCGATGCTACCCTTAAAATTTCGGTCTCGTCGGCCGCAGCTTTTAAGGCACCGGCGCGCAGCTTGCTTAAATTTAGTCCCATTAACCCTGCTGGCACCAAACCCACCGATGTAAAAATCGAGTAGCGTCCGCCGACGTCCTCGGGAACGTCAAAGCTTTGAACCCCAAACTGCTTTGCAAATTGAAAAAGATTATTTTCGCGAGATTCAGTGACGACAATAATGTTCTTTTCTATTGAAATTTTGGCTTTATTTAACTTAGGAATCAGAATTTCTAAAAAGGCGCTGGTTTCGATTGTGTTCCCAGTTTTAGAAATAAAAATAAATAAAGTGGATCGCAATTGAATCTGGGTGAAGAGATGTTTAAGGAATTCTACGTCTAAGTTATCAACAAAAATAAAGTGGTCAGCCCTGAAAACCTCGGCCAACATTTTAGCTCCTAACGAGCTTCCCCCTAGACCAACGACAACAAATTTTTTAAAATTGCGATATTTTTTAACGTCTTGTTGACATTTTTTCCAAGCTTCGGCTTCAAAAGGCAGACGCAAAAACCCAGCTTCTGGCCTAGTCTTTAGGGCCGCGAGAGACGCAGCTAGTTTATTTTGATCCATGTACATCGAAAGCATCTTGCCAGCCCCGATCCGCAATTCCAAATACTTTTCCTAAAAAAATCTTTATCTGATTTCTTTCAAAGCATTTTCGTGTGACACTTAAATTTCAATGCACAATCCAACAAACGTTAAAGAAGAAATTCAAAAGGCTGTGCTTGTGGCTTTGCAGCTGCCGCAAGTTTCTGATGAAGAAATGGAAAGCTCGTTGGCGGAACTTTCCAGGCTAGTGCATACCTTGGGTTACCAGGTGGTTGGCCAACTTTCACAAAAGCGAAAATCCGAGCGCGAAGCCCAAGTGTTAGGCGAAGGAAAGTTAAAAGAACTGGCGCAATGGACCGGTGGTCCCGGCGTTGTCACCGCCAGCTTCGAGAAAAAAAAGCATAAAGCGGCATCTCGCCTGTCTCAGAATCAGATCCCCGAACAGCCCGAGGATGACATC
>JANYDD010000044.1 GCA_025359945.1 Bdellovibrio sp. | reverse complement strand
CATGTCATTGGGCATCTTAAAAAATTTAAAATACTCAATACCAAGTATCGAAATCGACGCAAAAGATTTGCTCTCCGATTTAACCTAATCTGCGGGATCTATAACTACGAAAATCTAGAGGTAATGTGAAAGAGATCTACTATCTCCTTTGTGTGGTTTTGATTCGCGATCACCAGCAAAAGACATTTTCAACCAAGCCCTGTCAAATTAAAATATTCCCCCTCGGCTTATTTGAGCGCGTCGGGACCCATGAGACTTAGTGTTTACTTTTTGTGTTTACTGGTTGGGCTTTCGGCGGAGAAGTTTTTTTTCGCCCTGCTTGTTTTTTTCGGTGAGTCTCTTTCTTTTCGCACTGTAAGTTGGCTTGGTGAGCACGCGGGGCTTGGGCACCATCATCGCCGCTTTAATCATTTTAGTTAATTTTTTAAAAACTTCAGAAACATTATCTGACTGATTGCGACTAACTTGGCAGGTCAAAATTAATTCACCCAATTGGTTGATCTGATTTTGGTACAGTTGCCGAAAACGATTTTTGAAAGCTGGGCTCACAAACACCGATTGTTCGATGGGCCAACGCAATTCTACTTTCGAAGAAACTTTGTTCACGTTTTGGCCACCACTTCCCGATGACCTTACAAAAGATAAAGATGAATCCGATTTAATCAGCGATACAAGTTGTTGCAAAGCCTCTTGAGAAATATTCACCGTATCGTCACCTAACTGTGAGCGCTTTCCGGAGGCGCATTTTCATTGTCGCTTGATTCTTGAACCAATCGTTTGGCTATTTTCTTTTCGGATTTTAGGCCTAAATCTTTTAGGATTTCCACTTGGCGAACCAGATTCCCCGTACCTTGAGAAAGTTTTGATAGGGCTTGATCGTGAGTTTTTTTAGCAAGATCGATCTTGTCACCGACATCAACTAAATCCTCGGTGAAAGAAACAAATTTTTCGTACAGGGCCGTCCCCCTTTTTACAATTTCCGCGGTGTTTTTTTGCTGGCGATCTTGCTTCCATAATTGCGCCACCGTTCGAAGTGTTGTCAGCAAGGTCGTGGGCGACACCAACGCCACTTTCAGGTCCCAAGCATACTGCAAAAGCTCAGGCTTTAATCGAAAGGCCAATGCAAAAGCGGGCTCGATCGGCATAAATAAAAAAACAAAATCGGGTGAGTTAAGTTCTTCAGAACTTTCATATTTCTTGTTCGACAGAAGGTCGATGTGTCGTTTCAAAGATTCCAGATGTTCGCGACCCCACTTTTCTTGTTCCAAGGGCAAAGTAGCAGAGATATACTTTTCATAAGCCATCAAAGAAACTTTTGAATCTACGATTAGATTTTTTCCCTCAGGAAGATAGATCACCACGTCGGGGCGAATGACTTCGCCCTTGTCGTTTTTAAAAGCGCCTTGAGTCGTATACTCGAAATCTTTTCTTAATCCCGAGCTTTGCAAAATATTTTCTAAAATCAATTCTCCCCAAACACCTTGCGATTTAACATCGACCTTTAGAGCTTTCGTTAGGTTTTCAGTTTCGCGAGACATCTGCACGTTCAAGTCGACCAATTTTGAAATTTCGTTTTTTAACGTCAGCCTTTCAACGTGTTCAGAGGTGTAAACATCTTGAACTTTTTTTTCAAAATCTTTGAGGCGCTCTTTTAAAGGATTTAAAATTAACCCAAGGCTTTTCTCGTTCTGTTCGGACCAGGTATCCACTTTTTTTTCAACCAACTGTTGCGCGAGTTCATTAAAGTTGAGCTTTTGCAATCGCTGAGTGCTTTTCAAAAAAGCCAAACCCACGATGCCGAACAAAATTCCTGTCAAAACCCCGCCCAAAACAAAACCCAAAATAAATGTTGTCATACTAAAAAACTAAAGGAGATTTGGTTGCGGCACAATCACATAGGGTGACACGACACTTCTTAAAAAATCTTGGAAAAGAATTTTTTCCTTAACGGACGCGCGATTCTAGCCTAATAAATAGGGCCACACATTATAGAGACGCATAACCACCGTTAAAAAAATCAGAATTAAGATATTAAGTTAAAAAGGAAGTCCCCTATGGAATCTCAAATCAAATCAGCGGCCCAATGGACTGCAATTAAGACTTACAAAGATATTCTTTTTGAGCGAACCGAAGACGGCATCGCCAAAATCACGATCAACCGTCCTGAAGTCCGAAATGCGTTTCGACCCCAGACCGTGATGGAGCTGCAGGACGCTTTTCTTGAAGCCCGAGAAAATCAAAGCATTGGCGTGGTCATTTTAACTGGCGCAGGCGATCTGGCTTTTTGTTCCGGCGGAGACCAAAAAGTGCGCGGTGATGCAGGATATGTCGGCAGCGACGGAGTTCCCCGATTAAATATATTGGATGTGCAAAAACAAATTCGACAACTTCCAAAACCCGTTGTCGCGATGGTGGCAGGATACGCCATTGGCGGAGGCCACGTTTTGCATATCGTCTGTGACCTTACCATTGCTGCCGATAATGCCAAGTTTGGACAAACCGGTCCCAAGGTGGGATCATTCGACGGCGGGCTTGGTAGCAGCTATTTAGCACGCATAGTGGGCCAAAAAAAAGCTCGCGAGATCTGGTATCTGTGCCGGCAATACAATGCCCATCAAGCTTTAGATATGGGACTTGTAAATCACGTCGTGCCACTGGCAGAGCTTGAAATGGAAACGGTTCGATGGTGTCGCGAAATGTTGCAGCACTCGCCGCTAGCACTTCGCTGTTTGAAATCTTGTTTGAATGCCGACTGTGATGGTCAGATGGGTCTGCTCGATCTAGCTGGAAATGCCACCTTACTTTATTACATGAGTGAAGAAGCGCAAGAAGGTCGAAACGCATATGTCGAAAAAAGAAGTCCGGACTTTTCAAAATTTCCAAGACTTCCCTAGATGATTTCCAAAATAAAATATTGGCTATTGGCCACAAGACCAAAAACATTGACCGCGGCTTTAGTTCCCGTGGTCTGCACTACAGCCCTAGTTCACTTTCACCAGTTGCCCATCCAGTGGGAAGTTTCAGTCTTGGCGTTGTTATCTAGTTTGTTAATTCAGATCGGAACAAATCTGGTCAACGATTCCGTCGATTCAGGAACGGGCGTCGATACCGAGGATCGAATTGGACCTCAACGAGTCACCCAATCGGGGATTTTTAAAGCAAAAACAGTCATGAATGCGGCTCATTTGTGTTTTGTGTTGGCGTTGATTTGCGGAATTCCGTTAGTGCTCAAGGGCGGTTTGCCTATCGTTATAATTGGGCTGTTCAGTATTTTGTTTGGGTATTTTTATTCGACGGGACCCTTCCCACTTTCCTACAAAGGTTGGGGCGATTTCTTTGTGATTTTGTTTTTCGGAATTGTGGCTAACACCGGACTTTATTTTTTGTACTCAGGCTTGTGGAATCTAGAAGCGTTGATTTTAGGATTGCAGCTGGGTCTCTTGTGTGCGGTTTTGATCGCGATCAACAATCTTCGCGATCATGCGACGGATTCAAAAGCGCAAAAGCTAACAATTCCAGTCAGGTTTGGTGTAAACCTTGCGCGCTTTGAAATTTATTGTTTAATCTTCGTTCCTTTTTTGCTGGTTCTTTACTGGCAGATTAAATACCCTAATCATATCTGGTGGCCCTTGGCGGTTTTGTTTTTTTTAGGCTTAAGTTTGGCCAGAAAAATTCAAAACACCGCGCCCAGTCCCAGATACAATCAGTTTTTGGCGATGGCCTCGATGCTTTATTTGGTTTTTGGCCTGCTGATAACGATTGGTTTTCTATGCAGGCCCTAATTACGCAGGATTTAGCATGATTAAATTTTTCTACCACAAATATCAATTGGTGCCCAAATTCGCATTAAGCGCTGTTGCCAAGGACCTATCCAGGGACGGCGCACTTTTTAAAATTCAATGGAGCGGTGACTTAATCGGGTACGGCGATTTATTTCCCTGGCCCGAATTCGGTGATGATCCCCTAGAACGACAACTGGAACAACTCAAGAAAGGTCGAATCTCTAGGTTAATGGAGCAAACCATTTGGCTAGCTAAAAAGGACGCCCAATTTCGCAAGGATAAAGTCAGCGGGTTGGTCAACACTGCTACAATCAAAAATCATTTGGTTATTCCTGATTTCACTAAACTTTCAGACGTGATTTTGCAGGATTATAAAAAACAGGGTTTTACCACTCTGAAATTAAAAGTCGGCCGCGACATCGACCAGGAATGCAAATGGATTGAAAAAATTGTTCGCAAACACCCTTACTTTACTTTCCGTTTAGATTTTAATGCCGTCCCTGATTCAAATCCATTTCAGCGTATGCTGGGTAGGCTAAGTCCTAGCGTAAAAAATCGCATCGAATATGTCGAAGATCCGTTCCCTTATGATTATAAAAACTGGATGGAAGTTTCTAAGCTGATGCCCCTGGCCTTGGATTTTGAGTTTGATAAAGTGGACTGGGATGAAATCAAAGGCTCGCCGCCGTTTAAAGTTCTGATTATAAAGCCAGCGCGCAACGATGTGCAACGGCATCTAGAGATTGCTCAAAAATATAAGCTTAGATTTGTGGTAACAAGTTCGATGGATCATCCGGTGGGCATGGCTCACGCGATGTTGGTGGCCGGCGAAGTGAAAAAATTGTATCCGGCAAAACTTTTAGAGTGCGGGGGATTGTCTCAGCATGTTTATTGGCCCAACGAATTTACAAAAGAGATGGTGATCAAAGGTCCGTGTTTGGTCCAGATCAAAGGGCACGGGATAGGTTTTGATGAACTTTTTAAGAAAACCGAATGGGTGGCCCTTTGAATTTCATTGGTACACTTTGAGTGAGTATATTTTCCAATAGCTCTTCTGGCGGCTCTTCTGGCGGCTCTTCTGGTGATTTTTCCGGGGGGTTAATATTAAATCCTCAATTGCCAGATGCAGAAAAAAAAATCCAAGTCCAGCTTTTTAAAAAGTTTCTGATTCCCGATCATTTTTTTATGACGTCATCGGGATCTTCAAAAAAAAAAGATGAATCGCTAAAACTAGTGGCGCTTTCGAAAGAAGCTTTTTTGACTTCTGCACACGCGGTCAACAAGCACTTAGAAACTGATCGCAAAGATGTCTGGATGAATCCTTTGCCGTTATTTCATGTCGGAGGTTTAGCTACTTTGTTTCGCGCTCGATCGGGTGGCTATCAGTGGCATAGTTTCTGGAAACCCGATCGAAAATGGCAGGCCAACGAATTTGTCCAGCAACTTAAAATCCACAAAGTGACATTAACAAGCCTGGTTCCGACTCAACTATTTGACCTGGTACAGATGAAATTTAAATCTCCCTCCTCACTTCGTGCTGCAATTATCGGCGGTGATCGCTTAAGTCCCTTGCTGGCAGCGCAAGCCAAGAAATTGGGCTGGCCGATACTTGCAAGTTACGGCATGACCGAGACTTGCTCACAAATCGCCACCGAAAAATTTGCAGAGGAAAAGCCCTTGGGATTAATGATTTTGCAGCACGCGAAAGTGACTTTATCCACGCAGGGCTTGATCCAAATTCAAAGCCCATCGCTTTTGACTGGATACGCTCAACAAAAAAAATCTGGGAAAGTTTGGATTGAACCCGTTAAGCGCGGAATTTTTGTTACCCAGGACCTAGGTGAAATAAAAAAAAGTCGATTATTTCCGATGGGAAGAAAATCCCGCTTTGTTAAAATTCTTGGCGAAGGGGTTAGTCTTGATCATCTTGAAAATACGTTTGAAATCTTTTTAGCGGCGGAAGGTTTTGGCAATTGGATGGCTTCGTTAAAAATTTCGGCGCGCGGCCATTCCAGAAATGGGCACGAACTGGAAATTCTTCACGAAAAGAAAATTCCAAAATTAAAACTTCAAAGTTTATTGGATCGGTTCAATCAACAGCAGCCGGCGCTTCAAAAAATCCAAAAAATAAAAACCATAGATTCACTTCCTAGAAGTGCTCTGGGAAAAATTTTAGCGGTTATTGATTCGGAGCTTTCGAAGAAAATGGATCGCAAGACCATTTAAATTCGATCAATTCCTGATCATAGGCATAGCCAACACCCGAAAAGTAGACTTCTTTTTTTAAACTCATCTCCACGATCCATTCCTTAAGTAGACTTTCACTTACTGGTTTAAACACTTGGGGTGAGAATTTCCGTACAGTTTCTGATTTCAGTGAAAGATCGGAATACTGTAACGTGCTGATCACCGCACCCCTGGCCCCACAGACCAAAGTCGCCTTTGCCTGCAAGAAATCTGGACCAAGGTAGGTCAAAGTCTGCGGCTTGCAAATGGCCATGCAATCAGTGGAGCTGCATTTGAAATTCAAATCAAAATTTTGCGGATGGTATTGAGCATACTGAGTAGTGACCTCGATCTGATAAGAAGGATCACCCAAAAGACGGACCCGAGGTGCCGTGATCGATTCATAAACCAAGGGCAGCATTTGGCTTTGAATCACTTGCCAGGCCTGGTCCCCTATTTTTTGGCGCACCTGAGTTTGAATCACCTGTGCAAAGTTTCCCTTACATGGCAGACCAATCACCGATGAATCCTGATCGGGCGCAGCCGATCCCCAAGTAGCAACTGCGAATCCCCAGCAACTGACCAAAATTAAAATAATTTTTAGCTTTTTTTTCACAGGCCCCCCTCTAAAAAAAATTCGCTCGTAGAGGCCAGACAGTAAGCTTACCCTGTGAATTTAGACAAGGACAAACCGGCCGAGACCCTACACCCCTGGCCAGTAAACTAGAGTCCTGACCACTCGGACGGTGTTGTCCATTGACTTTTTTGGGTGCGCTGAAGCATAAATCGCGGCTTATGGATACGCCGCCCGTTAAAGCCAATACTTACTTTCGACTGCACCTTAAAAATATTCCTGCTGATCGTGAAGACCAAGTGGTCGCCTTTTTAAGTGAAAAAGGTTCGACCGGCTTTAGCGAAAATCTGCAGTTTGTTCAACCCGACGTTGTCTATGATCCCCAAATCATCGAGAAAAAGTGGTTGGCCATGGATGCATTTTTCCCAAAGCTTCCCGCCGCACAATTACCCGAAGATTTGAAAACGCTCCTGCAGATCCCTCATTTAGAATACGCATGGATCGAAGAATCTCATAAAGACTGGCTTGAGGAATGGAAAAAAGAATTTAAACCTTTTTTATTTACTGACCCCTATTGGATTGTGCCCAGCTGGATGGATTCACCGGTTTCGAATCAGCTGACTTTACGGATTGATCCTGGAATGGCTTTTGGCACTGGGACTCACGCAACAACCCAGATGGCTGCGTATTTGGTGAAAAGACTTTCTCGCGAATTAGACATTCAAAAAATGACTTTGATGGATTTGGGCGCGGGCACTGGGGTTTTGTCGATTTTGGCCTCCCGCTTGGGATTTTATTGGGTGGATGCGGTCGAAAACGATTTAGAAGCCCGTCGCGTGAGCCGCGAAAATTTTAAAGCCAATCAGATTTCGAACTCGTCCGTCCTGGATAAGCCTTTAGAAGATATTTCTGAACTTTACCCGGTGATCGTTGCTAATATTATTGATGGGGTTTTGATCCAGTTGCAGAAATCAATTTTTAAAAGGTTAGCGCCTGGTGGGCAGTTGATTGTTTCTGGAATTTTACTCGAGCGTGAGGATGTATTTTTCAAATATTTTATCGATAAAAACCATTTGCAAGTTGTGCAGAGAATTCAGTCTGACGAATGGGTTAGTTTTTGGTTGAAACATGCGCCGTTACTGGATTCATAAAAATCAAATTACCGAAAGTGTTGTGATTTTTGAAGGGGATTCATTCCATCATATTTTCGTGGTGTGCAGGCAGAACGTAGGCTCAAATTTTGAAATCATTACTGAATCTCAAGAATGTTTTTTAGTTCAGGTCACTTCGGTCACCAAAAAAAAAGCTCAAGCGCAGATTAAAGAACAGCGCCTTTTACGTCGACTTCCTAGCCCCAAAATTCATTTAGCCCTTTCGATTCCGAAATTTTCAACTCTGGAAGATCTTTTGCCTAAAATAGTTGAACTTGGAGTGTCGGATATTCATCCGTTTTTTTCTGATTTTAGTTTTATCAAAACTTTGAAAAGTTGGCCCACGGCTGAAGATGATAAATCGTCTAAAAAACATCGCTGGGAAAAAATCATTGAACAAGCTTGCGAGCAATCAGGCCGTTTTGAAAAACTACAAATTCATGCCCCAGTGGATTTGCAAGATCTGGCATCGGCGTGGAAGCCTTCGGATTTTTGTTTGTTCGCGTATGAGAGTAAAACCGAATATTCGGTCAAAGAATTTTTAAAAAAAATATCTTTAACCGATTTCCAAGACTTGTGGGTCATCATTGGTAGCGAGGGCGGTTTCTCGATTAAGGAAGTAGAATTTTTTAAATCCAAGGGCTACCCATCGGTGGGACTTGGAGATCAAGTTCTAAAAGTTGAAACTGCTTGCATCACTTTGATCTCCATCCTAAAGTATGAAGCTGGCCTTATGGAGTCTCGGTAATGAATCATGAAAAAGATCTTTTTGAAGAATTCGAATTCAAACCTTTAAGTTCTGGACTTGGGTTTCAGAAAAAACCTGTAGATAAATCTGCGCCAAGCTCAGCATCACCAACTTCGGCTTCATCTACACAAACAAGCTTTCAATCTTTGAATACATTAGAAGATCAGCCACAGTTGCTGGCAAAATTAAGTTCGACTTTGACCCGTCCTGGGGCTCACTCTAGCAAAAAAAATGCGGCTTTAGATTTTTCAATGGATTTAAAAGAAGCTCCACAGCCTTTGATCAAAGCCCCAAACGTGGCCAAAGCAAAAGCTCAGAATGCTTATTCTCCGACCAGCTACGAAGCGACCGCTTGCTTTGTAGATTTGATGATGGTTTTGGCGCTGTTTTTACTATCTTTAATCGGAATGTTATTTGTGACCGAGGTCGACCTTTTTGCGAATTTAATTCAGCCCGATGAGGGTCGCATGGTTTACTTGGCGCTGGCGGGATTATTTTTTTCGATCAATTGGATTTATTTGATCGTCAACCGGGTTTTCCTGGGCTCTACACCCGGAGAATGGGTTTGTGAACAAACTTTGGGAACGCCAGACACCCACGGGCGGGCAAAATATTTTATGAAAGTCGTGCTGCGATCGACTTTTGTTTTGCTGACCGGATGGATTTTTATCCCCTTAGTTTCATTTTTTATTGGGGAAGATTTAATTGGCCACGTTTTTGGGCTTGGACTTGTGAAACGCGCTAATGGGTAAAGTTCTTAGTCAAGAACTTTTACAGCAAGAACTTCAATCTGAAAAATCCAAATCTAATAGAGATTTAAAAGTTGTTTTTACCAATGGATGCTTTGATCTGCTACACGTCGGGCATATCCGTTATTTGCAAATGGCTAAAAGATTGGGCGATCTCCTTGTCGTTGCTATCAACACAGACAGCTCGGTACAAAAACTAAAAGGTCCGACACGACCATTGCAGAATCAAAACGATCGTGCCGAGATTTTAAGTGCTTTGGCCTGCGTGGACTACGTGACCCACTTTGACGACGAAACGCCTTTAGCAGTGATTAAAATTTTAAAACCCCAAATTTTGGTCAAGGGCGGCGACTGGGCCGTGGATCAAATTGTGGGCTCGGATTTTGTTCTAAAATCGGGCGGAGTGGTCAAGTCCCTTCCGTTTGTCGACGGAAAATCCACCACTGGACTGGTAGAAAAGGCCAACTTAAAGCCAATATAAACTTAGGCCAACTGCCGGCAGAAATTCATCTCTAATTTTCTGACGGCCGAGAATTTTTTCGCAAGCAACTGGTCATCACTCTGCCGATCCTACCTATGCACATGACGCCAGCAAATTCGCCTTGTCGAATACTGTCGACTTGAATGCGCTCCAGTCGAACACGACAGGTAGGTGGCGTCATGTGCATACGTAAGCTGCCGATCACCAAAACGATGTGCCGCTAATTTGATGGGCTAAAATCTAAATCCCAGTTTTGTGGAATACGTAATATAGGAGGCTCGATCCAATTGAAATGCTATAAACACCTGACTGAATTTTAAATTTAGGCCCGCCAAATAATGAGTTTGCGTTAGACTTTCCTGAACGCCTTGTTTCAAAACTGTTCCCGGGTAGGACGGATCCGGCGTTAGGTTAGGATCCTTTTGATCGGTGATCCCGGGGTTGCCGCCCATAAAAAGACCCTGTGCCTTAACCGACCCTGCGCCAAAATAAACGGTGACATCGTCCACATGAAAACCGGCAACCAGGTCCAGTCCTTGGGTATTGGCAGAAAAAACATTGTTAAACTGGGTCGAAGTTCCGTGCAAAATAAAAGAAGCATAAAGAGGAAATTTTTCAGATTGATAAAAACCCCATCGCAGCTGCCCGCCATACTGGCTAATATTTTCGGTTTGACCAAAAGGCGCCGCTTGAAAATAAACGTCGAAATTGTGAAACAACCCTTTTCCAAGAGTCAAAATTTGGTAAGACGTTTCGTTCTGCTTCCGGGCCGAACTGATCTCGCCAAGCGCAGAAATATTCTGGGTGGGAATAAGTTCGTAACTAAGTCCAATTTCATATCCAGAGTAGCCTCCCAATGGAAAAGGATCACCCAAAACTTTTGAGATCGAACCAAACCCCAAAATCTCAAGCATGCTTAGGCGGTCGCTATAACTTAAATTTCTGGGAATTTCCAAACGCGCCCAAACGCATCTAGAAAAAAGAAAGATGAAAAAAATAAATAAACTTTTAACTCGCATCGAAGCGCCAGTATCGCTCCGACTTTTCGTTCACGTCAAAATTTAAATCTGATTATTCGGTAGTGGCGACGCGGTCGAAGCGGGCAGACAGATTTTGGATTTCAAAATTCATTTGGCCGGCTAGTGCGGCTACCGATGGATCTGAAGATTTTGTGATCTCTTTTAAAGTCGGAATAAAAGTTTGGATGCTAGCTAATTCTCTTTTGCCGGAAGCGATTACTGTCGGGCTAGTCGACTTTGCCACTAACGAAGTGAGCGTCCTAATTTTATAAGTCACCACTTGAACTGCGATTTTTTGAATCGCCAAATCTTTCGAATTAAGGCCAGACAAAAGTTGGAATGACCTTTGCGATTCAGAAAACTGCAAAACCACGTTCCAAACCAATTGCCGAAGTTCGGTGTCTTTAATTCCGGCGTATCCTTTGACGATATTCTCAAAAGCTTTTGGAGCATTTGTCTTAATCAATAAATCTAAACCGACCGTGCGTTGATCTTTTCTTCCCGATTGAATCATTTCAAAAGCCAACCCAAAATATTCAGCGTCCTGAACTTCTGCTTTGACATAAGCCTCGATTAACTGGGCTTCAGCTTGCGGGCTTAAAGTTTGAAGAAGCTGATCGCGAAGATCTTGAAAAGTGACTTTCTTTTTATCGGTGTTGACTTCGGGATCATTTTTTGTGGTCCCATCCGCATTTATAGCAGCCTCAGTCGCAGGCGCTGCCACTTTATTGGCCGAATAAATGGCTTGAGTTCCATCCAAAACTTCTACTGAATTGGCTGCGTCCGTTGGGGATTCGCCAGCTGCCAATGTATTCTGAATGTCAGTATCCACTACCCTAGCTTCGCCCCCTGGGGATGCCGGAGATACCGACGTAGGATTAGGAATGACAGCCCGTTTTTGTTTAGTTTTCGCGACGTTTTCGGTGGGCGCCAGTAAAGGATTAAAGGGCTTAATGACTTGAACGCCACCCGTTTGAGAGGGTTCATTTTGAAGAATATTTCGTTGCACTTGCCGCCCGCTGATCGAGTACAGAGATCCCGAATCCTGGGGCCTGACCATTTCGTAATCGGCCAAAATCGGCTGATCAATTTTTACTTTTCTGAATTGCAAAAGATAAATCAATCCTGCCGACACTACTGCCAGAATTGTAAGACCAGTAAAAATCATATGTCGTTCAGAAATCCTCATACCAAGATAAATTGGCAATCCAGAGGCCAAAATTTTCAATGCGCCTTGAAATGGTTTACGCTTAGGTTGAATTTCAAGTCTCAAAACAAGATTTTAGAACTGATGTTTTTGGCTGAAGGCCCATGTTGGGACGCCATCGCCAAAACCATTGATAGTTGTCGAACTTCTAGACAGAAACTTTTCTTGGCTGATTTTAGGCAAAAGTATCCGAAGCCGGGAACTAACTTATGAAAATAATGTCAGAACCTGCAAGTCAGCTTGAAGCAGATTCCATTTTGATTTCAGTTTTCCTATCTGGACCTTCGTCCATTTCGAACTTCACCTTTGTCGTGACCACCTTCTAAAGTCTGTCTACAATTTTTCTATGTGTGCGATGAAGAATTTAAATCGAGATCATGAAAAAATCTTCGATGAAATTTGTGACAAACTGACTGAGCTCAGTCAAAAACCGGAGGAATCGTCTATGGCAGCGGATAGTTGGTCAGAAAAAATCGAAAAAATGCATCATCAACTGAAAAGATCTCAAGACGAGCTGAAACTGGCCCAAAACGATATTCAAGAAAAAATAAAAAATTTCGACCAAATTCCCGCACAACAAAACGATTATCATTCTGAACTAAAAAAAATGACAACGCAGCTTGAGGCGGAACGCGCCAATCAATCGCGATTGTCTTCGGATTTGGCAAAATCGCTTGAGCTTAATCTGAAACTGCAGTTCGAGATCGAAGAAGTTAAAACCAAAGCTAGTCAGATCATCAACGAAGAAAGAAAACATAATCAGTATTTGACCGAGAAAAATAAAAATTTGACGCATGAACTAGAATTGGTTCAAGCGCTTAATTCTGAAATGCGTTCCGAGCTGGTCAAAGCCAAAGATAAATTCCAATCTGAAATTGAAGACGTCTTGAAGGACAAAGAACAAACGCGACAAGATTTTTTAAATCTGCAAGAAGAGAAAGAAAAATTGTTCCAAGAATTTCAGTCTTTGACCCAGGAAAAAGAATCGGCATTGGATCAGCTGCAACAGCTCGAATCTGCTTTGGCGCAAAAACAAGAAGAAGTTCAAAAGATTACCGAAAGCCTAGAGCAGTTTGAACAGCATAGTGGTCAGCAAGGCGAGGCTTTGAAAAACCTGTCGCAAATCGCAGAAAAGAAAATCGTTGAACTGAAAATGGCGTTGGATCGTAAGGTCATGGAGTCTCAAGACTACTATTCGCACCTGCAACAGGCGTTGGCTCAGGCCGCGATCTTAAAACAAGAAAATAGCGCTCTGAAAGAATACATTTCAAAGTTTTCGTCCTTGCAGAACCAGCAAAATAAAATTCAAGACCAAAAGACCGAAGCCAGAACTTAGCCAACCCATTTTCGGGGCTTGGCGTTTTGGGGTTATGCGTGTAAGAACCTTTGTTCTATGCGCATTAAATTTCTATTTTTATTTCTATCGTTTGTGGCCGGGGCCCAGGCTTCTTACCCGATGAAGCCAAAACTTATCGTGGTGATTATCTTTGACCAGCTTCGTGCTGATTTTCTCACTAAAAACAAAGATCATTTTCGCCCGGCCAGCGCCAAGGGTTTTAGGTTTTTGATGGATGAAGGAAGCTACGCCCCGATGGCCACCTATCCGACTTTGCAAAATTTAACTTGTCCTGGGCACGCGATGATCTCGACCGGTGCTTCACCATCCAGAAATAAAATAATTTTGAACGAATGGTGGGATCCCGCGACCAGTAAAATGATTTACTGTACTCAGGATGATCAGTTTGGCACGTCTCCGGCCCGACTTAAAAGCCCTTGTTATCGATTTTGACCGAGTAATTTTTTGCGCTGGAATTGCGAGAGCGCTACGAAATGTTGGAGCAACGTAATTTGTCAAAAAAAGCACAGTCTTCGATACCACAAGGACCAAAAGTCACCCCCTTTCGATAACGACGGGCCGGGTCTGCGCGACTGATCACGACGCTATGTCTGTGGAAATTCTAATTTTGAGCCCCAATGCCGCCAGCACTGACAGCAATGTGGCTAGTTCTGGGTTCCCTTTGTCGGATAAAATTCGATAAAGGGCCTCTCTGGTTACTTCAGATTCGTTGGCGACATTTGCAACGCCGTGAGCTTTTGCAACATCTTTTAAGGCCATTAAGAAACGCTCTTGCTGTTCATCGCCGGTATCTTCAAGGACAGCGTTTAAATACTCGACGGCATAATCTTGATCTTTTAGTCTTGTGAGAAGATCATCTTCATATTTTTTCATTTTTCGAGGCATAAGTAATCTCCTATCTAAGTTCTTGGTCATTTAAGTAATCGGTCCAAAACTGTTGGGCCAACTCAATATCCCGCACTTGAGTGCTTTTATCACCACCATGAAGAAGCAAAACAACGGTATCCCCATGCAGGCCGAAATAGACTCGGTACCCGGGACCCAAATCAATTTTTAACTCCCAAATCCCACCTTTCAATGAGCGGCAGGTCCCAAGATTTCCACGTCTCACTCTTGTTAGCCGAGCATCAATAGTGGTCTTAGCCCTACGATCTTTCAGGCCATCGAACCATTCAGTAAAGGGAGCCTTCCCCGAAGCCGTTTCATAGATGATTATGGTTCTTGCCTTAGCGTCCACACTCATTTGTAACTTATAAACCACATTTTTGCAAGTGACAATTTACGTCATCAATAATGAGGCCCTGATTCAGCCCTAGACGGCTTCGGATTGTGCAAAAGATATTGAAAGATCGGCATTTTCATTATAGCAATGTTCCGAATTAGATTGTTGATAACCCCTTTTAAGGAGAGAGCTATGTTGAACCGAATTTTAACGATTTTAGCTATCAGTTTAATCGCAGGAGGTGGCGCCCGCGCCGCTAACGAGTGTGATACTTTGCCAGAGTGTAGACAGCTAAAAAATGAATACGAGGGCTTTCTTCAAAAGGTAGAGGCGAGGATCCTAGCGCTGCAGCCGAGCCCACAGTTTGGAGATATTGTAAGAAACGCTAATAAAAGTGTTCGCACCTTTGTTCAAAGTTCGGAGTATATAAAAAGCATTGGAGGTCCAGTGCCAAATGGCGAGCTAGGTGCTTTGGAATATTGTGCTAGCCATGGGATGCACTTGCCGAGTGCACGAGAGTTAGCTCAACTGGCTTCGCGACAATGTACATCTGATATCGCGGGCAAGGAGCCTTGTGGCGCTGCAGGAATTTCTGAAACAGCCAAAGATGGATATTACCAATTAAATGCCCAAAATGCCGACGGCCAAAGCGATATTTTTTATTTCAGTTATGCTGGATATAAACGTCCCGCAGGCGATTTAGGCAACCATTCGTTTTGGTCGTCGTCGGTCTTTCCAAATAATTCCAGCCGCGCCTTCTTTCTCAGTGGCGACCACGGTTACGTCGACTACGACCTCTACCAAAACTACTACTTCTACTATGCGGTTCGCTGTGTCGCCGGCCGCTAGGCGTGGTTACGTAAATTTAGTGATTTGATTATTGCGGGCGCGAAAGCGCCCGCTCTTTTATTGAGCGCCCGTTAGGGCGCAGCATTTCGGCGCACTTTTTTCAGTCAAAGAGG
>JANYDD010000043.1 GCA_025359945.1 Bdellovibrio sp. | reverse complement strand
CATGTCATTGGGCATCTTAAAAAATTTAAAATACTCAATACCAAGTATCGAAATCGACGCAAAAGATTTGCTCTCCGATTTAACCTAATCTGCGGGATCTATAACTACGAAAATCTAGAGGTAATGTGAAAGAGATCTACTTTGAGATGTTCAGAAGCTGCCCTTTCAAGCCGATCCTCGCATTCCTTGATAAGCTTACTGAACCCATAGGAGTTTTCACCATAGGACCAATTGGTTAAAGTGCGCTTTTGCAAAAAAAACAATCGATTCAGCATCTAGAAATTTCGTGGAGTACTGATTAAATTCAGATCTGGTCAAACAAAAACCAGAACATTTTTCAATGCTAGCAGCTCGGACCCCGCGCCAAAAAAAGCGCTCAAGCTTAAATCCTGTGTGGATCTCTACCTCGAGCAAGAAGTTTGCTCTGAAGCTCTCGTTAGAAATTTGCCTGGATTTTATCGAGGCGGCGTCCCGATTTTGGTCAAGGCCCAGGTCGTATCGGCTGTCGCCAGTAAAGTAGACTTGACTCTACTTTACTGGCGAGTATAGTAGACTGATGTCCACTTTACCAAGGTATCTCCAACGTCACATTGAAGAAGATCTCAAAGATAAAATGGTCTTCCTTGGCGGCCCCAGACAAGTCGGCAAAACCACCTTTTCACAAAGCTTGCTTCACGATTTCAACGGCAATGTCCGTGGGTACTTAAACTGGGATTTCATTGAGGATCGAAAGAAGATCCAGCAAGGTGATTGGCCAAAATCAGAGAAGCTAATTGTTTTTGACGAGATCCATAAATTTGTCAGGTGGCGAGGTCTGATCAAAGGCTACTATGACAAACTAAAGAACACTCACCACTTTTTAGTGACAGGTTCCGCCCGACTTGATTATTACCGCAAAGGTGGAGACTCACTTGTGGGGCGCTACCACTACTACCGAATGCACCCTCTGACACTTCCTGAAGTTTCAACTGAATTTCGCTTTCAAGAACTGATCAGGCTATTTCAATTTGGAGGCTTTCCAGAAAGTTATCTCAAGAAAAACTTAAAAACACTAAAACGATGGCATCGAAGTCGAAGAGAACGCATCGTCTATTCTGATATTCGTGACCTTGAAAACGTAAAAGAACTTTCAAATATTGAATTGCTAGTCGATGCCCTTCCCGATCGAGTGGGGTCACCCCTTTCTCGAAAAAACCTTGCGCAGGATTTGCAGGTGGATTTTAAAACGGTGGAGAACTGGCTCACCATTTTAGAGAATGTCTATTACTGCTATAGAATAGCGCCCTACGGAGCTCCAAAGATTAAAGCCGTTAAGAAAGAACAAAAGATATTTCTTTGGGATTGGAGCGAGTTAGATAACGATGGGGCCAAATGGGAAAATCTGGTGGCAAGTCATTTGCTAAAGTATTGCCATTTTCTAGCAGATACGCTGGGCGAGAAAATGGAACTTAGGTTTCTTCGAGACTCTGAAGGCCGAGAAGTTGATTTTGTTGTGCTAAAGAACAAAAAACCACTATTCGCGGTCGAGTGCAAAACTGGTGAAAAACAACTTTCACCGAACATAAAATATTTTGCGGAGAGAACACCCATTCCAAAATTTTACCAGGTACATCGAGGAGAAAAATCCTATGCCCACTCAGATCGCATCCACGTGATTCCATTTGCAGAATTTTGTAAATTAGAAAAAATGGTTTAGGCTATGCCGAACCATTTTTATCTAGGGGTTGGATGGCTGGCGGGAATTTGTTGGAAACCAAATTGGTTTCCCTAAATCAATTCATTCTTCCAAAGTTTTTGGCAAAAACTTTGGGCATTTAGAACCAGAAATTCATCTTGAATTGTCCGCTGAAGTTTTTCATTGCTGACTATGATTTTTTTATCCAACTTGAAATCGTCCTCGAAGGCTTTCAACCCCCTAAGGTCTGAACTGTCTACGCGATCGGTACCTTTGACCTCAATCCCGATGAGCTTCTTGGATTTCAATTTTATGATAAAATCGACTTCGAATTGTGAGGTCGATCTCCAATAAAATAATTTAAAACTGGAATTCGAATAATCACGATAAGCGATGAGCTCGGTAAAAATAAAATGTTCTAGGGCTTTTTCATATTCGGAAGTTCCTTTGCTCAACTTTTCTCGACCGGACAGAAAGTTGCAAACACCCACATCGAAATAATAAAATTTTGGGGTCAATACAGCTTTGCGAGTTCGTGTACCTCGGAAGGGTTCTAAAAGATATCCGATCAAGGTGTCTTGTAGGATTTGATAGTAGGCGGCTACTGTTCGCGGTGACAATTGTACGTCTCTTGCAACCCCTGAGAAATCCAGCTGCTCGCTGTTCGTCATCGCTGCGACATCTAGAAATCTTGAAAAGTCAGATAAGCTTCGTGCGTAGCCTTCGGCTTTTATTTCCTCTTGAAGGTAAATTCCGATATACGCTTTCAGAATAGTTTGCGGATCTTCTGCTGTGAGCACGCTGGGAAGACCACCCAACTGAATCAGCGTTTCGATATCCACTTTTTTTTTCTTTGAAATCGCCAACTCATGGGAACAAATGGGATGCAGAGACAACTGGTCAGCACGACCGCCCAAGAGATTTTGCCCAGACCTTCTTAGTTTTCGAGCACTGCTTCCAGTAAGGACAAACCTAATCCTTTTATCGGCCTCGATCATGGAGTGTACGACATCAAGAAGCTCGGGTAGCCGCTGGACTTCATCAATAATTATGGGATTGCCGCTGGGGCTTAGAACCAGCTCCTTCAAAAGTGATGGTGACTTATTTAGATCTCGAAATAGTTCAGGCTTCAGAAGATCAAAGACCTGCGCCGAGGGAAATGCTGTACGCAAAAGAGTGGACTTTCCCGTCTGCCGGGGTCCAAGCAAAAACAGGCTCAACGACTTAAGCGGGGGGCGAATTCTTAGTGCTCGTGAAAACATGACTATAGCATGTCATAATTTCATGAAAAAGCAACATGTATATGTAGTTTTCTCGCCATTTACGCGAACCCCATGAATCTCGCTACCGGAAAGAGGGCTGCCCCCCCTGTACGATATGGCTAGCCCGTTCAACAGCAGCGATCGTGCGGTAACCACTAATCCGCAAGAATTCCCGCAAATGCGCGTCCAACAAATTTTGGGATATGTGATTCAAACTCGACCTTGAAAATAAAAATGAGAGCGGTATTTCAGAGCCCGCTCCCTTAAAATCAAAGTCTAAAATCTAGTTTTTGTAGCTTCAAATTTTTTGAGGCTTTGATGGCTTAAAGCTAGAAACAAAACGAATTGCTACTTAGAAGAACCCAGTTGGCAAGAATTGTTCGGGTCGGGTCCGATCAGATGCCCTTCCCTGCCAATGTTCGCTAAAACTGCTGTTTGTTTTTCTTTTAGCTGGACAGAAGCTAAAATGTTAAGCCGATCCTGACATTCCTTGAAAAAAACTATGAACCCGGGATACTCAGCATTGGACCAAGTGGTTAAAGTGCGCTTTTGCAAAAAAGCACGGTGAAGTGCTTTAAATCCCGAAAATGGCGCGGACTTCGGGTTCGTCAGCGAATTCTTCTTTTTTGACGGAAAGGCTAAGTTCATTCATCAGCAGACTGCGGGCCGTTTCTAGCATTTTTTTCTCGCCAAAACTTAAATCTTTATCGACTTTTAAAAGAAAAAGATCGCGTAAAACTTCGGCGATTTCATAGACCGATCCAGTTTTGATTTTTTCCATATATTCGCGGTATCGGCGGTTCCAAGTTTGCGTATCAATTTTAACTTCGGTCACTTTCAGAATCTCTAAAACTTTTTGAGCTTCGGCGCGCGAAATAATTGGCCTCAATCCAACGCTAGACACGTTGGCCTTGGGTACCAACACTTTCAGTTCGGACTCTAGAATTTGCAGAATATAAAACTCGCACTTCGAGCCCA
This sequence comes from Bdellovibrio sp., assembly GCA_025359945.1. GTDB lineage: Bacteria > Bdellovibrionota > Bdellovibrionia > Bdellovibrionales > Bdellovibrionaceae > JANYDD01. The sequence goes on along the minus strand of JANYDD010000043.1, from coordinate 17,860 downwards.
TAATTTCTTTGGTTTCGATCGCAACGATTTTGCCAACACCGTGACCTGGATAAACCGCATTGTCACCGATATCGAACTTGGTGTCGTGGGGAACGATTTGTTTTGTTGGAGACGATTTTAATCTGGCCATAGAATATGAAACCCCTCTGTAAGCCTAAGGTTTGTATCTCAATTGACACAGATTATCAAGGATTCCCAAGATTTAGCTCATTTTTTACAAAACTGTTCAAGGAAAATACAGATTTTTTCAAGGCTCACCGGAAAATTGAAGTGCTTGGTCTAATTTTCTTTCTGAAGTTAGCTTAAACCTTTCAAAGAGATATAGAAAAAGAATGCAGGCCACCACTTGTTAAATCCAACCCCCTCTAACCCGTGTGCAATGGAGAATTGGCACCCAAAGCTTTCTGCAAATTCTCTCGTAGCACTTTGTGTTCGGTAAGTAACAGCTGGGGATCTTTTTCAAAAACGGCAAAGGCTTCTTTTTTAGCAACTTCCAGAATTGCGGCGTCCCGAAGAATCTCGGCCAATTTAAACTGAGGCAAACCGGACTGCCGAAGCCCAATCAGCTCGCCCGGCCCGCGAATTTTCAAATCAAATTCCGAAATTTTAAAGCCGTCTTGGGTGCTTTCTAGAAACCTGGTGCGCTCGTACGCCAAATCCGAAACCGCGTGACCTAAGATAAATACGCATGAACTTTTCTGCGCGCCCCTGCCCACTCGGCCGCGCAACTGATGCAACTGAGATAATCCAAAACGCTCGGCGTTTTCGACAATCATTAGTGTGGCGTTGGGGACGTCGACGCCGACCTCGATCACCGTGGTACTAACCAGGATTTGAATTTCGTTTTTGCGAAACTGCTCCATAATTGATTCTTTTTCTTCGCTCTTCATTCGGCCATGCAGAAGCCCCAGCTGGAACTGAGGAAATTGAGCTCTAAGCTTTAAAAATTCTTCTTCGGCGTTTTTTAAATCCAAAGTTTCGCTTTCTTCAACCAAGGGGTACACCAAATATCCTTGCCGACCTTTGCTGACTTGATCTTTAAGAAAATCCAAAGCCTGTGGGCGCTTGGATTGATTGATCACGCGGGTTTGGATGGGCGTTCGTCCGGGGGGAAGCTCATCAACGATCGAGATATCTAAATCGCCGTACACCGTGAGCGACAAAGTCCGCGGAATGGGCGTTGCGGTCATCAACAAAAAGTGGGGCGAGGGGCCTTTCTTTTTTAAAGCCGCCCGCTGTTGCACGCCGAACCGGTGCTGCTCGTCGACGATCACTAAAGATAGTTTTTTAAATAGTACGGTGTCCTCGATCAACGCATGAGTTCCAATCAGCAGATCGATTTCACCGGCTTCAAGTTTTTCGTGAAGGATTTTTCTATCTGCAGCTTTTGTTTTTCCCGTCAACAGCGCTACTTGAAGAGGAGTGTCGTGAAAGATTTTTATCGCGTTTTTAAAATGTTGCTCGGCTAGAATTTCAGTCGGGGCCATCAGACAACTTTGGGTTTTGTTTTTAAACGCCATCCATGAGCTAAGCAAAGCTAGGATCGTTTTTCCGCTGCCAACATCCCCCTGAACAAGTCTGTGCATCGGTGATGGTTTTTGCAAATCACTTTCAAGCTCGGATAAAACTTTTTTCTGCGCACCCGTCAGTTCGAAAGGCAAACTCTTTAAAATTTCGTCCCAGCTAAAACTCGAAGATAAAGCCAGGCCCTTTTCTTTTTTAAAACCCAGCTGCTTGCAGGCCATTAAACATTCCAACCAAAAAAGTTCATTGAAGATAATTTTTTTTTGTTCGGGGGCCTTGATCTCGACAAACTTGGCGACTTCACCGGATGGTGGCTGATGAATTTTCTGAACCGATTCCCAGACTTCGGGAAGTGAATATTTTTTCTGAATCGATTCAGGCAAAAAATCTCTCGGGCGCTCAAGCCCTGGCAGATCTTGGATCAGGCGTTGAATCAGTCGCGCCACTTTGGCCGAAGAAAATCCTTCCATTTCGGAGTAGATGGGGTTGACCTGATCTTGAATTAAGTCTTCGTCCTCTGGCTTTAAAACGCGAATATCAGGATGATGAAATTCGATTTGGCCTTTGTATACGATCGCTTTTCCAACAAGGCGAATTTCTTGCATGGGCTCGAACTGATTTAAGTATCCGCGAAAGGGCAATCGAAAAAATTTGCAGTGAATTTTTCCGCTAGCGTCTTGCAAGGTGACATCGTAAATCCGTTTCGTACTTCGACCCAGCGGAATGGTTTTCACCGAAGCGATCCTAGCTTTTAAACTGATCAATTCACCCACCTGAATTTGGCTGATGGATTTTTTAACTTTTTGGTCCTCGTACGTCCGCGGAAAATAAAACAAAAAGTCCTCGATTTTGCGGATCCCGTGGCGCTGAAAAAGTTCTCCTAACTTCGGGCCAACACCCTTTAAGTACGAAATCGAAGAGCTTAACTTCAAAAAAGTTTCAGGCGCTTTTTTTGATGAAGTTTTTGCAGTGCCTGAACTTGAAGAGTGATTTGTTGTTTTTTCTTTGAGGGTGTCCATCTGCGTTTAGATTCCAGACCTATAAGGCTAAAGTCCAGAGCAAATTTTTTTAAAACTAGAATTTCGAATTAAACCAGAGAAGTCACCAAACAACCGGTCCCAGATTATGCTTTTTCATTTTTGGCTTTTTGTACAGTCATTCAACGGTCACTTAAACTCAATGAAATGTCAGGAATCCAGGCAAGGGGCTCGCTCAAGAATAAGTGTATCAAAATGCCTCTCCGGTTGACTGAAGTTCGACAAAGTTTCTAAGGGTTGGGCTTTCCTTGGGATATGATCCAGACCAGCGCGCTGAAGGCAGCCATCAACTGAAGGTATTTTTGACACTAACCTTAGTCAACTGGAGAAGCATATGTATCAATTGTGCGCAGCGGATTCTGAAGCAGATTGGGGCGGCAGGAGGAACGGCTAGTCAGGGGCATGGATGGGACGACGACCAACGAAGAGCTAATTCAAAAGACCCAGCGCAATTATTTCATTTATTCATGCGCGAGCCCTAAGTCCATGGACCTGCCTAAAATATCTTCCAGCGGGTAGGTACCAATTTATGAGACTCAGTTTCACTTGGTGCTACGTGGTCATTTTTGCGATTCTGTCGGCACTCCATTCTTTAATTTCAAAGATTTTATTTTGCTGACCTAAGAAGGCGCGCACCAGGCCTTGGACTAGGGCCAGGGGTCTAGGAGTCTAATTATTTTTCTCCTTTTTTTTAATTTGTGGCACCATGATTTTATGGCGAATTCAGATGGAAATGCCTTTTTTAAGGTTCGTATTAATACTTTGGCCCCCAATAAACCGACGACTTTTGATTTGATACTCAAGGTCAATCAGCAGTTTATCGTTTACCTGAAGGCCGGCGATTTTTTAGACCTTCATAAAATTCAACTTTTGAACCAAAAAGATAGTGGTCACCATTTTTGGGTCGCAGAAAAAGATCGGCGTGCTTACAAAAATTTTGTTCACGATCAAATGATGTCGGATCATTTGGATGTTCGCCAAAAAGCGGCTGTGCTTCGCGATTCTTCGATGACATTGGTGGAAGAGCTTTTCGAGAATCCCGACGTGCACAAAGCGATGGATCAATCGCGTCCGGTGATCAAAGAGTTTGTCGATTTTATGGACGCGCACCCCGAGGCCATGTCCAACCTGATTTCCCTTTCGGGACACGATTTTTATACCTACAATCATTCGCTGGATGTCGCGATCTATTCACTGGGCTTGGCGCAGGCCTTGTCTTTTTCAAAACAAAATTTAGAAGAAATGGGAATCGCCGCTTTATTTCATGACCTTGGAAAGCGCCAGGTCAGCCTGGATATTTTGTGCAAGAAAGGTCCCTTGGACGAAGGCGAATGGGCTCAGATGCAAAAGCATCCCCAGTATGGTTTAATTATTCTAAACGAAAATCCAAATGTCTCAGACGCAGTCAAAGCGGCATGCTTTGAACATCACGAAAGTTTTCAAGGCAACGGTTACCCTCAACAATTGACGGCTTCTGAAATTCATCCCTTCGCCAGAGTTGTAGCGATCACCGACACCTATGATGCAATGACCACGCAAAGATCCTACAACGTCCCGATGAAACCCATGGACGCCGTTAATTTGATTAAAGAAAAACTATCCATGCGCTACGATCCAGAAATGATCAGCGCCCTTCATTCGATTTTGTTTAAGCTGCCCGTCGCGGCTTAGGATTTCAGGCGATTTTTTTGTTTTTCCTCATTTCGTAAGAAAAGGGCGTGTGAACTGAACCTATGGATTTGCGTGATTCAGGACAGCTTCACTGGGCCAGATCTAACTAAAAAAAATTAAGCGGTTGAAAATTGCCCCACCCATTTTTCTAAAAACAGACCCAGCGGGTGATTTCGCGATTTATAAGGTACAAATCCCAATACCTCCTGCCGATTTCGATGAATATAATTCTTAACGGCGACCACCACCCGTTTGCCCCAAGAAACCAAACGAGTAAACGGCCGCTCTAACCAAAGAGATCCGGCTTTCTTGATCTGTAACGCGCCCAAAAACTGCTTCAAAAAATGCCCGACGCCAGCAGAAACCTGCCGCAAAAAATTAAGAAAAAATTTGCGTTTAGATGTCGAGATCAAAATATGAATATGATCTTTATTAACTGCTAAATCTTGGATTTTAACGTGACAAAACCGGGCAATATCGCGGATTCGGTTTTCAACACCTAGTCCGCGCTGATGAAACGCAGCCCAATCATGGGCCTTAAGAACAACATGCACGAGTTTGTTTCGATCAAATGGTCTTTGGAATTTTCGATACTTTAAACTGCCGCCATAAACTTGATGCTTCTGAATCCACCAAAGCTTCGAATCGCGACGAGGCGTTTTAAAAAAACTTTGTTGTTTGGCCATAAAATCTTTTGCAAACCCTTCTACAACTACACACATCTTCAAATTCGAGGCGCAATGTTTTAGCTCAGCCCGGACTGGTTTCTGAGATCGATCTTTGGATGAATCTGCCAAAATAAAACCCGAAAGTCAAATCATCGCCACCCATTTTTTCTATCGTACCTCAAATGTAAAACTTGCTCAAATCTCCATAATATTCATCAATATTTTAATTTGTGAGTGCGGAAAGAAATTAAAAAGATCAAGGTTGATCGAACAATTCAAATAAAGTTTGCTCAAGAGACGGGACTAATTTCATAGGACCCTGGATCTGATCTGATTTGATTTTAAATCAAAATGAACCGACGACCGATTCATGAGGGACGTAACCTGCGATCAGCAGTGGTAAAGGGATTTGTGCAAGAGCCTCAATCAGGTTAACCATACAAACGCGCTTTTAAATCATGGGTCGGGTCGCCGATCTGTCAGATTCCTAAAGGTGTTCCGACGCAACAAATAGCGCCCAGTCCTTGAAGCCAGAACCATCTATTCTTTTTCCGACAAATCCTGCCGGCAATCAAAAAGGCCTAACGAATGTTCTCGCCTACCGAAAGTTTTAAATTTATTTTGGGACAGTTAAAATGATCCGCCTAAGTTATGAATTGTGTTGAAATGATGGACATTGAGTAACTGTACGCAACTGTTGCGAAATCTGCAGATTCTCGAGATGATACGCTACTTCTTGGTCGCGGTTCAGAATGCGAATGCTACCCAATTCAGATGCTTAGTTCTGGCACCCGAACTGCAATGTTAAATCTGTGAATCCAACTAAAAACCAAGGGGGTCATTTTGAGAAAACTCTACTTTTTTATTGCTGCATTTGTCTCGTTTTCGATCGCTCAAGCGCAGATCGTGATCGAAGCTAGGAAAGTTGTCGCCGGCCCGGATAAAGGTTTTCTTTATGACGTCAGTTTCCAGGATCGAATTGGGTTTAATGACAACGGACTTGTTCCTGCTTTTCGGACAATTCAAAACCTTGAGCGCAATCTAAGCCAGAAAATTGTATCCTCTAACCGTGATTTTTATTCGCTAGAACTGAAGGACCTCAATTCGGTGGAGATTGAGCAATCCGCCCAAGGCGTTGGCAAGATTCAATTCGCAGGCCGTTATGGATATTCACTGAATCGATTGACTGATCTCATGCGCCGCTCAAACCTGCCAACAGTCAGTGTTCGACGAATCGGACGAACGACACTTGAAAAGGTGGCTTACCAAAACGAATATATTTCGTGCGGGTATAGCCTTGTAACGTTTTACCGCAGCAAACCAATTATGTCTGATTGGTCATGCGAAATTAAATTCCGAATCACACAAAATAATTCCCTAGCCTCAAACGCTTTGTCGGCGGTTGCTGCGATTGGTGATGACGGTCAATCTAAATTGGTCGTAGCTTCAATTTCCACAGGTATTAAACGTTTAGATCCAAATGGCTATGTTTTCTTTTTTCTAGGATTAAGAGAAATGTTTCAACTTGATTTAGCTCTTGGAACCTTGAGCAAGCTGATGCTTTTGAAAAGTGGCCAAAACCAAATTTCTTATCAGACCAACGAGCAACCTGCAAAAACGCGAGTTCGTGAACTGAAATTTTTAAGCCAAAAAATCTCGGCAAGTGTAGCTGTGATCGATCGCGATCTAGTGCGGGCCTCGCGACTGACACCGGGTGATTCTGAAACTTTTTGTTCTTCGGTTTCTAATGGGGTTTGTTTGATGAGCCAAGATCAAGCGCAATCTTACTGTTCAGTAGTTGGAAAACATCTTCCGACAGCACGCGAATGGGCCGTGTATGCGGCAAGCCGAATGGTTGCCGGCGCCGCGGGAGGTTTCTCGGAGATCAACCAACGCACCGGAAGCAATGACTTTCTTATATCAACAACAAATCCAGGCGAAACGCAAACCGACAGTTTCTACTACGACTTAAGGGGATATCAACAGCAACCGGTTGACCTTCTTAACTACCGAGTATGGTCTTCATCTGGAATTCCATTCAGCAAAGCTTATGGTTTCGCCTTCGACGGAATTTACGGCGGAATGACCTACTACGGTCTAAATCAAATAAATGCCGTAAGGTGCGCCTCTGGCCAATAATCGAAACAAAGGCGCCAAAAGCGCCTTTGTTTTTTTAAGAACAGTGGCTCCAAGCAACGCACAACTTTGAACAATTCCGCCTCCTTTACGAATCACTGTGAACTCTCACAATCACTTCAAAATTAAATTCAGCTCAACGCCGTTCACTGTACCTGGCACAATTTTCAACTAGCTCCAAACTCAACAAAAAATATTTTCGGCGGGAACCGCTGCTCAGATTTTTTTGACGGGATCAAGTGCCTGATAATAATGATATCAAATTATTCAATGATCATTTGCTTCAATTCGCTGATTCCAATGCCCTGTAGCCGCCTTCAAGGATAGCGCTTTTTTTGTAGCCCAGCTGGCGAAGTGCGAACACGACCAGCCCTGAGCCCACGCCTTCATCATCTAGGACAATAATTTCTTTTTCGTCAGAAATACTGACCGATTTTAGGCGATCTTTTATTTCTGCATTCAATTCGCCGCGATCGTTTAAAAATTCTTTCCAGGGAATATTGATGAGATTCAAGTGAGTCATCGATGCCGGTGGCGTCGACTGCAGATATTCTCGCTCGGACCTAGCGTCGATAAAAACCACGTTTTGAATGGCGCTAGGATTTCTTAATTTCGTTTTTTCGAGAAACTTTTTTCGATCCACTTTTAGAGTTTCATCCGTTTTTGGTTTCCATAATGTTTGCGAGGGCATGGGTTCTTCCAGAGCCAACGGTTTTTCGACATTCATTTCTGATGATTTTAATTTCCACTGATCAATCGAAGAAATTTTTATCTTTTGAACCCCTAAAAAAGTTAGATTCCAAGCCAAGCGGCCTTCCTCGCCGCTGCCTTTTTTTCCGTTACCAACAATGGTGACTTCGCTATCTCGATGAATTCCTATTCGCGCTAATCGACGCGCTTGCCCGAAATAATCATCCTCTAGCAATCCCCGATAATGTGGGTCTTTTTGGGTAAAGTCAGTCCATTGCAAAGAAATCGACTGTGGAATATGCGCTAAATGATAATCAAAAGAACTTCGAGCATCGATAATCACGCCTTCAGTTTTAAGAATTTCGCCGGCGACGCTTTCATTTTTTAAAACCGATTTTTTTTCGTGAATCTTGGTCGGAGCCAATTTACAGCTGCTGAACACCAAGCAAAAAATAAATAAATAAATTGTTCTGCCGATTTTGCTCATCATTCAACGCCTTTCAAATCATTTCATTTTAACAACGTTTTTAACATTCAGTTCTTTGTGTTAACAGCTTGCCATTGAGCGCATCTCGGCTTGTTTCTTTTATCTAGGCTCATTCTCACCAAGAAGTTCTTTCGAAGTATAAATTTTGGAATTTCCTTCCACGTTAACTTTCGGATCAAGACTGAAACCAAAGACCGCTTTCAACTTCAAGCCAACAATTCAAAAGCTCAAGATTTTTTAATTTTCATTGTAGGAAATAAAATAATATCTTTGATTGAATTGCGATCGGTCAATAGCATCACAATTCGCTCGATACCAATTCCTACCCCGCCAGTGGGTGGCATTCCCGTATCGATGGCGTGCAGAAAATCTTCGTCCATGGGTTGGGCCTCTTCATCCACAACCCGCTTGGCTTCTTGATCTTGAAGTCGGCTGAATTGTTCTTCGGGATCGTTCAGTTCCGAGAATGAATTTCCCAATTCCATACCTGCCGCGAAAGGCTCGAAACGCTCGACCCAAATGGGATTGCTACGATGAACTTTGGTCAGCGGCGAAATTTCTACCGGGTGATCCATGACAAAAGTGGGATTCCAAAGTTCGCCTTCGCACGTGAGCTCGAAAAGTTCCATCATCATCTCGCCCATCGACAAAGGTTTTTCTATATCGCTTCCGTGCCTTTTTAGAAGATCGAATATTGCGGCTGGCTTTTGCGCGGTGATTTGGAATTTAAATTTTTCATTCAGTGCATCCTCAATTCGAAGCCTTCGCCAAGGAGGGGTAAAATCCATTTCTCGACCTTGGTAGTTGAATTTATAGCTGCCTTTGAATTTAATCACCAATTGGCAAATCAAGTCTTCGAACTGCTTCATTTGATAGTTGTAATCCGTGTAGGCTTCGTAAAATTCCAACATTGTAAATTCAGGATTGTGGGTGCGATCGATACCTTCGTTTCTAAAATTTTTAGAGATCTCATAAACTTTTTCAAAACCACCGACCAGAAGCCTTTTTAAATAAAGCTCAGGAGAAATTTTTAAAAATAATTTCATATCCAGGGCGCGATGATGGGTCGAAAAAGGATAGGCCGATGCCCCACCATAGATAGGTTGAAGCACCGGAGTTTCTACTTCCAAAAATCCACGTTCATCCAGAAAACGGCGAATGTCAGATATCACTTGCGATCTAGTTTGAAAAACTTTTCTGGATTCCATATCCGATATTAAACCCAAATGCCGGTGACGGTACTTGATTTCGATATCTTGAATGCCATGAAATTTTTCAGGCAACGGTTCAAGAGTTTTGGTCAGGATCTCGAAACTTTCACAATGAATGGAAAGCTCTCCCCGTTGGGTTTTAAATATAAACCCTTTGATGCCCACGATATCGCCCAGGTCCACTAGCCCAAACGCCGTTTGCGTCAGTGCTGGAAGTTCTTCGTTTTTAAAATAAATTTGCAAGTGCCCTTCTTGATCTTGAATTGAGAAAAAACTGGCCTTGCCCATCGATCGCAAAGTCATCAATCGCCCGGCCACATTAAAACGGTCTTGAGTTTTATCGGTGGCCTTTAAAACCGAATCGTATCTTTCACGCAAAACCTTCAGTGAAGTTTTTCCTTCAAATGAATAGGGAAAAGGATTTATCCCCAGTTTTTTAAGCTCATGAAGCTTTTTTCGTTTCTCGGCTCGAAGCGGGTTTTCTGACACGAAATCTCCTAACGATTTTGTTAACGGGCCTGTCCAGTAAACAGATCCTGAACTTGGTGGAGCAACTGAATCGCTTCTTTTTTAGGACGCTGGAACGCGTTTCGCCCCATGATCGAACCAAAACCGCCGCCCAAAGCGAGCTCTCTCACTTCTTTCAAAATGTCCTCGGTGGCCTTGGCTTCTCCGCCCGAGAAAATCACGATTCGCTTTCCGGCAAATGAAGACTGAACGACATGCCGAATGCGATCCGACAATTGAGTGACTTTGATCCCTTGGGATTCATAAATTTTTCTTGCCGCTTCTTGCTCGAGGGCCGCCGTTGGTGGCTTGACCTTGATGACATGCGCCCCCAACTGAGCCGCAATATGTGCAGCGTACGCCACCACGTCCATGGCCGTTTCGCCTTCTTTAGAAAGCTGTTCACCGCGTGGGTAAGACCACATGACGACGACTAAACCAGCTTTTTTCGCTTGGCTGGCGGCAAAAGAAATTTCTTCGTACATTTCTTTGCGTTGGTTCGAGCCCGGATAAATCGTAAAGCCAATCGCCGCACATCCCAATCGAAGCGCATCGTCAACCGAAGAAGTCAACGCCGACGCTGGCGATTTTGGAGAGTACAAAACATCTGAGTTATTAATTTTTAGAATCAGAGGAATTTCACCTGCGAAATCGCGAACGCAAGCCTCGATGGCGCCCAGCGGAGCCGCATAGGCATTACAACCGGATTCGATCGCCAACTGGATATGATATGCGGGATCATAGCCATCTGGATTTTTCGCAAAACTTCGGGCCGGACCGTGTTCGAAACCCTGATCCACTGGCAAAATCACCATTTTGCCGCTGCCGCCGATGCGACCATGATTTAAAAGTCTTGCAATGTTTGACAGTGTTCCAGGGCTATCGGATCCGTACCAGCTCAAGATTTCGCGCACTCGTGGAGTCATAAACTTCCTTTTGACAGAATTGGTTTTAAATTTCGAAATCTCAATATGGCGGTGAATGAGGGGCAAATCAACTTTTGTCCTCTCGCGAAGATAAATTATTTTTGCAAATTCAGGGCATTCTAAAACTGGGGAGCTGCTCACTTTCGAATTCGAATATTTTTCAGCCTTAGTAGTACTTCGTCAAATAAGTTGTTCCCGATGATCGCGCCACAGATTTGGAAAGTATCCAGGTGCGACCACAATCTGAAAATCTATTGAAACTTGTCGTAGCCCCTTGTGCTTACAGCTTCAGATTGGTAGATATTGTCTGACACCATCAAATCATTCGAGAAGGATCTTTTTTATGAGCCCAGATTCGACCGTACAACAGGCCACAATTCAATCTAGACCAAAATTCTCGGTCTCGATTGCCGGTACTCCGAACCCCAGCACTCTTAAGTTTGATTTTTCTGAAATCCTTACTGAAAATTCAAAAGAATACTTACAAGCCGCGGACACTTTTGATTCCCCATTGGCGTCGAAACTTTTTGGATTCCCCTGGACTGCTTCGGTTTTTTTGGGGCCTCAGTTTGTTAGCGTCAGCAAACAAGATTGGGTCGAGTGGGAGGTTTTGGCAGAACCCTTGCGTAGCATTATTGAAGAACACATTAATTCAAATCAAGCGCTCTTTATTGAAATGCCTGTTGCCACTTTAGGCGATGAAGCCGCAGAAAACGATCCCTCCTGGTCGCTTGAAACTTTAGCGACAGTGCAAAAAATTAAATCCGTTTTGAAAAATGAAATTCGTCCCATTGTGGCGCTTGACGGAGGCGACGTTCTGTTTGCGAAGTTTGAAGATCAGATTCTTTTTTTAAGAATGGTCGGATCGTGCTCTGGATGCCCATCTAGTCAAGCCACCCTAAAAGAAGGGATTGAAGTGCGTATGAAAGAACTCGTTCCCGAGGTGCTTGAGGTCAGAAGTCTTTGATCGCCATTGAAACCAAAGGCGCCAGCCGTGTTTACAAATCTTACACCAAACAGCAGGGTTTTCGTGGCAGTGTCCGTGGCTTTTTTCGGAGATCTTACGTTGAAAAGACCGCCCTTCACCCCACCGATTTGCAGATTCATTCCGGTCAAATCGTTGGGCTTGTTGGCGCTAACGGCGCAGGCAAAACAACATTGCTTAAACTTTTATCTGGTTTAATTAGTCCGACACACGGAAAAGTACTGGCTTTAGGATTTAACCCCTTCGATCGAAAAAAAGAATATCTTCAGCAGATGAGTTTACTTTTGGGCCAAAAAAATCAGCTGTGGTGGGATATTTCCTCTCGCGATAGCTTTGCCCTGCTGGCTGAGATCTATTCATTGGATCGATCCCTCACCGAAAAAAAAATTGCCGAAATAACGCAAGCTCTGGATTGTGAATCCGTTCTCGACACCCAACTGCGAAGGCTGAGTCTAGGCGAACGGATGAAAATGGAGATTGTAGGTTCTTTGTTGCATTCGCCAAAACTTTTGCTTTTAGACGAACCGACCATTGGCCTAGATATTGTCGCGCAGACGCAGATTCGAAACTTTCTTTTAAACTACGTTAAAGATATGAAGCCGACGATTATTTTAACGAGTCATTACATGGATGATATTGCTCAGTTGGCCGATCAACTTTTGCTGATGTCCAAAGGAAGAATTGTGTACAACGGAAGCGTTTCCAAATTCACCAACGCCACAAAAAAACAAAAATTGGTTGGATTTAGTTTCCCCGAGCCCCTCAAAGGTCCGCAAAAAATATTGAACGTGAACCTGGCTCAGGGACAACAGATTTTTGAAGTCGAAATCTCCGAGCTGGAGCTTCCTCAATTTCTATCTCGCCTGACCCTACTTCCCGGAATTGCAAACCTGACGATCTCTGCGGCTAATTTCGAAGATGAAATCCGAGATTTTATGCAAAATGAATCAGCGAAAGTATAAATGCTAAAAGGACGTTCACTCCTACGGCGAAATTTTGCTTTTTTTAAGCTAGCCATTGTCAGCCAGCTTGAATACCGTCTGAATTTTTTTGTGGATGCCGTGATGCAGCCACTGTTGGGCACTGGCGTCGAGGTCCTTCTTTGGTTGGGAATCTTTCAAACTTCTGGCCCCACTTTTGGCGGCTTTTCGATGCAGGATTATTTGGCCTACGTGATTTGGAGCCCCTTTATTTCTAGAATCACGTCGACTTGGCTGTACGAATACAAAATGATTGCTGAAATCGACAACGGATCGATCAATGGCCTTTTAGTGCGACCAATGAGCTTTTTTGAATACTATTTAAGCCAGTTCTTGGGTTACAAATTTTTCACCACCTCTGTGTCGCTAGTGATTCCAGTTGGATTTATTTTGTATTTTCGACTTCCCACCGATTTTTCTCGCTTGCCCATCGTTTTGGTTTCAATTTTTTATTTTTTAATCTTGGTGCAAATGATGAGTTTTACCATCGCAACTTTTGCTTTTTATTTAAACAAGGTTTACTCGCTCACCGCCGCAAAGAATTTTTTGTTGTGGTTTCTCACGGGCGAGTTATTGCCGCTAGATATAGTGCCCGAACCCTATCGAAGCTGGATCATAGGTCTTCCTTTTTGCAACGCAGTTTATCTGCCAGTAGGTTATTTGACCGGAAGGTTGTCCAAAGAAATATTTTTGCGTGGATTTATCACTACGACTTATGGAATTTTATTTTTTGCAGTCGCCGGAATCATATTGTGGAAACAAGGTCTAAAAAAGTATGTTGGGACCGGCGCATGATAGAAATATTGGCGCGCTATGGGAGAATCTACGGTGCTTTTTTTAAAACCAGTTTAGTTTCTGATTTAGAATTTCGCGCCAACATGACCATTCGATTGATCGTCGACTTTCTTTGGTATTCGGGTCAAGTTTTGATGTTCGAGACTTTGTTCAGACATACGGATCACTTGGGTACATGGAATCTGGCGCAGGTGCGAGTTTTTATGGGACTGCTGTTTGTCGCCGATGGACTTTATATGCTTTTTTTCAGCATCAATATGGACTCTTTCTCTGAAAACATTCGCTTGGGTCAAATCGATTTTCTTTTGGTCAAACCCATCAATTCGCAATTTATGGTCAGCTTTAAAAAAGCTGACACTTCAAAGCTTGGAAATTTATTGATGGCCGTAGCCTGGATGATTTGGTCGTTATCAAAACTGGGAGACTGGAACGCCAATCGATTATTTTGGCTCATAATTTTAATACCAAGTGGTCTGGTTTCTCTGTATGCATTTAGATTTTTTTTCGTAACTCTGGCGATATTTTTTACTAACTCGGCCAACGTGCAATATATTTGGTATCAGTTTTACCATCTGGGGATGAAACCAGATTCCATCTATCGACCTTGGATTCGAGTGGCTTTATTTGTTATCGCGCCCGTTTCCCTGATGGCCAATGTTCCTGCCCGCGCACTGATGGATCCCTTTAACCCAGGACTTTATTTGGCCTCAGTTTTGGTCGCGGCATTCTTTTTGTATCTTAGCCACCGCTTTTGGAATTTCGCGCTCAAGTTTCACTCAAGCGCTTCAAGCTGAGATTCTTCCAATTGTTAGGGCTGCGAGCTTTTTTTCAGTCACTGCAGGCCTTCAGATGCATCTGCAGATTTTCTCTAAGCGTTCGCGTTCATGGGCCCTGGTTGCGACCCCTGCATGGAGGTAAAATCAAGAGTTTTTTGTGACAAGCCCTGAACTTGAATTGTGATCCGTGTCGGGCATTGATTTAAGCACCAATGCATTTTTGCCTTTAGAAGCACAGGTTGCAAAATGGTAATTCACCGAACTTGCCTGAAGACTACTCCTTCGGGCGAGTGGTGGACTAAAACTTTTTTTGCTGTAAGAGGGCGCAGAAGACAGGAAATGGAAAAATCTCGATTCCAGATTCTGTTTTCATTTTTTGGTTTCCTAGCGTGACTAAAATTCGTCGTTGAATTCCTTTTAAGTCGGCAATGGCTTTTAGTCCCTTCAAATCAGTTGTACTCCATTTTTCTTTTGCTTTAACTTCGATGGCGATTTTCTCGGAGCCTCTTGAGATTAAAAAATCAACTTCCGTCAATTTCGCTTCTGCCGGACTCCAGTAATGGATCTGATCAAAAATTCGATCGGATTGTTGATAGGCTTGAAGAATCATAAAAACTAAACCTTCCAGCAAAGGGCCGCGCTCTTCAGGCGAGGGTTCGCCTCGGCGACCTTTCAGTGCGTTGGCTAAGCCCGGATCAACGAAATAAAATTTAGGATGAGATTTCTCGCGAACCTTTAATTTGGGTGTGAAGGCCTCAAGCCGTTGTGCTAAGAGAGTGTCTTCCAAAATCTCGAAATAGGCCTGAACTGTCGTCCTAGCGACCTCGGCCTCGCGGGCGACGTTGCTCACGTTTAATATCTGACCATGAAACAAACCCGATATATTCAAAAACCGAGCGAAACCAGGAAGATTCTTGGTTAAAGCTTCGGCCTGAATTTCCTCTTTCAGATAATTTTGAACATATGACTGGAGAACATCTTGATGATCTTCAGCTTGATGAATAAGCGGCAAGGTTCCATATCGCAGGGCTAGAGTAAGGTTGAACGCTGGGCCAAGCTCCACGGGAAGAAATGGAAACATCGTCCGGGTCACGGCCCTGCCCCCAAGCAAGTTGGCGGCGCCCCGCTTTAACTTTCTGGCGGATGATCCCGTCAAACAAAAGCGCAATTTTTTTTCTTCAATCAAATAATGAACCGCATTCAATAGGGCTGGTACTTTCTGAACCTCATCAATCACCACCCAGGATTTGGCAGGAAGTTCGCGGAGTTCGTCGATTAAAATATCTGGGCGAATTAAATACTTTGTTAACTCTCGCTCAAAAAGCAAATTAACGTAATGACCCTTTTTAAAAGTAGATTTCACCCAGGTCGATTTTCCAGATCCCCGTGGTCCGAAAAGAAAAAAACTCGTTTTTGGAGGCTTTAAAGTACGTTGCAACATAAGCCGTCATATTACGGCGTTTTTTTACGCCAATCAATCTTTTTAAAGAATCAAATGAATTCCCGGGATTTGACCGCCCACAGAGTCTCGTTACGGCGCCTTAACTCAGATCAACTCTGCAAAAGTTTTCAAAAGAAATTCTTGCCAAGGAATTGCAGAAATATTTTCAGCCAGTTGTCGACGATTTTTTCCGGTGTACAGAACGAAGCCGCCCCGCGGGCACGGGTATTCATGTAGAAATGTGCGCAAATGCCTACAGTCGGCAAAATTCACGGATCCAGAAAGCTTAACTTCGATTGGAAAAAAGTTTTTCCCTTTTCTTAGAACCCAGTCTACGTCGCCAACACCTGGATCCTGCCAAAATATTAACTCGCAACCGGTTTTATTTTGGCGCAATGATCGAATGATTTCAAGTCTGTGGAGTTACGTCGATTGACTGAGGCAGTCCAGCGCAATTGACCGAGCTTGGTGCCGGGTTCGGAGCGTAAGCGACGGCTGTTTTTTACGACTCTTTCATCGCTGTGTCAAATTTCTTTCCCTGAACCTCCCTAAAGCTTGGTCATCGAAAGGCCTCATTCTTCAGTTTTTAAGCGATGGCTTCCCATGGATAAATCAGGATTTTTTTGTCCTTGTAGGGTTGAAGAGTTCCGGTCAGTGCGACCATTTTAAAATCTGGGTGAAGATATTTCTTTTGCGCTTTTAGAAAGGCCTTTAAAAGTTCAAACTGTTTCGAGCTTGTTTTTTCTTCAGGAAAAATTTTAACACACATCTCGACGACTTCATTTTTGCAGATGACGAAATCAATAACTTGGCCTTTTGCAGATCGAAAATAGTAGATCTTTCTGGAGTTGTTACCTGAATAAGAAGTTTGGGCAATAAGCTCCTGCAAGATCCAAGTCTTTAGCTTTTTGCTAAATGAGCCTCCGAAGAGTTCTAAAAATCCGACATCACAAAAGAAAAATTGATCTTTTCCTGTCCCAGATTGATAGGGACTGATCTGATTGACAACGAAAAGAGTCTTCAGCACGCCAAGATGGGAATTGATCTTTCGTAGGTCGATGCGAAGATACTTTGCGATGCCCCCGGCTGACGAATCTTCTAAAGTTGCTATTGCATTGAGAATTCTTAACAACAATTCAGAATCGGCTTTGATCCCTTTAAAAAGGGTAGCGTCTCTTTGAGCCGTAAGATCCATCCAATCCTGAAGTGCTTGTCTTTTTTCGGATTCGTCTTTAATTCCGAAAATGCCCGGCATGCCACCATTTTTTAAGTACTTCATTAAATCCCCTCGCGAGACTCGAGGTTTAGAATGGAGCATATTTTTTTGACTGTTGAGAGGCAAATTTCTAACTTCTGAAAGCATTAACGGAAAAATACGCAATCGAGAAGCTCTGCCCGTCAACGATTCTCGGATATTGGTCAATTTCGAAAACTCGGTGGATCCCAACAAAATAAATTGGCCTGGCCTTCTTTGCTCATCCACGACGCCTTTGACGCTATCGAAAACTGCCGGAACCTTTTGAGCCTCGTCGATAATTAGAAGTTGACCACTTTCAACATCGCGAACAAAAGTATCCGGATTTTCAGCAGCGAAATTCTTCACCGCCGCCAAATCCAATGTTTTGTAAAGTCTTGTTATTTTTTCAGGGATCAAATTCTTCACCAAAAATGATTTTCCCGTTTGGCGAGGTCCTTGAATCAGCACGACAGGAGAGAATTTAAGCTCTTTAAGTAGGTTATTCGTCACATATCGGGCGCGCACGTGGTTCATAGCTATAAATTAAACCATGCCAATAATCGACAGTCAATGTCGATTATTGGCATGGTTTAATTTATAGCCTAGGGATTGATCGCAGAATTAATTCAGTTGGGACAATTGTCCATACTATTAATAAGTGCGTTAGATAGTATACATTAAGCAGCGTACTTAAGGATTTTCTTTTGATAAAATGATCGTATTTTCTTTTTATTATTTTGAAGCGACCTCATAGACTTTGTCACTTGTTTTTTGAAGTCAGCTTTATCG
>JANYDD010000037.1 GCA_025359945.1 Bdellovibrio sp. | reverse complement strand
GTAGCGGATATTAAAGTCAAAGTTGGCGCTAAAAACTCGAGACAGAAAGATCCTTGGATCTTTCTCAGGTTAAAACCAATAGCCATCATCAAAGCGTTGATTTGATCTCCCTGTTTGCCGAGTAAATGATTTCTCTTGGGGCCACCGTCGTTTTTCATGTGCCCGATCAGCGGTTCAATTGCAGATCTTCTTCGAAGCCACTTTCTAAATGTTTTTGTTTCGTTCTTTTTTTTCTTTTGATCCAAATGCACACTAAATTCTGTAACCCCATGCCCTTTATAACCGCGGTCCACAAATACATCTAAAATTTTCGCACCCACTGGCATCAATCGACTGCACTGTTCAAGACTTTCTCTCAGAGTATGCCCATCAAATGGATTTCCGTGAAAAGCTTTGGCGCCAATCACAAAGTTTCCGCTGGAGCTTGTGGCAAAGCCAACCTTGCAGCCAAATTCGTACTTTTTATGGGCCTTACCTTTAGCAATGCACTCCACCTCGGGACAATGAAGCGAATAAATTTTATTTTTGTCAGTGCGCTTTTGTTTAAAAAGCTTTTCCCCATGATCTAATAATTTTTGCAATTTCTCGGAACGCTCTGACCCTTTTGTCTTTCTCGCTAAATCCCGAAGCACTCGCCCCATCATCACACGCAGGGACCGGACTTCTTTGGCTGCTCTTTTCATCTGCCTTGCGTGGCGATACCTGCCTTGCATGATTAAAGACTTTTTTGAGGCCTTTCCATAGGTCCGACGAAGTAGAATTCCAAGTTTTTTTGACTCCTTCACAAGTTTCAATCGCATTTTATGATAAAGTTTTGAATCAGTTGGAAATGAAATTTCTTTCTCTTGAACCGTTGTATCCACATTGACCTTTTCAAAATCAGTTTTTTTTATTGTTCCCGTTTTAATTCCAGCCTCGATAGTGGATTTAAAAAGGTCCTCAAAGCCCTCCGAAGATATTTTCTTACGCCACTTATTCAAAGTCGTAGGGTCAATAGGGAATTTATACTGGAAACTGATTTCTTGCGCAAAAGTACTGCCAATAGGGGTTTTCGACCCATTTAGAAACAACTGACTCATCACTCTCGTTGTACATGGCTTTTAAAAAATGAAGCCCCACAATCAACCGCGTCTGGGCTGAAGGGCGACCAATTATGTCGTGGAAAAGATTGCCTGCCGAATTTTTCGCTGAAAAAATCCCAATCAATATTCTGCGATAAAATCCAAAGTGAATGATTTTCAGAGCAGATTTTCTCTAAAGGAGTTGAAAAAAGATCGAATTGTGGACTTACTTTATTTTTGTTTTTCATTTAAAAATTCAAACAAAAAACGACCGGATTTTGAAGTCTCACCGCTTCATCCCGGTCGTTTCAAACATAACAAATCAAAATGCTTTCTGCTGGAATCAACGATTTTTGACTTTTTCCGGGCCGACTCATTAACGAGCTTTTCCCGCATCTTGTGGTAAAGCTTAGAGTCAGTTGGAAACGTCACCGCTTTTTCTTGAACTGTCGTATCCACATTTATTTTTTCAAAATCTGCAACTCGAATCGTTCCTGTTTTTAAACCCGTTTCAATGACCGTTTTAAATATTTCTTCAAAACCCTGGGCCTTGATTTTTTTTCTCCATTTATTCGTCGTCGTCGGATCAGTCGGAGGCTTATGCTGGAAGCTCAATTCCCCGCAGAAATACTGCCAGTACGGATTTTCAACCCACATGACCACAACCGACTCATCACTTTCGTTATGCATGGCTTTTAAAAAATGAAGCCCGAAAATAAGCCTAGTCCGACTCGAAGGTCTTCCAAAGCTATCATGAAAGAGACCACCGAACTTTTCGTCAAAAAAATTCCAGTCAATCTTGTCAGACAAAACATAAAGCGGATGAGTTTCAGAGCAGATTTTCGCAAGTGGCGTTAAAAATAAGTCCGTTTGTTGTTCAAATTTAGATTGGTTTTTCATCCCTAAATCAAAGCAAAAAACGACCGGAATTTAAAGCTAATTCAGTTTCCCTCGGTCGTTTTTATTCTATCCAAACACCGGGAAACTTAAGGCCAATCACGAAACTCGACTTTTTCCGGGGCGACTATTTAATCAGTCGAAAGGCGACCGACCAAGCTTGTTTGCGGTAATTTTTTCTCCACAAATCTTGAAACCCGGGTGCGAAAGGGTCTTGTGCTATGGGCTCGTCGAAATTTTCAATTTGAAAGCCGGCTCTTTTGAACTCGCGCCAATAGGTGCTCAAAGGCCGGTGAAAATAAATAAAGTCCGAGGTGAACCGGCCCCAGCGATCTTTCTTTTTTATTTCGTCGAAATACATTTCGCTTTCGGAAAGTTCAGTGAAACAGGGATGAGTGAAAATGCAAACTGCAAGACCAGAGGGTTTCAGAACCCGATGGAAGTTTTGCAACGCTCCCGAGAGATCAGGCAAATCCATCAAAACGTAATTGCAAACGATTTTATCAATGCTTTGGCTGGGGACTGATGAAAGCTTTGAACAGGAATCAACCCGAAAATCAATTTGGGCGTTTTTTTCTTTGCCAAATTTTTTTGCTTCTTTGATCATTTTTTCAGAAACATCGACCCCGATCACCGTTGCTAATTTTTCGGACATTTGAACCGAAAGATATCCGGTTCCGCATCCTGCATCCAGAATGGTTTTTCCGGTGATTTCCCCGAGAAAGTTCCAAAGCACAGGGTCGGAATTGAAAATGCGATTGGAATCGCCTTTGTCTCCGACAAGGGTCCGCCACTGACTGGCTTTTTCGTTCCAACAATCGATCACGTCTTTCAAGGCGCTTTTTCTCCTTTTTAAACTGACTTCTACGGGAAATGTCGTGGGATTACAATATTTGGATTTTTGCCCGTGGACTTGGCATTGATTTGCATGGAAAAGTGGAACTGGGGGGATTCTCAACTATGCTCGAGACAACGCTTAAAAGTACCTTTGGTCTGTCCGAATTTCGGAAGGGCCAGCAAGAAATCATCAGAGCCATTTTAGATCGAAAAGACGTACTGGCGGTTTTGCCCACCGGCGGCGGCAAGTCCTTGTGCTATCAGTTTCCAGCCGTTTATTTGAAGCAGCTAGTGGTGGTGATATCTCCGTTGATCGCTTTGATGAAAGATCAAGTCAATGCTTTGAAAAGACTTGGGGTACCTGCGGGGGCCCTTCATTCGGGGCAATCTGAGGACGAAAAGCGAATGGTTTTTTATGAGATGAATCAAGAAAAATCATTTGTTCTTTATTTGTCCCCAGAGCGTGTTCAAAAGGATGGGTTTAAAAAATGGATTGCCAGCCGTCAAATTGCTTTGTTTGCCATTGACGAGGCCCACTGCGTTTCTCAGTGGGGTCATGATTTTCGCGAGGAGTACGCTGAACTGAAAGTTCTGAAGTTGTTAAAGCCCGAAGTTCCGATTCTTGCGCTGACGGCTTCCGCCACGCCTACGGTTTTGAATGACGTTGCAAAAAATTTGCAACTTGTGGATCCACAACGCATGGTTCATGGCTTTTATCGACCGAATCTTTTCTATCAAGTTCAGGGCGTTGAGGACGACGAAGAAAAACGCCGATGGCTGTTGCAAGCGCTTTCCCAAAATTTGTCAGGCCGAGTGATTATTTATTGCGGCACTCGGAAAATGACAGAGGAGCTTTGCTTGTATCTTTCGGCGGAGTTCGATCAGGTTGGATATTATCACGCCGGTTTGTCGCCTGAGGTTAGGACAGCGACGCAAGATCAATATTCAAGAGGTGATTTGCGAATTTTGGTGGCGACCAACGCCTTTGGGATGGGTATTGATCAGCCTGATGTCAGACTTGTAGTCCATTTTCAGATGCCGGCGAATATTGATTCGCTTTACCAGGAGATGGGCCGTGCGGGTCGTGATGGAGAGCCTTCGACATGTCTTTTGCTTTATTCGAAAAAAGATAAAGGGCTTCAGTCTTTTTTTATACAAAGTTCAAAAGCTAAAAAAGCAATTAAAGATTTACGATGGCGAAATTTGGATGCTTTGGTCAGCTATTCAGAGGGTGGCGAGTGTCGTCAGTCTGAAATTTTAACTTACTATCGTGATTCGCAAAGAATCGGACAGTGCGGCCACTGCGACGTCTGCGATCCGGATTCAGAGCGAAAAATTTCTTTGTCTGTAGAAAATCTAAAGCGAAATCCGAGGGACTTTGAAATTGCGGCGCCGACGAAATTGCGCAAATCTAAATCGTGTAAGAAAGAAAAAGCCGTAAAGGATCCGAAGGGCGAAATGTTAAATCCAGAACAAGAGATTTTGTTTCAGCAACTACGAAAATGGCGAAAAGCTAAAGCCACCGAGTTGGATCAGCCCGCTTTTGTTGTGTTTAGTGATCAAACATTGCGAGCATTGGCCAAAACCAATCCCAGAAGTATCGAGGAACTTAAAGGCGTGTATGGCATTGGACCCGGGAAATTAGAAAGATTTGGTTGGGATTTATTGGCGGAGTTAAAGGCCGCGGACTAGAGGTTGGCGTTCACTTGTGTTTTTTCAAGTTCTAGTAATTTCATTTTCATTTCGAGCCCTCCGGAGTAACCGCCAAGTTTGTTGTTAGCAGCGATAACTCTGTGGCAAGGGATTAGAATTGGAAAGCGGTTTTTTCCGTTGGCACTGCCGATGGCGCGGACTGCTTTTTGTTTTCCGATGCGACGGGCTTGATCTGAGTAGCTGATGGTTTTGCCATATGGAATTTCTTGCAGTGCTTTCCATGCCTGCTTTTGAAAATCGGTGCCTTCAATCAAAAATGGAACTTCAAATTTTTTTCGAGTTCCTTTTGTGTACTCTTGAAGTTGATCAGCAAAAGTTTTGATCACTTCGTTTTTTCCTTCTTTAGCGTCTGCAAATTGGGAATTTTGGGACTTGTCGGATTCAAAAAAAATTCCAAGAAGCTGGCGGTCGTCGGCGACGACTTTGAGCTTTCCAAAAGTTGATTTTATTTGAGAGAAGTATGTTTTCATTTTTTAATCCTTTTTTAAAAGTCTACTTGCCTAAGGAGATTTCACAGAGATTCTATCAAGTCCAGAAATTTTTCAGTTCAATCGGATGGCCTTATCCCAAATAATTTGGGACGACATCTTTTGTTAGAATTTATTTGTCTGCAATTAGAAGGTTAGGCAAAATAATCCTAACAGATGCAAATAACGCCACCAAATTTTCCTTATCGAATATTGCCGAATTGAATGAGCTCAGGTCGAATACGGCTTATAGGCGGCATCATGAGCATTGGCTGGAAGATTGTAGATTGGGGTTTGGTCTAAAAATACTTAAAAATGCATGGGCCTTCGGCAAGCGCCGTCGCCAGGAGAATTAAACCTTTAGCATTAGTGCTTTAATTGAGAGTGAAGGAGCCACCTTGAAAATATTTTTTGTCACTTTACTGACTTTAACAGGTTGTCTTGGTTGGACATTCGATCATTCTCACAATCTGTGGAAAAAAGTTTTAGAAAGCTTTCAAGATGCTCAGGGAAAAATGAACTACAAGGGTCTTAAATCTGAGATTAGTAAAAATCCAGATCAACATACCCTTAACGAATACCTTAAGGCTTTAAGTTTAGTTGAGGAAAAAGAATTTAAGTTGTGGACTGTCGATCAACGGAAAGCTTTTTTGATAAACGCGTACAATGCGCTCACGGTAAAGTTGATCATCGACCACTATCCTGTCAGCAGTATTAAAAAAATCGGTGGATTTTTTTCTTCGCCTTGGAAGTTAGAGTTTTTTTCTTTGATGGGCGGAAAAATTAAGTCCCTTGATCCTATCGAGCATAAATGGCTAAGGCCTGAATTTAAGGATTTTAGAATTCATGCGGCCGTGAATTGCGCTTCGATTTCTTGTCCACGATTGCGACACGAAGCCTATGTGCCTGAAAAAATTGAAGCGCAGCTGAACAACCAAATGGAAATTTGGCTGGGTGATGCCGGCCGAAATGAAATCTCAACTGAAGGGATAAAACTTTCGAAAATTTTCGATTGGTACAAAGAGGACTTTGCGAGGTGGGGAGAAGGAATTCCCGCGGTTCTGAAAAAATACGCGAAGGTCCCCGATCTGGCGAAAATCAATTTTGTTAAAACTAAAATTGAGTTTCTGGATTACAACTGGGACCTGAACGAGGCTCTGTAGAATTTTATACTTGAAGTATTATTGCCCTAGTTTGGAAAATAGAGAAGTTGCGCCATCCTTAAACGAAGGAAACAAAGGTAAAACTCTTTGGCTCCAATTTCGTTGCTTCAATCGCGCGACAGGGCCTTCTATTTCGCTTTCAGCCTCAACCTAGGCCAGTACACTTAGTCTTTCAGTCTCAGAGCTAATATATAGCCGCGATTTGAAATCTGCGTCCGACATAATATCAAGCTTTGCAATTTTAGAAGTCGTTTTTGCAAATCAAAGATTGCTGATTGGACCGAATCGATTAAATATTTTCTTTTCGATTTGGGTTCTACCCAGCAATTGCGTGAAAGGGATTGGTTTTCAGAAGTTACTTGTAAATCATCAGCGGGAACCAGAAATGCAAAGTTAGGACAAATATTGGCAATCGTTAGAGACCCAGAATTGAAGATGGGGTAAAACTGAAAACCTGAACAGGTTGAGCCTCAGGTGACAAAAAAACATTTGGTTTCATATAGACGATTTCATCTGCAAATGATTTTATATGCCTCTCCGGTTGACTAAGGTTCGACCAGATTCCGCAGTGTTAGCGGCTTTCCTTGGGATACGATGCCGAGCAGGGTGCTGAAGGCAGCCATCGGATGTTCTCGTCGATTATATCGAAAAACGTATTCGTTAAGAT
>JANYDD010000010.1 GCA_025359945.1 Bdellovibrio sp. | reverse complement strand
GGGGTCTTCAATTTTTTCGAAAAGATCGACTAACATTTGTGCTTGATTCACCATCTTGACCTCCTTGTCAAAGCTGAATCAAAATAGTTTCACAAAATTAAAGGCTTGTAATCATTCGACTTTTAAATGCGTCGGCCCTGTCGACCCGCCTGATCCGGGAGTCAATGCGTCATTAAGATCGGCTTCTAAGTTTAAATTCTGCGGGATGACTCTCGATATTTTAAAATTCTGACCGGCATCAGCTTTTGAAGTTGTGGTGATCACCGTAACACTAGCTAAAATCCCCGATCTAAAGGCGTCCACTAAAATTGGAGTCGCCGATTTAGCCAGCTGATTCTGATGTGGCACCATACTGCCAGAATCATCGATAATGAAAATCAAATTCTTTTTTGCTGGCACTTGATTTTGCGCTGAAGCTGGATCAGAGGCCATCATCGCAAAGGCACAAGCCAAAACGGCAAATAGACTGGTCATCACTGACATTTTTCTGTTCAGGGCTCGCCAAATTTTCCAAGATAAAAAGCTTTTAGCTTTCTTCATTTTGTCTCTTTGTTTTTTCAGACGCCATTGTCCAAAAAATTTATTTCAGCCAGGTGTAGTAGTTTGTATCGATCTTTTCAATTTAAATTTTTCTTGAGCAAGCATAAGTTTTTTTTTGATCTCCATTTTGACAAACCCTAAAAAATTTTTTCCTCGGAAAACAATTTGTAGAGATCTTCGTTCTACAATGTAAACTTCCGCAAAATATATCGTCCCGGTCGGCCGGCAAATGAATTTAAAGTTGGAGATTGAAAGAAAAGTGCACCCTACTTTCAAATTGAATTGATACCAAATGCGCGAACCGGATCGCAATCAAAGTCGAAATTCAGACACCCTGTCCGAACATTCCTCACTCGAAGTCGCCCTCGATCTTTGGCCTTTAATTTTTTATAGGTTGACCTACAATTTTTTATAGGTGAAAATTTCGTCATGGCAAAAAGATTGAAGCAAGAGAGATCGGTTGATAGCCCTCTGGCAACGCTTGAAAAAAGATTGTCTGAAAAAAGTCCCCTGATCCAGTTTTTATTAGGGCCCCGCCAAGTTGGGAAGACGACGACGATCAAGAATTTGATCCATGACCGACAGGATTTGAGTATTTTGTTCGTTAGCGCGGATGGCGTATCCCATGCGAAATTTATCGACGAACAGTGGCAAAAAGCTCGTTTGGAAAAGAAAGTTTTAATCATTGATGAAATTCAAAAAATTCCCAACTGGTCAGAGACCGTGAAGAAAAACTGGGATTCAGATGGTCAAAAAATTAAATGTGTTTTTTTAGGTTCAAGTTCCCTGGACCTGCAAGCTGGCATTCAGGAGAGTCTGACGGGTCGATTTGAAATGATTCACGCCTACCACTGGGGTTTTGCCAAATCCAAATCCCTGAGGTCTAAAATGGTCTTGGATAAATTTCTAATTTTTGGCGGCTATCCGGGTTCTTATACTTTTATCAACGACCCTCTGCGATGGCAAAATTATTTGATGTCCTCAATTGTTGAAACTGTTATTGGCAAGGACATTTTAACTCAGGCCAAGGTCAGCTCCCCCGGACTCTTTCGGCAAACATTTTACATTCTCTCTAACTTGCCCGCTCAAGTGATGAGCTACAATAAAATTTTAGGGCAACTGCAAGATCGTGGCAACATCGACATCATCAAATACTACATAGATTTATTTGAATCCGCATTTTTGTTCAAACCGATTCACAAGTTCAGCAACAATGAAATTCGAAAAAAGCAGTCTTCTCCTAAAATAATTTGTTTGGCACCAGCCCTGAACACCTTTCATCGGATGGACAACCTTCCTGCTGAATATATGGGGCGGGTTTTTGAGTCTGTCGTTGGTGCAACTTTGGTGAAAAGTTGGAACAAAGTGAATTATTGGGCAGAAGGGGACTACGAAGTTGACTTTGTGGTCGAACACCGAGGACAAATTATTGCCATTGAGGTAAAATCAAGCAGAGTAAAACGGGCTACAAGCCTAGATAAATTCCTCAAAAAATTTCCAAAGGCAAAAACTCTCTTTATCACCAAGGAAAACTTTGCCAGTTTTGAATCGGATCCGCTTCACTTTGTTGAATCCCTTTTGCCTTAGATCTATCGAATAATTTTTCTGGAAAAAATCGGGATAGGCGTAATAAAGTTGTTTGCGTGTCTGAGTGGATGTTTCCAATTTTGGCCATCCCATAATTTCAACTTTAAGACTTCCTGATACTTCACGTCGGTCCATTTGTCAGTGAAGAAATCATCATTCGCTATGGCCTTAATTTTTTTTCTCCATTGATTCATCGTCGTCGGATCAATTGGAGGCTTGTGCTGGAACCTCAATTCCCCGCAGAAATTCTGCCAGTAAGGATTTTCCACCCACATGGCCACAACCGACGGTTTGACGATGTACATTTTGACAAACCCTAAAAAATTTTTTCCTCGGAAAACAATTTGGAGAGGTCTTCGTTCTACAATGTAAACTTCCGCAAAATATTTCGTCCCGGTCGGCCGGCAATAATGCGGTCCAAGAACTCTGATCGCGGAATGAGCTTGGCGCCGAAAGCTTTGCTGACCGAGGTCACCATTTGCAGGTCCATCCACGCGAATCCCCGGCGCCGCAGTTCTTCTACAAGCTCGACGAAGGCTAGCTTCGAGGCATTGGGCACGTCGGTGAACATGCTTTCAGCGCTGAAATATTTTTCGCTCAGCACGCCGTAGATGCCGGCCACTAATAAATCCTTTTTCCAAACTTCTACGCTGAGGGCTTTGCCCTGAAGAAAAAGCTCGGCGTACGCGGTTTCCATTTCTGGCAGGATCCAGGTGCCGGACTGACCCTTTCGTTCCTTCAATCTGCATCTGCGAATGACTTCGGTAAACCTCGCGTTGCATGTCACTGACAATTCGCACGACTTTTTCCATTTCAGAAAACTTTTCGCCAGATGCAATTGCGCGAAATCAAGAATGCCCCGGGGATCGGGGCTAAACCATAGCAAAGGGAACTGATCCATCGGCCCTTGGGGCCATGGAAAAATTCCACGGGCGTAGGCTTCCAGCAAAAACGGAAGCGTTAAATCCCCGCCATGGGCCACCAAACCTTGCGAATCGGAGGGATCTAAATTTCTTGGGTCAGGAAAAATCATAGGCATATATCACAGTGGCCGCAGTCTTCCTCTAAAGTTTCTCCGAAAGCTTGGCTAAGCAATTTCCACCTGCAAACTTCCGATTGCTTGGCCCACTGAACTAGCTTTAGAAGATGTTCGTTCTGGGCCTTCATTCTTGCAGGGCCCAGGGCCGCTAACATTAAATTCCAGTCGGGTTCATCTCGACGCTCAAATTTTTGCGTGCGTGGATCGCGAGAATAGAAGCCCTGTTTCTCTAACAAATTCAGCGAGGCCTCCACGCGATAGTCGCGAGAATTTTTAAACAGCAAACGTTCTTTTAAAAACAGTGCGCCCCCTTGCTGAAAGGCCAGGGCATTGTTTTTCACCAGCGCATCTAAACTTTTTAAAAACTCTATTTCGGGATGTGCCCATTTAATAAATTCCATTTGCTTCAGCAAATCTTCGTCGTCAAAAAAAAGCTCTACATACGCTTTTTGGCCGTCGCGCCCCGCCCGGCCAATTTCCTGGGAATAAGCCTCTAACGAACCCGGAATTTCAAAATGCACAATGCGACGGATATTTTTTTTGTCGACGCCTAATCCAAACGCCGGCGTTGCTAGCAGCAGAGCATTCGACGACGCCATAAATTGCTGTTGATTTTTCCGGCGCTCATCCGCAGGTAAATCCCCGTGATAAGTTAAAAAAGGAATTTTCCGCCGCGACAGTTCGGACGCAAATGCGCGAAGACTTGAGATCAAAGTAAAATAAACAATTTCGCAAACCTCGCGGGCCTGCTGTTTTGACGAATCTAAAAAATGATCGACTTTGGAAACGGCTCCGTAAAGTTCGGTCACTTGAATATGCAGATTGTCGCGGTAGATCGGAAGCCTAAGCGTGTTTTCAGAGCTAATACCCAACGAATCTTGAATTTCTTTTTCCACGCGCGGAGATGCGGTTGCAGTCAGCGCCAACGTCATTGGGTTTTGAAGCGATTTTTGAATGTCGCCAATTTTGGAATAATCGGGCCTAAAATCATGCCCCCATTGCGAAATGCAGTGGGCCTCGTCCACCACCAGCAATTGCACAGAAATCGAAGTCAACGCCTGCGAAAACTCGGCGTTTCGAAAACGCTCTGGCGTCACAAACAAAACGTCAAATTGCCCCTGCTGGATCTTGGCCAAAACATCTTTTTTCTGAGCACTTGTCTTTTGCGAGTGCAAGGCCAAACTGCGAAGGCCAAACTGCGAGGCACTTCGCGCTTGATCATCTATCAGGGCAATTAAAGGCGTTAAAACGATTGTCTTCCCGCTTGAATCTGGCGAATCCGCCCCGATTTTTGTGGGGTACAAATAGGTCAGACTTTTTCCAGAGCCGGTCGACTGAATCAAAAAAGTCGATTGCCCCTTGGCCAAATTTCTGAGAGTTTGCTCTTGCAGACCTTGAAATTTTTCGAAGCCAAAAAATTTTTTGAGCAGTTGGTTCTGAATTTCGAAGCGAAGATTATTCATAGCGTTAGCTCCAAGCACCCTTAGACTCCTGTTTTGCACTTCCCTTTTTTTAATGCTAACAAAATTCTTTAACCAATCGCAATCACTCGAGGAAATTTATGAGCAAAAAATGGGACATCAATTTAGTTCGCAATGTCGGCATTTCGGCTCATATTGATTCGGGCAAAACAACTTTATCAGAACGGATTCTTTTCTACGGCGGAAAAATTCACGCCATCCACGAAGTTAAAGGTAAAGACGGCGTCGGCGCCACCATGGATTTTATGGATCTGGAACGCGAAAAAGGGATCACCATTCAATCTGCTTGTACGCAAGTGGCTTGGAAAGACTGGACGATCAATTTGATCGATACCCCCGGGCACGTTGACTTTACCATTGAAGTGGAACGTTCTTTGCGAGTTTTGGACGGAGCGATCCTAGTCCTTTGCGGAGTTGCCGGTGTCCAATCGCAGTCGATCACTGTCGACCGCCAGATGAAGCGTTACGGTGTTCCTCGATTAGCT
The DNA here is from genome assembly GCA_025359945.1 of Bdellovibrio sp. Classification (GTDB taxonomy): domain Bacteria; phylum Bdellovibrionota; class Bdellovibrionia; order Bdellovibrionales; family Bdellovibrionaceae; genus JANYDD01. Next base: position 36,554 of record JANYDD010000010.1, on the reverse strand, counting down.
TTTGTTAATAAATTAGATCGCCAGGGCGCCAATCCTTTTCGGGTTAAAGATGCTTTGGTTGAAAAATTAAAATTAAATGCAGTGATGTTTCAAATTCCTATTGGTCTTGAAGACCAGCACAAGGGTGCGATTGATCTGGTCACGATGAAGGCCTTTGTTTTCGAAGGTACCAGTGGCGAGAAAATTGTGGAAATGGCAATCCCCGGGGAATATAAAGCTCAAGCCGAAGAATACCGCGCTATGATGATTGAAAAACTGGCCGACGTTGATGAAGTGATCGGCGATAAGTTCTTGATGGGTGAACAAGTCACAATAGATGAAATCAATGCAGCCACTCGAAAAGCCGTTATCGCACTGAAATTGGTTCCGGTTTTCTGCGGATCTGCTTATAAAAATAAAGGCGTTCAGTTGTTGCTGGATGCTGTTGGTGCTTACTTGCCAACTCCGGCTGAGAAAAAAGAATCCGCTCTGGATTTAAGCAAAAACGAAGAAAAATTTGAATTGTTCCCAGATAATAGTAAGCCCCTTTGCGCTTTGGCTTTTAAACTTCAGGAAACTCCGTTTGGTCAGCTGACTTTTATGCGTGTTTACCAAGGCAAAATGTCGAAGGGCGATTTTATCATCAATACGACCACCAAACGACAGGTGAAAATCCCAAGATTGGCCAGAATGAACGCTGAGAAAATGGAAGAACTAGATGTGTCTTATTCCGGCGATATCGTGGCGCTGTTTGGTATTGATTGCGCTTCCGGCGATACCTTTACTCAAGAAGGTTATGATGTGGCGATGCAGTCGATGTTTGTTCCTGAGGCCGTGATCTCTTTGGCGATTTCTCCTAAGGACAAATCGGGTGCCAATAACTTTTCTAAAGCTTTACAAAAATTTAGAAAAGAAGATCCTACATTCAGAGTTCACCGTGATGAAGAATCCGCCGAGACCATTATTTCTGGAATGGGGGAACTTCATTTAGAAATCTATATCGAGCGTATGAAGCGAGAATTCGCGTGTGAAACAACTGTAGGGCAACCTCAGGTGGCTTACCGTGAAACTATCGGTCAAGAAGCTGGATATGATTACGTCCACAAAAAACAATCTGGTGGTGCCGGTCAATTTGCGAAGGTGGTTGGAAAAATTATGCCGCTTCCTTCGGATGCCAAAGAAACCTTTTTGTTTGAAAACAAAGTGGTCGGCGGTCGAATTCCCAAAGAATTTATCCCTGGCGTAGAAGAAGGTTTTGAAGAGCAATGCAAAAAAGGAAGTCTGATCGGCTTTCCTATCGTTGGCGTTAAAGTGGAACTGCATGATGGTCAATACCATGATGTGGATTCAAGTTACTTGGCTTTTAAAATTGCCGCCATGGCAGCGATGCGAGAAGTTTACTTAAAAGCAAAACCTACAGTACTAGAGCCCATCATGAAACTTGAGACTACTGTTCCGGAAGAATATCAGGGCCCTGCCACTGGTCAGATCAATCAACGTCGCGGTGTTATTGTGAACACCAGTTCCTTGGAGGGGAACGCAGTTATCGAAGCTGAAGTTCCGCTTTCAGAGATGTTTGGGTATTCGACAGATTTACGTTCAGCGACCAAAGGCAAAGGCGAATTTACAATGGAATTTGCAAAGTACGCAGCGGTTCCAAAATTTATTCAAGAAGAGCTTTCGAAAAAGTACCAAGAAAAACGGGCTGCCGAACACAAGTAATACTTCATATATTTGAATTCTCTGTTAGGATGATTGTCACAGTATGACGCTCATCTTGGTTCTTATAGTAATTGTTCTGATCGTTTCCTTTGTTTGCTCTTTGGTAGAGGCCGTTTTTCTTTCGATCACGCCGACCTACATTTCGATTGAGAAAAAAGAAAGTCCCCGCACCGGGCTGCTGATGGAGCATCTGAAGGACAATATTAATCGTCCGATTTTGGCGGTCCTTAGCCTAAATACGATCGCTAACACTTTTGGCGCGGCCCTGATTGGTGCCAAAGTTCAAGAAGTCGTGGGTGATTCGGCGCTGACAATTTTCTCGGCCATTTTTACTTTTTGCGTGATCGTGTTCGCCGAATTTATTCCAAAAACTCTGGGCGCCATGTACTGGAAATCTTTGGCCGAGTTTGCCACCTACACTCTGCAGCTGATCATTATTTTAATCTACCCGATTGTTTGGTTAGGAGAAAAACTAAGCAACACTTTTAAACGTAGCGGTGACGAGGAAGCCTCGGTCACCAGGGAAGAAGTTATTGCCACGGCCGAGCTCAGCATGCATGAGGGCGAGCTTGAACACAAAGAGTCCACCATTATTAAAAACCTTCTGATGATGGATAATATGTTTGTGTCCGACATCATGACCCCCAGGTCGGTGATCTTTGCTTTGGACGCTTCAATGACCGTCGAAGAAGTCTTCGAGAAGTTTAAGCCCATTCGGTTTTCTAGAATTCCGGTTTTTGAAGGGTCCCTGGACAATATGGTGGGGCTAGTGATGCGCTATCGAATTCACGAATCCGTTTCTAGCGATCACCACGACTTGACGATCACAGAAATTTTAGTCCCGATTGCTTCGGTCCCCGAAAATATGACTGTCACTCACGCCATCGATTATTTTATTAAGCGAAAAGAACACTTGGCCTTGGTTCAAGATGAATACGGAGTCACCACCGGTTTAGTCACTTTAGAAGATGCGATTGAAACCTTGTTGGGTGTCGAAATCGTCGATGAATTGGATCATGTCTCGGACATGCGACAATTCGCCCTTGAACAATGGCAAACCCGAAAAAGCCAAGTCCGAAGATAGGCTTTCGCAGTAGATTTCCTTTCGGCCAAGTTGGGTTGCCGCGATCCAAATCGTATTGGATTTGCCCGTAAGTATCTAATTGGATTTTGAAATTTCGGCGGGGGGAAACAAAACGGGTGTGCTCGATGAGCCAAAAAGCACCACGCGAAGTCCAAGGACGAAAAATACACTTAAGATTGCTAACACTACAAAAAAACTCACCAAATCTGAATCAACTGGTTTAAATTTTATTTTTTTTAATTCATCCATGGTGCCACCTCTCTTCCCCTCTTGTTGAAGAAGCACAAACCATGCCTAGAGGTTAAAAGATCTGGACGTTGGACTATGCGTTTTTATGTGTTAGCTCTTTTCAAATGATGACCAAAGATCAACTGGCTCGCGAAATATTTCAGGTTTCTTATCTGACTGGTACTTTTCAACTGCGTTCAGGACAAATTTCCAACGAATATTTTGATAAATATCGATTTGAATCCCAACCCAAAATTTTGCGGGCGATCGCCGCAGAATTTAAAAATATAATTCCGCCAGGAACAGAAATTTTAGCCGGATTAGAAACCGGGGGCATACCATTGGCAACGGCCCTTTCTTTGAATACTGGAATTCCTGCTCTTTTTGTTCGCAAGAAAGCAAAAGATTACGGAACTAAAAAAATTGCTGAAGGGTTGGATTTCTCAGGACGCAAAGTTTGCGTGATCGAAGATGTTATTACTACTGGCGGACAAGTTTTAGAAAGCACTGAAGAGCTTCGAAAAAATGGCGCCGTGATCGACCATGTTTTGTGTGTGATTTACCGCGGACCCGAACTTCCAGAAAAATTTGACGCCTTTACAAAAATGCGCTTGCAGATGCATCCGCTTTTTACGATGGAAGAATTGAAGTGGAAAGCTGCTCAGAAATAAACTGACGCTGCAACAGCCGATAGTACAAACCCGAATGATCCTGAGATAACTTTTCGTGCTGCCCGCTTTGCACGATTTGCCCTTGATCGATCACATAAATTTGATCGGCGTCTTTGACCGTGGCCAAGCGATGGGCGATCACTAAAGTAGTTCGACCTTTCATTAATCGCTGAAGGGCCTCTTGGACCAGATGCTCGCTGGCCGTGTCTAAATTACTGGTGGCCTCGTCCAATATTAAAATTTTTGGATTTTTTAAAAGGGCCCGCGCAATCGCGACCCTTTGTTTTTGGCCGCCCGACAATTGGATGCCTCGTTCGCCGACTTCGGTTCTAAAAGCTTCCGGAAATGAATTAATAAATTCAAAGGCGTTGGCGGATTTGGCGGCCATGACAATTTCTTCAAAAGTCGCCGACGGTCGTGCGTACCGAATATTATCTTCGATCGTTGCCGAAATCAAAATCGGTTCCTGAGAAACAATTCCAATTTGATCGCGAATCCAGGGAAGATTTAGATTTTTTAAATCGTGACCATCAATTAAAATCGATCCCTGATCAGGATCATAAAATCTAGGGATTAGACTAGATACCGTGGTCTTGCCGCCTCCGGAACTTCCGACCAAAGCAATCACCTGGCCGGGCTGAATTGAAAAATTAAGATTTTTTAAAACCGCTGCGTCCTTGCGACTGGGATAGCAAAAACTGACATTTTTAAACTCGATCTGCCCCGACAAACTTTTTAGTTTCAAACCAATTTCAGAATCCCAAATTTCTTTTTCTAAAATTTCGAAGACTCTTTGGCTGGCACCTACACCGGCCATTAGATCGCCCCAAAGGCTGCCCAAACTTCCGACCCCAAAGGCTACGATCATCAAGTACAAAAGAAATTGTGTCAGATCGCCAATCGTCATATTCCCCAGCACAACTTCGCGGCCACCATACCAAAGCACAAAGCAGACTGCGATAAACCCCATAACCATTGCCAAAGTCATAAATTGCGCGATGGCCAGAATGCGGCTTCCAGCCGAAGACAAAGCTAGATCCAAAGCCTTGCGGTAACGAAGCGTCTCGAAATTTTCTTGAACAAAAGACTTTACGATTCGCACACCGGAAATTGTTTCTTCGGCCACGATGCTAGCCTGAGCAATGGTGGACTGAAATTCTTTAGAGAATTTTTTAATCCGTTTTCCAAAAAGACCGGCCGACAGTGCTACCGGCGGAATCAACAGAAGCATCATCGCTGAAAGTTTCCAAGAAGTGTAAAACATAAATCCAAAGCCACCAACCACCTGACCTATATTTCGCAAGCCTTGCGACACATTCACGCTGACGGTGTTCTGCAAAGTCGTGCAATCCGAGGCTAAGCGACTCATCAATTCGCCGGTGCGATTGAAGTCAAAAAAGACAATGTCTTGACCCAAGATTCTTTCGTACAGTCTTTGTCGCAGCCGCAAGACGATGCGTTCTCCGCTGTAGGTGAATAAATAATATCTTAGGCTTGAGGTGATCGCTTGAACAATAAAGGCCAGCAATAAAAGAACTACCGACTGGGTCAAAAGTTCAAAGTTTTTGGGTTGTAAAACGTGGTCGACCATCCACCGCACCAGCTGGGGATAAACCAGCCCAGCGGCACTGGACAGAATCAAAAAAAAGAATCCCCACAGAAGTGCTTTTTTTTCGGTCTTGGCCACAGAGAAAAACCTTTTCCATGTTGTCGAATTGAGTTTCATATTTTTCACGCTAGAGACTGTTGGAAAAATTCACAAGGCTTTCGATAGACAAAGGTCTAGTTTCATAGAATTTTAATTTTGAGAATTGGCTATAACTGGCCGATAAAAGAGTATGATCGACAGATTACCAAAACCTCCCGAGGGCCTTGTCATCGAAGGCCTGAAATGGTTGGAATTTTTAAATTCAGGGACGCAAGGTTCCGTCTTCAAGGCGCAACTCTTCGACAAAATAGTTGTAGTTAAGGTTCAAAAGTCAGATCGGCTGCAAAACGCCCACCAAAAACTTTCTTTTTTTAGAGAAGCCGCGTTTTTAGCCACGATAAATGCCGAAGGACTTCCAAAAATTTTAGATGTGGGAGAATTCGGTGATTGCGCCTATCTGATCGAAGAATTTATCGATGGCGTCAGTCTGCAAACTAAAATCGATCAGGGTCCGATGAAACCTGATGAAATAATTCAGTTGGCAATTGAACTAACGCTAAGTCTGCAGCCGGTCCATCGCGCAGGGTACGTCCATCGCGATATCAAACCCAAAAATATTTTGATCGATCTGCAAGGGCGTTCGCACCTGATTGATTTTGGACTGGCCATTCAGGCGCTTTCGGCAAGGCCTGAAAACGAAGTTTCTGGAACTTTGACCTACAGTTCTCCGGAACAAAACGGAAGTCTGGATCGCCCCGTTGATTCAAGATCCGATCTTTATTCGCTAGGAATTACTTTGTACGAGTGCGTGGCAGGAAAGCCGCCTTTCTCGTCAAAGGATCCTGGCCAGTTAATTCTTCATCACGCAAAGACAGCGCCGCCAGATTTAACGACAGACCCAAAGCTTTCAAAAATTATTTCGAAATTGATCCTCAAAGATCCCGATGATCGATATTTTTCTACGGAAGAACTTCTCAAGGATCTTTTTCCTTTAAGCAAAAGTAATTGCGACGTTTCTCTGGCGGCTGTCCACAGCGCGGTCTCGGATCAGATTTTTATTGGGCGCGAATTTCATCTGAAAACACTGAAAGACCTTTGGTCGCAAGCCGAAAATGGTTTAGGCAGCGTGGTTCTTGTCGAAGGCGCGTCGGGCATGGGAAAAACAAAACTGGTCCGAGAACTGATAAAACCCTTAGTCAACAACGACAAAGTTTTAATTTTGACCGGAAAGTGCACGCAGACTGGGGCGCTGATTCCTTTTGCAAGTCTTCGCGAGGCCTTCGATGACTTTTTATCCAATCCCAAAAATTTGAACCGTGAAAATATTCAAAAACTTATCTCTGCAATGGGACCTAATCGTTCGTTGTTGGAAAATTTCTTTCCGCTTTTAAAAGATTTGGCGATGGAATCTCGTTCGGTCAATTCGCTTCCCACCGCGATGGCTCTTGAGCAATTTTACTCGGTATTGACCGAATTTTTATTAGCTTTGGAATCTACATTCGAAAGTGTTCTTATTTTTATCGATGACGTTCAATGGATGGATGAAGCCACAACGGTTTTGCTCAAATATCTTTCTGAGAAGCTGGTCAGCGTTCGAATTTTATTTGTCGCATCGATTCGAAATGAATTCGAGAACGAAGCCGCTAGAAAAAAATTTATCGAAGCGGTGCGACCTGCGCTGGCGGCCCAAATCGAACTGCGCTCTTTCAATGAGGGCGATGCCACGCAGTTGATTTCAAAATCGTTGGGAAATAAATCCATCGACTACCCATTGGTGAAGCACATTATGGTGCGCTCCGAAGGCGTCCCTTTCGCGATCCTTCAGTTTTTAAAAATGATGCTGAACGGAGGTGCCCTAAGGCCTCACCGGGGAGTTTGGCAAGTGAACATCGATAGTCTGCAATCGTTGAACTTGCCTAAAAATCTTTTTGAACTGGTTTTAAAACGTTTGGAAAATGTATCAAAAGGGGCTCAAGAATTTTTACAGGTGGCTTCGTTGTGGGGAGCTCGATTTTCCACGGATATTATTTTTCAGTCGATTCCTGAAACTCGTGCCCGACCTAAACTTGGTCAAGCCTTGGTTCAAGAGGCTCTGTCGTTTGGTCTGATCGAGGCCCGCGATGAAAATTCCTATTCGTTTGTGCACGATCGCGTTCAAGAAGCACTTCAATCATCAGTAGCGCCCGCCGAACTGCCCGTTCTGCATCAACGAATTGCCGACGCCATCCGTGCGCTGGGACTAGACCAAGAATTTCTTTATGAACGTGTGGAGCATTTAAGAAGGGGCCAGTACGAAACGAATCAAAATGAATTTATGTTGGCAGCTACCGCCGCCGGCAGCAGAGCCTTGCACGACTACGCCGTTCAAAAAGGCTACGAGTATTTTACCTGGGCCCATCAAAGTGCCATTATTCTAGAAACTTCTATCAGCACTGAATCGCTTCGCGAGTATGCGGCATGTGCGGCACTGGTCGGCCGATTTGAAGAAGCCCGGTCCTTGTTTTCATCTTTTCTGGAAAGAGAATCTGATCCCCTTCTTCGCGCACTAGCCCATTACGAACTGGGCCGCATCGCGGTCTTTAGAAGAGAAATCGCCAAAGCCTGGCACCACACCGTACGCGGTCTATCGGAACTTGGATTTTGGAACGAAAAGCGCCGAGCTATCAACCTGCTTCACTTAATCAAGATGACAGTGTTGGGTGCGCTTTCGGATTTTTTTCAGCTAAAAGTGCTTCGAGAAAAAGATCCCGTAAAAGTAAATTATTTAAAAATGGCTGCGCGTTTAACAGAAGTGGGTGGCGTGGCCGCGTATTTTTTAAACGACCCGTGGAAATTTACCGCCATACTTTTTTCATCCATTTACTGGTCAGCTAGGTTACCTGCGTGTGGCGAGTTAGCCTTTGCTCAAATGGCGTTTGCCACCGGCGTATCTGTCCTAGGTTTAAAAAAGCTTGCGTTTAAATACATGGCCAAAGCCAATGTCGTGGCTGCAGAAATCGCTGATCCCTTTTTGGCGACTAGGCTAAAACTGTACCGAGTTTTTGTTTTGCAATTTAATAATCAGTGGATTCAATCCCGAGAAGAAATCTTGAATCTGCTGCAGAATAGCGCGCAATACTTAGATGGCCAAGACTTTATGAATGCCACCAACGGAGGCGCCACCTGTGTGGCGATGTTGGGTGGCCACCAAAAAGAGTCGATGGTGGCCGTTCGTGCGGCCGAAGCTTTTTTGCTAAAAACAGAAAATGATATTCATCGCAGGTTGGGCCACACATCCCTAAGCACTGGGATTCAAGTGACCGCCAGTCTAGGAGATTATCATTCAGCTTTAGAAAAAATTAAACATATTCTACCGTTGGTCGAAAGCAGTCCCGACGACCATTCTGGCAATTTAGCATTTTATGGATCGTTGCTGGGATACTACTATGAAACTCGCGAGACTGGTACGCCGGTGGATGATGCCATTGCAAAAGGTCTTTCGATGACACCCACGCCAGAATTTTTATGTATGCCTCACTTTCGATTTTTTTATGTCTTTGCTGGTTACTGTCTTTTAAACCGCGTTTTTGCTGGGCGGAATTTAAATTGGCCCGCTGAAACTCAAAAAATTAATTTAGGCAAATTGAAGAGTTTTTGCTCGAGAACGGCTTATGTTGGAATGATGGAATCATGGAAGCCCGCAAGGGCTCACTTGCGAATTCAACAGGGCGCCCTAGAATTTTTTAGCGGGAACTCAAGAAAGGCTTTGAAAAAGTTAAATCAAGCCCAAGCAATGGCGGATACTTTTGATTTGCCGTGGGTCCATTTCGAGGCCCACCGATGGCGCGCGCATATCCTAAGGGAACAGGGCTTGCTGCGAAGTTCTTTGGTGCACGCACGCTTGGCTTTAGAACTTAGCCATCGCAATGCGTGGATCGGCAAGTCAAATTGGATCGTTAAAGAATTTCAAATGAAATCGGAAAGTCTTTCTGGCGTCAACCACGAAGAAACTTCTCCCGTTGGATGGGAACCCGCCTTGCAGGATCTTCAACGTCGAAGACAATTTGAAGCATTAGTGAACATGTCAGGTTCTGCAATCGGACTTTACGATGACTTAGACCACGCACGAAAGCTGCTGGATGAATCGGTGAAATACTTTTCTCCGGAACGCGCTTTGCTTTTCTTGGTCAGCGATTCCAACGGTCTCAATAACAAAGAATGCCATTTTTTTGTGGGGAGAGATTCTAACGGTCAAGATCTGACGTCCGCCGAGGATATTTCTCAAAAAGCGCTGCAGACCGTTTTGCAGAATCAAGAACTTCAAATTTTTACCTTGGACGAAGCTCATAACCAGCTGTCGTCCGAAAGTGTGGTGGCCTACAATTTAAGAAGTGTGATGGTGGCGCCATTGGTAGCGCGAGGTCGGCTGATCGGGCTTTTGTATTTAGACAATCGAATCGTGAAAGGAATTTTTCGAGATTCAGATCGAAGTTTTATTTTGTCGGTGGCCAGTCTTTTTGCCGCGTCCTTGGAATCAGCCCGATCTGCAAGGCTTGAAATCGAACGCGCAGATTTACAAAGGGATTTAGAGCTGACCGGCGCGATACAAAAACTTTTGCTTCCTCAAAAAGCGCAAATTTTCACCACTGGCATTCGTGTCGAAGGATTTTTAAATTCAGCGTCTCAGTCCAGCGGCGATATTTGGGCCGCGGATGAAGTTTTTCCAGGAACTATTTTGGCCTTGATCGGCGATGTGACAGGGCACGGTCCAGGACCTGCGATGGTGACAGCAACAGTGGCCGGCGCCTATCAAATGTTTTTGGTGGCACTGAAAGATTCAGCTTCAAAGGAAACTTCCGATTCGAATCGCTTTGATCTATTGGAACTGGAAGTCAGTTATTTCTTTAAAGTCCTAGATGAAAACCTTCAGAAGACAACTCGGGGAGATTTTTTAATGCCCTACACAGCGGCTCTGATCAATCAAACCGGGGATGTTGCTATTTGGGGCGGAGGATCACCCGGAGTCTTGTTGAAGGCACTTCATGATGGTAAAGTCGAATTTTTGTCCGGCGCAGGATCCCCATTGGGGTTAGGAAGCCAAGAGCTTCAATCCCGCCACCGTCTTAAAAATTTCCAAGGCAGCTTGCTTTTTTATTCTGATGGACTGTTGGAAAACTTGGCTCAGAAGCGAAATCCGGAAATGTTTTTAAGTCAGTTGTTTTCAAAAACGGAATCCACTTCAACTTTAATTGAAGAACTAAAAGCAAAAATTCCAAAATCGAATATTTCAGATGATATCACTGTTGTGGCTATAGAAATAAATTCCAAAAAAAATTATTTATAGAAGGCCACTTCGACGGCGTCGAAAAAAAAAGTCGAAATACCGTATCTCGCTGGGACTGCAGTATTTAAAGGTGAACTTTGGGGGAAAAAATCTCGTCCCATTTTTGGGTCCATAGTTCAAATTTTTTGTGATCGACAGAAATTCAGAAATAAGATAAACGTTCGCTCCATGTGGACATTGGCGTTAGAGTTTTTCGATTTTGTCGATAGTCTCGATCGCTTCAGGGAAACCGTCTGGAACCACACTAGCTGATCTTCAGTAGTAGATTGAATCTTTAATTTGTGAGAAGCTTCCACCAGGAGGTCTAATGACTAAAAATAACATGCAACACTTCCCTTTGCGATTGGGTGATATCGCTCCCGACTTTCAACAACAGTCCACCGAGGGTTTGATTTCTTTTCACGCGTGGAAGACTGGAAAGTGGGCGATTTTTTTTTCCCATCCGAAAAACTTTACACCTGTATGCACGACTGAACTGGGCGAGGCTTCTCGGCTAAAACCTGAATTTGATCGCCGTTCCGTCAAGGTTTTAGGATTAAGCGTAGATCATCTTGAGGATCACAAAAAATGGGTGGGTGATATTCAAGAAACCCAAGGAACAGCATTGAATTTTCCACTGTTGGCCGACGACGATCGAAAAGTTTCAAGCTTGTACGATATGATTCATCCCAATGCCAACGACACTTTCACTGTCCGATCAGTATTTATTATTGACCCTCAAAATAAAATTCGGCTGATCCTGACCTATCCTGCCAGCACGGGAAGAAACTTCACCGAAATTTTGCGGGTGATTGATTCTCTGCAAATGACGGATCAATTTAAAGTGGCTACTCCGGTGAACTGGAAACCAGGTGACGATGTGATTATTGTTCCGTCTTTGCAAGACCTAGAAGAGCTTAAAAAACTATTTCCAAAAGGTTATAAAACTTTAAAGCCCTATTTGCGAATCACCCCACAACCCAAAGGCTGAAAATGCGCACGGGAGAAATTTCTGCCGGAGTGGGTGAAACTCCTTTAGTAAAAATTAAATCTCTTTCGAAAGCTACTGGCTGTGAAATTTTTGGCAAAGCCGAGTATTTAAATCCCGGTGGAAGCGTTAAAGATCGCACTGCTTTAGGAATTATTTTGGATGCCGAAAAATCGGGGAAAATTTCTGTTGGGTCTACTTTGGTGGAAGGCACTGCTGGAAACACCGGGATCGGTTTAGCCACCTTGGCGGCGCAGCGTGGATACTCGTGTTTAATCGTCGTTCCAGATAATCAGTCACACGAAAAATATGCCGTATTAAAAGCCTTGGGCGCTGAACTTATCATGGTGCCCGCATGTCCTTTTTCCGATCAGAATCACTTTTATCATACGGCCGGCAGATTGGCCGCGGAAAAGCCCAATCGATTTTGGGCTAACCAATTTGAGAATTTGGCAAATTATCAAGCTCATTACCAAACGACGGGCCCAGAAATTTGGATGCAAACTCTTGGAAAAGTCGACGCCTTTGTAGCCGCTGTCGGAACCGGTGGAACCATTTCCGGAGTTTCTAGGTTCCTAAAGGAAAAAAACCCGTCCGTGCATATTAGATTGGCTGACCCCTTTGGCTCGGGGCTTTTTACTTACTTAAAAACCGGTGCGATGAAATCGACAGGAACGTCTATCACAGAGGGCATCGGAATCATGAGACTGACCGCAAATTTTAAGCAAGCTCGGATCGACGATGCGGTACAAGTTACCGATCAGCAGATGATTTCCATGCTGTACTATTTGGCACAGCACGAGGGCCTTCTGGTAGGGACTTCTGCGGCCCTTAACGTGTTTGCAGCCTATCGATACGCCATGGAAAATCAGAATTCCGACAAGACCGTCGTGACTATTCTTTGTGATTCCGCCCTACGTTATCAATCGAAAGTCTTTGATCCAGAATTCTTGCGCCAAAAAGGATTGTCACCCGAGCCAAATAATTTCTTGCTCTGAGCGAGAACCTCTTTTAGTTAAAGGCCTTGTGCGCTGGGGCGCTAAACCTCATCAAACAAGTAACTACTTTTAAATCCGTTAAACACTGGGGCGTTGCTTAGCTGGATCTTTAGAATGGCAACAAAGACCCTGAAGGGTCTAAATTTTTTTCGCGGTAATGTAGGCGATCCAGCTTTGACATTCTTCGCCTTTTTGAGCTCGGGTAAAGACGCCATTTCCGCCGCCTTTTTTATTGTTTCCTTCCCAGTAGACGTGGGTCTCGGAAAAACCGACTTCCACTAAAAGTTCACGCAATTCCGCTATGGTCCATAAGCGCCAATCGTAACTAAACACCTGTGCTATTTTCTTCTTTCCATGGGGTTTAAAGTGAATATGAAAATGCGCTTCGTGGCTGATAGGATCATACCCTTCTTGCTCCCAAAAATAAGTGAAATTTTTCAGTTTTGTTTTTTCTAGGTTGGCATCGTAGCAAAGCGATCCACCAAAACAATCCAGGATTAAAACGCCGTTTTTTTTCAAACCTTGAAAAGCTTTTTGTAAATACTTTTTCATCTGCGAACGAGTTTTAAAAATAAAATAGGAAAAATTCATCGCTGCCAAAATATCCACAAGTTCAGTCGGTGAATCCAGAACATCGCCTTTCACCAAGTGAAGCCTGCTCTGCTGATGCGTGGAGAGTTTTGAAAGGTTGTGCCTTCGCCCGTAGTCCAAAGGCTCGGGATCTAGATCGATGGCCAACGCCCGATAAGATTTTCCGCGCTTGACCCATTCACAAGACAAAAGAAAAGTTCCGCAAAAATCCTCGCGCAGGGTTTCGGGTTTTTTCCGGGCATTGAAATCGTAGTAAACTTTTTCAAAAAATTCGGTGTCCACATCCGGAGACTGCACCGAAAGCCGATAATATTCGTACTTATCAAAATTATTAAGATTCGTTTTCTGCTTATGAATCAGCACTTCGCGGCCTTTCAGTATTTTTTACGGAACTTCGCCGATGATTTCTAAAACTGCTTTTTCAATATCGGCCCGTTCTGGGACTGAAGCACTTTCTAGATTGGGATGCAAACCGATTCCCGGAACTTGCAAACCCGCCAGCACTCGTGGTCGCGCCAGCAGATCGTAAAAAAGTTCCTGAGTGACTCGGTAACACAGATGTTCGCCAAAATTAGTAACTTCGGTGTCCTCATTGACGAACAAAACTCGTTTTGTTTTCAGAACAGAATTTTTTATCGCTTGCCAATCATAAGGGTAGATCGATCGTAAATCGATCACTTCAATCAAGATATTTCGTTCTTTTAAATCGTCGGCAACTTGGTTGCACAGCAAAAGATGGCGGCCATAAGACACCAAAGTAATATCTTGGCCCTCGCGCGTGGTTTTTGCTTTTCCGATGGGGACCAAATATTTTTCAAGTTTGGGCCAGGTGGGTTTCCACTGACTTCGATCACCAATGGGACCATCGATCATTCGTTTAAGATCTTTTTCGTTGTCGGGTTCCCCAGGAATTAAATCCTCACCACGAACACGCATTAGGGCTTTGGGCTTTAAAAACAAAACTGGGTTGGGATCTTCAACGGCTGCCAAAAGTAAACCGTACGCATCCAGCGGATTCGATGGCATGACGACCTTCCATCCTGCCAGTCGCGATGCCCAAGCATCAAACGAATGAGAATGATAAATGGATCCGCGAATTCCAGCACCAACTGGAGTCATCACCACCATGGGCACAGAATAATTTCCATGAGAAACCCAGTGAGTGTTTCCAGCAATTTTTAAAAGATCAATAGTGTTAAAAATATAATCACAAAATTGAATTTCGGCGACGCAACGATCGCCGGCCATCGCAATCCCAGTCGCCATAGCAATAATACCCCGTTCATCCAGCGGCGAATTCCAAGCTGTTTTTAGCCCTTGAGTTGCAGTGAAAACTCCGCCCATGGGCGCGCCGACGTCTTGCCCGAAAATATCTTTGACCTGCAAATTTTCTTCGGCAAAGTGCAATGCCATACGAATCGATTGCGCCATCGTGGCCATTAGAATTTTCTCCAATCGGCATTTTCACTGTTCACATAAATTAAATCCCACACTGAATCGGCCGCGGGTTGCACTTCGGCGCGGACCTCGTTCTGAGCTTGAATGCCTTCGACTTCATATTTTTTCCAAGTGTTTTGCTGTTGGCTTTCAGAAAGAAAATCAGCCTTAAGAAGTAGATTCTCAAAATTTTTCAAACCGTCGATTTCATCTTGGGCTAAATTTGCACCGCTGGCCGATGAATGGCCGTACAATCTAGAAGTTTTGGCTTCGATAAAGCTGGGACGCCCAGTTTTTCGAATGTAAGTCATTTCCTCTTGGATTGCTAAATAGGTTTCTATTGGGTTGTTTCCATCAATTTGGCGTGATCGGATTTGAAAAGCCCGAGCCCGATCAGCGATCTCTTTTTCACCATGCTGTCCATCATACGCAGTCGATATTCCGACCCGGTTGTTTTGCACCGTGATCAGCATCGGAAGCTCCCGTCCCGGCCTAGATGCCCAAACTAAACAAGACGCAAAATCGCCTTCTGCCGTTCCTGCATCGCCACCAGTGACCAGGGTCAAACCCTGTTGGCAGGCTCGCTTTTGCACGTGAGCCGTTCCTAAGGCGGTCGAATACTGAACCTCGATCGGAGAACTGACTGGCACCACATTCCATTGAGGAAAGCAGTAGTGATTGGAAAAATTTCGTCCGCCAGTCGATGGATCTGTTGCCCGATTCATCATCAAGCGGATCGAGTCCTTCATTTCCATCCCCATGGCCACCAAAGTTGGCGTGCCCCGGTAATGCAAATGTAAATAATCAAATGCGGGTCCTCTCCCTTTTCGGATTTGTAAACCCACCGGAACGCCCCAGGCCTCTTCACCGGGACCACCAATCCAAAAAAAAGATTCGCCAGCGCGATAAATTTTAATCAGCCGCTCTTCTAAAACTCGAGACTTCACCATAAGGTCATAGATTTTTAGTAAAAGTTCTTTCGACAAAAGCTTTAGATCTGATAATCCAAGACTATTCTGCCTTACGAATCCGTTTAAAGGCCTTTTTATGGCTGGTGGCAAAACAGTTTTCGATGGTCTTTTTAAAGCCTCTTTTGCATTTTTTGGCGCTCTTTTATGAGCGTTTTCTTTAGCTTTTTTTTGAACCGATTTCGTCGTCATCATTGGAATTCAAGACTTAATTTTCAATCTTAATTAAGTCCATGAGAATATTTGAAGCTTCGACAATTTCAGGACGCTTTAGATACTCTTTCTCTCGCTCGGTCTCATCGGCCATTTTCGAAGCTTTAATTTTTTCTTTTTTCTCTTTTTCTTTATCCGCATCACCGACTCGGATAAGCTTTCCCTTAGTTTTGGTTTTTTCTAAATCAGTGATGATTTTTTTAAACTCTTCGTTTTTATCAACACGCTCTTTGGACTTTTGCGCCAAAACTTTGATCCATTCCGGCTTAATTTCTTTCCAGGCATCAGCGCCCTCACGAACATAAGCATCCGCCGATAAGAAGGCCGGAATCTGCTTGGGAGGCAAAGAATAATCCAACGATTTCTCGCCAATTTCATCAATGTTATAAGGCGACGGTAAAATCACATCCCCTTCAACACCGCGATGCTGGGTCGAATTACCACCGGCAATAAAAAACATTCCAATCGTAATCTTGACTGCACCCATCTCACCTGATTGTGGCGGAATATCTAAAACCGACTGAACTGAGCCCTTTCCAAAAGTATGGTCACCGCCAACGATCAGTGCCCGTTTATAATCCTTCAAAGTGCCGGCCACAATTTCCGAAGCACTGGCGCTGATTCTTGAAGTCAATATCACTAGCGGCCCTGACCAATCGACTTGGGCGTCAACGTCTTTTAAGACAATTTCGTTTTTGCCTTCTTCCCTAGATGACTGCTTCACGACATTTCCGGTCTTAAAGAAAAGACCTGCAATCTTGACTGCGTCATCTAAACTACCACCGCCGTTTGTAGAAAAATCCAGAACCAAACCTTCTGCTTTTTTAGTTTTAGCTTCAGCTAAAAGTTTTTTCATGTCCGCAGCCGAAGATCGACCGCCTCGGCGTGCGTCTGCATAGAATGCCGGTAAATTCAGGACCGCAATTTTTCGCTTAACTCCGTCAGCTTCGCGATCGATGTAATGAATCTGAGCAGCTTCATCTTTTAAATTTATTTTTTCTCGAATCAGGGAAACTTCTAATCTAGATTTTCCCTCAGATTTTTGGCGCAAAATTAAAAGCCGAACGGGAGTCCCTTTCTTTCCACGGATTTTTTTAACCACATCTCGAAGGTCCATTTCGATCACATTTTCCATCGGACCTTTTGACCCCGCAGGTCCTTGACCCACGGCTAAAATTTTGTCCTTGGGTTGAATCAGTCCTGACTTCGCAGCTGCTCCCCCTGGAACCAAAGCTTCGACAACAGTAAATCCATCCTGCGAAGACAACGTCGCCCCGATACCCTCAAGACTAAGACCCATTTGAATTCTAAAATCTTCATTCCCGTCTCGCGAAAAGAAAGACGAATGCGGATCCAACGCCCCACCAAAAGCGTCTAGATAGTTCGAGATCACTTCATCTTTTTTCACTTCGGTGGATCGCTTGATGGCCCTGTCCCAAGTCTTGATCACATTGGTTTTTGCTTCAGGAATCTTAATATCGGTCGCCAAATAGTTTGAAATTTGAAAGTGAATATAATTGGCTAAAAATGCATCGGCTTCAGTGTCAGTTTTTGGAAAAAGTTTTTTCTGCGGATCAAATACAAACTCAACTTTTTTATCAAATTTATATTTCTTTCCTAAAAATGTCTTTGCAAACTCCGCGCGGCTTTTCACACGGTCGACAAACATTTTTTGGATTTCATCCAAAAACCCACAATCCCTGTTTTTGATTTTCTCAAAATGATTTTTAAGTTTGGTCTCGATCGTCGCCACATCACTTTGCAGTAAATAAATTTTGGTGGGATCTAAATGCTTTATGTATTGATCGATCACTCGCTTTTCTAATTCGGCGTCGAACTGGTTAGTTTTTATATGCTGGCTTAAATACAGCATCTGAATCGGATAAACAAAACGGCAATCCAATGCTGGCGGGGCTTGCGAAACACCCTGTGCGATCGCCTTATTTTGATTCCAAGTGCTGGACGAAATAAAAAAAGTAGTGAATAAAACGGCTGCCAGAGTCCGCTTTGTGCTGGTTTTAAACATTGATGATTCCTCCGGAAGTCCTCTTTCTAGCTTCGACATTTTTTGAATCAAAGAATAGGTCTAACTTTAAGCGTCTAGTCCAGACCAAGACTAGCTTTGCCAGCCATTTTCAGTCTTGGAACTGGTTTCGCGATCTTTGCCAATTTTTTCTTGGCTGCCGACAGACTTTTTTTAGCGGATTTTTCTTTGGTTTTCGATTTTTTGAGTCGCTTATCCAGTTCTTCCACCGGATTCTCTGATCCTTTGCCTATCAAACCAATGGCTTGTTCAAAAGTGATTTCTTGGGGCTTGATTTCTTTGGGTACACTGAAATTCTTTTTACCCCACTTCAGATAAGGTCCATAGGGTCCAACAAAAATTTGCAAGCTTTCCTTGTCCTTTGGATGGGGACCTAGTTCTTTGATCGGAGTTTTCTTGCCGCGGCCTTTTTTAGGCATGGCTAAAAGTTCCAAGGCCCGAACCAATTCGGTTTCAAAAACACTTTCCCCTTTTGGAATGGAACGAAAATCTCCATCACAAACAATGTAGGGACCAAAGCGTCCAAGACCAGCTTTAATTTCCTTCTTGGTTTCGGGGTGAAGCCCCAATACTTTTGGCAACGACAAAAGCTCAAGCGCTTGTTTCATCTGAACTTGATCAACAGGAATTTGCGCAGGGATCGATACCCTCTTAGGTTTTTCACCATTACTTTCACCCAGCTGAACATACGGTCCGTAGCGACCGCTCAAAACATAAATCGACTTTCCAGTCGCAGGGTCCTTTCCCAAAGCGTCGGCACCATTTATTTTTTGTTCAATCCATTGATCGACTTTTGCAGCCGTAACATCTGCGGGGGCCTCAGATTCCGGAAGCGATGCGCAGACTTCTTTCCCGTCGATTTCAGTGCAGACGTAGGCGCCAAACTTTCCGACTCGAAATTCATATTTTTTTAATCCATTTAAATGGAACGACCTTGACGTTGCTGGATCAATCTTTTTTTCCTGGATTTTGACCTGGGACTTTAGACCGTCGGAACCAAAATAAATTTTAGTCAGATAAGCGACGCTGTCTAAATCGCCGTCAGCAATTGTATCTAGTGAATTTTCCATTTCAGAAGTAAAAGCCAGATCCACATACTTGGGTAAATACTTTTTCAACAATTGTGACACGACCAAGGCCGTAAAAGTGGGTACCAAAGTGTTGTTTGTTTTCTTAACGTAACCTCGATCAATGATCGTCGAGATAATTGAAGAATAGGTTGATGGGCGGCCAATACCCTCTTTTTCCATTTTCTGCACAAGACTGGCTTCGGTAAAACGAGCCGGAGGCTTGGTTTCATGTTCAGTCGCTTCTGTCGCCAAACACTTAACAATATCGCCTTTTTTTAAACCTGGAAGTTGAACTTCTTTTTCGCTCAATTCAAGCTCTGGATCATCCGAGCCTTCGACGTAGGCGCGTAAAAATCCCGGAAAAATAATCGTTAGACCGTGCGAAGAAAACTGTGTCAATCCCGCCTTGATTTGCACCGACACCGACTTTTGCTCGGCATTCACCATTTGCGAGGCCATCGTACGCTTCCAAATCATTTCGTAAAGCTTTAATTGCTGTTGATCCAATCCGGTTTCGTCGGGATCCAAAAATCTTTGACCTGCGGGTCGAACGGCTTCGTGAGCCTCTTGTGCGCCTTTGACTTTTTTCTCTGAATACGTGCGCGCTGTTTGCGGCAAATATTCTTTTCCGTACTTTTTCAAAATGCATTCACGCGCGGCTTGCAAAGCTTCTTGAGACAAAAAGGTCGAATCCGTTCTCATGTAAGTGATAAAACCTTGTTCGTATAGTTTCTGGGCTACTTGCATAGTCTCACGAGCGCCCCAACCCAACTTTCGGTTAGCTTCTTGCTGAAGAGTCGAAGTGATAAAAGGCGGTGATGGTTTTCGTGAATGCGGTTTTTCCTCAATGCTTTCAACGACCCAATTTTCTTTTTGCAAGCCTACAGCCAATTCTTTTGATTTTTTCTCGTCCAGCAAAAGAACAGTTTGGTTTTGCAGATTTCCGGTCAAAGAATCAAAATCTTTGCCCAGGGCAATCTTTTTTCCCGAAACGCTATGAAGCTTGGACTCGAATTCTTGCAAATTTTTTGAAAGGCGAGCTGAAACTCCCCAGTAAACCGAACGCTTAAACTTAAATCGTTCAAGTTCCCGTTCTGAGATCAGACACACAGCTACTGATTGAACTCTGCCCGCCGACAAACCGTAAGCTACTTTTTTCCAAAGCAAAGGCGAAATCGTATATCCCACCAAACGATCCAGAATTCGCCGCGCTTCCTGAGCTTTCACCAAATGAATATCAATTTTGCGAGTGTCTTTTAAGGCTTTTTGAATGGCTTCTTTGGTGATTTCGTTAAAAACCATCCGATGAATGGGCACCTGAGGTTTTAAAAGTTCGAACAAATGCCACGAGATGGATTCTCCCTCGCGATCTTCGTCCGTCGCCAGATACAATTCTGAAGCTTCGCTCATTTTTCGTTTCAGATCTTGCACCACTTTAGTTTTTCGACTGGGAACACAATAGATGGGCTGGAACTGTTTATCGACATTAACTCCTAAGTGCGCCCATTCTTCTTTTTTAAACTTTTCAGGAATTTCTTTTGCCGACGCCGGCAGATCGCGCACGTGCCCCATGCAGCTTTCCACCATAAAGTCGTTGCCTAGAAATTTTCGAATTGTTCTGGCTTTGGTGGGGGACTCGACGATCACTAATTTTCGTCCGCCGGCGCGAGCTTTCGCAACTTTTTCAGACGCTTTTGATGGGTTTGAACTCTTGGTTGAGGTCACCTTTTTTGAAGGTATTTCAAAGGACTTTGATGCTTGTTTTTTTTCAGCGATTGGCTTCTGAGCCCTTTTAGAATTTGTCTGATTTTTTTGAGTTGCCGATGCTACTGCTGGGCCGCCTTGAGTATTCGTTTTTTTCATTTCTTGTCTTGAATACCTCTCTGGAAGCGAATGGAAAATCGGCGCCGTGTAGGACGAAGGTCTTAGATTGAAATCAGGATCCTGTAAAGAAATTGATTCGTTTTGAGTTCTTTTAGCAAGACTATTTTTCGACTCGGGGCTTCAGCTCAATTAC
Organism: Bdellovibrio sp.; assembly: GCA_025359945.1. Lineage (GTDB taxonomy): Bacteria > Bdellovibrionota > Bdellovibrionia > Bdellovibrionales > Bdellovibrionaceae > JANYDD01. The sequence goes on along the minus strand of JANYDD010000010.1, from coordinate 15,594 downwards.
TTGTAGAGTTTTTTTTTTCCAACTGTAGCGTTAAAATAGAATGAAAAACGCGGACGCATTTAAAAATAAAATTTCAATCCTTTGCACGGATATTGACGACACCATGACCGACGAAGGCCAACTTCATCCCGAAGCTTATCAATCGGTTTGGGATTTGGCGGACTGTGGTGTCCGCGTTGTTCCCATCACCGGACGGCCCGCAGGATATTGTGAAATGATTGCCAGATATTGGCCAGTGGCCGGAGTCATCGGCGAAAACGGCGCTTTTTATTTTCGGTACCATCAAAAAAAAATGCATCGCTTTTTCCTGCAAACTGAAAAAGAACGATTAGCCCATCAAAAAAAACTCAAGAAAATTCAGATTGAGATCTTAAAAAAAATTCCTGGATGCGCAGTTTCGTCCGACCAGTTTTGCAGATTGTTCGATTTGGCAATCGATTTCTGCGAGGACGTCAAGCCTTTGTCCGCGACCGAGATTAAAAAAATTGTCTCCATTTTTGAAAAGCACCACGCACAAGCCAAAGTCAGTTCGATTCATATCAACGGTTGGTTCGGTGATTTTAACAAACTGACGACAACCTTAACTTTTTTAAAAAAGGAAATGAAGTTAAAGACAGCGGAATTTAAAAACCAAGTGGCCTTTATTGGTGATTCCCCAAATGACGAACCGATGTGGAAATATTTTCGGAACACTTTTGCTGTGGCCAATTTCAAAAATTTTGAAAAGCAAATTCAGCACAAACCTCGATTTATCACTACGGGATCTGGCGGCTTAGGATTTCGCGAGCTTTCCAAAATTATAATCAAAAACAATTTGTGTTAGTGCGATAACAGAATAACCGCGGCTAATTTCTTAATTAATGCAGGTCCAGCTAGCCAGGCGCCGACGTCCGGCAACAGACCGCCGATCAAAAAATTTTGTAGCTGGTCCACCCTCAGGAGTCTTTTTTAATATTTAACTGCAGGGCTGCAAATGGATTATTGTTGAAAGTAGTTTTCGCTGCTGCTGGGCCTGGTCTATTCGCGCCGGCAGCATTGGCAGAACTGCTGGGCGGACTATTAGGATAAATCGGCTGCGCAAAATCCTTCCCACCTCGAGAATCTTTTTTCTTTTCAAATTTTTTCTGGCTCACAAATTCGGGCTTGATATTTTTCGGAAGGATTTTAGGCTTTTCGGGCTTTTTAAAACGCTCGCTTGTTTTTGGTTTCTCAACCACTGGCTTTGGCGCAGGCATCCCCACAGGCATCCCCGCTGTCTGGCTCTGAAGTTTTGGCCTGGCACCTCGAGGTGCTTGTCCATTGCGATTATTATTAGAGCCTCCTACAGGTCGCTGCTGCGGCTGAGCCGCACGAGGCTCTTTAAATACAATTTTTCTATCATTTCGGTTTTGATTGACCTGAGGCGCGGCATCTAATTTCATCGACAAAGAAATTTGTTTTTTATCCAGATCTACGGCCCTGACTTTGACTTTGACTTGGTCACCGGGACTCACCACTTTTCTAGGATCATCTACAAATTGATGAGCCAATTCCGAAATATGGACCAAACCATCTTGATGTACGCCAATATCCACAAAGGCCCCAAAGTTGGTCACATTTGTTACGATCCCTGAACAAATCATACCTTCCTTCAAATCTTTCACTTCAAAAATATCATCGCGGAATTGAAAAACTTTAAAAGGATCGCGCGGATCGCGCCCGGGTTTCGTCAGCTCGTTGATAATGTCTAAGAAAGTGAACTCGCCGATAATAGGTGCGTACTTTTCTTTCAGGGGCAAAAGCTTTTTTGCGCCTTCGCCTGCCAATTCATTGACGGGGATACCCAATTCTTGGGTCATATCTTTTACGGCCTGATAACGCTCAGGGTGAATTCCTGTGGTATCCAAAAAACTTTTGGCTTGGGGAATTCTTAAAAAACCCGCCGACTGCTCAAAGGCTTTGCTAGAAAACTTAGGAACCTTCAAAAGTTCCATCCGATCTTTAAAAAGTTGCGCTTTGCGGAACTCAACGATGTTTTGCGCCAAGGCAGGTCCGATTCCCGAAATCTGCGCCAACAATGCGGGGGACGCCGTATTCAGATCAACGCCCACCATATTTACGCAACTTTCAACAACATGATCCAAACTCTTTTTTAAAAGGTTTTGATTCACATCGTGTTGGTACTGACCAACCCCAATGCTTTTGGGATCAACTTTTACAAGTTCGGATAGCGGATCCTGCAATCGCCTTGCAATAGAAATTGCCCCTTTTACGGTCAAATCTAATTGTGGAAATTCTTCGCGCGCCAATTCCGAAGCCGAATACACGCTGGCCCCAGCTTCGCTGACCATAACGACGGGAATTTCTTGTCCAATATCTTTTAAAACTTTTCGAACAAAAGATTCAGCCTGACGACCAGCCGTTCCATTACCCACTGCGATAGCTTCAATTTTTATTTGTTTCAAAACTTCCGAAAACAAAGTTTTGGCTTTTGAAAAAGCTTCTGATCCTAGAATATCCAGCACTGTGTGCGAAATATATTGGCCGGATTTATCTACTAGCGCTAACTTACATCCCGTTTTTAGCCCTGGATCCAGCCCCAGCACGACCCTTGGTCCGTAAGGCGACGCTAATAAAATTTTCCGCACATTTTCAGCAAAAACTTGGATCGAATCCAAGTCAGCTTTATCTTTCAGGGCTTTGTGGACTTCATTCGAAACCGACGGAATGACGTAAACTTTCAATGCCTGCCTGGCACTGTCTTTTAAAAATAAACCTGCGGTCGTTGACGGCGTACTAGTGGCGTAAATCTCGAATGACGCAAGCATTGAGTCTTCTTCGAATTGGATTTCGACCAATAATTCTTCTTCTTGCCAGCCTCGTCGCATGGCCAAGTATCGGTGCGAATGCCTTGAATCCAAAAGACTTTTTACGGGCTCTTGAAAATCGGCGTACATTTCAAATTTTGAATGAGGCTTAAAATTCTTAGTGCGTTTTGAAACTACCAGCCCATGGGAAAAATAATTTTCCCGAACTTTTTCGCGCAATCCAGGTTCATTGACTATTTTTTCAACAACGATATCCTGCGCGCCTTTTAAAGCCATTTCGTAACTAATAACCCCTGCAGGAATATTTAAAAAATTTTTTGCTTTAACTTCCAGGGCCGTATCATCAGATAAAAGCTGGTGTCCAACGTCCCAAATCCACAAAGCCAAAGGCTCTAACCCCGCATCGCGAGCCAAAGTCGCTTTGGTCTTTTTTTTCTTTTTGAACGGGCGATAAATTTCTTCCAGTTCTCCCAAATCCCAGCTGACTTCAATACGTTTCTGTATATCAGCTGAAAGATTTCCTTGTTCACCAATTTCTTTTAATAGAAAGACTTTTCGCTTCACAATTTCTTGGAAAGTTTCATGAACTTCGATCACTTTGCGGATTTGGACTTCGTCCAAGTTTCCGGTTTTATCTTTTCGGTAGCGCGCCAGAAATGGAACAGTCGCGCCTTCAGCAGTTAATTCGATAACGACCTGTACCGAACGAAAGTCGATTTCACCAGCTTGCGATTTAAAATATCTTTGTAATTGAGCTTCCATTCAGATTATTTGTGACGGTACATGATTAAACCATGACTAGGATCATAAGGGGAAACACCGACTGTAACCTTGTCACCAACGACCACTCTGATATTAAACCGACGCATTTTTCCGCACAACTTCGCCTGAATTTCAACTTTATTATCCAGCATGACTTTGTAAATTCCCCCGGCTAGGGCGTCACTAATTTTTCCGTCGATCTGAGCTAAGTCGTCTTTGGCCATGTTCTAATTTTCCTAACCTTGGTAGTTGCTGATTAAAATCTTTTTACCGGATTCGAACAAAACCTCAAGGCGATCGTTGACGTTGCTTAAAATAAAACCCCAGCCCAGAATTTTGTGCTGAATGGCTTGCTGAGCTTGAAAAGCAGCTTTCATCGAATACTGCGCCACTTTTTCTCCGTCGTATTTGTCCTTAAATTCTTGCCACTGGCGGTTTTCTTCTGCGTTGGTCGCGGCAGCTTGAGCGGCTACTTTTTCTGCTTTTTTAGCGTCGCTGTTTGCTTTTTTTTCTTCGACGGTCAATTTTGGCTTTTTAACTTTTGCAGCTTTCTCGGGCTTTTCGGCTTTTGGGGAAGTGTTTTTATCAGATTGAGGTTCGACTTTTGAAGCCGCGACTTCTTTTGTTTCTTTCTTAGCTAATTTACTAGCTTCTTTACTGGCTACTTTAGTGGTTACTTTAGTGGTTTCTTTTTTCAATTCTTTTTTTCCGCCAGATTTTGTTTCAGATTTAGATTCGGATTTTGCAGGTTTTTTATTCACCTTTTTTGCCATTAAGCCTCCCTCTCTATTGACCAAAGTCATTTTCTATTACAGCTTCAGATTCTTGGCATCCAAATACACACAGTGCGCAGCATTAACAAATCTTAGAAAAAAAATCCAATCAGTTCCTTTTTTTAAGAAAAAAAACTAATCAAGGAAAAGACATGAATTCATTTTTACCCTCTGAAAAAGTAAGTTCTCAATTTTTATTCGAAAAGTTTGCTGATCTTTGGATCCAAAAATTCGGTGAACTTTCTGATGACCCACTTTCCGTAAGTGGACCAAGTCCGTCGTTAGTCTTCATTTCTAAGACGAACGACTTGACCCAAGCGTTGCAGTCAGAATCTGCGAAAACTATTATAATTGACGCAAAATTAGTAGGCGCCACAACCTCCACAACAAAAACGATATTTGCTACCCGCAATATCCGGCAGGTCATGGCCCAAGTTTTACCCTACTTTGATGGCAAATTTTCCAGGTGGCACAACCAAGCGCCGCTTCAGACTTCTAAATTCACCATGGGCAAGGGGGTAACAATTTCCCAAGGCTGCGTGATTTCCGAAGGTGTTGTTATTGGTAATAATGTGGTGCTTGCCCCTTATGTTGTCCTAGAAAAAAACTGCAGTGTGGGCGACAACAGTTATTTGCACCCCTTCGTTGTCATTGGCGAAAACTGCCAGGTGGGACAAAATTGCGAAATCTATTCGCATTCGGTTATTGGCAGTGGTGGTTTTGGTTTCTCAACGGAATCTCAAGTGCACAAAAAAATTGCGCAAGTAGGTCGGGTGGTGATCGAAGACGACGTTGTCATCAGCGCGCTTTGCACCATAGATCGGGCCACTTTGTCTGAAACTCGCATTGGCCGCGGTACGAAATTAGATAGCCACAGTCACGTGGCTCACAATTGTTCAATTGGTCCCAATGCCATCATGGCTGCGGGATTTATGATGGCTGGGTCTTGTCATATTGGCTCAAATTTCACTGCCGCTGGGGCCGTGGTTATGCAGGACCACGTTCGCGTGGGCGACAACGTTATTATCGGCGGGCGCTCGGCAGTCACTCGCGACACTTTAAAAAGTGGCGCCTATACAGGTTATCCGTTAGAGCCTTTTGATGATGGCTTACGGACTTTGGCAAACTTGCGAAACCTAACGAACATGAGAAAGCAGATAGCAAAAATTACAAAGTTTTTAAAATTGGATCAGGAGAAACCGGATGAATTATGATTTGGTAAAATGGCTGCACTGGGTGGGCATCACTTTACTTTTGCTAAGCCTTGGTTCTGCCGTGATCCTTAATTTTCGTCCTGAGCAAAATTTCGCAAAGACCAAACTTCGCGTTGTTCTTATGGCCTTGCATGGTTCTTCCCTAGTGGTTATTCTTGTTTCAGGGCTAGCGCTTCTTTACCTGACGCGCGTTCAGACCCCGCTTCCACTTTGGGTCTACTTGAAAGTTTTCTCATGGGTTAGCTTTGGGGTTTTGATGACATTTATTCGAAAGAACGCGCAAAAGCCCGTGGTGTCTTTGCTGACTGTTTGGCTACTGGCCATTCTGACGATTTCGATCGTGATCTGGAAGCCAGCTTTAATTTTAAATTAAAATCATTCTTACTTGATGGCGTAGCTTAAAAATCGGCATTCTATCGCGCCATTAAACACGAAAAATTTTCTTGAATTCTTTAGATGAAAGTCTTTGGAAAATTCTTTATTCCCAGACAGAACCCAAGCGTTCCAACCTTTAAAATGCGTTTTCAACGAGTGCGAAAAATCCTTGTAAGTGTCATGCAATAGGTCTTCCTCGCCCAACCTAGCTCCGTAAGGCGGATTGGTCACCACTGTTCCCAAACTGACCGGCGATTCAAGCTCGGCGATGTCTTTTCGCTGAAACTGCAGATACTGAAGAACCCCTGCGTTTTCGGCATTGGCTTTTGCTTTTTTTAAAACCTGAGAATCCAAATCGAATCCGTAAAGCTTAAAATCCAAAGAATCTTTTTCTTTCGCGATCTCTTCAGAGACCACCATATTCCAAACTTCTGGGTCATAATTTTTTAAATTTTGAAATCCAAATCTTTTGCGGAAACTGCCCGGAGGTATTTTCAAAGCCATCAAGGCGGCTTCGATGAGAAAAGTGCCGGAACCACAGAAGGGATCAATCAACGGCGACTGCTGATCCCAACTGCTCAGTTTCAAAAGCCCTGCCGCTAAATTTTCTTTCAGTGGGGCCAGGCCTGATTCCATTCGATAGCCACGCTTAAATAGACTTTCTCCGCTGGTGTCCAGGGCTATCGAGAATTCGTTTTTTATCCCGCGGACATGAATTCGCACATCAGGATCCTTGGTGTCGACGTCAGGTCGGACGCCACCAGTGTGTTCGCGAAAATGATCGGCGATCGCGTCTTTTACTTTCATCGCGACAAACCTTTGGTCGTGCAATATGGAATCGTGCAAAGAACATTCGACTTTAATTTTTTTTGTCACATCAAAGTGTTTAGAAAAATCGATTTTAGAAACCTGCTGGTAAAGCTCATCCTGGTGATAGGCAAAAAAATCTTTGATAGGTTTTAGAATCCTTGATGCAATTCTGGACGACAAGTTGACTCGGTAACACTCTTTCCAATTTGATTCAAAAAAGACTCCTAGCTGAGTCAACTTTGTATTTTCAATTCCCAAGTCGCGAATTTCTTTTTCAAGAACTTCACTAAGCCCCTTGGGGCAAGAGGCAAAAAATTCTGGCATGTGAACCAACCCATTCGCGTTTAACCGGTCAAGTGTCTCGGTATTGCGGCCCGCCCCCGCCTTCAGGGGTGGTCCAATCAATATTTTCGAAGGGGCATTTGATATCACAAGTCTTGCAGTGAATACAATTTGTATAATTAATCTTTAGGTCAAACCTTTGGGCAGCAGCTGCCGGGACCATTTCGTAAACACTGGCCGGGCAAAAGTGAGTGCACGGCGATTTGTATTGGGGCTCGCAAACAGTACTACAAACGTCGCCGTTTTTTAGTAAAAGATGGTTGGGCGAGTTTTCGTCGTGCATTGTCCCCGTCAGGTAAACGCTAGAAAGCTTATCAAAAAACAAGACCCCGTCGGGTTTGGGCAAAGTGCTAGGTGTTTGAGAGCTTCCGTAAACCTCAGATACTTTCTCGGTGGTTTTGGCATCCGGGTGCGAACCCATTTTAGGAATTAGGCCCATCCCTCCGGTGATCTCTTGAAGCGCGATTAGGGGCAACGACGGCAAAAGCCCTAGGCTTAAGGTTTGGTGAAAGTTGCGAACTTTGTAGAGCTCTTTTTTCACGAAACTTTTATTTAAAAGCGCCTCGTAGCGCTGAAGGGTTTTTTCTGTAAAATCTTTATTTTGCAAACCCTCAAATAGCGTTTGCGCCGCCAACATCCCAGATTTCATAGAAAGGTGGATGCCTTTCAACTTTTGCACGTCAACCATGCTGGCTGAATCCCCACAAACCATCCAGCCATTCCCAAAAAGTTTTGGCATGGAATACCATCCGCCAGCGGGCAAGGTTTTACCACCATAGGCGACGACCCTCCCCCCTTGAATCATTTTGTAAATAAAGGGATGGGTTTTAAGTCTTTGCAGCTCGCGATGGGGATCCAGCAAGGGATCTTTTGAATCCAAATAAACAACCAGGCCAAGAACGATGCGATCTTCGGGCAGCGTATAGATAAAAGTTCCGCCAATCGATTTGGACAGCGGAAAGCCCAAAGTATGAATGACTTGGCCGGCTTTTACCGTTCCCCGAGGCATTTGGATAATTTCTTTTACACCTTCCTCGAAAACCTCTGGATTCTTGCCTTTTCTTAAGTCTAGTTTCGCGCAAACTTTTTTGAACAATGAACCCCGGGTTCCCTCTGCGAACACGACACACTGGGATTTGATCGTTAAACCTTCTTCAAAATTAGGTTTATTTTGACCATTTTTGTCGCGGCCCTTGTCACCGGTTTTTACCCCAACGATGCGATCGCCTTCATACAAGGCTTCAACAGCTGCAAACCCAGGAAAGATTTGCACGCCCTTGGAATTGCACTGCTCAGCTAACCAGCGATTGAATTTTGAAATCGAAATAATGTAGTTCCCTTTATTATGAAAAGGGGGCGGTGTGATGGGAGCACGAATCGCCTTGTGTTCCGATAAATAGTACACCGAGTCTTCTTTAACTTCTGAATCAAGAGGACAGTTTTTTTCTTTAAAATCAGGGATAAGCTCCTGCAAGCTGATCGGGTTCATCACTGCGCCAGATAAACTATGAGCGCCAATCTCTGAAGCTTTTTCAAGCACGACGATATTTAGATCATCCATTTTCTGGCCCATGACCTCGCCGTTGTCCAGTTGCCGGTTGTGGGTTTCAATAAGTTGGCTTAGTTTATAGGCGCACGCCAAGCCTGCTGATCCGCCGCCAATAATCAGAACATCTACTTCCATCACTTCTGAACTCATAAAATCTCCTGGGGAAAAAACTAATCTTGCGGTTCTTCGGTGGCCGGTGTGGATTCTGGCGCCGAATCGCTGCCTTGGCTTTTTTGATCGACCTGCAGTTCTGACTGGTAGTCGACTTCTTTCTTTCGCGTCGGGATCAACAAAGGTGTCTGAATTTTCAGCGACTCCTCATCCCGTCCGCCGGGATAGAGTCTTTTTTTCGCACGCACCTTAATGTCATTTTCTAGGGGATTGTCCGCTGGCGTTTCTGCCTGGGCTGCAGACAGCAATGATAAATTTGCTAAAAAGCTAAAAAAGAAAACCCAAAAACCTAATTTTTTTTTCATCTCTGAACTTATGAAATCTCAGTTCAAAAAAAAAGTCATCAGACTTTTTAGAAGCCCCATTTTTCGATGACTATGAACAGGCATTTGCCGGCGCACTTTCTGGATAAGGTCACGCGACAAAACCGCATGTAAAATTTGGGGCTGTAAACTTGTGGCTTCGGCCACGATGTTTCCCCATGGATCGACCACCATGGCTCGCCCGTACGTTTCTCGAACTCCAGCCTGGGCCGCTGCAATAATATAACATTGGCTTTCAATGGCACGTGCGCGAACCAGAACTTCCCAATGGGCCTCTCCGGTTTTTTTTAAAAATGCGGCTGGGACCAAGACAGCATCGACCTGGTGTTTTGCGTAATAACTGAAAAGCTCGGCAAAGCGGAGGTCGTAACAAATCGTTTGCCCCAGCTGAAAGTCGTTCACTTTAATTATGCCTGGTCCTTTTCCCGATTTGAAAATTTTAGACTCATAAATCGGTTTTTGACCTTCAAGATCAATGTCAAAAAGATGGATCTTTGAATAGGTATGCTCAGGCTTTTGACCCGGTTGAATGAAAATCGAAGCGCTTTGAAGTTCTCGGGGGGTTTTGGATGTCAGTAGTGGCACCGATCCAAGATGCAGACAAATTTTGTTCAAAGTTGACCATTCTGACAACTTTGCGAAAGCCGGATGGTCTAATTCAAAAGCGGCGACTTCGGCGTTTTCCTGCAGACGAAAATAAATTGAGTTTTCTGGAAAAAAGACACAAGTTGTTGGCGGCCGAACATCTTGCAACAAAGAAAAAATTTGATCTAGGTTTTCTTCCCACTGATCAGAAGACTTCATTTGGGCGATCGCGATGGAAAGATCTTTCGTCATGCAACCTTTCATCATGCAACCTTAGAAGGAAGAAATTCGGGAATCTGAGATATCCTGGCAAGACCAACTATTTTCCTCAAGATTTTTTTGAATCTTTGCAAGAACACCGTTGCAAACATCAACTGACGCGGCGGTAGCCATCACTTTTTCATCACCATCTTTGGAATAAATCGTTTGGCAACCGTTTTTCTTTTGAACGACTTTTATAGTCCTGGACTTGGAACTGCCCCGACAAAAAGTGTATTTCTCTGAACTCAATTCCTCTGGACTAGCGTTGACTGATTTTATTGACTTTTTTGAAGGCTCGTTTTCTGCTTTCGCTCCAACGGGACCAAACCCAATGAAAAGCAGGACCGAAACGACCACCATTTTACTACTTGATAATCTCGACACGATCCCTCCTAGACGTACTAAGGCGATGTACGGCGATATGCGACTCTCAACCGATGACAAATGTATCGGTATGAGATGCCGCAAACTCAAGAAGTTTTTCGATCACTAAGAAGGAATTTAAGCCGACTTGGACTCTGATTTTTTAGGACTTTTCCTTGTTGCCGCTTTTGCAGCCTGCTGAACCAGACGAACGTTAGAATAATCGAAAAAACCTTCGGACTTTAGGATACCATCTTTTTTGTCAAAGTGGGTTTTCATATTCACACCTTGCACTTTAACCATTAAGGACTGAGGCAAAACCTCGATCACTGCGCCTTTTTTCCCTCGATCGGCCCCGGCGATCACTTCAACTGATGATCCTTTTTTTACTTTCAGTTTCATGCTTTTGATCCTTTTTTAGCAGGGGTTCTTGAGGCTTTTGCAGTTTTTGAGGTCAGTGCTGTTTCTGTAGCTGTTTCTGCCGGCTTAGCACCAACTTTGGGCTTAATTTTTCGCAAAATTCTGTTTTTCACGGTCAAAGCTCGCGGCGACAACTTTTTATTGTCCTGGTTCAGAATATAAATATCGAACCCGCCCATGTGTTCCATATCCTTGATAGCGCTAGTTGATATTTGAAGTCGCACCATTTCGTTTAATGCACGACTCATAATCCGCTTTTTTTGAACGTTTGGTTGTGCAATTGTTTTTGTTTTAATATTCGAGTGACTGACCAAGTTTTTAACAACTGGACCCTTACCACTAAGCTCGCAACGACTCATAAATACCCCGTGTTTGATTCCATTTCAGATTCAGTCTGAAGCCGAAAGATTTTATTAGTCTGAAAAGCCGCTTGTTGGCAAATCAAAAATAGAGTAGACCCTAATCTCTGTTGACGTTAGATCACAACCAATCTTTGATTTGGTAAATCTACTTCGGCAAAAATATTTTTTTACGAATGGTTTCTAGAATGGTTACCAAAAGACAAATTAAAGACGTAGCTTTATGTAGCTTAGCTTTACAAAGAGTAGCCTAACTTAGATTGGCTTTACATAGATCGGCTTAAGGTGATTTGGCTTAAGGTACAGTAGTTAAAGAACGAATTAAAAAAGAACTAAAGACAATAAAGAAAGAAGGATCCCTGATGAAAAGAATCTCTAAAAACTCAAAAAGTAAAAGCGAAATCCAATTTGATTATAAAGATCCAACATTTTTGGCTCGTTTTATTACTGATGGCGGCAAAATCACTCCTGCTCGAATTTCAAAAATGTCCATTACTTTTCAAAAGAAATTAGCTGCAGAAATCAAGAAAGCTCGTAACTTAGCGTTGGTACCAACCGGCAGTCATTCCTATGATACGGCTGGTCGCCCTGAAGCTATTTCTCCGATTCCTTTTGAAATCTAGCTTTTAAAGAATCCACAAAAATTGCCAACAGCATGATTAAAAAAATGACGTTGGAAATTGTGTGAAGTTGCGGGCCAGAAAAAGGGCCCCATTGAATCATTTCAAACGGAACTCCCCAATTTACAATTCTTAAAAAAAAGAGTGGGAGTCCGGAAAATAATAAAAAGCTTAAAGTTCCCCAAAAGGTCAAAGACCTAAAACTTTGTCCAAATCTAAATTCATAAATACAAATTCCAGCTGATACCGACAAGAACACGATTCCGGCAATAAGACCCGCTAGTTGTCGTTCGGGGATCGACCTAAAAAGCCCTAAAACCAAGATCACTGTTAGACCCTGCAAAAAAAGATAAAGCCGATATTTGTTCATACCTCATCAAAGCCAATGACAGACTCTAAAGTCAATTTTTGAATCTTGGCATTCCGATTGCAACTTCATCTGTTTAAAACAAAACGCTCCAATTCAGAGCATTCAAATGGGGGAAAAACGGATGTCGGCAAGTATTCAAGACACAACTCAAGAAAGATTAAGCAAACGACTGCAAACTTTTGGGCTGAATCCCAATGACTGGCGACTTCAGCGTTCTTATAAAAGTTTTTTTAAGATCACTCACCGCAACAATCCTGACATCGTGCTGTTGGGACGCGCCAAGGTTCAGCAACACAGTTGCGAGTGGCTTGAACTTTCGCTGAAACCTTCAAAGATTTTTAGCGGTATTGGCGGCAGTCCAGAGAAAGCAGGCTGACTTTCCAGATCTCCTCGATCGACAAAAGCTGGATGGCTTTTTTTCGTCGATCACAATTCGTGCACTCACCGTCGGCAAAAGTAGGTTTTTCTCCGGGAAGCCCATTTTGAATTTTGGTTTTAAATTCGGTGTAGTTTTCGTCGCCAGCTAATCGAATCCATTCATCGCGCAGTTGGCAAAACAAAGCTAGATCCGAGGCCTCTAACCAATTGGTTTTTTCATAATTCGAGGCCGGGGGACTTTCACCCCAAGCGATTTCGATCATCAGCTTAAGATTTTCGCTGATCAATGATGAAAGCTCGGGAAGTTTTGAAAGATGATCGCCGCAAGAGTTTGGGATTCCAGAGACATCGCGCATTACTTTTTTTAGGCCGTTAAAGTGCTCGTAACAAGCGCCTGGGCTATTTCCTAGTTTGCACATTTCAATTGTTTTTTTGTATAGCGGTTGCCGCGTTACGCTCTTGATCGTTTTTGGAAATAGAAATCCTTCCTGAGCCTTTCTAAATGATTCGAAGGTGGTGTCGCACGGTGAATGGGGTTCTTGAATTAAAAAAAAACTTAAAACCCCAAATAACAAAATAAAAAAGACGACTAACCCTTTGTGCCGAGCCAACATATTTTTCCCCAAAATTAATTCTCACTTTTTTTGTTTTCCAAAAGCAAGGTCCCTTCACCTAAAAAGGATAGACTTTCAGAGCCGGGATCTATAAGACTTAAAACTTGTTCGGGGAGTAGCGCAGTCTGGTAGCGCATCTGGTTTGGGACCAGAGGGTCGCAGGTTCGAATCCTGTCTCCCCGACCAAATTGAAATCGGTAAGAACACCCGACCGGGTGCCACCAGGCACAGTCGGGTTTTTTATTTTTTGGCCCTTCTCAGAACCCAGTAAAATCAATTCTGGCTTCCGCCCATAAATTTCGGCGGTTATGCCGTCGTCTTGAACCACAATCCGTCGAATTCTCATTCTCAAAATTTCAGTCTGAACTGATACGGGCTGACTCTCAAATGCACCCTCCCTAAATATTTTCAAAAACTCAAAGGCCGCCGACACGTCTACAACATTTTTTCGGCTCTCGTACTCCTCAGTCAAAACCAAATATGCCTCTTCTGCCTGACCCAATTGAGTCTGCACTTCTTTGGCTTTTTCTGACAATCCCGCCCTTATGGTCCTGTCCTCGGTATCGGCAATTGAATCGTACAGATTACTCAATTTCTGGTCGAGCTTCCGGCGCTCTTGCTCTTTGGCCCCAATCAAAGACTTTTGATGTACTGTTTTTGCTCTAGATTCTGAAGAAGAGACGCGGGCCAATTCCGCCAGTAATTCGTGGTCGTCCGATAAATCCTTAAGCCGGGCGATAATCGTCTCTTCTAGCATTGGCGCCGAAATATTTTCGATCTTGCAACGATGAAGATGTGTATCTCCTTGAGTGAGCATCTTTCTTTTGTGTCCATAATAAAAATACTTTCCATTCTTACCCGTGCCAGATTTTCCGACCATGGACGCACCACACTCTGAGCACTGGATCAGTCCGGTCAAACGATACTCATGAATATACTTCCGGGCTTTTTTTCGATTTTGCTCCATCAGTCTCTGTACATCGTAAAAAAGCTCCTTTGAAACTAAGGCCGGCCAGTGAGCATCCACATAAAAATAGCGATCTTCGTCCTTTAATGTGGTTTGATCGGCGCTACGAAAGCGCTTATTTACTTCTCGCTCACCAATATAGGAGCGATTTGTAAGAACCGCGTAAAGAGAACTCAGCGTCCAACGATGGCCGCCGGCCTTCTTTCCTGCCTTTGTGACGAACTCTTTCGTGCGGTAGCCATTTTCGTTTAAGTATTTCATCAAGTGATTGAGCTTCTTCAGTTCCAGCGCCTTTCGGAAAATCATTTCCACACAGATGCGCTCTGATTCGTCAACCTCTCGGTAATTGGGTTTGTGCTCAACGGGCTTAAATCCGAGCGGGATATATCCGTTTGCAAGACCACGTTCCGCGCGGGCGCGAGCTCCTTTTTTAATACGATCAACGATGCTGTGTCTTTCATACTGAGCAAAAGCAATTGATTGCATAAGCATCAATTCTCCGGCTGGGGTTGATGTGTCGAAACTCTCCCGAAGCGAAAAAAAAGCAACTCGATGCAGTTTGAAAAATTCTTGAATTTCGCAAAAGTCCTTCACGAATCGACTGAGTCTGGAAAGCTCGGTTACAATTACAGCATTGACACGGCCTGATTGAAGATCGGCGAGCATTCGCTGAAACGCGGGCCGGTTCATATCTTTTCCAGAAAAGTCCTTGTCCACGTACCAATCGACGATCTCGCCCCATGTGCCATCATTTTGAATATTTTTGCTTTCAACAAACTGTTTGATCCGCTGAGGATGAGACACGAGTGAGCCCTCTTCACGCTCGTCGCCCGAAGGCGAGAGCCGCACATAGCCCGCGATTTTGAAAAGAGGTCCAGCGTTAGGCCGCTGGCCTTTTTCTATGACCCGCATCCCTTTGTTGGTATTCCTCCACGACTCGGAGGATGTGCCGGGCGAGAATCTCGACTCGTTTTTTGTTTTCATCTTCGCTTAACTCCGTTAGTTCAAATTTAATTTCAAGTTCCTTGTCGCCATGCCGAATCGACTTCCTCCGGGGAGGTCGGCCTACGGCGAGACTCCTTCAATCAGTCCTTCACCTTCTTGGTCTTCAGTTCCACTTCGAGCCCAAGAGCTTCTGCCATCCTGACCAGAAAATCCAAAGTGACAGCAAATTTCCCGCGCATCACTTTGTTGATGTTGTATCTCTGCGCTCCCAGTCTCTGAGCCATTTCCCCTTGGCTGATTGCTTCCTTCTCCATGGTTTTTTCGATCATGGAAAAGAGCTCGTCTTTCAAGCGATTCACAGTTTCGGATTCCGTCTTCACTTTCATCTCTTTCATTTATAGTGTAATAATAGATCTCTTTCACATTACCTCTAGATTTTCGTAGTTATATTAATAAGTGCGTTAGATAGTATACATAAACATTGATTTAATTTTCAGATATGTTTTAATTGGTTATGAAAAAAACTGACGGCAGAAAATTAGACCATCAAACCCTAGAAGATATGAGAGTACGCGCTGTAAAAGCG